>DATJNM010000057.1:0-19423 GCA_035508155.1 Candidatus Sulfopaludibacter sp. | reverse complement strand
GTCGCCGGTCTGGTAAAAACTAGCCAGCCCGGCGAGTCGTGCCGAGGCACTGCGCAGGCGGGTGTGGTTCAGTGGTAGAATGCGGGCTTCCCAAGCCTGAGATGAGGGTTCGATTCCCTTCACCCGCTCCAACTTAATTATAATAAGTGACTTATGATTAAGTCCAAGAGGCGAATAATCCCCGCTTGCAGCAAAAGTGACAACAACTTCATTGCTGATCAAGGCTGCCCAAAGCCGTCATCCACTAGATCTGATTTCTGGTCTAAACCCGGACGAAAATCCTAAGCACCAGCACATCGGGCTTTTGGTGATTGCCGCGTTTTTCTCCATCTGGTTTGTGTGTATACTAGTTCGGATGTTCTTCAGCCATACGCGTGTCCTCAATCACCGAAGTTGGGTCCAGCCCGGCCAAGATAGGCGGATTTTGAAGTCTCCGCCGGAGCCGGGGCAATGCGATTCACCACGTTGATGCCGTTGATGTCGTTGTAGTTGAATTGCAGCCTCTCGTCGGGACGTAGGTCCGCTAATGTGCCGCCAGTTTCGCCGTGGATCACAATGGCACAATCATCCCCCAACTGGAACTGCTTTTCCTCAAATCCAGTTTTGGCCGAGACGGTGTGGGTGTTCAGGTCAATGGCTGTCACGTCGCCCGTGAACAAGGCGCTGGTCATGCGGATTTCCCGCGCGGTGGCAGTGTTGTCCGGCGTTTCGTAAGTCACGGTCACGTGGTCGCCGGGCTGAATCGCGGCCAGTGTGCCGCTTCTATCGTCGTGCAACACCACGGCGCAGTCGTCGGCGAGTTGGAATTCCTTGTGCGCCACAGTCAGCGTGTGCCGATTTGGGGCAATGTCCTCGACCGTGCCGGTGTAGCGCATGGGCCGCTGTGTGACGCGGTCGGCGATCAGCACGCCATCCGCCGCCTGATAGCTTACGGCGACTTTTTCTCCGGGACGCAGGTCATTGATCGTGCCGGGATTTTCTCCCATCATTGCATAAGCGCAATCGGCGCCCAGGTCAAAATGCTTTTGCGGCAGAAACCACCATCCTTTCACATCTAACACGCGCTCCTGGGGGTCAACGGATGTCACCTTGCCGGTATAACATTGCTCGTGGTTTTTGCCGGTCGCCGGCTGGTCCGCCACCGCCATGGCGGCTACCAACACTCCCGCAGCCGCGACGCAAATCGTCAGCCGATTTGTGACAGAATTGTATTTCATAGTCTAACTCCTTTCCCATTCCTTGTTTGTCGCGCCGTGAAGCGCGGACTTTCTACTTTCTTCCGTCATGGACAACGTGAATCGCGGTGCGTTCAGCATCGGAAGGCGGCAGTCCGCCGCGAACATTTCCGACGCCGTATGAGTTTTTTTCTCAATCAAAAGTCAGATGCCCGACCCGTTGAGAAACGCCTGGCGTACTCCTATGTTGCAAGGGGAACCAGCGAAAGCTGGTTTCCGGAACACGTTAACGAAAGGAGAGAATATGAATGGCACGGCTGAACACATACACGGACATGGAGACATTTCCGAAACAGGCTCAAAAGGTAACAGAAAAATTGTAGCTGGCGGCGCCATGATTGAAGGCGTCGGCAGCATTGCCGCAATTATCCTGACGATTCTGGGACTGGCGAGGGTCCTGCCAACCGACCTGAGCGCCGTCGCCGTGATTGGCATCGGCATTTCGCTCTTGTTTGAAGGCGGCACCGTCGGCGCGCGCTTTTCGCGCTTGCTGGCGAGCGCCGGCGGCAGAGTGACCAACGTCATGGACCTGGGCGGCGGCATGACTGCGGAATTCATGGCGGGAGCCGCTGGTGTTGTGCTGGGACTTCTGGCCCTCCTGGGCATCGCGCCGACGATTTTGCCGCCGGTGGCGGCGATCGTGTTTGGCGGGGCTTTGTTGCTCGGCAGCGGCGCCGCGGCACGATTGAGTTACATGGAGATTACCAACGGCAGGAGCCAGGAAGGAATTGACGAGGTGGCGCGGGAAGCGGTGGCCGCAGCGGCCGGCGCTCAAGTGCTGACCGGCTTGGCGGCGGGGCTTCTCGGAATTTTGGCCCTCGTGGGCTTTTATCCCCTAGTGCTGACTCTGGTGGCGCTGCTTTGTACGGCCACAGCCGTTCTGATGAGTGGAACTGCAATCAGCCGCCGGATCTTGAGCCTCGTCGCTTGACGCGCTGTTCGTGGTTTGACACTGGACGCGCCGTTCGCGCCGCGCGGTCAGGAGAAAAGTTTCTTCCGCGCCGCGCGGTGGAAGGGAAGCGTTTATGACAAGCAATAAAGTCAAAGCCGTCGGCTTGGCCTTGGGCTTGGGCTGGTTTGTGGCCGTGGGACTGCTCGTCCTGGTGGCCGCCGAACAAAGGCCCGGTGAGGAACTCCTCAAACCCGGCCCGATAGACCCGGCGTTGGTCGCGCCGGCGGAACAATTGAGCAAGGCATTCATCATGGTGGCCGACCACGTCAAGCCCGCCGTGGTCAGCGTGTATTCGGAGAAAAAAATCACCATGACTGAACCCGAATTCAATTTTCCGTTTGGCGACAATTTCTTTCAGCAATTTTTCGACGGCCAATTCCCACGAATGCCGCAACCGCACCAGTACCGGGGCGAGCGGGAGGGCATGGGGTCGGGCATGATCCTCGACAAACAAGGCCGCATCCTCACCAACTACCACGTTGTGCGTGACGTGGACGACATCAAGGTGCGGCTCGCGGACAAGGAAGAATTTGAAGCCAAAATCGTCGGCACCGACCCGAAGACCGACGTGGCCGTGATCCAAATCCAAGGCCACGTTCCCGCCGATCTGCCCACTATCACGCTCGGCGATTCCGATGCGCTGCGCCCCGGCGACTTGGTGCTGGCGATTGGCGCGCCATTCGGTTTGTTGCAGACGGTCACGAGCGGCATCATCAGCGCCACGGGTCGCTCAGACGTGGGCATCGCCGACCTCGAAGATTTTTTGCAAACTGATGCAGCGATCAATCCGGGCAATTCCGGCGGTCCGCTGGTCAATATGCGTGGCGAAGTCATCGGCATGAACAGCGCCATCGCCACCAGTGACGGCCAGTTCGGCGGCGTGGGCTTCGCGATTCCGAGCGACATGATCAAGGCCATGCTGCCGAAACTGATCAAAGGCGAGAAGATCATCCGCGGCCAGTTGGGCGTGGTCATCCAGGAAATGACGCCTGACCTCGCCAAACAATTTGGTTTGTCCGAAACCAAAGGCGTCCTGATCAGCCAGGTGAACAAAGATTCTGCCGCCGAAAAGGCCGGACTGAAGGACGGCGATGTGGTGATTCAATACAACGGCAAGGACGTCAACAGCGTTGACGCGTTGCGCAACTTGGTGTCCAGCACGTTGCCGGGAACCAAAGTGAGAATTCAAATCCTGCGCGACGGAAAAACGGAAACGTTGACTGCCACGATCGGTAATCAGTCGGCCACGGCCGCCGCACCCTCGCAGGCCGGCGCGAATTTGTTGTCGCAACTGGGACTGACAGTAGAAACGCTGACGCCGGACCTCGCAAAACAATACAATGTGAACGCCGAAAAAGGCGCTGTCATCACCGACGTGAATGAAAGCAGCCTGGCCTCACTCGCCGGTTTGCAGACAGGTGACGTGATTGTGGAGGCTGACCATCAGCCCGTCGCCAGCATGGATGATCTCGAGCAGGCGCTGGCCAAGGCAAAACACAAAAACCAGGTGTTGCTGCGCGT
Organism: Candidatus Sulfopaludibacter sp.; assembly: GCA_035508155.1. GTDB lineage: Bacteria > Verrucomicrobiota > Verrucomicrobiia > Limisphaerales > UBA11358 > UBA11358. Next base: position 15,715 of record DATJNM010000057.1, on the reverse strand, counting down.
CACGCGCGCTGGCGTCAGTCTGTTTGTGGTGCTGCAAATGAACCATTGAATTCGTTACAGCAGTGAACCGCGATGTGTTAAAGGGTTTTTCCGCCCGCGCCGTTTCAACGCTTAAACGTTTTTGACGACGATGAATCCAACCGCGCGTCCACGGCCGCTGAAGCCGTTTTGGCTTTCGCTGCTGGCGGTGGGTGTGGGCGTCGCGGCGGGATTCGGCGCGGTGGTTTTTCGCGGACTGATTGCGTTCGTTCACAACCTATTTTTTCTCGGAACATTTTCCCTGACCTACAACGCCATTCTTCACACGCCGCCGGGTCCGTGGGGCTCCTGGATCATTCTCGCGCCGGTAATTGGCGCGGCGGGCGTGGTGTTCCTCGTCAAAAAATTTGCGCCCGAAGCTAAAGGCCGCGGCGTGTCCGAAGTCATGGACGCAATCTATTACCACCATGGAAAAATTCGTCCGGTGGTCGCACTCATCAAAGCGCTCGCGTCCGCGCTAACCATCGGCAGCGGTGGTTCTGCAGGTCGCGAAGGCCCGATCATACAAATCGGCGCTTCGTTCGGCTCGACGGTCGCGCAACGGCTGCGCATCCCCACCTGGCAGCGCATTGTCTTGATCGCCGGAGGCGCGGGTGGCGGAATTGCCGCGACTTTCGGCACGCCGATCGGCGGCATTCTGTTCGTCCTGGAAACCATGTTGCCCGAAATCAGCGTGCGCACGTTCGCACCACTGGCGATTGCCACCGTGGCCGCTACGAGCGTGGGCCGGTTTTTCTTCGGCGCAAATCCATCGTTTGTCATTCACGATTCCGGCAACGCATCGCTTTCGTTTCTGCTGCTGGCTTGCGTCGTTCTCGGCGTGCTGGCGGGACTGGCTTCGACAATGTTTATCAAATCCGTTACCGGCTGCGAGGATTTCTTTGAGCGATGGTCGCGCGGAGGATATTTCTGGCAGCATCTCGCGGGGATGTTCGGAGCAGGGCTGATATTCTATGCGTTGATGGCCCGCGGCGGGCATTATTATGTCGAAGGCGTCGGCTATGCCGTGGTGCAGGACGTCTTGTCCAATGCCGGATTATCGCTGTCGCTGTTGCTCGTGCTGTTCGCACTGAAACTGTTTGTCACTTCCTTGACGCTCGGTTCCGGCGCGTCGGGCGGTGTTTTTTCACCTGCGCTGTTTCTGGGGGCAACGCTCGGCGGCGCTTACGGAATTTTGCTGGCGCGGTGGTTTCCCAATCTGGGCGTCAACCCCGCGGTGTTCGCCGCCGTGGGCATGGCCGCCGTGGTGGGCGGCGCGACCGGCGCGGCGCTGGCGTCCGTCGTGATGATTTTCGAAATGACCCGCGACTACTATCTCGTCGTACCGATGATTCTCACGGTGGCCATCAGCTTTGGTCTCCGAAAACTGCTCTCCCGCGAAAGCATCTACACGGTGAAACTCGCGCAGCGTGGACACTACATTCCGTGGCGGTTGACCGCGCGCCCGTTCAAGTGGCTGCTATTATGAATGGGCACCCGCCGAGTCTGTTCCCGCGTGACGGCTCGGACAACGAACCGCGCCCGCCGCAAAAACTCACGCGCTGGCTGTCTGGGCCACGGCAATGGCTGATTTGGTATATTGTCATCGCCCTCGCGTTCTATTGGCTTTATCGCGAAGCATCGCCGCTGGCGCTCATGCAGAACATCCCTTACAGCGAATTTCGCGCGCTCGTGGCCGACGGACGCTTGACCAACCTGGTCGTCAGTGCCAACGAAATTACCGGTCAAATTCTGCCACAAACCAACAGCCTTCCGGCTGGTGCATCCAATGCTGTCGTGGCAAACGCGGGAACCAATCAGACACTTCAATCGTCAAACCAATTTCTTTCCGCAACTTACGTCGCTTCAGCTCCAACTTCCCAACTGACCGGCTTTTGAACCGTGCGCGTGGACGATCCGAATCTGGTTCGTGATTTGGAAAAAGCGCACATCACTTACACTGGCCGCGTGTCCGGCGGTTTGTCGCAATTCTTTTGGGTTTGGGTTGTGCCGATTGCCTTGATGTTTTTGGTGGGGCGGATTCTGGCCAAACGCATGAGCGGACTCACCCAGTCGTTTATGGGCTTTGGCACAAGCCATGCCAAGTTGATGACGGAAGAAACTGCAAAAGTCACCTTTAGCGACGTCGCCGGCTATGACGAGGCCAAACACGATTTGCAGGAAGTCGTTGCGTTTTTGAAAGACCCTAACCGTTACAAAGCACTCGGCGCAACCATTCCCAAAGGCATTCTGCTCATCGGCCCGCCGGGCACGGGCAAAACGCTGCTGGCTCGCGCGGTGGCCGACGAGGCGCAGGTGCCGTTTTTTCTCATCAGCGGCAGCGATTTTGTGGAAATGTTCGTCGGCGTCGGCGCGGCGCAACGCGATTGCAGTGAACGGACCGCGCGCGAGATTGATTTGGAAGTAAAAAATTTGGACGGCGCTTACACCGACGCCAAGAAACTGCTGCAAACGCACCGCGGCCACCTCGAAACCATTGCGCGCGAACTGTTGCAGCGTGAGACGATGGATGCGAAAACGTTCGGGCAGTTGCTTCAGTCGAAGGCAGGGGCCTTCTCGGCCGCTTGAACGACAAGCGACAAATCCCGGCGGGTTAGATATTCAGTTCGCGGGTTGCATTCCGTTGTGGATTGCATCCTGTCCTAATTTCTTCCCGCGGAGGCGGACCAACATGACACGGCTTAAAACCACGCGCCCGGCGAGCACCATGCGGATGCCCGCCACGAGGGTGTCGCCGTCAACGCTCTTCATGAGATAACCCCGCGCCCCGGCCTCCAGCACCCGGGGCGCATACGCTTCCTCGTCTCGAAAAGAGAAGGCCAGAATCGGCAGGTGACGATACCTCCGGTGCAGTTCGCGGATGAACGCCAAGTCCTGCGGACGCATAATTTCTGTGAGCACCACGTCCGGGTGCAAACGCTCGATTTCGCTCAGTCCGGCTTGTTCACCGTTCGCTTCGCCGCAAACCTTGAGGTCCCGCGTCCGGTTGATTCGATTCCGAATGGCGTAGCGCCAGTGCGTCAAGCCATTGACGAGCAGGACACGCCGCCGAAGCAACCGCCGTGGCGCTGAAATGTTTCGTTTGGCCTTCATAAACTTATTTTCAATCGTTTAGCCGCGAAAACAATACTTTCTCAGCATGACATTGCCGCTGTGTTTTACAACACGGTCAGCAGTGAATTCTTTTCGCCAAACGGATTTACCACGCCGTGGTTGGCCTGCGGGTCGGGCATCCATTTCCCGTCCACCACCAGGCGATACTCATAAGTGCCCGGTGCCAGCGCCAGCTCCTTGACCCACTTCCCATCATCAACGCGAACCATTTCGCCCGCGTCGGGCCGCCAGTCATTGAACGTTCCCGCCACACAGACCTTGCTCGCGGAGGGATTGATCAACTCGAAGTGGACGGTTTGCCCGGCTCGCGGTTTTGCCGCCGTCCGTCGCGCGGATTTTCCCGCGGTTGGTTTTGCCGATGTCTTAATGAATTCGGTCGTTTGCATATCGAAATCCTTTGGTTGTTTTTTCCCCGTCGTTGAAGGTGGAATTCTTCAGTTCTGAAAATCTTTGACTTCGCGCCACGGTCTTTTGCGGGAACAGGTGGTGTTGAAGCCAGTCTTCGGCTAAGTTACCAATCCTGTCCGATCCCGTGGCACTGGGAGAGTTCCTTGCGTCTGACACTGCTGCCAATCTCTTTTCGCAACGCAGTCGCGCGTACCCGATTTCATTCAAACGCCATTGCAGATTGCTGCCTTTGCTCACGACCAGCAAGGTGGCGGCCCGGATGCATGCCAGCCGGTCGGCAACCAGATCGGGCAGTCCGTCAACAGATACTACGGCATCAATGGTGGCAGCAAGTGCGGCTGCCGCCATCAACACCACCGTGCCCCCCGGCCCAAAACCAAGAAATCCGACAGGAAAATTCTCAAGACCGCGTTGCTGGTGCAGCCATTGCACGGACAAAAGCAAACGTTTCGCGAAGAGTGTGGGACAGTATTGATCGTCGCCGGAGAAACGATTCTCCACTTGCTCCCGTCCGGTGTGCATTTCAACCCGCAAAATGCCGAAATTTCTGGCGGCCAGATATTGTGCCAGCCGATAGTTGCGGTTCTTCAGGCACGCGCTAGAGGAGGTGTGGACAAAAATCACCATCCGGTTCGCGTTGGGTGGAAGATAAAGCATTCCCCCCAATGTGCCGTCCGCAAATTTGATTCGCACGGGCTGGCCTATGCAAATCAGAGAAGCTGTGGTTGTTGGCGCAATCAAGCGGATCCAAATGTTGACGGGCGCCAATTGATTCTCCGGCCTGGCTGAAATTGCTTTGATCGTTTGCACGCTCATGGGTTGAATCTACCGCCCGTTATTGGTTGTTTCCATCGGGACCGATGCTGATTCCGCATCGGCAACTTTCTCACACGCCGTGCGGTCTTCCCTGAAGCTGCTTCGGCGACACGGTGGATATTGATGATGCGGAACCGCGGCGTGCCGCTACGTCAAAGCCTTTCTTCCGTCGCCGCCCAGCGCACGGCGTAGCGCATGAGTTCCGGCAGGCTGTGAAGATTGAGTTTCTCTTTGATGTGCAAGCGGTGTGAGTCCACAGTCTTGGGGCTGAGATGTAGGCGCTGGCCGATTTCAGTGGAAGGCAAGCCCTGGCCCAGGAGCTGGAAAACCTCGAATTCGCGGTCGGTGAGCAGCCCCAGCGATGAATCACTGCCATTTTTGCGCCGTCCGGCAAAGGCGTCCACGATCCAACTCGCAACGGCCTCGCTGACATACGTCTTTCCCGCGAGCACGTGCCGGATCACTTGGAGCAGTTTTTCACCGCCTTCACTTTTCATGATGTAACCATGGCCGCCGGCCCGCAGCACGCGTTCGGCGTAAAGCTTTTCGTCGTGCATGGAGAGCACCAGGACATGCGCCTTGGGAATCCACAACCGCAATTCCTTGATCAACTCCAACCCGCTCTTGCGCGGCAGCGTGATGTCCACCAACACCATGTCCGGCTTGAGCGTCTTGATGGTTTCAAGTGAACGAACCGCATCGTCGGCCTCGCCGCAGACTTGCAGGTCCGCTTCCTGATTGATCAAGGTCACGAGACCGTGCCGTGTGATGGGATGGTCCTCCACGACGAAAATACGACGGCGGCTGTCGTCTGCGGCAACGGGATGTTTTGCTGATTTCATAATTCTCCATTCGACGGCGCGACGCCACTGCCGTTTTTCACGATGCACTTGACGGAGGTGCCGCCGCGGCGATTTCGCCTCACCGACAGCGTTCCGCCAATGACATTGGCGCGATGTTGCATCACGTGCAATCCCATGCCCTTCCCGGCGCGCACACACGCCGGCATTCCGGCGCCGTTGTCTTCGATGGCCAACTCCAACCGGTTTTTGTCGCGCGTCAAACGGATCGTCACGCGTTTGGCCAGGCCATGCTTGACGGCATTGGCCACCGCCTCCTGTGCAATCCGGTATAAATGGACATTCAAAACGTCATCCCGGTTCAAGAAAGGCTTGGGGCAAATGAAACGGCAGTCAATGCCCCACAATTTCCGGGTGCGCCGGCTCAAATCTCGCAAGCCGCCCATCAGACTTCCGCTTTCGAGTTGAACGGGTGCCAGGCCGCGAGCGAGTTCGCGGGTACGGGTGATGGCCTCGCGGACCATGCCGGCAATTTCCCGCGCGCGCGCCGGGCCAACCACCGAACGCTCTGACAATCGCCGGGCCAGCGACTGGCTCAGGTATTCAATGCCCGTCAACTGCTGGCACAGGTCGTCGTGGAGGTCGCGGCCGATCCGGCGCTGTTCGCGCTCGGCCACCAGTAGGATTTCCCGCTCGAGCCGCGCCCGCGGCGTGATATCCCGGACATACCAGCGCGAATAAATCAACCGGCCGTGTTCCCACAGGCCGTCTGCATCCACCAAACAATGCCGGATGTCACCGTCGCGGCGGCGGATGCGCAACCGCAGGTCGCGAACCACTTCGCCCCTCCGAACACATCGCAACAAATCTGCGGCGGCTTGCGGTTCCGTGAAAAATTCCCCGGCGCGGTGTTTGAGACATTCGGCACGTGAGCGGCCGGCCAGTTCAATCCAGGCTTGATTCACGCGGCAGATACGCCCCTCCGGTCCGGCCCAGACCAGCCCCAAGGGCGACCGCTCGAAAAAATCGGTCAGTCTTTCTTCGCTCTCCCGTAAGGCAAGTTCGGCCAGCCGGTGCTCCTGAATCTCGGCCAGCAGTTTGGCGTTGGCCTGCTCCAAATCCCGCCCGCGCTGGAACACCCGCTCCTCCATTTGGTCGCGGGCCTCGGCCAGCGCTTCCTCCATCCGCTTGTGCTCGGTGATGTCCATGCAGGAGCCGACATAGCCGCGAAATTCTCTGGCCGGGCCGAACAGCGGCACGCCATTATCCAGCACCCACCGAAATTCACCGTCCTGCCGCCGCCGGCGATATTCCATCTTGAACTCTGCGCGCGCATTAAAAAATGCGCGGAACGATTTCCAACTGCGGTACCGGTCGCGCGGATGGATTCCTGCCGTCCAGCCGGCGGCCAGTTGTTCGTCAATCCGGCGGCCGGTGAATTCCAGCCAGCGCTGGTTGAAATAGGTGCAGCGCTTGTCCGCGTCACAAATCCAGACCAGCGCGGGCAGGGAATTGGCCACGCCGCGAAGGCGTATTCCGTCATCCTGTCTGGCCTGCTCGGCCTGCTTCCGCGTGGTGACATCCAGAAGCGCACAACGAAATTCGGCTTGATCACCTCCCTCCGGCAAGGCGGACAGGCTGATCAACTCCAGCCACACGGTCGCGCCGCGCCGGCGCGCCAGCCGCAACTCGGTGCTCACGCGGCGGTTGCTCTCGCGGCAGAGACGAAGATGGTCGCGGAATTTTTGGCGGTCGGGTTCGGCGACGAATTGAATGAACGGCAGGCCGGATGGCGATTTGTCAAGGCGCTTCAGCAACTGCCTCCCGGTGGCGTCAATTTCCCGGATCACGCCGGGGTGATCCAGCGTCAAGTAGCCGACCGGCTCGAAATCGTGGAGGTGTTTGTGATGGTCGGGCGCGGCATTCCTCCGGCGTTGTGCCGCCAACGGATCAAAAAGTTCCCTTTGCGTTTTGCCCCGTCGAAAACGCCGCGCGTCATCAGCATCCACATCAGTGGTTCGCGCGTTGGCCGAAACATTTTGCATAAGCGCTCCCCTTAAACAAGCCAGTCTTTTGATCCTGCGGTTGGGCGGTTTGACGGGCAAGCCTGCCGGCAATTGGAGACCCGAACCTCCGGTGCCGCGAAATCGGTAACCAAAGCCTAGCGCAACCCCGGCGGATTGCAAACCGCTTGCGCGTCTGCGTCGGCCGATTTTGACTGATGAAGGAGACGGAATTTCTCTCATAACGGGCGGGTATTTTTCGCATCGAAATTCAGCCGTCTTGCCGCCTTGCGGAACGGCGGACTTCCCCCGAGCTTGGCCACATTCCCTGCCCGACCGGGCGCGGAACCGAATGAAAGGAATTATGAAAGCCAATGATCAACGCTGCGGAGCCGGATTTCTCCTGGGCGTCGCCCTGGCCGCCTTGTGCGGTTGCAATCATCAAAGCACCTCAACCAACGAAAGCGGCGCAAACGCCATGAGCACGCCTTCCCTGTCCGCCACCAATGCGAGCGAAATGAAAACCAACCTGAACGAGATGGCCGGCGGGATGAAAGAAATGGCGACTAACGCGACGAGCACGATGCACGGGGCGATGACCAACATGATGAGCGAAATGAAAACCAACACGAACCAAATAATGACCAACATGGGAGGCATGACGAAGTGATGCTCCTCCCATAGAAGCGCCAGAGTTCGCAATCGAGGCGGCATTGGGTAATTGATCGGGCCAAAACGATTAAAAGCGAGGATTTGATTTATGAAACATTTTACCGCCGGGCTGGTTGCTGGGTTTCTTGTCGCCTGCCAAATTGCTTTTGCCGCGGACATCACCGGCGCCATAACGCTCAAAGGCACGCCGCCAGCGGAGGTGCCTTACACGCCGCTAATGCAAAATTCCTATTGCGCGTCGTGCTACACCAATACACCGACGACGAAATTTTATGTTGTCGGCAAAAGCGGCGAATTGGCTGACGTGGTGGTGTATCTCCAGCATGCGAACGGCACCGACATCACTGGCAAGTCCGCCGGCGCCAGCCAGCCGGCCGTTGTGCTCGACCAAAAAGGTTGCCTTTACACGCCGACGATTTTGGCGATTCAGACGGACCAAAAACTCACGGTGAGAAATTCCGACCATTGTGTTCACAACATCCATTGCACGCCGACGGTGCCCGGCAATCCGTCGCACAACGATGTGCAAATGCCCGGCGCCGCGGATTTGCATTACACGTTCCCCAAGCCGGAGATGTTTATCACATTCCGATGCGATATTCATCCATGGATGTTCGCGTGGGTCAGTGTGTTTGATAATCCGTATTTTGCCATCAGCGACAACGACGGAAGATTCGTCATCAAGGATGTGCCGCCCGGCAAGTACACGCTCGTGGCCGACCATCGTAAACTGGGCAGTCAGACCGCCGGGATTGAAGTCGAGAGCAGCAATGTGACGCACGATTTCACTTTTACAGTCAAATAGCTTTCCCGGCGTGAGTGGAAGTAAGGGAAAGGGCCTCCTCCTTGATCTTCAGCCCCTTCCCCGATTTGCCCCAAATTAGAAACAATTCTTCTGGACGTGTTTCGCGATGAATTGTTTCAACTGCCTAACGTTTTTTTGTTCCTGGACCTTCAGTTGTTCCCAAAAGGCGTGCAGTTGCTCGTCGTGCTCGGCATTCGCAATGTATTGGTCATAACGCCACAACGCATCGAGCCGCTTGCTCAACTCGTGGATCAGGTCGTGATCGTGGTTCTCGGCGCCTCGCGTCTTGCCGATTTGCTCCATTTCTCTTTCAGCCATCATGCTCATATTGTTCCTTTCACTTGTGCGGGTTCTCCCGTGTTTTATTTTTATGAACGGCCAGAACCTTCCTGGCCGCGCAACATTACGTTGCCCTTCGAGCACAACGCTACGCGGCGAAAAAGGCGCGAACAATCGGTGATCTCGCGTTTTTTTACCGCGGGAATTGCGGTAGGCGCCTCCGAATTTTTCTTAACCGAACGGAATACCCCGCCCGAATTTCCCTGTTTAACCCCCAATTCCCAGGTGGACCGGCTCAAGACGGTTTTGCTCTTTCACCATCCCCGGGCAATTCTCCTACGACCAGCCGTGCGGGACGGGGCCGGACAGGCCTTTTTCGCCTCAGCCGAGCGGCTCCTTGCTGTTCCGGATTGGCGCCGGCATGGCCCCACCCAGCATAGTCCTGCCACCCACGTCGGAACCGCTTGACAGGATTCTCGAACTCATGGCGACCTTGCTTTCCATGGCAGGGCGAAAGGCCGTTCAAACGTTGCGGCCTCCGGCCGCCAATTTTTGGCTTTGTGGATTAGCCCTCGCTGGCATTTCCAGCGACGGTCATTGCTGTGCGGCCCGGCGGCTTACCGGGTTGAACTCGCCGGCGCAAGAGGGGCGCTGAAATTCCGCATCAGTATTTTTCTCAACCGGCTGCCGCCGATCGCTGATCAAAAATCATTGTCACTGCTCATTGCCGGAAAGCCGACGAGGAGGAAATGTTGAGCCGGCATGAATGCAGCTGTTTCGAAAAAATACGTTTTGGCGCTGAGGATGCGCCGCGAATTCTCCGCACGGTCGAAAAGGAGGAGTTTTTACATGACGAAGGGTTGACGATTTTGCCGAGGCGGATATGACCGCGGCGGCACGTAACAAAAAACGGTGAAAGCGAGGCGCACTCTGAGGCTGTCGAATCACAGAAAGTGGGAGAACCGCGCGATTCCGAAAGGCAAGCGGCTGGCATGGCTGCTGTTGGCCGCGGTTGTTCTGATAGCGGTTACGTTGCCGGCGAGGGCCAAGCCCACCCGGGAATTATTTTCCAACGACCAGGCCATTACGTCCGCTGTCAAATCGTATCTGCATTTTGAAATGACCCCTTTCCCCAACAATCTGGACGTGAACACCAGCCAGGGGATCGTCACCTTGTCCGGTTCCGTCAACAATATCTTGGACAAACGGCGCGCCGTTCACATAGCCGAAAGTGTGCGCGGCGTTTTGGGCGTGGTGGATCTCACTGTGGTGACGCCCGAGGTCCGTCCCGATCAAGACATCCGCAAAGATGTTCTGATGGCGCTGTTGAATGATCCCGCGACGACCTCCTATCAGATCGCGGTGTCCGTGATGGACAACGAGGTCACCTTGACCGGCAAGGTCGGCTCCCTCGCGGAAAGCCAACTGGCCCAAAGAGTCGCCGAGGCGGTCCCGGGAGTCAAATATATCAGGAACGAACTGACCGTGAATTACGCGGGCCGGCGGACCGATGCGGAAATCGCCGCGGATGTCCGATCAGTTTTGCACTGGGACATTTGGCTTGATGATCTGCCCATTCAAGTGACGGTGCAGAAGGGTCGCGTCATGCTCGCCGGCACCGTAGCCAGCGCCAGCCAAAAAACGCGGGCGAAACAAGATGCCGAAGTCAGCGGCGTACTAGCCGTTGACCCTAGGGGCTTGAAAGTGGTGCCAACATTCCACGACCATTGGCGGCAGTGGAGCCAGCATGCGAAGCGAACCGACTCGGACATAGCGCAGGCCATCAGGCTTGCGCTGCGCAATGACCCGCGCGTGTCGGCGTTCGACCGAACGATTTTTGTCACGGTGGAAGATCACACCGCGATTCTCGACGGCTCCGTCGAGAATTTGAAGGCGAAAAGTTCCGCCGGGCAAGACGCCTTTAACATCGTCGGCGTGGCGTGGGTAGACAATGTGTTGGCCGTGCGGCCGAGCATGAACATGCCCAGCGACACCGAGGCGGACAAGGGGTTGCAAGCCGCACTGCACTGGGATCCGGCCCTTGCCGGCGCGAATATTCAGACCGCCGTTGTGGGTCACATCGCTTACCTGAACGGCACGGTGGATTCACTCTCGCAAAAAGCCGAAGCGTATGACGTCGCCTCGCGCATCCGGGGCATTGTGGAAATCAGGAACTATCTGACACCCGCGCCAGAGCCGGAATATTTTTTCCATAACCAGCCGATCAATGATTTCGAAACGTTCGGGCTGTCTCCACACAGGTCTGATGCGCAAATCAAAAAGGATATTGAGCGCGCATTCTTCTGGAGTCCCTTTGTTCATCGCAATGACATCACCGTGCAGGTTGAAGGCGGAGTGGCCAGGCTGACCGGGACAGTCGGATCGTGGATCGGCTATGAAGAAGCAGACCGCGATGCCCGCGAGGGCGGCGCCAGGGAAGTGATCAATGAATTGAACGTGGATTGAAGCGCACAGGAACACGCGTTGAAATATTTTACTCACTCCACAACAACAAAGAAAGGAATGTACGTTTATGAATGCAACCAACAAAATAACAGTTGTCACCGGGCTTATCGCACTCGTGGCAGGGTTGGGCATCGGCGTCGGCGCAGCGGAACTTGAAAAGGGCGCTGCGACTGCCGATAAGAACACCAGCGAGGCCGTGAACCAGCCGTCCCCCGCAATTGCGTCGGGTACAAACGCCACGGTGCAGGCCTGGGATCCGTTCCAACAAATCCGCGACATGCAGATGCAGATGGACAAAATGTTCAGCCAGATGTCCGCCGAGTTTCGCGCGGAGCCTCCATTCAGCCGCATGATGGTGAATCCCACTTACTCGCTCTCGTTGAGTGTCGAGGACCTGAAGGATCGTTACCTCGTACGTGCATTTCTGCCGGACACCAAAGTCTCCGACGTGAACGTGAAATTGAACAACCAGACGCTGAAGGTGGATGTCAGCAACCAACAAATCCAAGGGCCAGTTGAGAATAAAACGTCGATGAGCATTGCGCAATGGGGCCAATATGAACAGGTAATTCAACTGCCCACGCCGGTCAAAGCCAGCCAGATGCAAGTCGAACGGAAAGACCACGAATTGCTGATCACCTTGCCCAAGGAGTAAGCGGGGAAATCTGCGGCGGCGGAAGAAGACAAGGAACGCCGCCGCGGGCCAATCGCGCGGAGCCCTGAATGGGCGGAAGCAGTAAATTTATGGCGCTCGAATTCCGACGCCAATTTTTTGTATAGCAAACGAGTTCGACACATCTGGCAAAAATGGTTTCCCGAATCCTCGAAGAACCTAGGTGGCGACCGGGCGCGGAGCGCTCCGAACGGGACATCCTGGTTGGCACACCGCGCCGAGGGAACGTATATTGGGATCATTGGCTGGCAATCGAATGCAATGAGGCTTCCCTTCAGTATTCTTCTGACTCCACCAAAGCCAATGGCTGAGGGAATTTCAGTAACACCGATCGTTGTAGGGAAGTTACAAAAGAGGAAATTAAAACAAGGAGCACGCGACGAGCCTGAGCTGAAAAAGATGACGGCTCGAAGGCGGTTACTAATGGCATGAAGCTATGAAAATCGGGATGTTTTCTTGGGAGACGCTGCACTCGCAGGCGGTGGGAGGAACTGCGGCGCACGTCACGGAATTGGCGGCGGCTCTGGAACGTCGCGGCCACGAAGTGCATGTCTTCACCCGGCCCGGTTACGGTGCTGGCGGCTGCAACCGGATTGACAGAGTGTGGTATCACTACTGCCCGCACAACCTGAACCGCAGTTTCGTGGATGAAATCCAGGAAATGTGTCGCTCATTCGTCTGGCATTTTTTTCAGACGGAAAGTTACATCGGCCATTTTGATATAATTCATGCGCACGACTGGCTGGCATCCAACGCCATGGTCTGGATAAAGCAGGCGCGCTGGGACAGCAAGGCGGTGCTCACGATGCATTCGACCGAATACGGCCGCTGCGGGAACAATTTTTGGAACGGCACTTCGGCGCGGATTCGCGACCACGAACGGCATGGAACCTATTGCGCCGACCGCGTCATAGCCGTCAGCGGTGCTCTCAAAGGCGAACTGATGTGGATGTATAATCTGCCGGACTGGAAATGTTGGGCTATCCACAACGGCGTGCCCGTCCACAAATTCGACGGTTTCATTGACCCCGGAGGCGTCAAACGGCGTTACGGCATTGGCCCGGTGGATCCGACGGTGCTCTTCAGTGGGCGGCTCTGTGTCCAGAAAGGGCCGGATCTGTTGCTTGAAGCCGTTCCCGGATTGCTGCGGCATTATCGCAATGCCAAGTTCGTTTTTGTCGGTGAAGGGCACTTGCGCGGCGCTTTGGAGTCGCGCGCCCACCAACTCGGCGTCGCCGATGCGACCCGATTCCTCGGCTATCACAATGGCTGGAATTTAATCGATCTTTACCGCGCCTGCGACGCGGTGTGCCTTCCCAGCCGCAACGAGCCGTTCGGCATCAGTGCCCTCGAAGGTTGGGCGGCAGGCAAGCCGGTGGTCGCGTCGCAAAACGGGGGGCCGAGCGAATTCATTTGGCACAACATCACCGGGCTCAAAGTGTATGCCACACCGGATTCGGTCGGCTGGGGCATCGGCACGCTGTTCACGGATTTCGAGCGGGCGAGATGGATGGGTGCCAACGGCCGGCGAGCGGCGGAAACGGTTTTTAGTTGGGACAACATCGCCGCGAAAACGGAGGAATGTTACCGATCATGAATGAAAATCCTGCTGATTTTTCAACCGCGGAGCGAATAACCGGTACCGTTGAGCCGGTTTCCGTTCCGCCCAGCCAGATGCTTGAATTTCCTCGCGAACCAGTATTGCCCGAGGTTGAATTGCGGGCTTTCCTGGCAGGCCGAAATTATCGTGTCGGCGTGCCGCGCGGAGGTTTCTGGGGTGGAATACTCAACAGTGACGCCAAGGAATACGGCGACAAGGGTGAAGGAAATTACGGCGGGCAGAATGCCGGGAAAGCCAAATGGCATGGCCGCCCTTTTTCGTTGTCGCTCACCTTGCCGCCGTTGGCAACGCTTTTCTTCGCGAGCCGCGAACCAGCTCCCGTCGAAGCGCCACCCATAAGATTATGAACAACCTACCCGAATACGTTAACCATCTGCCGAACCTTTCTGGCTCGGAGCCGGAAATCACGGCGGCGTTGGCATCCGCACACGGCAAACCCGTTTTCCTGCCGGAAAGCCGGATTGATTTTGGCCGCATCCGCAGCGCCTTTGCCATCGCACTGCACATGCACCAGCCGCTGATTCCCGCCGGTGGGAACGATATGCACACAGCTGAAATTATCAGCAATCTGAAACATATGATGGACAATCCCGACGTTGGCGATAATCACAACGCTTCGGTTTTTCACTGGTGTTACAAGCGGATGGGTGAATTCATTCCGCAACTGGTTCACGAAGGCAAACAGCCCCGTGTGATGCTGGAATATTCCGGCACGTTGCTCCACGGATTGCGGCACATGGGATTGAAGGACGTCTTCGAAAATTTGAAGCGCATCACCTGCGATCCCCGCTATCGTCACGCAGTTGAATGGCTCGGCTGTCCATGGGGCCACGCGGTGGCGCCCTCCACGCCCATCCAGGATTTTCGTCTCCACCTCATCGCCTGGCAGCATCACTTCGCTGGAATATTCGGCTGGGAGGCGTTACAGCGCGTTCGTGGATTTTCGCCGTCGGAAATGGCGTTGCCGAATCATCCGGACGTCGCCTACGAGTATGTGAAGACGCTGAAAGATTGCGGGTTCAAGTGGGTGTTGGTGCAGGAACATTCCGTGGAACGACCCGAAAACGGTCGCGCCCCGGAGCGCAAGCATCTTCCGCACCGGCTGGTTTGCCGCAGTTCGCGCGGCGAGGAGGCAAGCATCATCGCCATCGTCAAAACGCAGGGTAGTGACACCAAACTGATCGGGCAGATGCAGCCTTACTACGAGGCCAAAAGCCTTTCGCGCTGGGAGTTGGCGGACCGGCAGATTCCACCACTCGTCACCCAAATCGCCGACGGTGAGAATGGCGGCGTGATGATGAACGAATTTCCGCAAAAATTTTTCGAGGTGATGCGCGAGTGTTCTGGCTCGAACGTGCCGGCAATGAACGTCACCGAATATCTCGAACACCTTGCGGATGAGGGCATTCAGGAAAGAGATTTTCCGCCATTGCAGCCGCTTTTTCAGAAGCGAATTTGGGATCGCTTTCAGCTCGGAGGCAGGCCGGAAAAGCTGGCCGGCGTCATCGCGCAATTGAAAAATGAGGACGGCCAATTTCACGTGGAAGGCGGCAGCTGGACGAACAACATTTCCTGGGTGCGCGGCTACGATCATTTGCTCGGCCCGATGGAGAAGGCCAGTTCGCATTTCTACGCTAAGGCACTCCGGCCGCGGGTTCCGACTTGCGAATTCCGTTACCGCAACGCGCTGTTTCATCTGCTTTGTTCGCAGACCAGTTGTTACCGCTACTGGGGACCGGGAATCTGGACCGACTACGGCCGCGAACTCTGCCGACGCACCGAGGCAATCCTGGCGCACGACTTCTAACCACGCTTGGGAAAGGAACGCAATCATGGCCATCAAATTAACTGTGCAAGACGGCGGCGGTGTGCTGGAAGTCAATGATGCCGTGATACAAGGTCCCTTCAGCGCCAGCAGCGCCGGCGCTTTTCTGCTTGATCCCGCCTCAATTCCTCGTATCCTCAGTCTCACCAATGGCAACTTGCTGACCTGGTCCAGTGTCTCGAACAGCATCTATC
>DATJNM010000056.1:0-5291 GCA_035508155.1 Candidatus Sulfopaludibacter sp. | reverse complement strand
CATTCACAGCAACAACACGCACGAGCTGGTCAAAACCTGTTCACGTTTCTGCGCGCGGGTTCACCAGGTTCAAACGGCGTCGGACCTGTGCCCGGATTGGTTTCACCCGGAGGACACAGTCGGCATCACGGCAGGAACTTCCACGCCGGACACAGTCATTGCTGAAGTCGAGCAGGCGATCCATGACTGGGCGGCCCGATGCGCCACCCACCTGGAACTGCTTGGCAATTCAATCCAAAAATGAAAGGCGAACAACTATGAAAACAATCTGGTTCAAACGGCTGGGCTGGTTTTATCTTCCGGTTTCCCTGCCGGGCCTGGTCATCACCGTGGCCTCGCTGGCTTTTTGCGCACAGGTGTTCCTGGCGGTTGATCACAAATCCCATTCGGTCAGCGACACGCTTTACGGTGTGTTTCCATTTTTTGCCACCGTGTTTCTGCTGCTCGATTGGGTTGCCGGCCGGACCAGTGACAAATGAACTGGCTTTCCACACTGCTTGAAAGCGTGCCGGACGATCCGTTTTATACGCCGCGCAAGCCGCTTTGGTTGCCGTGTGAAATGTCGAAGGCGCCGGTTTTGCCGTCACCGCCGCCCCGAGGCCAGCCGCAGCCACGGATGGCGCTGCTCGTCAACCCGTTTTACGCCAAATCGCCGCATGGCAGCTTCGGCAAACACGTCCTCACACCGACGCTCGCATTGACCTCGGTGGCAGGTTCGACGCCAGACCACTGGCAGGTGCGTTATTGGGACGAAAATCTTCTGCAAGGTTTGCCGCCGTCCGAACCGTTGCCGGAAGTGGTGGGCATCACGGTGCATCTGACGTTCGCCCGGCGCGCCTATGAACTGGCGGCGTGGTATCGCGCCCAAGGCAGCAGGGTGATTCTCGGCGGATTGCACGCGCAATCGTGCCCGGACGAAGTGGCACCGCACGCGGATGCGCTGGCCATCGGTGATGGCGTCCAGCTTTGGCCGGAAATTCTGCGCGACGTTGAGCAGGGCAGGTTGAAGCCGCGTTATGAAGCAACCTATGAACGGCCTTACGCGCTTGACCCGCCGCCACGGCGGGATTTGCTGCCCCGGAACAGTTTTTTGACGACCACCAGCCTCATCGCCACGCGCGGCTGCCACAACCGCTGCGGGTTCTGTTATCTTTCCACCAACGGCCTTCGCATGCCTTATCGGGTGCGCGAACCGGAAGATATCCGCCGGCAATGGGAAGCCGACGGCCAGCCTTATGCCGTGTTCATCGACAATAATCTCGGTTCCCGGCGTGATTATTTGCGCGCGCTTTGCCGCGCGCTTGTACCCGTCAAAAAGATCTGGAGCGCGGCGGTGACACTGGACGTAACCGATGAGCCGGAGCTGGTGCGGGAAATGGCCCTGGCTGGTTGCAACGGAGTATTTATCGGTTTTGAATCACTCACCGATCAAAATCTGGTGGATGCCCGCAAACGCACGCCGCGGACCGAGGATTATGCCCGGCGCGTCCGCATTTTTCATGAACATGGCATTCAGGTAAATGGCGGTTTCGTGGTCGGCTTCGACGGAGACCGGAGGGACACGTTCACGACGTTGGTTCAATGGATCGAGCGGAACCGGATGGAATGCGCCACGTTTCATATTCTCACGCCCTATCCGGGAACACCGCTGTTCCGGCAACTGGAGATTGAAGGCCGGCTGTTGCACCGGGATTGGGAAAAGTATGATACGGCGCACGTCGTTTTCCGGCCCAAGCAGATGACACCAGAGGAATTATTGCTGGGCTACGATTGGCTTTACCGCCGGCTTTTTTCGCATGCCTCCATTTGGCGGCGGAAACCGCATGAGCTTTCAGCGCTGCCGGCTTACTTTGCCGGCTGTTATCTTTACAAACGCTCGAACCGGCTCTGGCGTTTTCTCATTAAACACCGACTGGTCCACGCGGTATGGCGTCCACTCGTGGAAATGACGCGTCTGCGGCATCTCGCGTTTCGCCGCCGGCTTGCGGCGCAAACGGAAGCGCAAAATTTTCCTGCGGGCTGTGCGCCGCCGTTTCCGGCGAGTGTGTGAGGAATCCAAGCCAGCCAGGGGTTTTGTGAATCTTTCGGTTTGAGCGGCGCAACAAACTGCTCGCCTTTCCTGCCTGGCGTCTTCACATTATCAGCCACATTTATGCCGACGTGTCGACTCAGAATCCGGGAGCTGGCCAGATGAACCAGATTCCCTACTTCGACTTGCCTGCTCAAATCCGCAGTCTTCGAAAGGACCTCGATGTTGCCATTGCGCGGACACTCGATAATTGCTCCTTCTGCCTCGGACCCGATGTGGCGCAGTTTGAAAAGGACTTTGCGAAATACGTCGGCGCGGACCACTGCGTCGGCTTCAACAGCGGCACCTCGGCGTTGCACGTGGCCATGTTGCTGCTGGGCGTCGGCCCCGGCGACGAGGTGATCACCACGCCGTTTACGTTTGTGGCGACGAGCTGGGCGATTTCCTACGCCGGCGCCAAACCGGTCTATGTGGATATTGACGACGCGACCTTCAACCTGGACCCGAGGTTGATTGAACACGCCATTACGCCGCGCACCAGGGCCATCATGCCGGTTCACCTTTATGGCCAGCCGTTCGACCTCGATTCCGTTCTGGCGATCTGCAAAAAACACAAGTTGCCGCTCGTCGAGGACGCGGCGCAGGCGCACGGCGCCAGGTACAAAGGCAAAAGCGTCGGCACGTTCGGTGGAATGTCTTGTTTCAGTTTTTATCCCGGTAAAAATCTTGGCGCCTGCGGCGAAGGCGGGGCGCTGGTGACGAGCGATCCCGGCTTTGACCAACGCGCCCGCGCACTGCGTGAACATGGCTCCGGCGTGCGTTATTATCATGACGAAGTCGGCTACAACTACCGCATGGAAGGCATCCAGGGCGCTGTATTGGGCGTGAAGTTGAAACATCTGGCGAAATGGACCCGTGAACGCCGTCGGGTGGCGCATCGCTATCACGAGTTGCTGGCGGAGACGCCTCTGCAACTGCCGCACGAAGCCGGTTATGCCGAAAGTGTCTATCACCTCTACGTCGTGCGCCACCCGCGCCGGGACGAACTGAAAAAACATCTCGAAGCCAACGGCGTTGGCTGCGCCATCCATTATCCCATTCCGCTGCATTTGCAGAAGGCTTATGCCAGCCTCGGCCACCAGCCCGGTGATTTCCCGGTCGCCGAAAAGGCCGCGCGTGAATGCCTGAGCCTGCCGGTTTACCCGGAACTGACCGACGCACAAATCCAGCGTGTGGCAGCCGTGATCAAGGATTTCTTCCGCAAATAAGCGGATGTTTCTTGCTTCAACCGGCGGCAAAATGCGTTGCTACTGTGGGCCAATTTCTGCTGTCCAACCACGGTAAATTCAGGGCATAATGCAGGCTCGGCATGTTTCCGACTAATCAGCAACCATGAAAACTGCAAAGACCAAAGACTCCGCCACCAGCCGCTGGCTCTCCTACCGGCCCGAAATCAAAGTGCTCGATTGCACCATCCGCGACGGCGGCCTGATGAACAACCACCATTTCGACGACAAAATTGTGAAGATGGTCTATGACACCTGCGTCGCCGCCGGCGTGGATTACATGGAACTCGGCTACAAGGCGTCGCGGAAAGGCATCAAACAGGGCGAACACGGCTGCTGGAAATATTGCGTCGAGGACGATTTACGCCGCATCGTCGGGGACAATCCGACCGACCTTAAGCTGACCGTGATGGCCGATGCCGAGCGCTGCGATTATCACGAGGATATTCTGCCGAAGAAGGACAGCATCCTGGACATGATCCGTGTGGCCACTTACATCCATCAGATTCCGGTGGCGCTCGACATGGTCAAGGACGCGCACGACAAGGGCTACGAGACAACCGTCAATCTCATGGCGGTTTCCACCGTGCCGGAGAGCGAGCTCGATGAAGGATTGGAAATGCTGGCCAAATCCGAAGCGAAGGCGATTTACGTGGTGGACAGTTTCGGCGCGCTGTACAGCGAACGGATTCACGAGCTGGTGAAGAAATACCTGCATTACTGCAAGCCATCGGGCAAGGAAGTGGGCGTGCACATGCATAACAACATGCAGCTAGCCTACGCCAATACCATTGAAGGCATCATCGAAGGCGCGAATTTCCTCGACGCCACCATGGCCGGCCTCGGCCGCGGCGCAGGCAATTGCCCGATGGAACTGTTGCTGGCGTTCCTGCACAACCCGAAATACAAAATTCGTCCCGTGCTCGACTGTGTGCAGAACCACATCGAGCCGATGCGCGCGAAATTGTTGTGGGGCTATGACCTGCCGTACCTGCTCACCGGGATGTTGAACCAGCATCCGCGCACGGCCATCAAGTTCAAGGAAGCCGAACTGAAGGGCGAGAAGGGCGACATCCTCAAGTTCCACGATACGGTCACGGATCAGGAATGAACGTTTGATCAAATACTTTGTGAACATCCACGTCTTGCTCCTAGCGGCAATTGGGCGGTAAGTTGTCTCCATGTCGCACGCGGACTTTGTTCATCTCCATCTCCACACCGAGTACTCGCTGCTCGATGGCGCCTGCCGGCTCGACCGGCTGGTGGACAAGGCCCATGAATTGAAGTTTCCCGCGCTGGCCATCACCGACCATGGCGCGATGCACGGGGTCATTGATTTTTACCAGGCGGCGTGCGCCAAAGGCATCAAGCCCATCATCGGCTGCGAAGTTTACGTCGCACCGGGCAGCCGGCTCGAAAAGAAAACGAGCAGTGGCGGCCGCGACGTGTATCATCACCTGCTGTTGCTGGCGAAGGATGCGACCGGCTACAAGAATCTCATCAAGCTCACCACCGAGGCGCATTTGACCGGTTATTATTACAAGCCGCGGGTTGACAAGGAACTGCTAGCGGCGCACAAGGACGGGCTGATTGCGTTTTCCGGTTGTCTCGCCAGCGAAATACCGGATTGGATCCTGCGCGGTCAGTTGCCCAGGGCGCGGGAGGCGGTTGACTGGTTCAAGCAGACGTTCACCGCGGACAATTTTTATCTGGAACTGCAAAATCACGGCGTTGCCGAACAGGCCCGGGTCAACCGGCATTTGATCCAATGGGCGAAGGAATTCGGCCTCAAACTCGTCGCGACGAACGATGTCCATTACATCGAGAAAAGCCATTCGCACGCGCATGACTGCCTGATTTGCATCGGCACGCAGACGTTGCTTTCGGACACCAAACGGATGCGCTACGAGCCGGAACAGTTTTACCTGCGGACGGCAGAGGAAATGAAGGCGCGCTTCACCGACACGCCGGATGCG
>DATJNM010000055.1:0-46553 GCA_035508155.1 Candidatus Sulfopaludibacter sp. | reverse complement strand
TTGGCCGGGTCCTTGTCAAAATCCTTTTTGCAATTCGGGCAGCAAAGTTTGACCTCCTGGCCCTTATACACAAAAACGTAAGGTTTGCCCATTTCGCCAAGCTTGTCGCCGGACACGGGGCACGTCGTCAGCATGTCCGGCTTGGGTTTGCCGTTGGCGGAAACCGGGGATTTGGAATCGTCCGCCCGGACGGAAAGAGGAATAACCACGAAAGCCGCCGCCAGAATTATTCCGCCTGTCAATTTAGAGTTTTTCATGTGGCGCATTATTATGCATGAAGCCTTCCGCCCGTCAAATGGGTTCCCTGACCGTCGCTCGCACTGGAAATCGCGCCTGCTCCCCGGGGAGTGATTGATTCTCCCGCGCCCGCCGGGGAGAGGCAGAAATCGTTTAAGTCCTGAGAATTCCAGCCGATAACCGGAATTATGACCGGCAAAAGGCCGGCCGCAAGAACAGGAAAATTATGACCGTATCCAGCGTTAATTCGGCAACGAATGCATATCCGACTCCCTCGACGGACGGGTTCAGCCAGCTTTTCAACGATTTCAAGGGAATTGCCAGCGACATCCAGTCCGGCGACTTGACCGGCGCTCAAAGCGCTCTGACCACATTTGAGACTGATTTGCAGAGCAACAACGGGCAGAATCCATTAAGCCAGTTGTTCAGCAACAACAGCACCCTCAGCACCGACCTGCAAAGCCTTCAAACCGCCCTGCAATCCAACGACCCCACGGCCGCGCAGAGCGCCTTCAAAACCCTCGTTCAGGACATGCAAAGCGCGATACAAACACAACGGGCGCAGCATCATCATGGCCATCACCACCACCGCGTGGACAACGATGGCAATAGCGATGGTCAAACGTCTGGCTCCGTGATGAATTCATCGGGCATTGACACGGATGGAAATTCAACCTCCGGCTCAACGACGCCAGGAAGCACGCTCAACGTGCAGGCCTGAACAAGTAGCATCACTTCCGGAACGGCGGGTTTTAAGCGCGCCGTTTTTTATTGTCTCCTTTGCGTCTTTGCGTGAGATTTATTTCGGCTTCAACTGCGGGAACAGAATCACGTCGCGGATGCTTTCCTGGCCGAGCAGCATCATGCACAGGCGGTCAATGCCGATGCCGATGCCGCCGGCGGGCGGCATGCCGTGTTCGAGCGCGACCAGAAAATCCTCGTCCAATTTTTGCTGCTCGCCACCGGCCTGATGTTCGAGACGTTCGCGTTGCTCAATCGGATCGTTTTGTTCCGTGTAGCCGGGCGAAATTTCCTGGCCATTGATACAACACTCGAAGACTTCAACGGTCGTCGGGTCGTCGGGCGAAAGTTTGGCCAGCGGCACGAGTTCCTTCGGCAGATGCGTGACGAACGTCGGCTGGATTAACTTCGGTTCGATAAATTTCTCAAAGATGGTGCTTGTAACATCGACATCCGACGGCATGCCTTCCGTTGACATTTGCTTTGACAAATTTTCGAGTTGTTGTCGGACTCGTATTTCTCTACTCGCCTCGCCCTTTTGAATCAGAACCGCGAGCTTGTGGAGATCATGCCCAACGAGAAGTTCAGGTTCTTCTCCTAAAGCAACCATCCGGCAGAATCGTTCGCCGGGGCTGATTTCAAACCAGTTTTTATAAATCGTTCGGATTAAATCTTTGTATTTGGCGCGTTTCCAAGGACGTTCGAGGTTGATTTCTTGCCTTTCAAGATACGGCGCAATCCATTTCAAAATATCTGTTGCTATTTTAGAATGGTCGCCTCCCGCTTGGAACTTGGCAGCAAGTTTCTGAGCAGCTTCATTTGCTTTCGCTGCAATTAGTTCAGTCTCTTGAGAACTCTGAAGCTCAAGGCACTCCTTGATAGCCGCCAAGAATTCTCCAGTTTGATCGGCAGGAAGATTTGCAGAAGCGACATCGTGAATAAAATTAAGTTGGTGCTTAAAATATTCCGTGCGCGGACGGTAGATTTTGGTTTTCCCTAAGATCTTTTGCGCGACGTGGCAAATCATTTCTTCGACAAGCTTCATCATCGTCTCGTAATCGCCGAACGCCTGATACGCTTCGAGCATCGTGAATTCGGGATTGTGTTTGCGCGAGAGGCCCTCGTTGCGGAAGTTGCGGCCGATCTCGAACACCTTGTCCACGCCGCCGACGAGCAGCCGCTTGAGATAAAGCTCCAGCGCGATGCGCAGATAAAAATCGCAGCCGAGCGCGTTGTGGTGCGTCTTGAACGGCTGCGCCGCCGCGCCGCCGGGAATCGTCTGCATCATCGGCGTCTCCACTTCCACGTAGCCGCGCGCGTGCAGAAAATTCCGTATTTCGCGGATGATTTCGCTGCGCTTGAGCAGCACATCCTTCACCTCCGGATTCGCCATCAAATCGAGATAGCGCTGGCGGTAGCGGATTTCCGTGTCTTCCAGTCCATGCCATTTCGCCGGCGGCGGCCGGAGCGCCTTGGCGAGAATGACGAACGAATCGAGCTTGATGGAAATCTCGCCGGTCTTGGTGGTGAACAATTTGCCGCGCACGCCGATGAAATCGCCGAGGTCGAGGTGCGTGAAAATGTCCCAACTGCCGGGCGCGGTTTCTTCGAGATGATTTTTCTGCGCGTAAATCTGGAGGCGGCCGCTCTGATCACGCACGTCAATAAACATGCTTTTGCCCATGTCGCGGTGCGCGGTGATGCGGCCGGCGACGGCCACTTCGCGGCCTTCGGTGTAATTCTTCCGTGCGTCCGCGCACGATTCAGTGGGCGTAAACTTGTTTTTGAACGGATCAATGCCCCTGGAGCGCAGCGCGGCGAGCTTGGCCTTGCGCTGTTCGATCAATGAGTTTGTATCGTCCATCAGAGTTTGCGGATTAAACCACAAACTTCTTTCGGGCGCACGCAAAAGGTGAGCCGGTTGGCCTCGGAGCCGGGAATGGGAAATAGTTGTTTTAATCCGCGAAGCAATCCGGCTAAGATTGATTTAATGAATCGCATTTCATTCGTCGTGCTGACGGCCGCGATGGTCTTTTTCAGCCGTGGTGTTTCCCTGTCTGACACCGTGTCTGACTTGCCCCGTTCAGTTCCGGATTTCGGCCCGAACGTTTTGATTTTTGACCCGTCCATGACCAATATTCAAGGCCGGCTTGACGCCATTTCCAGCCAGCAGGAGCGCAGCCAGTTTGGCACCAATCGCTATGCGCTTCTTTTCAAACCCGGCAATTACCATCTCGACGTGCGGGTTGGTTTTTACATGCTAGTGCTGGGTCTGGGAAAATCACCGGACGACGTTGCCATCACCGGCGCGGTGCGTTCCAAGGCGCCCTGGCGGAACGGAAATGCCACCATTAATTTCTGGCGCGCAGTCGAAAATCTCTCGGTCACGCCGGCACTGGACCAGGACACCAACATCTGGGCGGTTTCACAGGGCACGGCGTTGCGCCGCGTGCACGTGAGGGGAGATCTGACATTTTCGGATGGCGGTTGGTCCAGCGGCGGTTTCATGGCGGATTGCAAAATTGATGATGTGGTTAATTCCGGGACGCAGCAGCAATGGCTTTCCCGAAACGACGACTGGGGTCGTTGGGCCGGTGGATCGTGGAACATGGTTTTTGTCGGCGTGAATAACCCACCGACGGGGACCTGGCCCAAGGCGCCTTACACGGTGATTGCCCGGACGCCGTTGATTCGGGAGAAACCGTACCTCTTTATTGACGACCAGGGTCGCTTCTTTGTCATGGTCCCCCGCCTTCGGGTCAACGGCGCGCAGGGGATCACCTGGATAAATGGCGCAACACCCGGAACGGCGGTGCCGATGGACCAATTTTATCTGGCTCATCCCGAAACCGACAATGCCGCCAGCATCAACGCGGCGCTGGAGCAGGGAAAGGACTTGTTGTTGACACCGGGTATTTATCATTTGGAAAACAGCCTTCAGGTTTCCCGGCCGGACACGGTGGTGCTGGGGTTGGGGTTCCCGACACTGGTGCCGGACCAGGGAACGCCCGCCATGGTGGTCTCCGATGTGGACGGCGTGAAAGTGGGAGGCGTTCTTTTTGAAGCGGGAACAACCAACTCGCCGACGCTGCTGCGGGTCGGGGGGCCGGGCAGTTCGGTTTCCCATGCCGCCGACCCGCTATTTTTTTACGACATTTTTGGCCGGGTCGGTGGCGCGGCAGTCGGCAGCGCCACCGACATGGTCACCATCAATTGCAACAATGTCGTGGGCGACAACTTCTGGCTCTGGCGCGCGGACCATGGCCGGGGCGTGGGCTGGGACCTGAACAAGAACGTCACCGGACTGACCGTGAACGGGAACAACGTCACGCTGTACGGATTGTTTGTTGAGCATTGCCAGGGTTATCAGACGGCATGGAATGGCAACGGCGGCCGTGTCTATTTTTACCAATCCGAAATGCCGTACGATCCGCCAGACCAGACGGCTTGGCGGCATGGTGATGTCAACGGCTATGCTTCATACAAAGTGTCGGACCAGGTAACGACGCACGAAGCCTGGGGGCTTGGCGTTTATAGTGTGTTTCGGACCGGACAGATTGTGGCGGACAACGCCATCGAAACCCCAATTGTTCCCGGTGTGAGGATGCATCACCTTGTGACCCTCCGGCTCGGATGGCAACGAAATAGCGGTATCCGCCATATTCTGAATGGCACAGGCGACAGCGTGATTTCCAACAGACAGGCGGTACTGGACTAGTGACTTAAAGGAGAACGGCCTTGGACGATGAGGTGCAAGAATTACATTTCGTCCAAAGCCGTCTCCGGCAACCAGGATTGAGGACTAGTTGACGCCTGGTTGCAAGCCTGGTCCTCCCGCCGGGCTTCGTCGGCTTCTTTCACCAACTCGGCCAGCCGATCAAAGAACACGGGGACCTGGCCGTCGAACAATCCCGAAGCGGTCAGGCCCGCCACCGCTGCTTTTGCCCCGGCGTTCGCGATGGGTTTGCCTTTCAGTTCTGGCAATGTTCAGTTCTGCTGATGCCAGTTTTTCGTTTCACTTGCGGGCTTGGTGTCCGCTCCATGGGTCAGAGTGGCCAGGTAAGAAATTGTTCCCCGCCATAAATTTGCTTTTTGCGGGAACAAACTCTGAAGAACGGCCTCGGGTGGTGATGCGGCGACCCGAACGCAACGAAGGGTCGGCCTACTTGTTCTTCGGCTGGTAAAGGCCGGCTTTGATGAAGGGTTCGAGGTAAGCGCCGTAACCTTCGGCCTCCATTTTGTCGAGCGGGATGAACCGAAGCGACGCCGAGTTGATGCAATAACGCAGATGCGTCGGGCCCGGACCGTCGTTGAACAAGTGTCCGAGATGGGAATCCGCTGCGCGGGAACGAACTTCGGTGCGATCCATGCCCCAGGAATGATCCGCATGTTCGGTCACGTCCTGGCTCGAAAGGGGTTTGGTGAAACTCGGCCAGCCGCAGCCGGAATCAAATTTGTCGAGCGAACTGAACAGAGGCTGGCCCGACACCACGTCCACATAAATGCCCGGCGCGTGCTTATCCCAATAGGCGTTATGAAACGCCGGTTCGGTGGCGGCCTGTTGCGTAACCGCGAACTGTTCGGCCGTTAACTTTTTCTTCAACTCGGCAGGAGACGGCTTTTGGAAGGGTGGCATGGTTGTGGATGAGGGGTTATGGGTGGAAATTGCCGGGGCCGTGGCTGGCGGTGCGGTCGCCGGCTGGGAGAGCGAAACGCGGACCGCGCACAGCACCAGCCCGCATCCCAGCGGCCAAACCAAAATACTTTTAACCCGCGCTCGCATCCCGGCAAAATAGCATACCACTCTGTCCCAGGCGAGCGGCGATACGATGAAGTTCGATTTGCCGGTTTAAGCCGGGGCGGTTATGGTTGCTTATGGTCGGGTTCGGGAAAATCAGTACCGTGATGGCGCAAGGTGCCGCCATTCTTTTTCTGGCAGGTTGCTCGGGCAAGAGCCGCGCCATACCCGGCATCGTCATTACCAACCTACCCGCTTATGGTTCCAGTGACAATCTTGCCGGCGTGGTGTTGGGTGCGGACCCAAGTGCGTGTCGGGTCGCCGTGTTCATTAATGTTCCGCCTTATGGCTGGTATTCCAAGCCCATCTGCGCTCAAGCCCTCACCCCGATCCAGCCTGATGGGAGTTGGTCCGCGGACATCACCACCGGCGGACTGGATACCAATGCCACCCGGATTGCGGCCCTCCTGGTCGGCACCAACTACGATTACCCTTGTGTGTTGGGGAAACCGTTTCTGCCGACCAACGTTTTTTCCCAAGCGATGGCTGGCGCCGTGGTCACGCGCGAATATCCCGGTGTTCGCTGGATTGGTTTTTCGGGTTATGACTGGTGGGTGAAGACAAGTGCGGGCACCAACGGGCTCGGCCCCGGACCCAATTATTTTTCCGACAGCACCAACAACGTCTGGACGGACGCGCAGGGCTGGCTGCACCTGCGCATCACCGACCGGTCCAATCAATGGCAGTGCGCTGAAATCGTCTCTGCCCGGACGTTCGGTTACGGCAGTTATCGGTTTGAACTGGGCTCCCGCGTGGATAATCTGGACACCAACGTCGTGCTCGGCATGTTCACCTGGAGCGACGACCCGACGTATGCGGATCGGGAAATGGATGTCGAATGCTCCCGCGGTTTCGCTGCCGACACCAACAACACGCAATTCACCGTCCAGCCGTATAATCTCAGCGGCCATTTCTCGCGCTACCAGGTGCCGGTCGGGCTGGCAGATTCGACGCATCTGTTTACCTGGCAAAGCAATTCGGTCGGTTTTCAATGTCAGAGCGGCAGCTATTCGCCAAATCCAAACCCGACCAACGTGCTGGGCAACTGGGTGTTCACCAACGCTTCCGCCGTCCCCCGGACCGGCGACGAGAACGTGCGGATCAATCTGTGGTTGCTGTTCGGTCGGCCACCGTCGGACGGCCAGGAAGTGGAATTGATCGTCAAAAGCTTTGAGTTTGTACCGCTGGGTTCGCCGCGACCGGCATCGCTTTCCAGTCTCAGCGCGCCTTCGAAGGGACCCGTTCAATTTACCATCAGCGGCGAACCGGACCGCCGGTATCAGGTGCAGGCGTCGGCGGATTTACTCAATTGGCAGAATCTGGCGATTGTTCTGGCAACCGAAAATCTTGTGCCGTTTCAAGACAACCGTCTGATCGGTGCAGACATGCGGTTCTATCGTACTGTGACGCTGCCTTGAAGAAGCCCGAAAGGCCAGCGATTCATCTGGCCAGGTTGGTTCACAATGCGAGGCGCAGCGTTTCGGCCAGTTCCTCCGGCGTAAGCGCGATGGGATTTGCCTTCATGCTGCTGGCATTCGTCGCCTTCGCCACGATGTCAGCGACGTGCCGCGCCTGAATACCGTAAGTGCGCAGCGGCGGAATTTGCAAATCGGCGGCCAGTTCACGCATCCATTCCACGCCCATGCCCGTCGTCGCCCGGGCTTCGCCGGTGAGCAGACGTGCCACGGTTTCGTAGCGTCGCAATGCCTCGCTGTCCGGCGCCCGTTGCTCTAGCGCCTGGAGGTTGGCGTTCATTACCTGCGGCAACAGGGCCGCGCAAACCGCACCGTGCGGCGCGTTGGAGAACATTCCGCCGATTGGGCCGGCGAACCCGTGCACCGCGCCCAGGCCCGCGTTGGCCAGTGCCAGCCCGCCGAACAAACTCGCCACCGCCATGTCTTCGCGGGCGGACTTGTTTTGGCCGTCCCTGAACGCGACCCTTAATGAACGCGCCACCCGGCGGATGCCCTCAACACACAATCCATCGGTCATCGGATTCGCCCGTGAACAGACATACGGCTCGATGAGTTGCGTCAGCGCATCCAGGCCGGTGGTGGCCGTGAGCGCCGGCGGCAAATCATAGGTCAGTTCGGTATCCACCACCGCCACGCGCGCCAGCATGAGCGGGCTGCGCAGGCTGACTTTCAACTTGTGTTCCGGCGAAGCCAGCACGGCGTTGCGCGTGACTTCCGAGCCGGTGCCGGCCGTCGTCGGAATCGCAATGAACGGCGCGGATGGCCGGGCCAGTGTCTTGCCGCGCCCGATGATTTCTACGTAATCCAACAGTTCGCCTTCATTGGCCAGCATTACCGCCACCGTTTTGGCAGCATCCAACACGCTGCCACCGCCGAATCCGATGACCAAATCGCACTGTTCCGTTTTCGCCAACTTGATTCCTTGCTCGACCGTGGCCAGTTCCGGCTCGCCTGGAACGGCGAACGTGGCCGTGCCGACCCCGTTCGCCTGCAAATCAACCAGCAATTTCTCTGCGCGCGATGCGTTCCGTCCGGTTACCAGCAACGCCCGGCGGCCAAAATGCTTCGCACCGGCCCCGATTTGGTCGAGGGTGCCGGCGCCGAAGAGGATGCGCGTGGCGGTGGCAAATTCAAATTTCATGCCTGCCTCGCAGCCGCGTTCGTGAGAACGCGGTTTTCCGCGCTTTGACAGGCGCGGCCACGTCACCAATTTTCATCGTCGGGGAAAATGTTGTTGAACTGCACGCGCTGGCGCGGCTCGGCCATCATGGGCGCAACCGCGTCACGCCAGACCGGATAATGCGCGGTTGCCTTGTGTGCGGCAGCGGCGGCGGCATCGCGATAGACTTCCACGAACACAAACCGGGTCGGGTCCTCCTGTTGCTGGACGACATCGAACCGCGCCACGCCCGGTTCCTTCAAGCTGGCGCGCGCGTTCGCCAAAGTCGCTTGTTTGAATGCCTCAACGCATTCCGGTTTGACATGAACATGAATTTGTACCACCAGCATAATTGCTCTTCGGTTGGGACCGGTTCGGGAGCGGATCAACGGGCCGGCCCGGCATTCTTTTGCGGTTCGCGACGTGCGCGGATCAAGGCCACTTCCTCCCGGATGTTCAGCAGCGAAAGCTGCGTGGCATGAAACAGATGCACGCAGCCGCCAATCAATCCGCCGACGCCGACGAAACCCAGCAGCAAACCGGCGCCGATGACGGCGCGAATGAGCGTTTCATGGCCCAACTCTCCGAACAATGCCCCCAGCAGCGTCACCAGGCTCGCCCCGGCAAATGCGCCCAGCGCCACGTATATCCAACGCAACGAACTCAGCAACAGCGTGGCTTGCTGTTCGACGCGATCGGCCCTTTCAACGAATTTTGGTTCCCGCGCGGTGGCCGGGTCGGCGGATTCCTTGAGCAACTCGTGCATCCGGTCGCGGGTGCGCAACATGCGGTTGATGGTGCTCATGGCCAGCACGCTGGTGGCATTTGTCAAAATCGCCGGCGCCGCGATGAAAGTGAGAACGGCAAACGGATTGTTCGTCAACAAACTACTGCCCATAATTTCTGGATGATAAAAACCAACGGCCCGTTTCATACCGCGATTGCCCGGGCCGGGTCAAATCCTCAGGCGCCCGCGGCGCGATGGGTCAACCGGAATTTTCCCGAAGCCGCCGGTACCACGACCGGCATCGCTACAATCCGGATCGTGTGGCGCAGGCCCAGCAGCGACCCGAGTCGCGAACCGACCAGCGCCAGTTCTCCCTCCTTCGGCCCGCCGCCATCCGGCACGAAGCGCAAAACACCTTCGCCGTTTTCATCCTGTCGCACTTCGTAATGCGTGATGCCCTCCACGCCGACAAAACACTGGTCCACCTGCCCGGTGGTAACGCGTTGTCCGTGGCCTCCCGTCAGCGCGTCGCGCGACCGGCCATGAACCACAAAGTCGCTGGCGTAGGGATGCTCAATGCGTTCTGCCAGATCACCGATGCGATAGCGAAGCAGTGGCATGTAATCATTGCTCAGAGTCGTGACCACCAGGTCGCCGATGCCGCGCTCGTCCGCGTCCACGATTTCCAGAAACGCCGTGTCGTAACTGGGTTTCATTTCACCGCGCTCATTTTCCATGAGCAGATGGCCGGTCTCGGTTGAGCCATAAAGGTTGAAGACCGGCACGCCAAAGACGCGCGCCAGTATCCGGCGGTGCACGACGCTGACAAACTCATAACTACACAACACGAACCGCACCGACGGGAATTGAATGCCGTGCTGTTCACAGTAAAGCGCGAAGCGGACGCCGTGCACGGGATCCAGGTCGAGGAATTGCGGCGACCATCCGGCAACCTCCGTCGCCATGCGCGCCAGCTCCGCGTCGTCCAGCAGAAATGGAATCCGCGCCAGATTTACGAACAACGTGTTTCCCACTGTCCGTTGTTCGCGCGACATCCAGACCGTGGGGCACGTCAAGCCGTTGCAGGCGGGCGGCACGAGCGTGGCGCGCCGGGCGTTGGGATGCTCGTCCAGCACGCGGGCCACAAAACCATTCAACCGCAGCGCCCGTTCCTCCTGCGCATTCCACCAGCCGCGGCCGAAAAGCACCGGCAACCGTTCCTCGGAGGTGCCGGAGGTGTGCTCCAGTTCCACCAGATTCTTTTCCAGTAACGATTCGAGCGAGGGCGAACCCGGCAGGAAGTTCCGGGGAAAACCATTACGCATGTCGCGCTTCCCCAGCAGGGGCAGGCTCCGGAAACACTCAAAACTGGGCTGCCGGCATTCTGCCCGCGCCAGCGAATCACGATAGAGCGGCACCTCGCGCCAGCGGGGAAGCACCGCCTCCAGCCGCGGGACTTGCGCGGCTTCACGAATCAACTCAGGCGTCGCAAGCATGGGCGAAATATACACGCTTTTGGCGGAATGCAAATTCAACGGATGGCGGCCGGCTGATTTCAGGGTGCGACAGTCGTCACGCGGGCCCGGCAGATGCCGCGGTAAAATTCACCGAGGCGCGTCATTTTCCGCGGAAGTCTTTCATCATGGAAATCCACCGCCAGCAGCCCGAACTTTTTCGAATAGCCGAATTGCCATTCAAAATTATCCAGCAAGGACCAGTAGAAGAAACCGCGCACGTCCACGCCGCTGTTTACCGCGCCGTGCAGCTCGCGCAGATGTTCCGTCAGATCGAGGATGCGGAAATTTTCGTCGGACGATGCCGAACCGTGTTCGGTGATATAGAGTGGCAGGCCGTACCGCCGTTGGAAATTCCGCAGGACGGTTCCCAGGCCGCCGGGATGCCGCTCAAACATGTCGTCGCACACCACGCCCATTTGCGCAAGCTGCCGGGGACAGGCGCCGCCGGCCGGAACCATGGGTGCAAGATTTTTGAACCGGGTCAGCCCGTAATAGTTCACCCCCAAAAACGTGGACGCCGCCCGGCGTTGCCCGCCCAGAAACGTGTCCAAAACAAAACGGTTGAATGTCCGATGGGAAATATCGGCGAGCAGACGATCCCACAGCGCGTGTTTCCGAAGCGTACCGAAAAAGGTCCAGTTTTTGGCGATACCGATTTCCGGCCTCCGGCCGCCGCGGCCGGCCCGCCGGATGACTTCGCTGGCGCGCGCGTGCGCCCGGGCCATGTGCCGGATGCATTTCCGATAGGACGGCAGCCGCCACTTATGGAACGGAGGAAAGCCGCCCAGCAGATAAGTCAGCGACGCATAAGTGTCCGGCTCGTTGAACGTGTTCCAGAGCCAGACCCGTTCCTTCAAGGCCGACACCAGCTTCGTCACGTAATCCTCAAACGCCGGAATCGCGGCCGGATTCAACCAGCCGCCCGCCGACGTAATCCATGGCGGATTGGAAAAGTGATGCAACACGACCATCGGCGTAATGCCCGCGGCCTTGAGCCGGTCGAGCAGGTCCACGTATCGCTCCAGTTCCGGCACGTTGAGTGGAGCAAACGGCCCGGCTTGCAGGCGCGACCATTCGATGCCCATGCGGTACGCATTCACGCCCAGTTGCGCCATCCAGTCCACGTCCTCGGCATAGCGATGATAATGATTGCACGCCACCCGGCAATGCCCGCCATCGGCGGCAACATAATCCGTCCACTCATTGGCGACGTGGCCTTCGACCTGCGTTGGGGACGTGGCCGTGCCCCAAAGGAAATGATCCGGAAATTTCAAAGCACCAGCCATTATGAGAAATAGTGTAGGACGAAATTAATGAAATGAACAGCCCGAAGTCGTTGGGGAACCATCGGCAACGACTCGATTCCGTTACAGATGGCACGTATGGCCGCTCGAAATTTTTTGAAGGTAATCCTGATGATAGGCCTCCGCCGGATTAAATTGCATGGCCGGCGTGATTTCCGTGACCACCGGATTGTTCCATTTGCCCGATTCACTGACTCTTTCCTTTACTCGTTCGGCAATCCGACGCTGGTTTTCGCTATGGTAAAAGATGGCCGAACGATAGTGCGCCTTCACGCCGCCGGTCTGGTGGCGGGGGGAGGTCGGGTCATGAACGCAGAAGAAACGGTTGAGCAATTCTTCATAACTCAGTTTGGCCGGATCGAAGATCACCTGCACCGCCTCTGCGTGGCCGGTTTTGTCGGTGCAGACCGTCTCATAGGTTGGATTCAGCGTGGTGCCGCCCGTGTAACCCACGGTGGTCTTGATGACGCCGGGAATCTGACGCAGGGATTCCTGCAAGCCCCAGAAACAACCGCCCGCCAGCGTCGCCGTTTCGTAATGTGCCGGCGCCTTGCCGTTGGGCGAACCGATGGCCACCGCGGCAATCAGAACAGCGGCCACCGACGACGTGCGCACCAGGTTTCGCATGATGCTGAATCATAACCTACTTGCAATCCACTGTCGAATCTGCCCCGGCCGATACATTGAAGTAAAACAGATCGGCCGATTAGTGTACCCGTTGAATCCGCAAAGCTAACCAGGGCCGGCCCGGCAGTTGGATGGACCGGTCCTGTTCATCGGCAAAGGTATAGTTGTCTTCCTTGCGAATCGTGAAAGTGCCAGGCACCCGCATGATGGTCATGTTCCAGGTATCGAGAATGTCCGCCTTGAATTTCATGCCGTTCGCAAGACCGAATTTGGGCAGTTCAAACCGCCAGTTGGCCGGCTGGGCCTTGCCGAAATAGAGCAGATAATATTCACCCGGCTGGCCGCCGAGGTTGACCTCCTGCCATTTGTCAATCGGGTCAATGCCCTGAGCCGGGCTGTCCGCCAGCACCCGGCGTAAGAACGCCAGCCGCGCGGGGCTCTGGCCGTAGAGCCGGCCGCCTTCCGAAGTCCAGAGCCGGCCGGATGCGTTGGTGAGGACTTCGCCGTGCGTGGCATAAGTGCCCGCCACCGTCGCGTTCCAGAACCGGAACACCATTTCCGGCGCCGACAGGTTTCCCCAGCGTTTCCAGATGTTGCCTTCGTATTTGATTTCGTCGTAGATGACCGGCTTGCGCCAGACGTCACGGTACAATTCGGCGCGACCCGGATCCTCCACGGCCGAACCGTTCTGAATGCTCGCGTGCGTGACCCACGGTTGCGAATTGTTGTAAATCAGGAACCCGTTATGGATGGAACGCAAATGTCCGTACGGATCCGCCGCCTCCACTACCTGAAACAACCGGTCCCAGTCGGCCCCGCTCTTGTTTTTATTGAAGTCATATTCATTGGACAACGACCACCAGACGTTGCGGTACGCCGCCAGCCGGCTCACGACGTAACGCACGTAACGTTCGTCCACGGCCGGCGGCATCCGGTCAAATCCCCACCGGCCTTTGTCGTATGGATCGAACAGGATTACATCCGCTTCAATGCCCAGGTCGCGCAGTTCGCCCACGCACTGGTCCAGATGTTGAAAAAACGCCGGATTGAACCGGGAAAAATCCCAGTCTTTTGGCGGCGTCCCCGCGAAGGGATATAAGGCCAGTTCGTTGGTCTGACCCGGTTCGTGTTTGGGAAAGACGCACATGCGGATTTTGTTAAACGGCGAGGCGGCCAACGTCGCCAGCGTCTCCTCCTCAATCGGGGCCGCCATGTGCCACCAGTTGTAGGCGGTCGTGCCGATGGGCCAATACGGCGTGCCGTCGGCATAGGCAAAGTGATACGTGTAGCGGACCCGGACCGGTCCGTGATTGTTGGCCGCCGGCGGCGTGACCGTAAATTGCCCGGTGCGCCCGTCGAGTTCCGGGATATTGCTGTGCGTCGCATAATGCCAATGCCCCTGCTGCTCCGGCATGAAACGAATGCGATAAATGCCGTTACCATCATAAAACCCATCAGCGGTGATGTTGGTCCCGCCGAGTTGGAACCGGCTGGAAAACCGGACGTCCAAAAACGGATTGCCATTGGTCGGGCCGGGCAGCGAAATCTCATAGGTTCCCCATTGCTCGACCGTAGAATCGGCGGCGCCGAGTTCTCCCGGTGAAATCAACAAAACGAAACCAGCGACGCAGACAGCAACGCGTGGAATGAGGGGACGCACCATGACAAACTAGTGAAATCCTTTGTTTACGACAATTCCTCTTTGCTGATGAAGCGGAGAAACGTGGTGGCCGGGTGATTGGCCGGCCCGGGGGGCCAGGGTAAATTTATATCGCCTTTTCGTTCCCACCAGTGTCTCTTGCCACGGAACACAAAACCAATCCTCCGGCCATGAACGCCTATTTGTTTGCCGCCGTTGCCACCCGGTCCCAGGCCCGTCCGACCCCGGGCCGGTATGGCCAGGCCAATGTGATTCAGACGTGGGATTCCTGTGCCATGCAGATTGTCCTGGGCAACTCGCCGGACGAAGCTCAACAGCGGTTTGAAACCTGGTTGCGTGCTACGCCGGAAGGCGAAAACCCGGTGGAAGTCGCCATCCGTAAAATCGCGGCGGCACAATTCGTGGACCAGTTGTTTACCGAATCGGGCGGCGCGCCATTGAACTGGCCCGAAATACTGGGACAGGCGGAATCACAACTGGAGTCCACCCCGGTGGCTGACTTCGAGCAAGGGTATTGGGTGGACGTGGATCAGGTGGTTCGTCTGGAGGAATTGAGCTTCAGCGCCGGAACGCTGCAATCGGATATGCCTGAAGAGATCCGCTCCGGCTTGAATTGGTTGTCCGACAAAAGGTTTCTTTTTGTTCTGAGCGTTCTCAGTCCGCTCGCGGCGCAGAACTTCGTGGACGAGCCGGAGACGGATGATCCCGAATCGGCGCAACCGCCGGTCGCAGACGCTGAAAGAGGCGGGCCGATTTCGCCGGGCGAGTTATCTGCCACTTTTCCGCAGGCGCTGGACAAGGAAGCCGCCGCGTTGATTCGAGCCCGGAACTCGGTCGTGGCCGCCTGGCTCTGGCGCCGCTACGCCGCCAACACGCGGCTGGCGACGAACCAAGTCCGGATTGATCCCTGGTGCGGGGCGATCGGTTTGGACGAGGCGGGCGGCGAATAATTGCAGGTTCGGCAGTGGGTTAAATCCCGGCACTGGACCCGTGGCGGCTCGAATACGCTCGCCCCGCCTGAATTGACGAAAGATGTCATTGCCCGTTTCCTGATTTGCTTGTTTCGCGCGCGAAAATGGCGCATGCTGCGCCGACGCTTTTGAATTAATTTTTTGCCGAATGACCGAGCCCGCCATCACTCCCGAACTGGTCGCCGAACACAATCTCACACCCGACGAGTACCAGAAGATTCTGGCTGTGCTGGGCCGCGAACCGAGCTACACCGAGCTGGGCATCTTTTCGGTGATGTGGAGCGAGCATTGCAGCTACAAGAACACACGCCCGCTGCTCAAAACCTTTCCGACCAAATCCAGGAAAATCCTCGTTGGCGCGGGCGAGGAAAACGCCGGCATTATTGACATCGGTGACGGTCTGGCCATCGCCTTCAAGATTGAGTCGCACAATCATCCCAGCGCGGTCGAACCCTTCCAGGGCGCAGCCACCGGCGTGGGTGGCATCGTGCGCGATATTTTCACCATGGGCGCCCGGCCGATATGCTCGGTCAACTCACTTCGTTTCGGGCCGATCACAAACGGAAAATCGGAAATCGGAAATCGGAAATCGGAAATCGCAAACAATCGCAGATTGTTTGCAGGGGTGGTCGCCGGCATCGCGCATTACGGCAATTGCTTCGGCATTCCGACCATCGCCGGCGAGGTTTATTTCGACAAATCCTACGAAGGCAACCCGTTGGTGAACGCGTTTTGCCTGGGTGTGTTGCGGCACGAACAAATTGCCCGCGGCGCGGCCAAAGGCATCGACAATCCGGTCTTTTACGTCGGCCCGCCCACGGGCCGCGACGGCCTCGCCGGCGCGGCGTTCGCGTCACAGGATTTGACCGAAGAATCGGCCGAACAACAGCGGGGCGCGGTCCAGGTGGGCGATCCGTTCATGGAAAAACTCGTGTGCGAGGCGTGCCTTGAATTGCTGGCCACCGGCGCCGTGGCGGGCATCCAGGACATGGGCGCGGCCGGGCTGACCTGTTCGACGTGCGAAACCGCCTCCCGCGCGGGCACCGGGATCGAAATCGAATTGGACAAGGTGCCGCAACGCGCGCCGAACATGACCAGCTACGATCTGATGCTCTCGGAATCGCAGGAGCGGATGCTCATTATCGTCCACCAAGGCCGCGAGGCGGAAGTGAAGCGCATCTTTGACAAGTGGGATTTGCCATGGTCCGAAATCGGTTTCGTCACCGACACCGGCCGGATGGTCGTGAAACATCACGGCAAGGTCGTGGCGGACATTCCGGCCAAAAAAATTGCCGACGAATCGCCGGTATATCAGCGCGAAACAAAGGAACCCGGATATTTGAAGGAAGTTCGCGCGTTCCGGCTGAATGGCATGGCCGATGGCGGATCGCCCATGGCCGACTTGAAAGAGCTTTTAGCGTGGCCGACGATTGCCTCCAAGAACTGGGTTTACCGGCAATATGATCACATGGTGCGGGACGGCTCGGCGGTCTGCCCCGGCAGCGACGCGGCCGTGCTGCGCATCAAATCGGATTCTTTTCCTGAAGTTGTCGCGCAGGCCGGGAGCCCGCGCCACCCCGAAAAACTCATTGCGCTGACGGTGGACGGCAATGGCGCCTACGTTTATCTCGATCCCTACGAAGGCGGCAAAATTGTCGTGACTGAAGCGGCGCGGAATCTTGCCTGTTCGGGCGCCGTGCCTTTGGGCGTGACGGACAATTTGAATTACGGCAACCCGATGAAACCGGAATTGTTCTGGCAGCTCAGGGAATCCGTGCGTGGCCTGGCGGAAGCCTGCAAAGCGTTCAACGCGCCGGTGACCGGCGGCAATTGCTCGCTCTACAACCAGAGTCCCGCCGGGCCGATTGACCCGACGCCGACGGTCGCCATGGTCGGCCTCGTCGAAAAACCGGAGCACATCACAACGCAATGGTTCAAGGACGACGGCGACGTCATCATTCTGCTCGGCGAACCGGTGGATGCCGGCGATCCCCTGCTCGGCCTCGGCGGCTCGGCCTATCTGCAAGCAGTCCGGGGAATGAAAACCGGCACGCCGCCGCGTTGCAATCTGGAAACGGCAAAAACGCTGCACACAACGCTGCTGGGCCTGATTCAAAGCGGCCTCGTGAAAAGCGCGCACGATTGCAGCGAAGGCGGGCTGGCGGTTTGTCTGGCCGAAAGCTGCATCAGCCAGCTCGTCGCGCGCGAAACGCCCAGACTGATCGGTGCGACGGTGGATTTATTAAATTGGGAGGGTCAGCGTGTCGCTGACCCAAACAATGGGGACGGCGGCACGCCGTCCCTCCCCAAAACCCGGGTGGACGCCCTGCTGTTTGGAGAAACTCAAAACCGCGTGGTCATCTCGTGTCAGCCCCTCGACGCGGTGAAAGTCATCGAGCGCGCGAAGTTGATGGGCGTTCCGGCGGTTCAAATCGGCAACGTCGGCGGCGACCGGTTGCTCCTCAAGACCGCCAGCGGTGAATTCGGTGCGCCGGTGGCTGAATTGCACGATGCCTGGTGGAACGCCATCGCGCGGGCGATGGGCTGAGCGTTTGGGAGTTTCCAAGATTGTCACCGGTATTTTTGAACAAAAAACTCACGTCGCCATTCTCAATTTCGGTGATTTCATTCTTGTACAATTAACCGCTGGAAATTTACCGCTGGATTCGTAACCTGTTCGAACTTTAGATGCGACAATTTCTCACCATTACGGCGAATGCCTTTATGGAACTGGTCCGGCAGCCGGTTTTTTTGCTGTTGATGACCGGGTCGGTGCTGTTTGAGCTGTTCCTGGCGGTCCCGTACTATTTCGCGTTCGGCGACGAATCGAAGCTGGTCGAAAACAGCGCGCTGGCGGTGATGCTGCTGGCGGGATTGTTCGGCGCGGTGCTGAGCGCCTCCGCGTCGCTGGCGCGCGAAATCCGCGTGGGGACGGCACTGGCCGTGTTGTCCAAACCCATCGGACGCGCGCAGTTTCTGCTGGCCAAATTCACCGGGCTGGCCGCGGCGTTGACGGTGCTGACGTACGTGAATCTGATCGGCGTCCTGCTTTGCAGCAAAATGGCTTTTGACGCCTATGGCGGCACGGACCTGCTGGCGCTCGGCATTTTCGCGGCGGGCGTCGCCACCGCCTACGTTTTGGGCGGATTCAGCAATTTCTTCCTGCGCCGGCCGTTTGTCAGCGATGCGGTGTTCGCGCTGGTGGTGATGGCCACCATCGCGGCGTTCGTGATCTTTCGATTCACGCAATCCGAAACCGGCTTTTACGCCCAGGGACACGTGGATTGGCGGCTGGTGCCGGCAGGGATCCTGATCCTGTTCGCGCTCTGGATTCTCGCGGCGCTGGCGTTGGCGTGTTCGACCCGGCTGGACACCATCCCCACGCTGGCGATCTGTTCGGCGTTCTTTCTGATCGGCCTGATGTCGGATTACATTTATTCGAAGGCCGGCGGGGATACCGGTCATGTGCCCTGGTGGGCTTCAACGCTTTACACAATCATTCCAAACTGGCAGCTTTTCTGGCTCGCGGATGCCTTGGACATGGGCAAAAGCACATTTCATTGGCATTATGTGGCCAGGGCTTTTGCCTACACCGTCGGTTACGCGGGCGCGGCACTGGCCGTTGGCACGGCGCTGTTCGAAGAACGGGAATTGAGTTGAGCATGAATGTTGAAGCGTGGCAGCGTGATGCGGTGAAATGGCGAACACACTTTGACGCTTCAGCTCTTCAACGGGTTAACGAATAAGAATGGAACGCAATGTTCAAAAACACGGGCTGGTCAATCTGACCGCCGCGCTGGTGATTTTTATCGCCACGTTTGGCGCGACCCTCTACGTGAACTCGCTGGCGGGGCAGGCCGCTTCCCTCTTCCTCGGCCTGGGAGTGCTGGTGGCGTTCGCCGGCTGGTTCCAGATGCGGCTGGAGGAAAACGAGCGGCTGGAAAAGCTGGAGGTGGAGGAACTGGCCCGCCGCCGGGGCGAGACCACGCTGTTTGAATCGAAAGAGGGTGACGTTTTCCCGGCCCAGCGCGCCCGCGAGCAGTTTGAGAAGTATTTTGTGCCGGGTTTCAGTGTGCTCTTGTTGCTGCTGGAAGGCGGTGGCGCGTATCTGCTCTGGCACTGGATTTCTCAAACGACCGGTGGCATGGCGCCCGAACGGGCGATGCCGGCGCTCGCGTTTTTCGGTATTTTCGCGCTGGTGCTGTTCCTGGTGGGCCGTTTTTCCGTGACGATCGCGCGTTTGGAGCAACACCGACTGCTGCGACCCGGCGCAAGTTTTGTGCTGGCCGGCGCTTATATTTGTTTTGTGACCGCCCTGGGCATTGCCGCGGTCGAAGCGAAATTCCTCCGGGCCGACGTTTACATCGGGCGCGCCTTGTGCCTGTTGCTGGGGTTGATGGCGCTGGAAACGCTCGTCACGCTGTTGCTGGAAATCTACCGGCCGCGCGTCCGGGGCCGGATAACCCGCGCACTGTACGACAGCCGGCTCATCGGCCTGCTGGCGCAGCCGGAAAACCTGTTCACCGCCGCGGCGCAGGCGCTGGATTATCAATTCGGCTTCAAGGTTTCGGAAACGTGGTTCTTTCAGTTGCTCCGCCGGAGTTTGCCGGTGTTATTCCTGGCTCAACTGGCCGCACTG
Source organism: Candidatus Sulfopaludibacter sp. (assembly GCA_035508155.1). Lineage (GTDB taxonomy): Bacteria > Verrucomicrobiota > Verrucomicrobiia > Limisphaerales > UBA11358 > UBA11358. The sequence goes on along the minus strand of DATJNM010000055.1, from coordinate 26,698 downwards.
TTGCTGTCCACCTGCCTGGTGTTTATTGATCCGGGGGAGCAGGGTGTGCGCGAACACTTCGGCCGTCTGGCCGACCGGCCGGTTCTGGAGCCGGGCGGGCATTGGCTATGGCCCTGGCCCATTGACCGGGTCCGTCGCTATCGCACCGGCCAGATTCAAACGTTTGAAATCGGTTACGTGCCCGATGCCCAGAGCCGGGCGGCCAAAACGCTTTTGTGGAGCGTGGCGCACTACACGAAAGAGGTTAATTTCCTCGTCGGCAACCGGCAACCCGCCACCGTTGGCAATCAGACTGGCGCCCCCGGCGACCTGGTCAAGATGGCGCCCATCGGATTGATTGACATCAGCATTCCCGTCCAGTTTCAAATCACCAACGTGCTCGATTGGGCCTATCAGAACGCCGACCCGACCAACCTGCTCCAGGACCTCGCCACGCATGAATTGGTCCGTTATCTCGCCGGCTCGGATTTGAATTCGGTCCTGTCCGAATCACGGGTGGAAGCAGCCCGGGAGTTGGGTGAGCGGATCCAGGCCGACGCGAACCGGCACCAGCTCGGCGTGAAAATCCTGTTTGTTGGCGTGCAGGATCTGCATCCGCCGGTGAAGGTGGCGTCCGATTACGAAAACGTGGTCGCCGCCGAGCAGGAGCGGATCGCCACGAACAATTTTGCCCATGCCGAAGCCATCCAGACGAATGCGCTGGCCGGCGCGCTGGCGTTTGCGGATGTCAACCAGGCGCGGGCGGTGCGACAACAGACCGAATCGGAGGCATTTGCGCGGGCGGACCTGTTCACCAACCAACTCGCCGCTTATCGGGCCGCGCCGTCGGTCTATCGGCAGCGCAAATATTTCCAAATGTTCCCCGATGCCACCGCCAATTCGCGCAAATACATCCTGCTGGTGACCAATACGCATGACGTCGTCATTTTCGACCTGGAAGACAAAATCCGCGAAGACCTTTTGAACCTGAACGTACCCACCAATTCGCCATGAAACGGAATCTCATCACTCTCATTACTGGCGCAGTGCTGATCATCATTTTCGTGCTGCTGCTGTTCACCTTTCAAGTCCGTTACTCCGAAGTGGCCGTCGTCACCACCTTCGGCCGGATCACCGGCCCGCCGCGCGAACCCGGGCTGCACCTGCGCTGGCCGTGGCCGATTCAACAAGTCTATAAATTCGACCAGCGCATCCAGGACTTCCAGGACAAGTTCAGTGAGAACCTTACCGCCGACAGCATCACGCTGTTGAGCAGTGTCTATGTCGGCTGGCGAATCTCCGATCCGGCGGCATTTCTGAACAGTTTCAAGGACGGTTCCGTGACCGCCGCCCAAAGCCAGCTTCAAAGCATCCTGACCAGCGCCAAAAGCGCCGTGGTGGGAAGCAATACCCTCGCCGACTTCGTCAACGCGGACACCCGGCAACTGAAGTTTGATCAGATTCAGAACAAAATTGAAGAGATGGTTCAAAACGAGCTGCGGACCAACAGTTACGGCATTGATATTGAATTTCTCGGCATCAAACAGCTCGGTTTGCCGGAGAGTGTGACCCAGGCGGTGTTCGACCGCATGAAGGCGGAGCGCAACATCCTCATCAGCCAGGCGCAGAATGAGGGCCAGGCTGAAGCCATCAAAATCCGGGCCGATGCCGATCGTCAGGCCAACATCACGCTGGCCGACGCCCGGGCCGAGGCCCGGCGCATTGAGGGCGAAGGGGAGGCGGAGGCCGCCAAAACCCTGCCGGTGTTCCAGGAAGATCCCGAGCTGGAAGTGTTCCTGTTGCGGATCAGTGCCCTGCAACAATCACTCAACCAGAAGGCGACTCTGATCTTCGACCAGCGCACCCCGCCGTTCGATTTGTTCGAGGGTGCCCTGACCAACGCGCCCAGTCATTGACCATGAGTGACGAACACGACCATCACGAGCACGCCCACGCGCACGAACCCGGCGCGGGCGCACCGCCACCGACGGCGCCGCCGGACGACGCCGGTTCGCAGGCATTGGCCGAAGCGCTGCGCGGCAGTTTTGCCATCGTCAAGTTTGTGATGGTGTTATTGGTGGTGATCTTTTTCGGTTCCGGCCTTTTCCAGGTCGGCACGCAGGAAAAAGCGATTATTTTGCGTTTTGGCAAGCCCGTCGGCGAGGGTTCGCAGGCCTTGCTGGGTCCGGGATTGCACTGGTCGTTTCCTTACCCGATTGACGAAGTGGTCCGAATCCCGATTACCGAGATTCAAAATGTCTCCTCCACCATCGGCTGGTACGCGGTGACGCCGGAGCAGGAGTTGAGCGGCAACCTGCCGCCGGCCGGACCTTCCCTGACGCCGGGCGTGGATGGATATGTGATTACCGCCGACCGCAATATCCTGCACGTGCGCGCCACGCTCTATTATCAGGTGGACGATCCCATCCGTTATGCCCTGGAATTTGTCTCGGCTTCCAATACCGTCCAAAACGCGCTGGATAATGCGCTGCTGTACTCCGCCGCCCATTTCAAAGTGGATGATGTCCTTTACTATGATTTTGCCGCGTTTCAGGACGCAGTGGAACAACGCGTCAGCGTGCTGGCCGATCAGGAACGGCTGGGCATCACCATCAGACAGTGTACGGTGGAAAAGGAACCACCGCGGCAGTTGGCGGATGTCTTCGCCCAGGTCACGGAAGCGCGCCAGAACCAGACCCGCGCGCTCCTCGATGCCCATTCCTACGAAAACGGCGTCACCAACAACGCCGACGCGCAGGCGGTGGCCATTCTCAACGAGGCCATCTACGCGCGCTCCAATTATGTCGCCGCGGTCCAGGCGGACGCCCGGGCCTTCAGCGCGCTGCTGCCCAATTACCGGATCAATCCGGGATTGTTCAAGCAGCAGGAACTGGTGCAGGTGATGGGTGCGGCGCTGACGAACGCGAATTTCAAGGCCTATGTGCCGACCAGCCCGAATGGCGAACCGGTCGAATTGAGGTTAATGTTGAACCGGGAGCCGCCCGGGCCGAAAACCGGCGCGACGGGTCCGTAAAATGAAGAGCCGGGCCGGGAGAGTATGGTGTCCCGGCGGCAACGGGTTGTGCATTTTGAAATGGTAAATGATAAATTGTAAATTGGTATGCAGGTTACATCGCTTTTAAGCCATCACGAACACGAGCATCATCACGATCACGAACATTCCATGGTGCATCTGTGGCAGGCCGTGGTGGGATTGGTTCTGGTCATCAACGCCTACGTGGTGGATTGGCTGTTCGCTCAGGGGGGCGCCGTCGCCAGCACCAGCGCCTGCCTCGGCGCGATGATCCTGGGTTACCCCATCGTGGTCACCGCCCTCAAGGATTTACGCGTCGGCCGCCTGAGCATTAATGAACTGGTCGCCATTGCGGTGCTGGCCGCTTTCGCCTCGGGCAACTACAAAGTTGCCGGCGTGGTCGCCTTTTTCATGCTCACGGGTGAAATTATTGAGACGCGCACCGCCGAGGGCGCGCGCCAGTCCATCGAATCGCTCATCAAGCTCACCCCCACCAAGGCGCGCCGGCTCAAAGCCGACGGCAGCGAAGAAGAGGTCGCCGCCAGCGAACTTGCCATGGGCGACGTCATCCGCATCCGCCCCGGTGACAACGTGGCCGCGGACGGTGTCATTATCAGCGGCCAGGGTTCGCTCAACGAGGCCACCATCACCGGCGAATCCCTCCCGGCGGACAAGATGACGGGCGACGATGTTTTTGCCGGGACGCAAAACCTGACCGGAGTCCTGGAAATCAAGGTTAATCGCGCGGGCCAGGACACGACGCTGGGCCGCGTGCGCGAACTGATCCTGGCCGCGGAAAAGACCAAGCTGCCCATTATGAAAATCGTGGACCAGTACATTGGTTTTTACACGCCGCTGGTGCTGGTGATTGGCGCGCTGGTCTGGGCGTTCACCCATGATTTGAACCGTGTGATTGGCGTGTTCGTGATCTCCTGCCCGTGTGCGTTCATCCTGGCGACGCCGACGGCGATGGTTGCCGCCCTGTCGGCGGCGGCGCGTTTGGGCATTCTGATCAAAAACGTCGCGGATATCGAGCTGGCCGCCCGGATCAACGCCTTCATCTTTGACAAGACCGGTACGCTCACCACCGGCCAACTGGCGGTCAGCCGCCTCGCGCCACAGGGCGGAACCAAGCCCGCCGAACTGCTGCGCCTGGCCGCGTCCGCCGAGCGATACAGCAACCACCCGACGGCCAGGGCGCTGGGGCAACTCGCGGAGGAGGCCAGTGTGCCGCTCATGGAACCCAAGGATTTCAACGAAGCCGCCGGGCGCGGCGTCAAGGCGCAGGTCAACGGTTCCACGATCCTGGTCGGGCGCGCCCAATGGTTGAAGGACAACGGTGTGGCGGAGGATTTCCTCAAATCCGTTGACCTGAACGAAGCCGAAGGCTGGAGTTTGATTTTTGTGGCACGCGACCGTCAATGCGTCGGCTGGATCGGTTTGCAAGATAAGACCCGCGCCGAGGCCAGAAATTCGCTGGCCGAATTGAAAGAAAGCGGTGTTCGGCGCGTGGCGATGATTTCCGGCGACCGCCAGCCGGTGGTAACGCGGGTGGCGGCGGAGATCGGCTGCGAGGAGGCCAAAGGCGATTGTCTGCCGCAGAACAAGGTCGAATTTGTGCGCGGCGTAAAGATGAAGGGCTATCGCGTGGCGGTGGTCGGCGACGGCGTCAATGATGCCCCGGCGCTGGCGGCCGGAGACATCGGCATTGCCATGGGTGCCGCGGGCAGCGAAGTGGCCATCCACACCGCAACCATCGCGCTGATGAACAATGACCTGCGCCGATTGCCGTTTCTGGTGAAGCTTTCGCGCAGCACCCGGTCCGTTATCTACCAGAATTTCCTGTTCGGTCTGTTGTTCATCGTGATCGGCATGACCGTCACGACGCTGGGTTTCATCGGCCCGATCCCCGCTTCAATTCTGCACAATGTCGGCTCGCTGATTGTCGTTTTTAACAGCGCCCGGCTCGTGCGCAAAGGCGAGGAACTGGAACATTACCATCCCGAACCGAGCGAACCGCCGCGTACCCCGGCCGGCGAACTGACACCGAAGATGGCGTAAGGTCGCCTGCCCGTTTTTGTTTATGCCCGTTGCCGAATTAAATCGTAAATCGGAAATCGCAAATCAAAAGTCCGAAGTGGTCGTGTCCGTGCGCGGGTTGACGAAGGTCTTCAAGGATTTCTGGAATCGCCCGAAGGCGCGTGCCGTGGACAATGTGGATTTCGAGGTGCGCCAGGGCGAGGTGTTCGGCCTGCTCGGTCCGAACGGTTCCGGCAAATCCACGACGGTAAAACTGATGCTGGGCCTGTTGTATCCGACGAAAGGACACATCGAGGTCTTCGGCCATTCGCCGCGGCACGTGCCGACCAAATCGCGCATCGGCTATCTGCCGGAAGAATCGTATCTTTACCGCTACCTCAATTCGCGCGAGACGCTGGAATTTTTTGGGAACCTTTTTCACCTGCCCCGGGGCGAGCGCGACAATCGCACGGAGCAATTGCTCGAAATGGTTGGTTTGGGCAACGTCCAGACGCGCGTGGTCGGCGAATTTTCCAAGGGCATGCAACGCCGCATCGGTCTGGCCCAGGCGCTCATCAACGATCCGGACCTGGTGATTCTGGACGAACCGACCTCCGGCCTCGACCCGATTGGCTGCCGCGAGATGAAGGATTTGATTCTCGCGCTGGCGCGCCGCGGCAAGACGGTGATCCTGAGCAGCCATCTCCTGGCGGACGTGGAGGACGTTTGCGACCGCGTGGTGATTTACTACGGCGGCAAAATCCAGGCGATGGGCGCGCTCAAGGAGCTGCTGGCCAGGCCGGATACCCTGCGCATTACCACGCCGGTCCTGCCGCGCGAAACCCTGGAGCGCGTGCTGGAAATCATCCGCCGGGACGCCGCCGCCGACCACGTGCGCGTGGACAACCCGATGCAGAATCTGGAAAGCTATTTTCTCGACGTGGTGCAGCGGGCACGCCAGGCCGCCGCCGAAACGAGCGGCGCGATTTCCGGGGCGCGGGTGGCAGCGTATTTGCGGGCGGGCATCCAGGAACAACCACCGGCCGCGGAGAAAATTCTGGAACGCCTGGCTTTGCCGGAAACGGCCCCACCGGCGGCTCCACCGCAGCCAGTTTCTCCGGCTGCATCCGCCGTGAACGAACAGAAACTGGAAACGTTGACCAAGGCGGCGGCACCGGCGATCTCGCCGGTCAAGCCGGTCGCCGCCGGCGAAGAGCCGGCGGATTTGTCAAAAGCGGACGAGAAACTCTCGTCGCTGCTGGGAGGCAAAGAATGATTTCATCTGCGAAGTGCGCGAAGGGACGCGAATGGTTCCTGTCACAATGAATGAGTGACAATTCGCGCTATTCGCGGATTTATTTTCTTCATGCAAAAAATTCTCGCCATCTGCTGGTTGACCTGGAAAGCCGCATTCCGCTTCCGGCTTTTTCTGGTCATTGCCGTGTTGTTGCTGGCGGCGGTCGTCGGGCTGCCATTGGTGCTTCAGGACGACGGCACGGCGCGCGGGTTCACGCAAATTTTGATCACCTATACACTAAGTGTCATCACCGCGCTGCTCGGCCTTTCGACGCTCTGGCTTTCCTGCGGCACGCTGGCGCGGGACATTGAGGAATGCCAGATTCAGGTCGTGGCGACCAAGCCGGTGGGGCGCTGGCAAATCTGGCTCGGCAAATGGCTGGGCATCGTTTCGCTCAACGCAGGGCTGTTGGTGTTGTCGGGCGCGTGTGTGTATGGTCTGCTGCAATGGCGCGCGACGCGGCTGCCGGCGGGCGAGCAGGAGGTTTTGCGCACCCAGGTCCTCGTGGCGCGCGGGGTGGCGCAGCCGCCGGATATCAGCGCGACAATTGACGAGCTGACGGACCAGCAATTGCAGGAACGCCTGAAACAGACCCAGATTTCGGGTGCGGACCTGGTGCAGGCACGGCGACAAATCCGCGAGCAGGTCAAGGCGCTTTTTCAACTGGCGCCACCCAGTTACTATCACGAATGGCAGATTGACCTGGGGTTCGCCAGAAATTTCCTGCACGGCAAGCCGCTGCAATTGCGCGTGAAATTCAACACCGCCCAAATCAACCAGTCGGGCACCTTTGTCGGATTGTGGCAGGTCGGCGTGCCGGGCACGGCCAATGTCTGGCGCAGCGAACCGATGAGCCTTTCCCCGGACGCCTATCACGAATTTGCAATCCCGGCGGACCTTTTCGACAGCCAGGGGGTGCTCACCATTAATTTTTTGAATGTCAATAACACGACCCTGCTGTTTCCACTCGAGGACGGAATGGAAGTCTTGTATCCCGAAGGCGGTTTCACGCTGAACTTCGTGCGTGGACTGGGAATCATTTTCTGCTGGATGGCCCTGTTGGCGGCGATTGGACTGGCCTCGGCCAGTTTCCTGTCTTTCCCCGTGGCGGCGTTTTTTTCGCTGGCACTCCTGGTCGTGGTGTTTTCCAGCGGGACACTGGCTTACGCGGTGGAATCCGGCACCGTCACGGGTGTCAACGAGGAAACCGGCACGACAGGATATTCCATCGCCGATCACGTGTTAATCCCGTTTTTCAAGGGAATTTTGGCCGTCGTCAACCCGGTGCGGAATTTTTCGCCGATTGATTCGCTGAGTACCGGCCGCGCCATTTCGTGGAGCGAACTGGGCGCGGCGTTTGGACAAATCGTGCTTCTGTTCGGCGGCGGTGTCAGCCTGATCGGCATCGCTCTTTTTGCGCGGCGCGAGCTGGCCACCGCGCAGGGAAACCAATGAACCGCCGCTCTAAAAAAATTCTGCTGCTGGTGCTGGCGGCGGCGCTCCTGGCCGGTTCGGGGCAGATGCAAAAGATGCTGAACCGCGACCGGCAGCAACTGGATCTGACGCGCCTGACGCCTCTGAAAAGCGCGCCGCCGCTGCTGGCGTTCACCACGGTGGCGCTGGGCGGTTTCCGCGGATTGATTTCCAATTTCCTCTGGATTCGCGCCAATGACCTGCAACAAGCGGGCAAATACTTTGAGATGGTGCAACTGGCCAACTGGATCACAGACCTGGAACCGCACTTCCCGCAGGTCTGGCTGTTTCAAGCCTGGAACATGGCCTGGAACATTTCGGTCAATTTCAAGGATTTCCCGGACCGCTGGCACTGGGTGGAGCGCGGGATAGAACTGCTGCGCGATGACGGCCTCCGCTACAATCCCGATGAACCGCTCCTGTACTTCCAATTGAGCTGGATTTTCCAGAGCAAGATGGGACAGAACATGGATGACGCCAATCTCTATTACAAGGAGCAATGGGCGAATGAAATGATGCCGTTTTTCGGCCCGAACGGAACGAATTTTGACGAGTTGATTCACCCCCAGACCTCCGAGGACCGCGCGCGGGCCGCGTTGCTGCGGGACAAATACAAAATGGACCCCGCTTTTGTGAAACAGGTTGATGAAGAATGGGGGCCGCTCGACTGGCGCGTGCCGGAGGCAAGCGCCATTTACTGGGCCGCGCTCGGCCTGGAAAAGGCCAGGGAACACCCGGACAAAATCACGAAAGCCTCGGATTTAACCAGCCTGCGCCGGTCCATTTACCAATCCATGCTGCAGGCGCTCTATCACGGGCGGCTGGTCATCAATCCTTTCGACAAATCTTACGACTATTATCCTGACCTCGACCTGGTTTCCAAGATCAACGATGCCTACAATACCATGTACGCCGAAGAACCCGATCTTGGCCAGAAACAGGCCGTTCAACACGCCCAGCGGAATTTCCTGCGCGATGCCGTTTATTTTCTCTATGAAGACAATCGCCTTGCCGAAGCGGCCAAATGGTTCGCTTACCTTGGTCGCAACTACCCCGACCAGCCTCTCCTGGACGGCGACCCCAATTCCTTGCCGTCACAATTGACCCTGGACGAGTACGCCGTGGCGTGCGTGCAGGGGGACGTCAAGGATATAGACCAGAACCGCAACCTGGCGGCGATCGAGGGTTTGCTGGGCCGGGCCTATTACGAATTGGCCATTGGCCAGGATGACCGCGCTACGATTGCCAAACTGCTGGCTACGAAAATTTATCAAAGGTATGAAACCCAGGTTGCCTCGTTTCAGGGACAACCGCGCGTGGGGCTGCCGCCCTTTGCGGACATCAATCGCACGGTGCTCGATCAGTTGCTCGATCCGAAACAAGGTCTGCCTTACGCGGCGCGCGCCGTGCTCCGCACACAACTCCGTCTGCCGCCGGAAAGCGCCGCCACCCACACACCACCGGCTGCGACCGTTTCCACCAATGTGCCCGAAACCGTGGAGACGAACGCCGCCAGTTCCGTTGTCAAATAATTTTCGACGCCGCCCGCCGCCTCGCTTAGTTTGATTCGCCTGTGACCAAGAAATATTCTCGTGAACGCCCGTCCGGGGGGATAAAGCCGCGAGGCGAAGGCCCGTTGCGCGTCGGCCTGATTTCGCTCGGTTGCGCCAAGAACCTCGTGGATGCCGAAATCATGCTCGGTTCACTCCTGAAAAGCGGCGTGGAAATCACCAATGACCCCGCGCAGGCCGACGCCGTCATCGTGAACACCTGCTCGTTCATTGACTCCGCGCAGGAGGAAAGCGTGGACGCCATCCTCGAATCCGCCGAGGTGCGTGAAGCGAAGAACCGCGGGCAAAGTCTGATTGTTTCCGGTTGTCTGCCGCAGCGTTTCCGCGACGAATTGCCCAAACTCCTGCCCGAAGTGGACGCCTTCATGGGCATTGACCAGGTCGCGCAGGTTTCGGACATCGTCCGGCAGGCGATGGCGCGGCGGGCGGAAAGGATCCAAAGCCCGATGTCCAAAACGCAAAAAGGCAAAGTCGTTTCGCACCTGAACGAATTAGAGAAAAACCGCGCCGTTTCCGAACATGAAAAATCGGAATTTATTCGGGGCACGGATAAATTTGGCAAAACCAAAACCGTCGCCGGTTCCCATTCCGCACTCCGCATTCCACACTCCGCAATTCTGGAAGTTCACCAGCGTCCGGCCTTCATTCCTGATTTTGCCACACCGCGTTTCCGCTTGACGCCCAGGCACTTCGCCTATGTCAAAATCGCCGAGGGTTGCAATCATCCGTGCAGCTTCTGCATCATCCCGCGGATGCGCGGCTTGCATCGCAGCCGGCCGCAGTCGGATATCGTCGCCGAGGTGAAGGCGCTGCTGGCCGATGGCGTGAAGGAAATCAACCTGATTTCACAGGACTCGACCTACTACGGACTCGATTTGCGGCCAAATCATTCGCGAGCGATTTCATCGCCGGAGAAATTTTCCGCCGCGGCCAAATCTTTGGCCGCCGATGCGACGACTATTTGCACGCTGTTGCGCGGATTGAATGCGTTGCCGGGCAATTTCTGGATTCGCCTGCTCTATACGCACCCGGCGCATTGGACGGGCGAACTTATTCAAACCATCGCCGATTGTCCGAAGGTGGCGCGCTACGTGGACATTCCGCTCCAACACATCCACGAGAACATGCTGGAACGAATGCGCCGCGAAACCTCGCAGCAATATATCGTGGACTTGATCAATAATATCCGTGTGGGCGTGCCGGGCATCGCGTTGCGGACGACGTTTATCGTCGGCTTTCCCGGTGAAACCGAGGCGAGTTTTGAAACACTGCTCGATTTCATCCGGGAAACCAAATTTGAGCGGCTCGGTGTGTTCACCTATTCCCGGGAAGAGGGCACGCGCGCCGGGACCATGGCCGGGCAAATTCCGGATAACATCAAGAAGCGCCGGCGCGAAGTGGCCATGGCTGAACAGCACAAAATTGCCCGCCAGGTCTCCGAATCCTTCGTCGGCCGCGAACTCAAGGTGCTCATTGAAGGGAAAGCCGACGCGAAGCAACTTCAGCAGGCGAATATCTCATCCTGGGAACATGGCATGATCCGCGAGGCCGAAACTCAAAACTCAAAATTTAAAATTCAAAATTATCTTGTTGCCCGTGGCGAGGCGGACGCCCCGGACATTGATGGCCGGGTTTACCTTCGCGGCAAACTGCCGGTCGGCGAATTCGCCCGCGTCAAAATCATCGGCCACACCGATTACGATTTGATTGCCGAGCCGGTCTCTGGTTCCATATCGCGGTGGCTTAAATGAGCAAACCATCCAAATCACAATGGGACTTTGGAGAGTTGTTTCCGACGGATACAACGCGAAAGGTTCTGTCCGTCTCCGAATTGACGGCGCAGGTCAAGCGGTTGCTCGAAAAACAGGTCGGTTTGGTCTGGGTGAGCGGTGAAATCACCAATCTGCGCACGCAAAGCTCCGGTCACATGTACTTCACGCTCAAGGACGCCGGGGCGCAGTTGAGTTGTGTTTTATTCCGGGGTGGGGCGGTGAAGAATCGCAGTGTACTGCAGGACGGCCAAGAGGTTTTGCTGCAAGGTGATGTGACGGTTTATGAGGCGCGCGGACAGTATCAACTCATCGTGCGGGCGGTGGAGTTACAGGGTGTCGGCGCGCTGCAAATCGCTTTTGAGAAGCTCAAGCAAAAGCTGGCGGCGGAAGGATTGTTCGCAACGGAACGGAAACGTCCGCTGCCGCGATATCCTCAGCGCATGGGTCTGGTCACTTCGCCCACCGGCGCGGCGATTCGCGACGTGCTGCACGTGGTCCAGCGGCGGAATCCGGCGTTGGAAATCATTCTGGCGCCCTGCCGCGTGCAGGGCGACGGCGCGGCGGAGGAAATCGCGACGGCGATCCGGCTGCTGAATGAGTTCAATGCAGCGGCGGCCTGCGACCGCGGCTCGACGAGCAGGGGAGAAATGCGGCCGTCACAGACCGCCGCTGCAAATAAGCTGGACTTGATCCTCGTCGCCCGCGGCGGCGGTTCATTGGAAGACTTGTGGGCGTTCAACGAGGAAGTCGTGGCGCGGGCCATTTTTGAATCGGCCCTGCCAGTGGTCTCGGCGGTCGGGCACGAGATTGATTTCACCATCAGCGATTTTGCGGCGGATGTACGCGCGGCGACGCCGAGCGCCGCGGCGGAAATCATCACCGAAGACGTATTCTCCAGCCGCGAGTTTGTGGCCGAAGCGCCGGGCGCGCTGCGGCGAATCATCCGGCGGCGGCTGGACGGCGCTGCCGCGGATTTCAAACAGCTCCAGGGACGATTGACACGAGTGCCTCCGCGCCGCCGGTTGGATGAATTGTTGCAGCGGCTGGACGACCTGCAAAACGGCCTGTTGCGTCGCGCGAAGCAGGGAACGAAAGAGCGACAGGTGGCCTGGCATAATCTGGCCGCGCGACTTTTGCGTGTGCGTCCGGCGCAGTTGTTGACGCGACGGCGCGAGCTCTTGAACACAACCCGACATCGTCTGAGCGAGCTGGTGCAGGTTCAGCTGCGGGACCGGCAGAGTCGGTTCAGTACAACGGAAGCGCGACTGCGTTTACTTGGCCCGGAGCAGGTCCTGGCGCGTGGTTATTCCATCACCATGGATGCCGCCACGGGAACGGTTTTGCGCGAGGCTGCCGGGGTCGGAACCGGTCAGCGCCTGAAAACGCGGCTGAAAACCGGCGAAATCTTCAGCCGGACCGAAGCATAAACGTGGCCATCCGGCGCCATACTCCAAGCTGGACGGTCACCAAGGCTTTCCTTATCCTGTGCGCATGTCCAAATCAGCCAGGGCCGATATGGTCAAGGGCACTCTGCCGTTTGAAGAGGCCTTGAAGAAGCTCGAAGGGGTGGTCGAGGCGATGGAATCCCAGGACTTGCCGCTGGAAGCCCTGCTGGCCCGGTACGAAGAAGGCACCCGGCTCGTGAAAGTCTGCCAGGAAAAGCTGGCCGAGGCGGAATTGAAAATCCGACAATTGGAAAAGGACGCCGCGGGTGAGCTGAAGTTGAAACCGTTTGCGGGCGAAGTTGAATAAATGACTGGTTGGAATAGCGAAGGGTTAGCTGAGTGATTCGTTAAATTGTTAAGTGAGTCAAACCGGGAACGATCCGCCCATTTAACTCACTTAACCATTTGACTTATTTAACCCTTTTAACCAATCACTAATTTAACAAACAACTATGAGCCGATATCTCGATATGGTGGACGGACCGGAGCACGTGAAGAAACTCACGCTGCCGCAACTGCAGGAACTGGCCGCCGAAATCCGGCAGGACCTCATCAGCGTCCTCGCCCGCAACGGCGGACACCTGGGCCCGAACCTCGGCGTCGTCGAACTGACGCTCGCTTTGCACCGTGTTTTCAATAGCCCAAAGGACAAGTTTGTCTGGGACGTCAGCCATCAATGCTATGTCCATAAATTGCTGACCGGCCGCAAGAACCGTTTTTCGGCCATCCGCCAGACGGGCGGCCTGAATGGATTCGCGTTGCGAACGGAGAGTGAACACGATTGTTACGGCGCCGGGCACGCGGGCACGGCATTGTCCGCGGCGCTGGGCATGGCGGCGGCGCGCGACAGGCGCGGCACCAATGAAAACATCGTCTGCGTCTTCGGCGACGCGGCGTTGACCAACGGCATCTCCTACGAGGCGCTCAACAACATCGGCCACACCACGAAAAAATTCATTGGCATCCTCAACGACAACGAATGGAGCATCGCCAAGAACGTCGGCGCCATTTCGAATTACCTCAACAAATTGATTACCAATCCGCACTACAACAAATTGTCCCGCGATTTTCAGGGTTTCCTGCGCCGGCTGCCCAAGGGCGAGCTGGCCCTGAAACTGGCGCACAAGGCCGAGGAAGGTTTCAAGGGCGCGATCGCCGGTGTTGGGTTGCGGCAAACCGGCAGCCCGGTGGATGCAGACGGCCGCGGCGGTTACGGCAGCCCGATTATTTTCGAAGAAATGGGCCTGCGCTACCTGGGTCCCATCAATGGCCACGATTTGCCGTTGCTCATCAGCACGCTGGAATTTGCCAAGACGTGCGATCATCCGATCGTCATCCACATCCTCACGCAAAAGGGCAAGGGTTTCGAGGCGGCCATCAAGTTTCCCGAAAAATTCCACGGCACCGGACCTTACGACATGAAAACGGGCGATTCCCTGCCGGCCAAGGCCGGCGCGCCGCCGATGTATCAGGACGTGATGGGGCAAACGCTGGTGAAGCTTTGCCAGAAGGATAACACGCTGGTCGGCATCACGGCCGCCATGCCCAGCGGCACCGGCTTGAAACATCTGGAAAAGGCCATGCCCGACCGTTATTACGATGTGGGCATTGCCGAGGAACACGCCGTCATTTTTGCCGCCGGCATGGCGACGATGGGTTTCCACCCGGTCGTGGCGATTTATTCCACCTTCCTGCAACGCGCCTACGATTGCATTCACCACGATATTTGTTTGCAGAATCTGCCGGTGACTTTCTGCATGGATCGCGCCGGCCTGTCCGCCAACGACGGTCCGACGCACCACGGCCTGTTCGACATCGCGTACCTGCGCTGCCTGCCGAATGTCATCGCCATGGCGCCCAAGGACGAAGACGAACTGGCGGACATGATGTTCACCGCCACGCACCAGAATCAGCCCACGTTTATCCGTTACCCGCGTGGCGCGGCGGAAGGCGTGCCGATCAAGGAACAACCGAAGCTGCTCGAAATCGGCAAGGCGGAAGTCGTTCAGAATTTCTCCAGCAACGGCGGACGCAAAGTCGCCCTGTTTGGCCTGGGCCCGTTAAACACGCTGGCGCGCAAGGCTGCCGAGCAGCTTATGGCGGACGGCTTTGATTGTGCGGTGATCAATCCGCGCTTTACGAAACCGATGGATGCCGGGATGCACGAATTCTTCGGCAAGGCGGCTGACGTAATTGTGACGCTGGAAGACCACGCTTTGATGGGGGGCTACGGCTCGGCCGTGCTGGAGTTGTTCGGCGAAAAAGGAGTGACGACGCCGGTGGTGCGCATCGGCTGGCCCGATCAATTCATCGAACACGCGACGACACAGGACGACCTGCGTAAAAAATACGGTCTGACCGTCGAGAACACGGTGGCCCGGGTGAAAGCACATTTCGACGAAACCGCTGCCACGAAAGTGACACGGCTGATTGAGGTAGCGTGAAATGCCTGTCGAATAAAATTCGGATTTAAGTTGGTCAAAGAGTTGGCTTGAATGGGAGTTTTCTTTCCTTGCATTCCCCGCTATTCGACCTGACTCTACGCGGCTTGAGGTTTTTGAAAATCGCATATCGAAAATCATAAATCATAAATTTCGACCATGGCCTACAAAGATGTAACACCGCCGGCGGGCGGAAAAGTTTCAATCCAAAGCGGCAAACTCAACGTGCCGGACAACCCTGTCCTGCCGTTCATTCGCGGGGACGGCACCGGCCCTGACATCTGGGCCGCCAGCGTGCGCGTGTTCGATGCGGCGGTGCAAAAAGCCTACAACGGTAAGCGCAATGTTGCCTGGTTCGAGGTGTTCGCTGGCGAAGCTGCCAAGAATAAGTTCGATAATTGGCTGCCGGACGATACCGTCGAGGCGTTCAAGGAATATCTGGTGGGCATCAAAGGCCCGTTGACCACGCCGGTCGGCGGCGGCATCCGGTCGCTGAACGTCGCGCTCCGCCAGATGCTCGACCTCTACGTCTGCCTGCGCCCGGTGCAGTGGTTCACCGGCGTCCCGTCACCCGTGAAACACCCGGAAAAAGTGGACATGGTCATTTTTCGGGAGAACACCGAGGACATTTACGCGGGCATCGAATACGCCGGCGGCACGCCGGAGGCGCAAAAAATTTTGGATTTTATCGCAAGGGAATTTCCCAAGGACTTCAAAAAAATCCGTTTTGGCACCAAACCCGCCGCCGAAGAGTTTTGGAAGGCGGTCGGCGCAAAGGATTTTCCGAGTGACGTGAAAGTCGGCATCGGTATCAAACCCGTGAGCTACAGCGGCAGTGTGCGCCTCATTCACAGTGCCATCGGTTACGCCATCAAATTCAAGCGCAAGAGCGTGACGATTGTCCACAAGGGCAACATCATGAAGTTCACCGAGGGCGCCTTCCGTGATTGGGGCTATGAAACGGCGAAAAGATACTTCAGTGCAGTGGAAGTGGACGGCGGTCCCTGGTGCAAAATTCCCGAAGGCAAACCCGGCGCCGGCCTTGTCATCAAGGACGCCATCGCCGACATAACGCTGCAACAGGTGCTCACCCGCCCGACGGACTTCGACGTTATCGCCACGTTGAACCTCAACGGTGATTATTTGAGCGACGCGCTTGCCGCCCAGGTCGGCGGCATCGGTATCGCGCCCGGTGGCAACATCAATTACATCTCCGGTCACGCCATTTTTGAAGCGACGCACGGGACGGCGCCCAAATACGCCAACAAAGACGTGGTCAATCCCGGTTCGGTGGTTCTTTCCGGTGAAATGATGTTCCGCTACCTGGGCTGGACGGAAGCGGCGGATTTGATCCTCAAGGGCTTGAACGGTGCGATTGGCAGCAAACGGGTTACCTATGATTTCGCCCGTCTGATGGAAGGCGCGACGGAAATCGGGTGCTCTGAATTCGGAAGCAACATCATCAATCACATGTAGTTTCAATATTGTGACTTGTGGACGTTGGCGCAGCCCGGAGGGAGCCACTACACCTTTTCTGCTCCGGCCATGACAGAATTTGCTTGACGAAGGCTGCTTCTTCGCTCACACTCCGCCTGTTCCCAGAAGCAACTAGGCCAGAAGTTTTGGATCGCCTGCGGGCTTAAGGAGTTTTTCGGCTGGTGATCCGAAGCGAACCCTAAAAAGCCATGAATACTGTCAAACAAAAAAGTGAGAACACTTCTTTTTCTACCAGAACATTGCGGGTCATTGCTGTCACGACTCAGCCGGACCGGCGATGGCCGTTAGTCCGGATGGTCTTATTCTCCATTCTGGCGGCAACTATCCCCAATCATTGTTTCGCTGTGGCGATTTCGCCCGGTTCGGATTCCACCGCTGGCTTGGGCA
Source organism: Candidatus Sulfopaludibacter sp. (assembly GCA_035508155.1). Lineage (GTDB taxonomy): Bacteria > Verrucomicrobiota > Verrucomicrobiia > Limisphaerales > UBA11358 > UBA11358. The sequence goes on along the minus strand of DATJNM010000055.1, from coordinate 9,783 downwards.
ATACGGCCAATGCAATCGTTCAGATTGCCAATCCGGTTGCGGTCGGGTCGGGAACCATTATTCAAATGATGCCTTATAACGGCGGGATGGATCTGGACGTTCTCACTGCGGACCATGTACTTCGAAATGCGGCGGGCGGCGGAAGCAGTCTTTATGCTGCCGACCAAATCAATATCACATTTGGCAATACGGGCGGGGGCGGTGCTTCATTCGCGGCGGAAGACGAGGCGACGCTTTTCGATCTGCCCTTGGACGGCAGCAGTGCGGTGGATTTGGCGATTCTGGACGTTTTTATTCCCGGCAGCCAATTGAACACGCTGCCCGCGGGGTTGGCACCCGCTGCCCTCCCCACCGCCCAAACTGCCGCCAATGCAGCGATCACTCAGGCTGGTTATGCCCCCCAAGCCAGCGTCGTTAACCTCGGTGGAACGCTCTCCTACGTCTATTCGCCCCTTTACGGCTACGGAGCACCTTATGGAACCCTGAAAGCCGGCCCCAACACTGTCAGCGGCGCCGGGGTGACGACCGTCACGGGAGCGGTTTCCGCTTACGCCGGCCAGAACTATGTTTATCAAGGATTCCAGAACAATTGCGTGATCAATGGCACCAGCCCCAACTACAACGGCAGCACCTCCTTCATTTTCGGCGGAGACTCCGGCGGACCAAGCCTCGTCGGCAATACGATCCTGGGTGTCCATTCCAGCTCGACGAGGAGCACACTCACTGGCAATCTCGGGAACGACCCGAACAGTCAAGTTGCCGACTCGACCGACACCTGGCAAGATGTCAACGTTTACGATTATCTGACTTGGATTAACACGGAACTGGCGACGCTCTCGATTCCTGAACCTTCCACGATTTCAATCGCGTTGTTGGGCGCACTGGCGGTCATGGGGGCAAGGCGGCGCCGACAAAAATAACTATTGCAACCATAGGCAGGCACCGGGCTTAAACGCTCACCGGTTGCTGACATCCTCCAGGTAAATATGTAAACTTCACGAACGAAAATTGAGATCACAGTTCGACGGGCGGGCCGGAACGGTTCGCCCGTTGCGTTTTGATGGGATGAGTTGGGTTGAAGCCAGTCTGGTGTCGGCGTTGTTCCTGGGGGCCTATGATCTGTGTATCAAGCACGCCATCCGCGGGAACGCCGTGTTGCCAGTGCTGTTTCTGAGCACATTGACGGGCGCGGCGGTGTGGACGGCGCTGCTGCTCATCCAGGTGACGCATCCGGGACTGCTGCCGGCGTCGCTGGTCACCGACCCTCTCACACCCGGGCAACGTCTGCAACTGCTGCTGAAGTCAGCCATCGTGACGGCATCGTGGATTTTCACTTACTTTGGATTGAAACACCTGCCGCTGTCGCTGGCTTCACCCATCCGCGCGACGTCGCCGTTGTGGACGCTGGCAGGCGCACTGCTGATTCTGGGCGAGCGTCCGACGGGAATGCAATTGCTGGGCATCATTACGACGCTGGCATCCTTCATCGGGCTTTCGTTCGCGGGCCGGCTGGAAGGAATCCATTTTCACCGGAACCGGTGGGTTTGGTTTCTGATGGCTGGCACGGTGCTGGGCGGGGTGAGTTCGCTGTACGACAAATATCTGCTGGGACGGGCGCGTTTTTCGGTGCCGACGGTGCAGGCGTGGTTTTCCATTTACCTCGTCTTTTTGTTCGCGCCCTTTGTCATTGGCTGGCAGCGGCGGTGGTGGGAGCGCAATGAGTTCCGCTGGCGCTGGACGATTCCATTTATCGCGCTGGCACTGCTGGCGGCGGATTACGTTTATTTCGGCGCGCTGCGGCATCCGCACGCCTTGGTCTCGGTAGTCATGAGTCTGCGGCGGGGCAACACGCTGGTGGCGTTTGCCGGCGGGCTGTTGTTGTTTGGGGAGCGGAGCCACTGGCAGAAAATCGTCGCCGTCCTCGGCATCCTCGCCGGCATCGTGCTCACGGTGGCAGGGTGAGGAGGGTTTTACTGTTGTGAGCCGCTTTGCTGTTTCTCCATCTGCTTTGCCAGCTCGTTGTATTTGGCAACGATGTCGTTCCGGTCTTTCACTTCATCGTTGTATTTTTGCACGAGGTCATTGCGCTGGGTGACAAGGTTGGAGATGGCTGCGTTCTGCCGGTCAATGCCCGCATAGGCTTCCTTCAACTTCGATTCCAGCGCGTCCACGCCGGCCTGGTATTGCGCGATTTCGTTGGTGAAATTTTCATTCTCGAACTGCAACTGCGTGATTCGGGCTTTTTGTGAAACGATAAGCTGCTTATTCGTTTCGGCCTCTGTCTTCATTTCGGTGAGGCTGGCGTCCATCTGGTTGACCTGATGATTCAGCGTGGCGATGGAGTTGGTGTCATTCTGGATCGCGGCATCGCGGTCATAGACCATCCGGTTCAGGCCTTGGATGGTCGTGCGCTGGACGGTTTGCTCATACCATTGCCACGCGCAGAGACCGCAAAGGCCGACGGCGAGGACGATGAACAGGTTGGCCTGGAAGTTTTTCATGGGGCTGGAGGGTCGGAGGTGGCGTTGACGGCAATGGCGACGCGCTGGATGCCGGCCCGTTTCACCAAATCGAGCACGAACATGACCGAGCCGTGCGTCGCATCCGGCGCGCCGGTGATATAGACCGGCAGGTTCGTGTTCAGGCTGTAACGGTTCGTTAGCATCGTGAATAACTGAGGGAAACTGATGGGCTTGCCATCCGCGGAAACCTGGCCATCCGGGTGTACGTCCAGGTTCACGAGGTCGGGCTTGTTCGACGGGTTGGCGAGCGTGGCAGTGGGCAGGTTGGATTTGAGCGTGCGGACGATCTGCATCTGCAGTGTCACCATCATGAACGACGCCAGCAGGAAAAACATGATGTCAATCAGCGGGATGATTTCCAGCCGCGACTTCTTTTCCGGGATGGGCGTGCGGATTTTCATTTTCCACCAGTCACCGAGAGACACGGATGGACACGGATTTGTTCCGCGGCAGGGCGGGCAGTCCTCTGCCCGCCGTCGCGTCGGCCGCCGACCAACGGCGCGCACGGAGTGACGCGCCCTGCCAACCAAATGAATCCGTGTCCATCGGTGTTCATCCGTGGTTCATTTTTGATTCTCATTGCCGTCCGTCATAAACGAAATCTTCTGGATTCCGGCGGAACGAACGATCTGGTAAACCTTCACCATGTCGCCGTGAAGTGTGTCGCGGTCGCCGCTAATATAAACCGGGACGTCCTGGTTGGCCTGAAAGTCACTCTTCAAAACCGACGCGAGTTCGGTCAGTGGAATCTGCTTCTTCTCCAGCCACACCGCGCCGGATTTATCAACGGCAATGTTGACCATGTCAGGCCGGAAGTCCTGTTTCGATTCCGCAGCGGGTGGCAGGTTAACCTTGATATTTTCGGTCTTTTCCATTTCCAAAGCCACCATCATGAACGACGCCAGCAGGAAAAACATGATGTCAATCAGTGGAATGATGACAATCCGCGAGCGGTGTTTGGGGATGGGCGAAGGAATTTTCATGGGAAAATGACTGGTGGCGAAGCACTAATGACCAACGAATGACGAAATCCGAATGACAAGGGATCTGGCGGACGCTGAAATTCCATTCGGCATTGAACATTTGTCATTTGGATTTCTTTGGTCATTCGGATTTGGGATTTCGTCATTTCTGTCAGTGGCTCGTCGCCTGGCCTGGTGCTTCCGGCTTGCGCAAATGAACCGTGTCGCCCGTCTTGCCACCGCCGCCGACCAGGACTTCGACGTTGGTCGCCGCCGTTTCCAGGTCGAACTGCAACTGTGACACCTTGGCGGAGAAATAATTAAACGGAATCAACGAGAAAATGGCGATGGCCAGACCGCAGGCCGTGGCAATCAACGCCTCGCCGATGCCGCCGGTGACGCCGGTGACGGAAATTTCCGCATTGCCGATGCTGACAAACGCGCGAATCAGACCGGTGACCGTGCCGAGCAGACCCAGCAGCGGCGCGAGTGTGACCAGCGTGTCCATGACAGTGAGGAAACGGCCGGCCCGCTTCAACTCGATGCCCGCCGCCAGTTGCAGTGCGCCGAGCAACGAACCGTGCGCGTGGCCAAGATGATCAAGGCCGTGGCGGATGACGCGGATGACGGGGTCATCCGAGCCGGCGGCGATTTGCCTGGCGGCGGAAGCATCGGCATGTTCCAGCGCGGCGAACAGCTGCTCCATTTTGTGCGGATCACGCTTCTGGGCTTCGCGCCACCACCAGAAGGCGCGTTCGCCGACGACGGCGACCGCAACGATGGCGCAGATGAGAATCGGCCACATGACCGGGCCGCCTTTGAGGAAGAACTGGAGAACGATGTTTGCGAGCATAGTTTTGTCAGTTGAGTTGGAGTTTGTAGGTAATGCTGGTTTGGAACAGCCGCGTACCGGCATCGGTTGGCAGCCGCCAATGGCGTTTGACGAAATCCACCGTTGCGCGGTCCAAGAGCGGGAAACCGGATGATGCCTTTACATCTACGGAGATGACATTGCCGGCGTCGTCGCCGCTGAGCAACAGGACCACCGTGCCTTGCTCGCCAGTTTGTTCGGCGATGGGCGGATACGGCGGCTCCGGCCGCTCGCCGCCAGCGCCGGTGTTCGTCAGCGAGTTCACGCGTGCCTGGGCCGCCTGCGGCGCGGAAGCAAGCGCCGCATCCGTGATCAGCGTGCCGGCGCTCGGGACTCCGAAGTTGACGTTCGGTGCATTCGGCAGGACGACCAGGACGTGCGGCTGGTTGATTGGTTGGGACTGCTCCGGCTTCGGGGCGACCGTCTGCGGCGGCAACACCGCCGGTTGAACGACAACGGGAATTTCCTGCCGGAGGGGCGGAACCGGCTTGATGGCGATGACACCCTGCCGCGCGCCGAAAATTCCAATCAGCAGGAAAAGGAGGCAAACCGAATTCGCCCAGGCGAGTTTGCGTTCCGGCTCGCGCCGGGACGTGGCCAGGCACAGCCGCGCCAGTTCGTCTTTCAACTCGTAACTTGTTTGATCTGCCGCCGCGATTTTCATTAAAATTCGTCACCACGTCCACGTCAAGCCGCCGTAAAACGAACGGCCATCGCCCGGATGAAACACCTGCGGGTTGGCCGGGACCTGTCCGCTCGGGATGGGGTCAACCGAAGCGGCGTAATTTTCCCCCGTCAAATTTTTCGCTTCGATGAAAACCGAAATCTTTGATTTTCCGCCCGTGAACGAACAACCCGCCTTGAATCCAAGCAGCGCGTAAGAGTTGGCGTAAAGCGTGTTTTGCTGGTCAACCGGATAACTGGAAAAATTGCACTGAACATCGGGCCCCGCATAAAAACCGCGTGGCGACTGATACATCAATTCCGCTTCATAGACATGAATGGGAATTCCGCCGATCCGGTTGTCGCCGTAAACCGGATCGTTGACGAAGCGAAAATCGTTGAGCGTGTAGGTTTGATCCAGTTTCAGCGATTGCCCGCTTTCATCCCCGATTTTTTTTGAGTTCCAGATTTCGATGCCCAGGCCGGCTTCAATTCCCTGATGCATCGAACGGTTGACGTTCACATCACCGCGGTCAACGTCGTTGGCGTCGTAAAGGTCGAGCAATTCGTTTCGCACCCACGAATGGTAGAGCGCCAGATCCCAATCATACCGTCCATGCCTGCCACGCGTGCCGACCTCAATGGTCCACGCGTTTTGAGGTTGCAGCGGCGTATAGACGAGGCTGACGCCGGGGCCGTCGTCAAAATTCACCATGTTGTCGAAGGAGGGCGGCTGCCAGGCGCGGTTGAAATTGATGAACGCCTGACTGTCCTTGTTGATTTCGTAAAGCAACCCGATTTTCGGATTAATACCGTAGAAATTATTTTCGTGGGATTGGTTCCCGTCCACAGTGTCGTTGAAGTAATCGTAGAAATGGCGCAGCACATAAATCAATTGAACGCCGGTCAGCACTGAAAGTGTTTCGGTGAGATAATGCTGGTTTTCCAAATACACCGGCACGTTGACGGAGAGTTCAAGGTCTTTGGCAATGGTGTCACCTTTTACGCCGGGCTGGCCTTCGTAACCCAGATTTTCATAGAAATGGTCCTGCTCGGTTTCAAATGCCGGTGCCGCGCCAACGGTTAAAATATTAACCTGTCCCCAAAGCAGGCTGTGCGTGACGGAATTCAAACTGACGCCGCCATCGTCTGCGTGATAAACTTCAATGCCATCTTCATAATCATTCGGTTCAAAATAACCGTTCTCCTGCAGTTCACGATGCCACCAGTAAATCATCACGTCCATCTCATGTCCGTCGTTTTCGTAACTTAATTTGTCGGCCACCCGTCCGTAATACCATTGCTTGTTAAAATCAAAATCCGTGGCTTGAGCGTCCCCGCTGTCCGGATCGGTTTGGGCTTGCTGCGGATCGTCCCGCATTTGCTCCTGCGTCAATCCACCGGGTAATTGTCTGTCCGTTTGATCCACGGTCAGATATAGGCGGTTCTCCGCATTGTCGCTGATTTTGTCGCCGAAATCGGCGAAGAAAAGTTCCGTGTTTTCGCGGCTATGTTCGCGATAACCGTCGCGGTACCGTCCCGACATCGAGGCATAATAATCAAAATTCCCGTCCACTCCAGCGGTGCTGGCCTGTCCGCGCACGAAACCGTAACTGCCGCCTTCGAACCGGAGTTGGAACGGGTCCGTATCGTAACCCGTCAGCGGAACAAGATTGATTGCGCCGCCCATCGCCAACGCGCCGTATTTGAACGCATCGGCGCCGCGATAGACCTCGGCGTATTTTAAAGTGTCCACGTCAAAGTCTTCGATGATGGTCTCGCCGTCTCCTTGATCAAAACTGATGCCGTCGAGCAAAAACTCCACCCCGAGCGGCTCATCATCCGACTCAATGCCCGAACCGCGGATGGAAACCTTGGACATTTCCACGCCGTTTTCACTTTGCATGAACAGTCCCGGAGTGTTCTGAAGCAAATCCAGAAAATTTGAAGCGCGGCCTTTGTTCATGTCATCCGTCGTTTTGATTGTGAATCCGCCGGGGATTTGTGTGTTTTGCTTGGCAGCCTGCGCTGCGGACGGAGAGGTCAGTGAAACCCTGCCGTTGACGGTGATGCCTGGTAAAACCATCGGCGCGTTGGTTCCGCTGGAATTTTCCGCTGACGCAGTGGTGGATTGCCCGTGCCCAACAGCGGACAATCCTTGAACGACTGTTAACATGACGAGTGAAAAGGCCAGCTTGCAATTCACGCGCAAACATTAACAAAGCCGTCCCGACGCTGGCTATCGGTGAATGGTGGAAGTTTGCCAGCCGTGCCGGTGTTGCCGAGGGAGCCGGTTTGGGGTGGAGCTTCGAGCGGTTAGAGGAACATTTCATACTGCGTCGCCCTGAAATCAAAAGTAAGGCCTTCGTCATAGTCTATCTGCGCCTGGAGTTTTGATGCGCACGGTCAATTTCGATGGCAAGATTTGTGTTTTGTGGCCGGCCCGGCAGTTCTCGCAAAGGCCGTGGACTTCGCAGTCCGCCGATATCGGCGAAAAACCGCGTGCCGAGGCGAGTCGCCCGATTTCCACCGAGAGCGGATCGGGCAGCGGCAGTTCGACCACGCAACCGCAACCGCGGCAGATCAGGAAATGCGCGCTGTCGCCGGGGGCGTTCAGGACAAAGTAACTCGCCTTGCGCGGCGTGCCCACCACTCGGACCAGTTCGGCTTCTTTGAACAGCATCAGCGTCCGATAAACGGTGGTTGAATCACATTGCCCCCGGACACCCTCTGTTTGTGAAACCATTTCCAAGCTGACGGGGGTGCGCCGTTGCGCCAAAAAGGAAAGGATGGCCTCCCGGGCCGGCGTGAGGCGCATTCCTGCTTTCCGGCAGGACGAGATTGCCCAGGCGTTGCGTTCCTTGAAAGTTTTCATAAATTCGGTGCAAGTTACTTGCACAAACATTTCTTGCCCCATCCGCCGCAACGGTGGTCTAGTTGCTCCGGATGTAAACGCGAGCCGATTGAACACATAAACCAAAGTCAAAACCTATGAACGAATCACATTCCTGCAAAACGCACGCCAATCATTCTCATGTCCATGGCAAAGATTGCGGACACATCGCCATCATGCACGATGGGCACGTGGATTATCTTCACGATGGCCATCTGCATCATCCGCACGGCGACCATGTGGACGAACACACCATCGCCGTCAGCGCCATGAATCCCGACAAATGCACGCTCGGTGCGAAAGGCCACGACAAGCAACACGTTCATGGTCCCAACTGCGGCCACGCAGCCATTCCGCACGGCGATCACATTGATTATTTGGTTGACGGCAGATTGCATCACCCGCACGACGGACATTGCGATGATCACGGGCCGCTTCAGGTGGTTGGCTAACCTTTCGCGCACCGCGTCGAAACCAAATGCGGATGCAAATCGAGTTTGCTCAGGCGAGCTATCGGAGGGGAACCCGGTTTGCCGGAGGAAAACAGAACCAGGCCAGTTCACTTTCAACTCGCAGCTGGAGATTGTTCGATTTGCATCCATATCACTCAAATCGAATTGCCATAAGCGTTTGCGAGGGCAGCCAACAAACGGCTGATGATCACGAGGAGAAATCCGACAAAGAACAGCGAGCCACACCAAAACAGCAAACGCATTTTAGCATCGTTTAATCTGGCGTTCTGCCCCCGGTTTTTTAAGAGCAACTGTATGATCGCTTGTTCTGCATCGTCATCCGATACCTTTTCCGACTTCAAGGTTTCCCAGAGTTTATCGCCGTGGGGATAAACGGCGTAGCCTTTGAGTCGCATGCTGTAAAAAGCAAACAGCCAGGAAAGGCTCAAGACGCCCAAAGACAGATAACACGAATCATTGACCCAACGCGAAGACGGGTCCAACACGCTGGCCACATTCCATAGCTGAAATCCGGTCACGATGACGATGCCAGCAGCGAATTTCTCCGCCCGGCCGAGCAGTTGTTCGGCCCGATCGGTTTCAGCCACCATGGCCTTTTCGGCCGTTTCCATAATGATTAATATCTTGTTCATGGACGTTCAGTGTCGGACAGCCTGTGGTTAACCATTAATTGCAATTAAATCTTCATTTCTCGTTGGGAGAGTTGCTCCCATAAGGAACAACTCTCCCACGCATGATTCAAAACGTCAGACTCAGCGATCCGAAGAAGCCGAGACGCTCGCCGTATTGCGCCGCGTTGACGCCGACGCCGCTACCACTGCGGAGCGCGTAAATGTCGTCCGTGAGGTTCACGACATCAATTCGCGCCGTCAGCGTCCGGTCCTTCGGGAGTTTGAAACTCTGCGCCGCGCCGAGGTTGATGGAATAGTATTGCGGTACGCTGGCGCCGTTCGGAATCGGATTCATCGTGCCGGGTTCAAACCCGCCGCCATCCTGACGCAAGCCGCTGCCATAAATTGCATCGGTATAAAGCATCGTCTTGTAATGGCTGCCTTCGTTAAACGTATAGGACACACCGAACGAGCCGGTCAGCCGCTGGTCGTGGTCCAAATAAATGAAGTGGTTGCGGACATAGTCCAAGTCGGTGCCCGGACCATCCGGTCCAAACAGGAATTGCGCGGATTCCCAATCTTCGCCATACGCCTGCGACCACGCAAGATTGGCGTAGCTGGAAAATCCGCCACGATTGTAGGAGCCAGTGGCTTCCACGCCATAGACGCGCCCTACGGCGTAATTGAACGCCGAGAGAATCAGCGTTTGCCCGAACAGTCCGTCATCAAGCTGGTGTTGGGCGTGCTTGTAATAACCGTCCAAACCGAGCGTCAGGTGCTTGGTGACC
>DATJNM010000054.1:0-13873 GCA_035508155.1 Candidatus Sulfopaludibacter sp. | reverse complement strand
ACGCCATAAGAAGAAGGGGCTTGCGTCGGAACAGAAATGTCTGGGCAGCACGCTCTTCCAATTTGTCGCACTTGTAACTTGAATCCACCTACCTTAAAGGCGAGAGTCGGAATCGAACGAGGAAGCTTTACCGTTCCGAGCCTAACACACTCTGTTTCAACGCTTATTGTAGCCTTATTTTACAGGGGTTCAAGCTGTTTTTCTGACTACTCGTTCATTGCTCCGCTATTGCCACGTCACTGCCCCTTTATTGCTCGCTAGGTGAAGAATTAGGTGAAACTTTTATCCCTCATGCGAGAATCAGCACCGTCGCACGCACGTCGCTTGGGTGGCAACAGTAAAGCAAGTTCGTCCGGAAAAAGTTTCGCGATCATTTCGGCCATTTCATGCTTTGTCCCTCTGGGGTCGTCAAGAAGAAGAGTGCGCAACTGTGCTTCAGATATGAGTTCCACCTTGAGTTTTTGTTTACTTGCCAAGCCAATGACCTTTTGCTGTAGCCGCTTGATCCGTAGAGCGCGTCGAGAGCCTTTGGCCCTCACATCTTGAAGCACCAACACATCAGGCCGATAAAATGCAACCAGCTTTTCCACCTTCGTCAGGCATTGTTTGTTCTTGTCCCCGTTTCTTACCGAACTGTGGCCGCTTATGACGAGTGATTTCTCCCCTTCAAGCACGGCATAGCCGAGGCCGCGGCATGTAAGCGCGAAGGTCAACAGACGAGATTGTTCTGGATGCTGATGATTCATGGTTGTGAGCTTATTAATAGATTGTTCGGATTTCCGGCTAGCCAGACCTGTGAGCACCTCACGCCTGTATGCTGCCCGCCGGCCTGGATTTAGATCTTTTCGAAAAGTTAGGATTTTAGCCCGTTCGGCAACTTCCTGCTCAATCTGTCGGTACAAGCCGACAAAAAGATCGCGGACTGGCTTTTGATAGATCACCTCATACGCCAGCGCCCGTACCGAGTTTTGATTCACAGGTGAACTTTTCATGCCGGCACACCTTGGCTCCCTTGCTTTCGCCGCGTGAGCCCAAGAGAAATGCCACGTCCTCTTGCGTAAACGCCAGGCGCTCTCGATTGGTCCGTAGGTAGTTTGTAAGTGGAAGCGAATACACGATGGCGAACCGAACTCAAAGCGAGTTCAGAGCCACACAATAGGTCCTTCGCTACAAATATGGCAGACGTGTAAATTTGCCGAATCCGGCAAGTTTTTATAGGCGCTCCGAGCCGATATATTCGGCCCGGAAGTCTATACCAAAGCACACCATTACTGGTCTGTCAATACATGCAGCAATCCGACTTAGCAAGCGGAAGCCCACTTTTTAGCACTCAATTATGGCAGATTTGAGGGCAATTGTTAATGAGAAGCTGGCGAATAATCGCAGTCACCCGGCGGAAACGCTTTCGGCGGGCGAACGACTGCGCGCGGCGCATTGCCATTTCACCACCTCGGCGACGAGGTGATGAAGGTGTTCAAGGTTTAACCGGCATCGAATTTATCATGGCCAGGATTATTCGGAACCGGCCTTGTTGATTTCGACGGCATAAACCTGACTGGCGCCGGACACGTTGGAACGGAAGATAACCCATTCCATGTCGGGCGAAAACATGGCGTCGGGTTCGAGTGCGTAATCGCGTTTGGTCAAGTTAACGAGGCGTTCGGCGTGAAAAACGCCCGGATGAATCAGGCCGGTTTCATTCAGATTTGTGGAGGTGTCGGGCATCGGTTCGGGGCGGAAGAGGTAAATCCATTTGCCGTTCGTGGCGTGGGCCACCATGCGTTTGTCGCCGCCGTCGCCGCAAAACCATCTCCCGTCGGACGAGGCGTTGAAGTGCACCGACCACTCGTCGCGCTGCAAATGATACCAGGTCCGCGCGCCGCTTTGGACGTTGTAACCGCCCACCCAGAAATCCTCGCCGCGTGGCGTCTGCAAATCATACCAGATTGTCCGGCCGTCGGCGCTCCAGAATTCGTGTCCGGCGATTTCCATGACCATGGTCCGCTGTTGGATTCGCGTCAGGCCCGTGCCGTCGCCGCGGATGATCCAGATCCGGTCCACGTCCTGCCACGGACCTTCGTGGCAAAACAGGAGCAGATGCGGGTCGGTGGGCGAAAACTGGAGGTGATTGAGCCAATTGGTGCCGCGGTTGCATTTTCTGACTTCACCCGTTTTGAGATTGAGGAAAAATAGCTCCATCGGCAGATGCTCGTTGAAACGTTGGACCATCCTCTCGCCCTTTAGTCCACGCCGCTGGCCGGCGGTCAGGTTTGAATTGGAACGCAACGATAACTGGTTGGTTGATGCGCTCAAGTCGGTGATTGTGCCGGCCAACAACGTTTCGTCGCTGTTGACGGTGACGGCGTTTTCGTTGGGCGGCAACGAGGCGATTTCGCGCGTGACTTTGGTATTCAGGTCGGTCGCATAAATAATCCGGCCGGGGGAAGTGAACGGGTTTCCGTCGAAACGATAATAGTACACCTGACCGGTTTTGCGGCCGACCATGAGAATGCCGACACGGCCTTTGACCACCTGCTCGATTTGGCGTGTCTTAAGATCAATGGTGGAAATGCCCGTGGGCGTGGTGATGACCATTTTTTTGCCGTCGGGCGTGAACGGATTCAGGTTGAAATAAAGGCTTTCACTGCCGGGTTCGCGAGACAACCGGATGACACGGTGGCCGGTGTCGGGATCAATCCACTCGGTCGGCGGGTTCGGGTTGGCGCGGGAGGGCGGCGACGCGGCGTTTGTCAAATCCAAGGCCGGCACGGAGGTGTTTTGAGCCGAAGCCGAACCGGTGATGAAAAGGGCCGGCAGGGCCGCCGCAAAAATAAATCCCGCTATGGATTTGTTCGTCATCTTCTCATGGTCTCCAGTGCGACCAAAACTGTTACGCTCATTGTGCCGGTTGATTCTCAAACGCCGGGCTTCACGGACGCCGATGATCCGCGGATTAGGCCATCGCTGATTGCCAATCACCCGAAGACCGCTTGCATCAGCTTGTGGAACGTCCATCCGGCTTTCATGCCGGCTCCCCACCCGACAATGCACGTCGATAACACGAGGGTGGCGATACCGCCGGCGATCAGCAGGTGTGACTTTTTACTGGAACCTTTCCATTCGTGAAGAATCCAACCCCACATCGTGCTGAAAATAATAATACTGGCCATGTGTAATGTCCAAGAGGCAAAGCTGAATTGTCCCATCTGGGTTTCCCCCATCGAATAAAAGAAGAATTGGAAATACCACAGCGTTCCGGCCAGGGCCGAAAAAAGATAATTCGTCAGCACCGGAATCTTCAGATCGGCGGAGGTGAGGGACGCCCGGCCCGGCGCGGCGCCGTCGCTGCCGGGACCGCCGGGACCGCCGTGTTTGGCTCTGACCCGGGAAGCGAAATATTGGTAGCCGGACTTGTTTTTGAGGTTCAGCAGCGCGCACCACACGAAATTGGTTGTGAACCCGCCGGCCAAGACGACGCAGAGTCGCGGCAAACCCACCAAAAATGCCGGGGTGCCGGCCAGTGCGGAAGCGGCGTTCATTGGCTTGCCCCAGGTCAACGCGTAACTGAAACAGGCGCTCATGATGCCCGAAAACGTCGCCACCAGGATGCCCTTGGTGAAGTTGAATTCCCGGATGACCTTTCTTTTCTGTTCATCCGGCATTTGCATTTCCTTTGTCCATCCGGCCAGCGCTGCAATACCGATTCCCAGCAAACAGACGGCGACCCCGGCCAAGGTGACTTGGCCGGAAGCGCTGCCGGCAATTTGACCGATGGTTTCAGCCACGGCGTCTTTGGGAAACAGACCGGGCAGGATCGGCGGAATCAAAGTGCCAAAGGCCGCGCAATAACCGAGGGCTACGCCCATGCCCAGCGACATACCAAGATAACGCATCGTCAGCCCAAAGGTCAGTCCCCCGAATCCCCACATCGCGCCAAAGAAGTACGCCCACCAGAGCGTGGCGAACGATTGCTGCCGTAAAACATCCAGCAGGCCATGCGTCAGGAAGGCCGCCAGCAGCCACGGACAGATGATCCATGAAAAAAAGCCGCCGACGAGCCAGTAGGTTTCCCAGGACCATTTTTTGACGCCTCGAAAAGGCACATAAAAACTGCCGGAGGCCAGTCCGCCCAGCCAGTGGAAGCAAACACCGAGAAATGGATTGGGAGTCATGGTTGTTTTGTTTTGTTGCCGGAGACTATCCAAAAAAAACGTCATCAAAGGCAATCGCCATTTCTCGATGTGGTTGTTTCGATCCACCCCTTTTCCACCACCCCGCACGATTCTATCCTCCGTGCGATTGAAGCGCGGAGGGGAACGCCACCAGTTTACCGGTGAAACGCGAGTGTTGGAATAGACTATTTGGCCACAACCGGCGTCAGTGTTACCGGGCCGAGGAGTCCTGAATCGGTCAGCGGCCAGTGCGAGGCATCAAACGGACGGTAATTGATATTCACAAAATTGATGTCGTAAAAATATTTCCAGCGCACGTGCCGTCGGTCCAGATCGCGGATGCGGTTGGCGGACACGTTAGTGACTTCGACCTCAAGCTGGTTGCCGGTCGGTTTCAGATTGTCCACCACCACGCGGAACGGCGGCACGATGAGCGTACCGTAATCCTTGCCGTTCAGTCGAACGCGTGCGCTCTGGCAAACCCGGCCCAGGTCGAGGAAGCAAGTCCCCTCGCCGCCCGATGGCGCGTTGAATGTGAGCGAGTAATCCGCGGAACCGGCAAACTCACGGGTGCCGGCATCCGGGAAGGTCGTCCACGAGGCGAGTTTCGTTGGTTGGCAATCCGCCGGCAACGTCGGCCCGCCCTGGATAAATTTCACGTTCCAGTTGCCGCTGATTTCCATCGGCCGGCCGTTGGTCTGCCAGTAAGCCCAGGCCGGGCCTTCGGCTTGCCTGTCGGCAAAGACGCGGAGAATCAGAGATCCACCCGCAGCGAGTTGAAGGTGAATACTGCCGTCGACATTTTGAGCGGCGACCCCGGTATTTCCTGTCAGCGGGTCGAGAACGACGGCAGATGTTGCGGGACGCGCAGGTGAAATCCAACCGTCGAAATTATTCGTGCCGCGATTCGCGATGAAATAATTCCAGCCGCCGTCGAACGAGCGGCGGACAAATGACAGCCCCGAATAAACCATCCTTTCGCCGAAAGGGAACCATAACTCGTTGTCGCATTCGATTTGCCCCAAACCCAATTCAGCGCTTTGATTTATACCTCGGATCAACCTCGTTTTAACCTTGAACAAAAGTTGAGATTTCAAATCAGCAAATTCTGCGCGCTGATTTTCCAAATGATTCAGGCCTGAAACGTCTATCGGCAATTCGTTGCAAAAAATTATCGTCGCGCCTTTTTTCGCCAGCGCGAACAGTTGTTTGAACGTTTCCAGAGGCATGTATTGGCATTCCGGCACGACGATGACCCGGTAATCACCGCCGGACACCCGGATTTTTCCCTTCACGACTTTCGCTTTCAGCAATTGCGCGTCAGAAGCATAGTCGAAGGCGTAGCCGCGGTTCCACAACTCGTGCGCCGTTTTGCCGATGGGTTGGTCTTCAAACCAATCCGTCTGGCTGACGGTCATTGGTTGCAACCGGCCGGATGGGTTGCTCCAGAAATCGGCGACCGGCCAGTAGAGCAGGATATCGTTGTCCGGTTTGCCGGATTGCAGGATGGACTGGCAGCGGGCGATATAGGCATTGAGCGCCGGCACGTCGTGCCAGATGGAATTGCGCGGGTTCATTTCTGTGGCGGCGTAAAACAGCCAGCCGGGCCACGGGGCTGCCTCCGGTGAATAACAACAGCCGTGGTAATAAATGTGGTTCACGCCGGAGAGGAACATGTCGTCGGCGAGATATTTCAAATCGGCGAGCGTTTCGGTGAAATGTTCCGCCAGCCAGGTGCCGGTCTCGGCGCCGGTCAACGGACGGCCCGCAACATGCGCCGCGGACGAGGCGAACTTGGAAATCAAAATACTGCGATCGTTGTGGAACATTTCGGTCTCGGGAATGTCCGCGTCCGCGTACAGGTCCAACCAATTGCCGGGCGTGCCGTGCGCCTGGTAAATGGCCTGGAACCCGTGCCGGTGCGCCCAGTCAATCCAGATCGGTTCTGATTGTCCGGCCATGATGTCGGAAACGGTGCGGCGGTAGTCGTATTTCACACGGGCGGTGTGGTCGTCCCCGGCCTCGCCGAACAACGCGGGCAATTGGGTCTGCAATTTGTAGCCGCGGAGTTTTTCAAACTGCGCAAAAAAATCCGGTGACCAGTCGGTGCGATATTCATAGGAATCCTGAAAAACCGCCTGGGGTTTGGGGCGACTAAATCCTGCTCGCACCATTAAAAGTTGGGCGTCCTTCATCGAGGTCGTCCTTCGCGCTTTCCCTCCGTCATCGTCCGCCAGCGCCTTGTCAAACCACGTCAGCCAGTCGCGCATCGCCCGGGGATAAAGCGGGTTCAACATCCAGCCGGCGCCGCCGGGCGCCGCCCGTTTGACCTTTTGGCCCGACGGCCTTTGGGAAATGGCATAAACCGTCCAGGTCCCAGCGGGGGCGATCCAATCTACTTCGCCATCGGTTGAAATGTTGCGGGTCAAATCAACGGACTGGCCCGCCGGCGAAAAGGCCATCAGTGCCTGGGTTGAAGCCCGATCGAATTTTTCCTTCAGTTTTCCGCCGCCGCCGGCGTTCACGATTTTTACAACGACGCTGGCATTGGCATCCTGATCACTCACGGTGGGTCCGCCGAAACACCAGCCCGTGCCGAGCGTCATGTCCATGCCCAGGCCCAGCCGGCGTGTTTCCGCGGCGGTGTCATTCATCATTTGCATCCATTCGGGGCTGAGGTAGGGCAGGTAATGGGATTCCCAGCCTTTCGCGCCGTAGATGGGGGTGACCTGGACGCCGCCCAAACCGGCTTGTTGAAAGAGCTCCAATTGGCGCGCGACGTTCGTCGTATCCACCGCGCTGCCTGGCCACCACCACCAGATCCAGGGCCGGATCGGCGAAGTGATCGCGGGCCATGAAAGTTCGTCAACGGCGCGGATCGAAACGGCGGACTCGCACAGGAGCAGTCCGCCAAGGGCGACCAGGAAACCGGATCGGTAGGCAAGGTTCACCGGCTGATTAGCGGTAATTTGTCGTTCCAGGTCAGCGCGGCGGTTGATGATCCAGCGGAGTCCACCGGTATTTTTCATGGGACCAGATCAAGCGAAGAATTCGTTACCCGCAACGGCGACAGCCTGGGGCCGGATTGGTTTTCGATTTGGACATTTTCAAAGTGAATCTCATCCGCGTCGGTTAAACAAGCGCCGGTCCGGGCGGTGATGGAAATGTTTTTCAAGGTGATGTCGCGGAGGGGCATTTCCGGCAAACCTTCCAGGACCATGGCCTGTTGTGCCCCCCGGCAGATGACATTCTCGATGCGGATATTTCGAAACTGCGGCGTCCCTTCGTTGACGGCCGGCAAACCGGCTTTGGTGGTGTTCAAGGAGTCATCCAACGGCGCATTTCCGCCGTAAAACATATTGAAATCAATGGCCGCACCGACGATGTCTTTCATGTGGATGTTGGAAATGCAGATGTTCTCAACCACCCCGCCGCGCCCGCGTGTGCTTTTGAACCGCAGCCCGACGTCCGTCCCCAGGAACAGGCAGTTGCTGACCCGGACGTTGCGTACCCCGCCGGACATTTCACTGCCGATGGTGAAACCGCCATGCGCATGATAAACCGTGCAGTCCTCAATCAACACGTCTTCCGTTGGAACGCCGATACGGCGGCCGGCGGCATCCCTGCCGGATTTCAGGCAAATGCCGTCATCGCCGGCATCGAACGTGCAGCCACGGATGATGGCGCCCCGGCACGATTCCAGATCCAATACGTCGCTGTTTTGGGCGGCGGGGGAATTATGAACTTTCACGTTCAGAATCGAAACGTCCCGGCACAACGCCGGATTAAGCGTCCAACCCGGCGGGTTTTGGAAAGTGACGCCCTCGAGCAGCACCTTGCGGCAATTGACGAGGTGCAGCATTTGGGGCCGCAGAAACTGGTGCGCCGGCTCGTAGTCGGGTAGGTTGAGCGAATCGTTCCGGTGCAACCGCGCCACCCGTTGCGCCCCCGTCATGGCATCCCGGCTGGGCCACCAGGTATCGCCTGTCGGGTCCAATACCCCGCCGGATTGAATGAGCGTTTTCCACTCGCGGTCGGTGAGTTTTTCCCGTTTGACCGGTCGCCACGCGTCGCCACCGCCGTCCAGGATACCCGTGCCCGTGATGGCAACGTTCTCCAGATTCTCGCCCGAAAGGGGTGAGGTCGAATCCACTTCCTTTTCTCCTTTCAGGTCAATGATGGTCAGAGGATACAATTGGAAATCGCCGGAGAACTGAATCAGCGTGCCCGTTTCCAGATGCAGGTTGATGCTGCTGCGCAGCCGAATAGGGCCGGTCAGCCAGATGCCGGGCGGCACATCGAGTGTTCCGCCGCCTTTTTCCGCGAGCGCCGCAATGGCCCGTGCAAACGCGTCAGTATTCAGCGTGACGCCGTCGCCGAGGCCGCCAGACCGGGCAAGGGAAATTTCATAATTGGGGAAGGCCGGCAAGGCAGCATGCCACGGCGAGCCGGGCGCATCAGCCTGATTTCCCCGACACAGACCGGGCGGGCTACTGATGGCAATGATGGCCGCGAGGCAAAGTCGGATATTCACGGACGGACCCGCGCGCCGCGCGGTTGCGGAATTTTGCGTAGGTTTCATGCACGCCAAGCCTAGGATTTTTGGCGGCGGACTTAAATCAGCAGTTTCTGCAAGACAATTTGGTTTTTGTGCGCGACTGAACATGAGCGCAACGAACACCGCAACAAATCCTCCGGTTACCATCCCCGCCTGGCGCAGCTTTAACCGGCGGTGGCTGGTACAAATTGCGGAGCGATCGAAGCGATGGGTCGTGGGTTTTTCATCGTATTATCGTGGAACCGATGATTTCCCATCAGTCCTTGTGCCGTTACCTGTTATTCATTTCAGCAAGAAGGATTGAGATTCCGGCACGGTTAAAAAACCGGTGCCATCATCTTTTTCAGGAAATTGGTCCGGAAGAATGATTTGACACGGAAAACCGGCGCACATCAGGTTCGATTAAGAAACACCGAACCTGCTGGCCCGATCCCATCAGAGAATTATTTCGATGCTCTCACGTCCGGCAGCGGGTCGCCATAAATGATGCCGCGGCCAGCCGTGCCGAAGTAAACCCGACCATAGACGCGCGGGTCGCCGGTGACGTGATTGATCCACCCGAACTGGTGTTGGTCATCGTTGATGCGCACCCAGCTTTGTCCGGTGTTATTGGAGCGGAAGATGGCCTGGAGTTGGCCAACTTTGCCCGCCAGATAGAGCGAGGGATAGTTTTTTCCCGACGCGGCCTTTCCAAAACCCAGTGAGTCCGCTTCCTGGACTCCTTCCACTCTGGTGAAGTCCTCGCCGCCATTGGTGGAATGATAAAGGCCTTTGGCGCGAAATGCTATCCACAGATCGCCTTCGCGACCTGGGGTGGCAAAAAGCGAAGCGCCCGCCCCGGCACCGCCTCCGAAGCCTGCGCCGAAGCCTTCCACGGCCGGGAGAGTCGTTGCAGAAATTGAAAAGTCGGCCGCACCGTTGGTGCTTACCAGGAGCCTGCCGGTGCGCGCGTTGTAAGCATAAAACCGGCTCGAATTTACCGTGTCGGCGACTACTTGAGAGGCGGGCGTAAGTCCGGCGCAGGCGGCCCAGTTGGTTCCGTAATTCATGGTGTAGTACGGGGGATCACGCCGTGGAGTCCACACGAAGATTGCCCCGTCGGCCGAAATGGCAATGCCGCCGGCACTTGGATCCTCTGCCGGATTATTGGCAAAAGCCGCCCAGGTTCTTCCATGGTCGAGGGAGTAAGCGGCGCACACTTCGGGGTCATGTCCGTTACTGGTGCCGGTGCGGGCCATCACCTCCGGTTTTTCCCAGGCAAACGACAGGTCTTCAGTATTCCCGAAGTGCGGACCATCGAACGCCCCCGACGGCGAATCGGTAAGGCTATCGTGCTGAAAACCGTCAATGTCGCCGACTCCGCTCAGGAGGTGCGCGCCTTCCGGGGGACTAATCAACGCGAGCGGCACCGTTTCCTCAAGTCCTTGGTCAAGGAAAACCCAGTGTGTTGGTTGGCGCGAGTCGGCGGCAATGGCATTGACACAGCTCCAGATGCCGTAGCCGGTTGTGAACAGCACTTGATTCGGGTCAAACGGATTGATGGCCAGGCTGCCCATCCAATGAGGATTGCGGGACTTGGTGTACGGCGCGCGTGCGTGGTCCCATTCCGTGTCATCGTTCCAGAGTTGCGTCCACGTGGCGCCGCCATTGGTGCTGCGAAAGATCGCGTCGTGCGGTTTCCAGTGGCAAAACGTTGTGGCCATGATGGTGGCGGGATGTTGCGCATCCACCGCCACCGCCCCATAACCGAACGTTTGATCGCTGGTGGCCGGTTTGACCGGTGTGATATCCGTCCAAGCGCCATTTTGCGGGTTGAATTTCCAGACCGCGCCATCGGTCATAATATTGGGACCGGGTTCCCGGCCGTAGCTGAGGTAAAGCCATCCATCCGGCGAACGGACAAGGTGATTGGGGCGCAATCCCACCGGCTGGTTTGCCACCGCTTGCCAACTGCTTCCTCCGTCGGTACTGCGGTACAGGTTGGTTTCGGTGGTGGACACCGCGGTGTAAATGACCGGCGTGGCCGAGCCGGGGCGGCTGCTCGCCGGGTCAAAGACCACACACACAATTCCAACCGGTTCCGGACGGAACCAGGAACGGCGCCATGGTCCATCGTCCGAACCCGATGCGGACTTGAGATTCGGAAAACTCTCCAGTTTCTGCCAACTTGCACCCCGGTCGGTGCTTTTCCATAAACCATCCTCCCGCGATCCGAATAAAAGGATTTTTCCCTGGTTGGGATCCACGGCCAGGCGCTCGCCATTAAAACGGCCGGTTTCGTTGGCCCCCATTTTGAAAGGCACAGCGGTTTGCTGAAAAGTGCGGCCCTGGTCGTCCGAACGCAGAATAGCTGCCTGGCCACGGGTATATGTGCCGGCGGCCAAGTAAACCCGGTTTGGATCCGAAGGATCCACGGCGATGCTTTCAATCCCGGTGAGATTCACGTCGGCGGCGCCAATCCAATCCGTGAGGGGCATCCACTCCTGTGTTGCAGCATCCCAACGATAAGCGCCGCCGACGTCGGTGCGGACATAAATCAAGCCTTTCTGACGGGGGTGAAAAACGATGCCGGTCACGAATCCTCCGCCGCCGATGACGACATTGTGCCAGGAATAGGTTTCCGTCTGGAGCGGCTGGGCTTCCATCGTGCTGTGCCGGCACCACAACATCAGCGCCACGATGGCGGTCGGGAATTTCTTGCCAATACGCATTCGAATTCTCTTCCTCAAACTATTCGGCACTTTCAGCCTGGGTAATTGTCCAGGTCACTTTGCCGGCCGAAGGGTCATTGTTCAATTGAAAGCGGTTGTTCACTTTAGTCAGAGACAGTTCGTGCAGCTCATTGTCTGTCGGCAGACAGATCAGGCCTGTGGCGGTCCGGGTGTTTTTGGCGAACACGACCAGCTCGAGTTTCGACCAGTCCATCTGCAGGGTGGATTGGGCCAGGGCGATTTTGGGAATCACCGTGCCATTGCGCACCAGGATGACGACGGGAAGTTGGCCCGCCTCAATGTGGTGCCAGCCGCCCTGGTAGGATTCGCCGGTCTGGTAATCAATCCAGGTTCCCGGCGGGAGATAAACGTCGCGTCCCGCCGCGTTTTCATGCAGCAATGGCGCAACCAACATGCTTGAACCAAACAGATATTCATCGTCCACCAGCCAGGAGCCGGGATCGTCGGGATACTCGATGAACAACGCGCGCACCATGGGCAGGCCATGTTCGGAGCAATCCTTGGCCTGGGCATAGACATAGGGCATCAACTCATATTTCAAATCGTCAATCTGCCGGAATTCATCCATGAACGCCTGTCCGTAATTCCACGGTTCCTTCGGCGCGATGCCGTGGCAGCGGCTGTGCGAACTTAACATCCCGAAGGCGAGCCAGCGGGCAAACAGGTTCTTGTCCATGTTATCCACGGAATTGGCCGTAAACCCGCCGACGTCATGGCTCCAGAAGGAAAAGCCGGATAAGCCGAACGACAAACCGCCGCGCAATTCGGCCGCCATGCCGTCATCCGTGCTTTCGGCATCACCGCCCCAGTGAACGGGATAACGCTGGCTGCCGGCCCAGGCGCTGCGGGCCCAGATGATGTGCTCGCCGGTGGTTTTCAAGGTGATGTCCGCGACCGCCTTGTTGTAGCGCAACGGATACAGGTTATGTTCGTAAAACCCGGTCCGGCCGTCGGCGTAAAGGCCGTCCTCCGGCGCCGCTTCACCAAAATCCACTTTAATGGCGCCCACGCCCATCTGCAACAGGTTGGCCAGCTTGCCTTGATACCATTCAACGGTTTGGGGATTGGAGAAATCCAGCACGGCGTCTTCATAAGGCAGGTTGCCTTTGGCATCGCGCACCACGAGGCCCTTCTCCACCAGTTCGGGAAACAATTTGTTTTTGGGCACAAAATAGGGCAATTGCCAGAGCGAGATGTGAAACCCTTCCTCCTTCAGGTCGTCAATCATCTTTTGCGGGTCGGCAAAGCGCGACGTCGAAAACTGGTAATCGCAACGCCAATCGGTTTCGAACCAGCCGGTATCGAGGTGCAGCACATCGCAGGGGATCTTGTTTTCGCGCATCCGGCGGGCGACATCACGGACTTGTTTTTCCGCGTTGTAAGTGCAGCGGCTCATCCACAGACCGAACGACCAGAGCGGCGGCAAGGGTGATTTGCCGGTCAACCGGGTGTATTCGTCCAAAATTTCCCTGGGCGAACCCAGAAAGACAAAGAGGTCGAGCGCGTCATCGCCGATCATCAGGGAATTCACGCCACTAAAATCATGTCCGAAATCACAGGTGATCGGCGTGCTGGTGTGCAGGAACATGCCGTATCCCCGACTGCTCATGAAAAACGGGATGGGTTTGTACATGCCCTGATTCTGAATGCCGTTGGCGTCGTCGGGCCACAGCACCAGTTTCTGGCCGCGTTTGTTCAGGCCGGTGAACGATTCGCCGCAACCGAAAATTTTCTCGCCGGGTGAAAGCGTAAAGACGGCGTCCACGCTCCGCGAATAATCCGCCGCCCGCCGGACGAAGGAAAAGGGCATGACGGGTGTGAAAGTCGTGTTGTTGTCCGACGCATGATCCGTTTCGGTCAACAGCCGACCCTGCGCGTCGCGAAATTCAATGTGCCATGGATTTTCCAGGATGATGACGGAACCGAACTGGCTGGTGTAGCGGTAGCCGCCTTCGATTTTTTCGTATTGCCACGAATGGTCCTGCGGGACCGGTCCGGCGAGCATCAGTTCCGGCTGCGGCGGGGCCACCTCCGGCCCGGTTTGCAGACGGATCCGCACGGTTCGCGGTGAAACGAATTCAACCGAAAACGGCAGGGTGGGATTGGCGGCGTATTCGTTTGCCGGAAATTCGTTCGGGTCCACCGGCTTGAGGACGGCCAGCATGTTGTCGAAGGCCTGCCGGGTAAAATATTCGGCGCGTTGGTAGGTGATTTCCCCCTTCCCGGTCGCCGGATCAAAACCGGCGAGTTTGTCCGCCAGATAATAAAGATTGGCGAAGTTGTGGAAATCGCCGCTGATATCCACCGGATCATTCAGCAACCGGGGCGGATTGTCGGCAACCAGTTTGGGAGGTGCGCTGAGCCAGAAGCCCGCGCCGAGGCAGGCCAACATCACCATCACGTTTCGTTTG
>DATJNM010000053.1:0-6683 GCA_035508155.1 Candidatus Sulfopaludibacter sp. | reverse complement strand
GATTTTGTGTGGTTGGTTTTATTATTTGGCTTCGGCGTCATTGACAATTTCAAAATGCGTGCAACTTTCAAATCGTTTTGGGTGCGTAAGTTAATTGGCAAACTTGGCGTTCCTTACAATCGCAGATTGCGAGTCCGAGGCTCGCCGCATCCAATAAGGCTATGCAACCGCTTTACCACCACCAGCAACCGAAAGCAACGCTTTACGCGCCCATTCGGACTGAGACAGGCCGGAGCCTTCAATGGCACGGTCAATCAATTTGCGCTCGTCCTGAGCCAATCTAACCGATATTCCGGGCGCTTTAGCCCTTGTTTTGGGCACTTTTGGCCTTCCAACGCTATTTTTCATAAAATATTTGATGTATTACTAAAATAATCGTTGACACAATCATATATTCGTATTACATTTATGTCAACAAAGAAACGATATGGCAAACATACTGAAAACCGAAAAGAAAGTGGCCGTGATTTCAATGCTTTGTGAGGGTGCGAGCATCCGCGCCGTCGAGCGCGTCACGGGCGTCAATCAGAACACGATTATGAGTCTCAACCGCAGGGTCGGCGATGCGTGCGCTAAAATCATGGATGAAAAGATGCGCGAGCTATCCTGCAAGCAGGTCGAGATTGACGAAATCTGGGGATTCATTGGAGCCAAGCGCAAAGTCGCAGACCGCACTGGCCACTATGGCGATGTGTGGACATTCATCGCTCTGGATGCCGATACGAAGCTCATTCCATGTTTCATGGTCGGCAAGCGCGACGCCTACCACGCGAAAGCGTTTGTGTCCGATTTGGCTTCACGACTGAAAAACCGAGTGCAACTTTCATCCGATGCGCTCCACGCTTATGAGGATGCCGTTGAGCGCGGTTTCGGTGCTGGCGTGGATTACGGCCAGATTGTAAAAACCTACTCCCTCACGCCAGTCGGTAGTGCGGCGGCATCGGTTCGGTACAGCCCGGCGGAAGTGGTGAAAGCTGAACGAACAGTCATTGCCGGTACACCAGACATTCGCCGCATCACCACCAGCCATGTCGAAAAACAGAACCATACGCTGCGGATGCACTGCCGAAGGCTCACCCGGTTGACCAACGCTTTCAGCAAAAAGTTTGAAAACTTTCAGGCTGCGGTTGCGCTCAATTTCGCGTATTACAACTTTTGCAAGACACACAAGGCATTGAAGATGACACCAGCGATGGCCGCTGGCATCGAGAGCAGTTATTGGACGGTCGAGGATTTACTTAAACGCTGTGGAGAATAAACCGGATTATCTAGCGCGGGTTCAAGTCGCAGTTTCGCAGTTGCATAACTGTGGAGCGACCTACATTGAAACCGTGCCTGTCCATGAAATCTTTCAAGGCCAGACCGTGTGGCAAGGCGAGGTTGAGGTTTTTGACCTGACGGGACACCCAAAGGCGAAGCGCGCTTACGCATGGAGCCATCGAGAAGGCGAGAACGACCAAAGCGAGCGATTTGTTGCCGTCTTGGAAATTCCGCCAGTAGTATCGGCCATAACTGCCGTGCGTGCTTCAATTATGTTTGACGCCAAGAAACGGAAGGAAAAAGAGAATTAAAATGCGCCCGGATAATTTCAAATTAAGGCACTACCAATGTTTTCTGGTGTTCAACCCCGAAAAGTGCATAGTTGTATCTATGGAAAAAGCATTACCTCAAGAAACGTCCTCTTCCCCGCCCGCGTCCGACCCGGAAACTGCTTCCTCAAAAATCAATTATGGGGACGCGGAGGTGCAATTCGGCATGGGGTTGAAGTTCGCCACGGACGCAGGGGCGGCGCAGGATTACGGGCAGGCAGCGGAGTGGTACCACAAGGCGGCGGAGCAAAACCATTCCCTGGCGCAATTCAATCTCGGCGTGATGTATGCCCAGGGACAGGGAGTCGCCCGGGATGCCGCTCAATCCGCAGCGTGGTTTGGCAAGGCCGCGAAACTGGGGGATGCCGGGGCCCAGTTTCATCTGGGAGACAGTTATCAGCGTGCCAGTTTTAAGCAGGCACCGGCGGAGGCCTCGGAATCAAGAATCGAAGCCTACAAATGGTACCGCCTCGCCGCCGCGCAGGGCTACAAGGATTCGGAAAAGGCCTGGACAACCCTGATCATCAACATGACGCGGGCGGATGTTGTCGTCGGCAACCAGCGCGTGGCCGCATTTGAGATAGGGAAATCGAATTTCCCGCAGGGGTAGGGACGCCGGTTTTAATCGGGATCATGCCGGGGAGATTTTTCCGCGTTCGCTCGCGTGAGGTTCCCGGAAATCGCTGAGCCGGCCTTTCTTGACTGAACCATCCGGCAGCTGCAACGTGATTTGCGGCGGCCAGCCGGCCTGGGCCTCAATCACATTTTCCACGACACCCACGGCGCCGGTGATTTTATGGACCATGGTTTCGCCGAGATAACCCTCGCCCGTGGCTGGTATTTTAGCTTTGCCCATGGCATCAAGGGCGGTTTATTTGCCTTCGAGAACCCGGGTGGCAACCTCCTGGGCCTGGATGGTGTCCTGCTTTTCCATCGCGAGCCGGTAGTCCAGCGAGGCTTTGACTTTTTCACGCTCCTTTTCGGTATAGCAATTGCGCATAAAAAACAGGTCCATCTCTCTTTCGCATGTCATAGCTTTAACCTTTCCGGCAAAACCACCCGCTTCCCTCCCGACGGCGAAGGAAGCTTGAGCATCCATTTGGGCGCACCCTAAACGCAATGGGGCGCACAAAATCCGGGTGCTGCGGGTACCGAATCACTACAACAGAAAAGCAGTGCCTCCGCCAGCCCAAAGTGTGTCTCGCCCGGCTTCAGCCATTTTCATTGCCGGCGCGCCGACGGCGATCAAACGATGGTTTGGCACGGCGAATCCCACGAATTTGTTTTGAAAACATTACAGAAAAGCAGTTGACGAATTCCCAAGGGAGGCGTATAAATGCCCACGATTTGACAGATTAGAGTAAGCAGTTGTCGGCACAAGGCAAATCATGGTTCCTCACCAATTAGTTGTGCCTGCAACAGCAGGGCCACGCTGTATATAGTGGTTTTTGCTTTACTTAATCGGGCAGCTTTGGTTGCCTTGGACGAGTTCAAGAGCATGTATCTCAAAAATTTGACGGTTTTTGGTTTCAAGTCCTTTGCGGACAAGACCGCATTGAACTTTCAACCCGGTGTCACCGCCATCGTCGGCCCCAACGGCTGCGGCAAATCCAATGTCTCCGACGCCATCCGCTGGGTGCTGGGCGAGCAATCGGCCAAGGCGCTGCGCGGCGGTGAGATGGCCGATGTGATTTTCAACGGCACGGACGGTCGCAAACCGATGGGCCTGGGCGAGGTGTCGCTGACGCTCGGCGGCGTGGGCGAGGAAAGTTTGCGCGCGGCGGGCGTCGAGGTCGCCTACGACGAAGTCACGCTCACCCGCCGGATTTTCCGCGACGGCAACAGCGAGTATTTTCTCAACAAGGTCCCGTGCCGGCTCAAGGACATACAGCAGTTGTTCATGGGCACGGGTGTCGGGCGCACGAGCTACAGCATCTTGGCGCAGGGCCACATCACGCAGATCCTTTCCAGCAAACCGGAGGATCGCCGGATGATTTTCGAGGAAGCGGCGGGCATCACGAAGTTCAAGAGCCAGAAACGCGAATCGCTCCGCAAACTGGAATACACCGAGCAAAATCTTCTGCGCGTGGCCGACCTGATCCGCGAGGTGAAGCGGCAGATCGGATCGCTGCAACGCCAGGCCGGCAAGGCGCGCCGGTACAAACAGATTTCCCTGGAACTCCAGCATCTCGACACGCAACTGGCCCGGCACCAGTTCGACGTGTGGCAGGCGGAGATTTCCGCCAGGCAGGCCGCCGTCGAACAGTTGCGGGCCGAACTTGAGCAGGTGTCCGCCGACGTGCTTCGTTTTGAAAATGAAATCACACAGCTTCGCGAACGGTTGTCGGAACTGGAACATGAAGTTGCGGCACAGCAGCAGCGCGGACTGGAACTGAAAGGCGAGACGGACCGGCACGAAAGCCGGATCCAGTTCAACGAGGAACGCTTGCGCGAACTTGCGTCCCAGAACAGCAAGGCGCTGGCCGACATCACGCAGGCCGAGGAACGCTGCCGCGCCGCGCAGGAGGAATCGTCGGCCGTCGCCGAAAAGTTGTCCCGGTCCGAGGCCGCGCTCGCGCAGCATCGTCTGACGCTCGAAACGAAGCAGCAGGCGCTGGCAAAAGTGGAAGCCGATTTGAGGCAGCGACAAGAGGCGTTACGCGAGGCGCAGGCCGCCGCGTTCGCCGCCGCTCAGGACCTGACCCGCATCCGCAACGAAATCACCGCGCTCGACTTGCAGAAACAGGGCAATGTCGTCCGGCTGGAAAAATTGTCGGCCGAAAAGGTGCAACTGGAGGAGGAACGGTCGCGGCTGGAGGCGCGTTTGCAAGAATTCGCCGCCCACGTCGAAACCGAGAAACTCAATGCGCAGACCAAGCGCGGCTCGGTCGAACAACGGCAGAACCGGTTGCGCGAGCTGCAGACGGAATTGCAGCAGTCGTCCGCGGAACAGGACCAGTTTTTGCAGCAGCAGGCGGAGAAACGCTCGCGTCTGAACGTGTTGGAACAACTGGAAGGGTCGCATGAGGGCTTCAGCGCGGGCACGCAGGCCGCCTTGCGCCAGTCGCGCTCGGTCATCGGCTCGCTCGCCGACCGCATCCGGGTGCCGGACACGTATGTGGTCGCCATCGAAAACGCCCTGGGCCACCACCTGCAACTCGTGTTGACCGAACAGCCGGAGTCGGCGCAGCAAATCATCGCCGACCTCAGCGCCAACAAGGTTGGTCGCGCCAGCGTCGCGGCGCTTTCCCTTGAATACACCAACGACAAGCAACTGGCTTTTGAGGGCGAGATGGCGCCGGGCAGCGGACTCGATGCGATTCAGAACGGACTGCAAAAGGGCCAGGTCATCCACGCCTTGGCCGTGGTCGAGGCCGAGCCGTCGGTGGAAAAACTTCTGAAAGCATTGCTGGGCCGCACCTTTATTGCGTCCGACCTCGGCACGGCCACCGACCAGATCCAAAACGGCCACGCCGGCTGCGATTTTGTGACGTTGACCGGCGATCTGTTGAGCCGGCACGGCATTTATACCGGCGGTTATTTGAACGGCAACGGCAATCCCAAGGCGCCGGCTTCCATTCTGGGCCGCAAAAACCAGATTTCTGAATTGCACGGCGAACTGACAGAAGTCCAGATGCGCGTGGCAGAAATGAGCCGGCGCCGCGGAGCGTTGTTGAGCGAACAGACGGAATTGCAGGCGGGCCTGCAACAGGCCCAGACCGAACTGCGCGAGCAGGAGGTGGCCATCGCCACGCGCGAGGGCGAGTTCAATGCGCTGCAAAATTCCAATCGCCTCCTGCATCAGAAAATTGAGACGGTCATTTTTGAAATCCAGAGCCTCGCCGCGCAGGAACAGGAAGGCGCGCAGAAACGAAGCACGCTGGCGGCGCAGTCGAGCGAACTGGAAACGCGCGAACGCGCGGGTCAGGAACAGGTTGCCGCGCTCACCGGTGAGCTGGAAACCCTGCGTCAGCACCGTGACACAGCCAATGCCGCGCTTACGGAAAGCAAAGTGGCATTGGCGGCCGAGGAGCAGTTGCTGGCCTCATTCCGTCAGCAACAGCAATCCCTGGAACAGCGGATTTGCGAGCTTTCGCAAGTCATCGGGCAGCGGCGCGGCGAGTGTTCGGCGTTTGTTGCGCGCAAGGAACAGGCGGAATCGGAAATCCAGGATTCGCGTTCGCAGATTGAGCGTTTGGCCCATGAACGCGAACAGAGCAATACCCTGTTGGCGGAGCTGACGGGCCGGAAGGACTCGCAGGAGACCGACATTGCTGCCCGTGAAGAACATCTGCGAGCCGGGCGCAACCGGTTGACGGAAGTACAGGCCCGGCGCGGCGCCCTGGACGTGGAACTGGCGCAGAAAAACATGTCGGTCCAGAATTTGCACGAGCGGATCCAGCAGAAATATCACGTCAACCTCGACGACGTTCGCAGCGAATGCATCACCATCACGTTTGCCGAGGAAGGCCCGGCCAAGGTTCAGACGCTGACGCCGGAAGAGATGGCGGCGAGCGGCGCCGCCACGGACTGGAATGCGGTGGCGCAGCAAACTGAGGCGTTGCAGAAGCGGTTGGATGAAATCGGGCCGGTGAACCTGGTGGCCATCGAGGAATACGAGGAAACCGAGCAGCGTTATCAATTTCTGACCAAGCAGCACGACGACCTGGTGTCGGCCAAGGCGCAACTGCTGGAAATCATCAACCGCATCAACGTACAGACGCGGCAGATGTTCGTCGAGACCTTCGAGAAGGTGCGCGAGAATTTCCGGGCGATGTTTGTCGAGGTGTTCGGCGGCGGCAAGGCGGACCTGATTCTGGTGGATGAGAACGACGTTTTGGAGAGCGGCATTGACATCGTGGCGCGGCCGCCGGGCAAACAACTGCAGAGCATCACCCTGCTTTCCGGCGGTGAACAGACGATGGTCGCCGTGTCGCTGTTGTTTTCCATTTATCAGGTCAAGCCCAGTCCGTTCTGCGTGCTGGACGAATTGGACGCGGCGCTGGACGAGGCGAACATTAACCGGTTCGTGCATTTATTGCAGCGGTTCATCTCGCACTCGCAATTCATCATCATCACCCACAACAAACGCAC
>DATJNM010000052.1:0-16045 GCA_035508155.1 Candidatus Sulfopaludibacter sp. | reverse complement strand
AGACTGGACGGTTCCGGAACCGCGGAGATGGTGAAATATTCACCAGGAGTGTTGCCGAAGTTAAATTGGCCCCCATTTGCACCTGTGTATGGCCCGCCACCTCCCAGATTACCGGTTCCAACTGCCAGTCCAGGCAAAAATTGGTTGGAAAGATAATTGTCACCGCCGCCATTTACGTCGGCAAGGACCATGATATTCCCACCACCGTATCCGATCGAAGAGAGCGGGATAACCAGTTCATATCCGGTGCTCACGGCCGCGCCACCAGCGTAAGCTGTACCCGGGGCTCCCATGGTGCTGGCGTTGTTGTTGTTAACGTAAAGACTCATAGTGCCGCCATCGCTTCCGGCATAAAGGCCTGTGCCGCTGTTGCCGAGAGCCCCGACGTAACCGCCGGTACCGCCGATGAGGTTGTATTCTTCGCTATACAGCGTGCCTGAGTAATCATTCACATCGTAGGCGAAGGTTGCGTTAAAACCCGGACTAAACACGGAACCGTTCATGGCCTGTAACGTGGCGGTGGCCGCAGCATTCAAAACGTTCTGTCCGCCCGCCGCTCCGCCCGCGATGAAAACGTTCAGGTGGTTTCCGTTGTTTTCGACATTACCCGCCAGGAACAGGTAGAGATTCCCGCCGGAGATCCGGCCATACGCAGCGTCCAACTCGGAACCGCCGGCTGAATCGTTGCCACCGGCGGCAAGACCGAAACCGGTACTGATGGTTTGAACGGCCAGCGGACTGCCGTAGAAGCTCGGACTCAGGGTTCCGTTCAGGTTTTGAGCATGCGTATAGGCCAAAAACGACAACGCCGCCCCAATCGCAAGAACTGTTTTATATTTCATATTTATGATGTTGCTGGTTACTGATTGTTGTTCAGGATCGTGGCCAAAACGTACCATTTCCGGGGCAGCTTGGCTACCGCATATTCATGCGAGGAAGCGCTGAAACATGCCTTTTTGCACTCGGCTTGTTCCAAATCGGCAAAAAGGAAACCCATTTTATGGGAAAAATTGCACGCGGTAAAACCGGTATGGGTCGGTCGGGTGATTGGTGTAACTGGCCATGGATCCGACCGCATTGATGAGGCCGCCCAGTGCGGCAAAAGGCATGGAAAGGTTGGTTGTGCTCCAGACCTGGTAGGTTTTGCCGGAGACGCTGTTCCAAGACAATACACTGGTGCCCAGCATGTTCAGCACCGGAATCCAGTCCGGGTTTACCAGGGCCACCCCGGCGCTACTGGCGCTGGCTGCACCCTGGATGCCGGCATTGTTGATGGCGCTCACCGTCGCGTAAAGGCGTGCGCCGAAATTGTTCGTCACAGTCAATGACGTGCCGGTGACGATACCACCGAAAACATCCGAGCCGCCGGGTGTCGTGCCGACGATGACGTAATAGCCGCTCACGCCGCCTTGCGGGTCGCTCACGGCAGTCCAGGTGAAAGTCACGGCGTTGGTGAAGAGATAGTTATTCGTCCCACTTTGGAAAACGACCGGCGTCGATGGCGTGGGCGGCGGTGTTACGTCGTAGAGCTTCAGGTATTGCGCCTCAAACGGTGCGTTGGTCCACCCGGCGTTACTGGTCGGCACGGGATTGAGCGATACGAAAACACCATTGGCCAGAACATTGCTGCCGGCGATGCCGCCGGAACCGCCGTTCCAGAGCCAGTAATTCCGGCGGTTCGGGTCAAGGCCAAGGTAGGCGGCGATGTTTTTGACGTTATAAAGGCGGGCCGGCTGGAGGCCGAACAGGTTCGAGCCGTTCTGCGTGATGTTCACGTCAAAGTTGCCGGTCTGGGGGTTGTTCCGGTCGAGCGTGGTGAAGGCGAACACGACGTCGGAAAAATTCGGCGACGCATTGGCAGTCTGATATTTCGCCACGGAGAAGATTGAAGGCTGCGGCGTTTCGCTGCCGGTCTGGTTGAGGTAATAACGGTTGGAACTTTTCAGCGCCGCGCTGAATTGCCTTGCCTGGTTGACGGCGGCATAGACCGGCCAAAGCTGGTCGAGGCCGAAATTCCGGTTGGCCGGATTGCAGATCGGCTGGAGATCATTATAGACCATGAAATTCGGAATCGTCTTGCCGAAATTCAACTGGTATTCGTCAAAACCGAAATACGTCGAGATGCCCAGTTCCTCGCCGTAAAAAATCATCGGCGCCCCATCAATCGCACTGCACGCCATGTACCGGATGAGCGCCTGGTACGGGTCGCTGTACGCCTCCTCGTCGTGCGAATCATTGTTGAGCAAAATCACCGACTGCCCGTAATCCGTGCGCCGCGCATCAAAGGCGCTGCGGTAATCACTTGCCGTGGCCGCGTTTTGCAGGTCAAAAATAAGATTCTCATTCAGCACATCAAAATGCCGGTTGGAACGGTATGTCACCGCGCCGCCATCGAGCGATTCGGTCATGAACACAAAATCCCATTTCCGGCAGCGGACCTTGTTAATGATGTACTCCCAGCACTGCGGCGCCAGGCCCTGCCCGAAATCCGCGCGCAGGCCGCCGATGCCACGGTTGGCTGTCAGGTCCGGCGGCGTGTTGCTCGGACAGCCGGTCAAGTCCAGCCAGTACAACAGGCAATCGGAGAAATAACGCCAGACGTTTTGCGTGATCTGGTCAAAGTGACCGTTGCCATTGCCGGTGCTGTTTTCGTCGCCGATGGAATAATCAAACCAATCGGCCTCACTCAGGTAATCGCCGGATTGCGACGCATTGGGCACCTGCGCGGCGTAGCGACCGGAATAAAAATGAGCCACATCCGTCCATTTGCCGAAATCATAACGGTCCGGGGCCGGGGCCACGCTGTTGGCGCTGTAGGCGCGCTGATCGTATTCATTGGTGCGCGAATAAACCCGGGCCTCATCGTTCATGATGGAGTCGGACGGCTGTCCGTTCGGGGCAAAGAAATTGGTGCCGAGATTGTCCAATTCGCAATCCCAGGCGCTGTGGGCAAAGGGCATGTCCAGCATCACATTGAGGCCGGCGTTATTGGCGGCGGCCACGAAGTTGGTGAATTCCTGCATTGCGGCAGGGCGGGTGTTGGCCTTGCTTAACAGAGGATTGACCTGGAAATAATTTTTGACGGAGTAGGGGCTGCCGACGGAGTAAGGCACGCCGCTATTGGGGTCCGTCTGCCGGTTGAGAATGCCGATGGGATGAATCGGTTGGAGCCAGAGCCAGTTCACACCGAGGTTTTGGAAGTATTGGAGATTGACGCGGTTGGTGACCGGGTCATAAGCGCGCGAACCGGGGCCGTTGTACAAATCCGTGAACGTGCTGCGGTCGCCCACGTTGGTTCCCTGGGCGTCAATATTCATGGCATTCAACTCGTAGAGAGTCATGTTGCGTGCGCGGGGCGGCGACACGACGATGCAATGGTCGCGCAGGCCGTACCAAATCCAGTTGGTGTTGCCGACGACCTTGAAACGCGCCGTCAGGCGGTAGGCGCCGCAGTTGGTGGCGTTGAGGGTGAGCGAATACTGGCCATTGCCGAGGGAATTCAGGGCGTAGGCCTTGTAATAGTGGCTGTCGTCTCCGGTCGCGATGGTGTTGCCGTCCGGTGGCACGATACCTTCTTCCGTTCCGAAGGGGTAAGTGCTGTTGGTATAGGCATCGGTGACGTGGTTACGCCGGTTCAAATTGGAGAAAACATCGGCTTCGACGACGGTGACATTCGTATTGGGCGAGAAGATGATGTTCACTGGAATTGAATCGCCGGCCACTTCATCCACGAACAGGTGTTCAGTGGTGTATTCGGCGTTCATGCCATCCACGTTGAGGACCGGCACGCCGTTGGTGCCGCCGGTTTGTCCGGTGGAAAAGCTGAAAACTGTGTTCGCCGTGCCGGCGTTGTAATCGGCGAATTTTTCCTCATCGTTGGCGCTATCCCACACGCCGATTTTGTAATTGATCACGGTGTAATTGGGAATGTTCGTTACCGTGCCGACCCACCACATGGCGTTGCCGGCGATGCTGTAATTGTCCTGCTCATGGTCGTAGCTGATGGGCATGACCCGGGTCGTGCCGGTGCCGACGCCGAGTGAACCGGCGGGTGTGGAACCGTCGGTGGTGTAATAGACGCAACCATTGTCCGCCCAGCGCACACTGGCGTCCTTGCTTTGATATCCGATCTGCGTCCAGAAACTGACGGTCGAGGTGGTTCCGTCGGGGTTGGCGGAGACGACGCGGTTGTTGGCGTGGAACAGCCAGGCGGGGCGGTTACGAATGGTAAACGGTGAGGCGGCCGCCATGGCGGGGTTGGCGGAGGTCAAACTGGAGCCGTCGCCGCCATACAGATACGTGTTCTGGACTCCGTTCACACCGTCGAAGGTGAGGTAAAGGTAATATTGAATGACGTCGTCCGGCCCAAAGCTCGTGGTGTTGAACGTGGCGGACCAGTATTGATTGTTCGAGCTGGGACCGCCGTTGAGATAAAAACTCAACGCGTTGCTGCTCCAGGAAGTTTGGGTCGCTCCCTTATAAATCACCCAGCCGCCGGTCTGGTTGGCCGTGCCGTAGGGATTGTTGAATTTTTGCAGGCCGGTGTAAACAGTGACGGTGGTGTTGGTTCCGATCTCAAATTCGGGATTCCGCATGTAGAATCCGAGGTCGCCGGAATTATCGGGGATGTGCCAGACGTTGGCGAGGACGGCCCATGTATTCCGCGCCGTTCCCAGCCAGAGCGCCAGGCCAACGAGGATCAAATTGGCCGGGCGGATTTTCACAAGGATTTCTGAATCACTGGAATGACCCGGTTGTTCAGGGCACTATTTCAATTTCGTAAAACTTCTGCGGTGCGGGCGGCGAAGTATCGGTCAGGGAGGCCGAGAATCCATTGGTGGTAACAATGGAACCGATGGGTTGAAACGGCTGGGTCAGATTCGTGGTCACCAGCACCTGATAGTTCACCCCGGGTGTGCTGCCCCAGACAATCAATGGGTTGCCGCTGGCGGGGCTGACGTTGTTCAGGCTGGTGATTTGGAGCGGCAGCGTGACAATCACGGTCTTGTTATCACTCAGGACGATGCCGTTGCTGTAGGTCGCTTGAATCGTATAGACGCCGCCCGAAGTAATGTTCCAATTATAGAACAGCGAGTTCATGCCGGGACAACCGGGCACGGTGCCCACCGGACGGATAAAGTAGGAGGAGGGCGGCTGGAGAACGCCATTAATGGTAATGTCGAAATTGGAAACGGCCGAGACCAGGCTGGTGCCAAAGCAAGCCTGGATCAGATAAACCAGATTGCTGCTGTAGGGAACAATCGTGTTGTTGGTGGCCGGGCTGGAAATGATAACCGTCTGCGGCGGCGCCAGCGTGTTGACCGTGCGGACGAGCGTTGTGGTCTCATTGGTATAGACGCTGGTCGCATAATCGGAAAGTCGCACGCTGATAGTGGCCGTGCCGCTGGAAGCCACGTTGGTATAGACGAAATGGAATTCCTGCGGATCGTTCGGGTATTGCAGATTCAGGCTCTGGTTGGGCGTGACTTGGGTGGCGCTTACAAAAATGGGATTGCCGTTGGTGTCGTTTCCGTTGCCGTTGGCCTGCCCCGTGACGATGTCATCATTGAGCGGGTTGCTGTCCTGGATGTTGAATTGAACGCCGGTCACCGTGCTGTCGGTGCGGACCACCACCGTCAGGACACCGCTGGAGACCGGGGTGCCGTTGGTTGCCGGGTAGGCAATCACGCCGGTGGGCGGCCCGGCTTCGTAATAAAAGGTTTGCGCAAAGGTGTTGTACACCTGCGCCTGGCTGGCGTAGACGTAGTTTTGATTGGTGTAATTGATCACCGGCAGAAAAGTCCGGGCGCGGAGGATGTGGAAACCGGATTGCAAACCGACGGTGGTGTTGGCCGGATTAAGATCGTTATGGAGCCAGACCACGGCGTTGGCCGGGTTGAAATTTGTAATGGCCGCCTGCGTCAGGCCAAAGACCTTGGAACGGGAGGATTCGGCAGGGGAAATCGGCTGAATGCTCGGCCAATTGGTGGGGTTGCCGACGCTGAAACCGTAACTGCCACCGCTGAACAGCCCGACCTTGTAACGCACCTGCGCACCATTGCCCTGGCCGGGAATCGTGCCTTTCCACCAGTCAACGTTGCCCAGTGAGTTGTCATAATTCACCCAATGCGCCTGGGCCACTTGGGTCGTCCCCTCGCCGACGCCAAACGCGCCTTCGGGATTCGAGCCGTCGGTGGTGTAATAAATGAAACAGGTGTTGATTTGTTGCGAGTAACCGACCCTCACCCAGATGTCCACGGACTGACCGGACGCCGGATTGGTAGGTGACATCTGGCTGGCTGGATCCATCGGCACGCCGGCGTTGGTCAGGACCGTCACCGGCGCCGCCGGATCGTGATAAACCCAGCTCGCCGTTTGATTGGTGATGCCGTTGCCAAAGCCACTGCCGGGGATGACGGTATTCGTACCACCCACGGTGTAGTAATACGTTTCCGCGCCGAGCGAAACGATGGTGTTGCTCAAAATATTGCGCGCGGCAAATTTCTCCGGCCCGTTGCGGAATTGGAAGGCGGTTTGTTCGTAGCCCAGGAACCGATCGTCGGCGTAACCCGGCTTGTTGTCGCGCAGGTCCAGAAAATTTGTCGGGGCGATGCCTGCCTGGTAGTTCGTCGGGCCCAACCCCATCTGGCTGTTCAGGTCTATGCCCCCATCCAGTTTCACCAGCGTATTGGAGGTGGAGGCGTCGCTGTTCACCAATATGTCGAAGGCGGCGTTGGTCACCACGGGGATGGCGATGGCGTAGGTGAGGCTGGTCACATTGCCTTCGCCGGCGGCCAGGACAGGCTGGCCGGTATAGGGGTCAACGCTGCCGCGCATTTTGAAGGGAAACTGCGGGTCGTAATTGGGGTCGCCATTGGTGCCGTCGGTGCGGTAGATGGTGATGTTGGGCACGGGCAGGCCGCCCTGGTGCAAAACGATGGCGTTGGTGGCGGGATTGGCGCGGCTGGGTTCGGGCCATTGGATGCCGTACATTACCCAGGCGTCGCTGGGCACGACCAGTTCGATGGCGCCGTAGCCGGGTGTGGGAGTGGTGTTCACGTAAATCAAACGGTTCACCGGGTTGGGGTCGTTGGCGGTGGATTGGGCGGTGGTGAGGTTGGTGGTGGCACCGTGGACGAGCAACTGGTGGAACGCACGATTGCCGCCAGTCACGTCGCCCGAACTGGAAAGTTGGGTGAGCAGCGTGCCGGGCGGAAAACCGACGATGAGTCCGCAGCCGCGCGAATTGGGTTTGGAAACGTCGGCGGTGTTGCCGCCGGTGGCGGTGTTGGTGCCGACCAGGTAATAACCGTCGCTGGTGCGGCTGACGCCGTCGTCGAAGGCGATGTCGCCGGAGCTGCCGCCTTTGTCGTTCATGGCATAGAAAACGACGGTGGCGGCTGGATTGGTGAAGGCGTTGCCGTAAAGGGAGGGCGGGTCCACGTCACGATAGTCGTAGCGCTCGAAGGCGATGATGTTCTGGTCACTCCAGCGGGAGCGGGTGCCGCCACGGGAAAGCTGGTTGTGGGTGTACATCGTGTCGGGAATGGAGTTGTCGCCGAATTCGCCGAGGTAATTGGCATAGGAAACAATCGGTGTGCTGCCGTTGGTCAGGCTGGCCAGATTATGATTATAACCGTCGGAATAAACCATGGGCAGGCCCTCATGCATGAAGAAGTAGGAATTTTCCAGGGTCTCATTGGCGGGACAACAGGTGCCATTGTCCTGGGTTTGGGGCATGTTGACGGCCTGGGCGGCGCTGAAATTGCCATTGGCATCGCAATTGGCCCCGGGCGGGATGTAGTCGCGGCCGTCCATGCCGTAGAGTCCGGGGCTGCCGCCGTAGTTGTTGATGGCGCTGTTGAATTGACTGAAGAGGGGGAAGTTGCACAGGCGCATGCCGGATTGGAGGTAATCATTAAAGTCTTCTCCGGCGTCCAGAGCAGAGGGCTCGTATTCGCCAAACAGCATGGCGTCGTTGCGCGGCACCTCGGTGTCAAAGGTGCTGTTCCGGTTGCCATCCGTTTCCATGTAGCCGTTGCCGACGTCATTGCTGCCGTAGCCGTGGACGTAATCGAACATCGCTTGAATGGCGCCGACGTAGCCGCCGAAGGAGGGGTCGTCGGTCTGGCCGGTTTCGTTGCCGAAGAAATTCACCGGCACGTGCTTCACGGCGTCCAGCCGGAAGCCGTCGCATTTGGTCGTGTAAAGCGTCCAGGCCACTGCGCGGCAAAGATAGGTTGAGACGTCTTCCGGCACGGGCTGGCCGTTGCCGTCGAAGGGACGCCAGCCGTTCACCGGCCCATAGCCGTTCGCCGGCGATGGCCAGCCGGTGCCCGTGGCCGCGCCTAACAAGGGACCATTGGTGTCCATGTACAAATCCGACCGGCCCGGGAACCGGATGAACACCGGCTTGTTGGTCGTGTCGCCGACGGCCGGGCCAAAATTCAGATTGGTCGTCCCGGGTTCCTGCGCCAGGTCGCTCAGACCCAATAAGGGCTGGTGTTCCACCACGGACGTCGTGCACCAGTAGGGATCGCCGATGGACGGCCAGTTTTCGTACCCGCCGGCGATGGTCTGAAAATGAAAGTCCTGCGGAATGAGGCCCGGATAATAATTCGTTGGCGTGCCCGAGCCGGGATAGCCGGGCACTGTGCTCGACCGGTGATTCATGATGTTGTCGAAATAGACGCGGATGCCGAACCGATGCGCCGTTTGCACCATGGTAATTAATTGGTCTTGGGTGCCATACATGGTGGCAATCGTGCCCTGCTGATTGGTGCTGCCCAAATCAAACGGGTCAAACTGGTCGTAGCCGACCGAGAAAGCGCCGCTGTTGCCCTTGGCCGGGTTGGGCAGCCAAAGGCTGTCGTAACCGGCCTCGGCAATCTCCGGCATCTTTTGCGTGATCTCCGACCAGGGCGTTTGAAACAATTCCAGCATCCCTTCGCCCCGGACCTGATTGATGGCCGGCCCCGACAAAACCGTCAGTAAAACGGCGCAGGCCGCCTGGCGAAGAAATCGCCTCAACGAAATTGGCGAAAGGAAACCTCTGCGCGACTGTCCCGGCGCTCTGTGAGCGCCGCCCGCTTCAAAGGTACATGTGGAAGTGCGACGGGCACGGACCGTCGCCACCGGCAAACGGCTGTCAGGAAATCTCAACTGATAAAATACCGCCTTCATGGGTGGTGGGGAGGAGGGGCTTTCGCAAGTTTTTTTGTCACCGGCGACAAGACATGTTTAATTTGTACATCGGGTAAAATACAAACCACCGCTCGCGTGCGTTACATAAAATGTCAGCGGACTTTGCGGTGGTGTAAGAATATCGGCCATCTTTTGCTTAATTTCCACCGCATATTTGTGTGGTCAACCGCTTTTCCCTCATGCAGTCGTCCCCTCCAGGCGCTGAGATACGCCCGGCCTGATTTCGACTGGCGTTACTTTGGCACGTTTATTGTTGCGGAAGGCCTGCAATGTTTGCACAAAAATCAAGCGGCAACCCACCCGGAGAACAGAGGAGCAGGCCATTGCACATTCTTCATCTGGAGGACGACCCGGATTTTGCCGAGCTGGTCCGGACGCTGCTTAAAGAAGATGCGCTGGACGCTGAATTGAAGCGTGTGGCCGGGCGCGCGGAATTTGAAGCCGCGCTCGGCAGCGACAAGTTTGATGTCATTTTGTCCGATTTCCGGCTGCCCCGATTTACCGGCCTGGAGGCGCTGGCTTTTGTTCGCCAAGCGCACCCCGACCTGCCGTTTATTCTCATTTCGGGCACCATCGGCGAGCATGCCGCGATTGAGAGCCTCAAGGCGGGAGCGACCGATTACGTGTTGAAACACAATCCGGAGCGGCTGGCCTCGGCGGTGCGCCGTGCCGCGCAGGAGGCCCGTGAACGCGCCCAGCGGCGGCAGGCGGAGACGGAATTGGTCCGCCGCGAGAAATATTTTCGCACCCTGACGGAAAACACCCTCGACATTCTTTGCATTTTGAGTCGGGAGGGCGATTTCCTTTACGCCAGTCCTTCGATGGAGCGTGTGCTGGGTTACACGCCGGCGGAAATGCAGGGAACGGATTCCTTCGCGCACGTGCATGCTGAGGATTTGCCGCTGGTGCGTGAACTGTTTAAAAAAGCGGTGCAACAACCGGAGAGCGCCTTAAAAATTCAATTTCGTTACCAGAAGAAGGACGGGACCTGGAAACGTTTGGAACTGGTCGGCCAAAATCGCCTGGCGGATCCGGACGCCGCGGGCATCGTCACCAATTGGCGGGACGTGACCGATCGCTGGCGTGCGGAGGAGGAATTACGTCGAAGCGAGAAACAGTACCGCCTGCTTTTCCAGGACAACCCCAATCCCATGTGGGTTTTTGATCTGGAAACCCTCGCCTTTTTGGAGGTGAACAAAAGCGCCATACAGCATTACGGCTATTCACACGAAGAATTTCTGGCGATGAAAATGTCGGATCTCCGCCAGGTTGAAAAAGGAGACGCATCCAAAGCCGCCGCTTTGGGCGATGCCGGGAGCAACCACATCTGGAAACACCGGCGAAAGGACGGCGCATTGATTGACGTGGAAGTGGTCTGGAGTCCGATGGCATTTCGCAACCGTTTTTCGGCGCTGGCCATGGTTAAGGACGTGACGGAACGCCGCCGCAACGAGCACCACAATCAGCTCTTCTCCAAACTCAGCCATCGTCTGAGTTCGGCCACGACGGCCGGCGAGGCGGCCACGATTATTTGTGAAGCGTCTGATGCGCTCTTTGCCTGGGATGACTTCGCGCTGGATTTGTATTCCGCCGAGAGAGACGAGGTCTTTTCGCTGTTAAACATTGCCACCGTGGACGAACAGCGGGTGAAGATTCCCGAATCATCCCAGTCTAAAAGCGCAAACACTCTCATCCGGCGTGTCATTACCAAGGGCGCGGAACTGGTGCACACTCCGGGTCCCAAAGGCCATGCCACTGACACCATGCTGGTCCCCGTGCGCAAGGGCGCCCGGCTGATTGGCGTCTTGTTCGTCCAAAGCCGCGTCGCCGGCGCCTATTCCGGGCAGGACCTCGAAACGCTTCAGACTTTGGCCGATCAATGCGGTGGCGCACTGGAGCGTGTCAACGCCGAGGAGGCGCTGCGGGAAAGCCAGCGGCGCTTTCGCGATCTCTTTGAAAACTCACCCGACGCCATTTTTGTGGTGGACCCGGATGGCATCGTACTGGATGCGAATCTTGCCAGTTGTCTGCTGCATGGCATGACGCGGGAGCAACTGGCCGGTAAAAATCTTTTGATTGATCTCGTGCCGGAGTCCCGGCGGGAACAAGCCCGGCAGGATTTTGAAAAAATGGCCAGTGGCAAATGGACACAGGCCGAAAGCGAAAGCCTGGCCGCTGAGGGGCGGATCACGCCGGTGGAGGTCCGCGCCAGCCGCGTCGAATACGGAGGGCGGCCGGCCGTGTTATTGCACGTGCGCGACATCACCGAACGCCGCGAAGCCGAGGCCGCCCTGCAAAGCTCGGAAACACTCTTCCGGTCGGTCTGGCAAAATTCCGTGACGGGACTGCGACTGACCAATGAACAAGGTGTTATCGTTGCCGTCAATGACGCGTTTTGCCGTTTGGTTGGCATGCAGGCGCAGGTGTTGGAAGGCCAGTCCCTTACGGTCATTTACGCCGCCGCCGAGGACCGCGACAAAATCATGGAACGACACCGCGAAGTGTTCCTTGCCCGCAACGTCGTCCGGAGGCCCGAACGCCGGTATGTTTTGCACAATGGGAAGGCCGTGACACTGGAAATCATTGACTCCTTCATCCAGCTTCACGAACGACCCCTGCTGATGTTGAGCCTGTTTCGCGATGTCACCGCTCAGCGGCAGTTGGAGGAGCAATTGCGCCAATCGCAAAAAATGGAAGCGATCGGCCAGTTGGCTGGCGGCGTCGCGCATGATTTCAACAACATTCTCACCGTGATCCAGGG
This sequence comes from Candidatus Sulfopaludibacter sp., assembly GCA_035508155.1. Lineage (GTDB taxonomy): Bacteria > Verrucomicrobiota > Verrucomicrobiia > Limisphaerales > UBA11358 > UBA11358. The sequence goes on along the minus strand of DATJNM010000052.1, from coordinate 4,080 downwards.
CCATGCCTCGTTGCTTTTGGGGGCCAATCTCGGTGAATCGGCAGGGAAATCGGCCGAACAGATCGTTCAAGCCGCCGAACGCGCTGCCCGGTTGACCCGGCAATTGCTCACCTTCAGCCGTCGCCAGTTGATTCAACTCAAAAACCTGGATGTAAACAAAGTTGTCGGGAACATGACGAACATGCTCGGTCGGCTTCTGGGTGAAGATGTGGCGCTGCAGTTGAATTATTGTCAGACGCCGCCGATGGTGGATGCCGACGCCGGCATGTTGGAACAGGTGTTGTTGAACCTGGCGGTGAACGCGCGCGACGCCATGCCCAAAGGCGGCCAGTTGGCCCTGCGCATCGCCATTGTGGGCCTGGATGAATCTTATGGCGGTGGCCAATCCGAGGCCCGCGCCGGCCGGTTTGTCTGCTTGAGTGTCACGGACACCGGGACGGGCATTTCGCCGGAGAACCTGCGCCGGATTTTCGAACCGTTTTTCACAACCAAGGAAATCGGCAAAGGCACGGGTTTGGGGCTGGCGACGGCGTACGGCATTGTGAAGCAGCATCAGGGTTGGATCGAGGTGGACAGCCTGGTTGGAAAAGGCACGACTTTCCGGATTTACCTCCCTTACGCCGGAATGGGTCAGGACACCGCGGACAAGCCGACCAGTCAAACCACGGTGCGCGGTGGTGACGAGACGATTTTGCTGGTGGAGGATGAAGCGCCGGTCTGCGAACTCGTTTCGCGCTTGTTGGCCAAATATGGATACAAAGTTTTGTCGGCGAACGATGCGACCGAAGCGATTGAGGTCTGGCGAAACAACAAGGCTGAAATTGACCTGTTGTTGACCGATCTGGTCATGCCCAACCACATCAACGGCCGCGAGCTGGCCGAAAAATTGTGGGCCGAGCAGCCGGAACTCAAGGTGATCTTTACCAGCGGTTACAGCGCCGACATTGTCGGCAAAGATTTCAAACTCGAACCGGAGCTGAATTTTCTGCAGAAACCCTATTATCCGCAGATGCTGGCGCTGGCGGTGCGCCGCTGTCTCGATGGCAAACGGAATTAAATCGCCGGCATCTTCCAACTTTTCTTTCCCGGCCGGTTTCGCTTAGACTCCGCGCATGATCATTGCGCCTTCGTTGCTGGCCGCCGACCACGCCCGTTTCGGCAGGGAGGTTGAACGGGCCGACCGGTCCGGCGCCGATTGGCTGCATCTGGACATCATGGACGGCCATTTTGTGCCGAATATTTCCTTCGGGCCGGAAGTCATCCGCGCAGTTCGGCCGCTGACCAGGCTCTTTTTCGATGTTCATCTGATGTGTTCGTGTCCGGAGATCCTGCTGGAACCTTTTGCGGAGGCCGGCGCGGACGAAATCATCGTGCACGTTGAACTGGGCGAACAGGTCGCGCCGCTCATCTGGAAAATCAAATCACTCAATAGAAAGGTCGGCCTCGCCGTCAATCCGCCCACTGCCATCGCCGAGGTTCAGCCGTATCTTGACCAGATTGATCTGTTGTTGGTGATGACGGTCAATCCGGGCTTTGGCGGACAGCCGTTCATTCACGAGTGTCTTCCCAAGATTCAACAAGCCGATGCCTGGCGGCATGAACGGAAACTGCCTTATCGCATCAGCGTGGATGGAGGAATCAATTTTCAAACCGCCGGGGAGTGCGCGCGGGTCGGCGCGGACACGTTTGTGAGTGGAACCACTTTGTTCCGCGCGCGTAACCTGCGTGCCGCGGTGAAGAAGATGCGTCAGGTGGTTAATGCCCACGATCCGGCTTTGGCGGATTTGAAGCTCTGACCAACGCGTTATGAATATCAGGTTCGGCACGGACGGCTGGCGCGCAGTCATCGCGGAAGGTTTTACATTTGCCAATGTGGCGCGGGTGGCGCAGGCCACGGCGGATTATTGGAAGGCCGAGATCGAAAGTCCAAAGTCCAAAGTTTTCGGGTGTGAACCCAAGGTGGTCGTCGGTTTTGACCGCCGGTTCTTTTCGGACCGATTTGCCCGGACGGCCGCTGAAATTCTGGCCGGGAATGGTTTTCAGGCGGTGCTGGCGCCGGAACCGACACCCACACCGTCCGTTTCGTTTGCCGTCAACGCGCTCGGCGCCGTGGGCGGCGTGATGATTACGGCCAGCCATAATCCGCCAATTTTCAACGGCTTCAAACTGAAGTCGTTCTACGGCGGTTCGAGTGATCCGGAGACGTGCCAGGCGGTGGAAAGTTTTGTGGATCGTCATCCCGCCCGATCGGAGAAGTTCGACGAAGCACTGCGTGCCGGAAAAATTTCCATCGACGATGTCCGCCCGGCGCACTTTGCCGCGCTGAAAAGGCTTGTGGATTTCCAGTTGGTTGCGAAATCGAAACTGCGTTTCGCCCATGACGCCTTGTTCGGCGTGGGCGCGGGCTGCTTTGAACAGTTGCTGGCGGGCACATCTTGCCAGGTCACGACGCTCAATGCGGAGCACGACGTGCTGTTCGGCGGCGTCAATCCGGAACCGATTGACAGGAATTATGCGCGCAGCCGTAAATTTCTGCGCCGGCATCCGCATGACATTTGTCTGGTGACCGACGGCGACGCTGATCGCGTTGGCGGCATGAATGGTCGCGGCGACGCGCTGACCACGCACCAGGTTATTTGCCTGTTGCTCCATCATCTGATTGTGAATCGAAAGGGCAGGGGTCGCGTGGTCAAGGCGCTCACGACCACTTCGATGGTGGACAAGATGTGCGCCGCTCATGGCCTGCCGCTGGTCGAGACGGGGGTCGGCTTTAAATATATTTGCGCGGAGATGCTGAAAGGCGACGTATTGCTCGGCGCGGAAGAAAGCGGCGGCATCGGTTTTCCGGGACACATTCCCGAACGTGACGGGATCGCTGCCGGTTTAATGTTGCTTGAGTTGCTGGCGACCGAACGGGTATCGGTGGATAAAATTCTGGCGGAATTGAAGAGGCAGTTCGGCCCGCATTGTTACGGAAGAATCGACATGCATTATCCCCTGGAAAAGCGCGCGTCGCTGATGGAATTTCTGAAGAGCAATCCACCGCCGAAATTGTTGCGCTCGCCGCTGGCCGACATGAAAACATTCGACGGTGTTAAATTTATAGCCGAGGATTCTTCGTGGCTCATGTTGCGCGGTTCGGGGACCGAGCCGATTCTGCGGATCTACGCCGAGGCAAGGTCAGACGTTGCTGTGCGGAAACTGTTGGAGTCCGGTGCAGGGTTGACGTGTTGCTAGCCACCAGATTGTCCCGCGAACCGCGTTTATTTTAATCTATTCGGGGCGGTGTCTTGGCAGGCGCACAAGGCGGTAATCACCTTCCAGTTGTGGCGGAATTCGTGAGAATTCGGGATGTTCTTTTGCAAGACAGTCATGTATTGAAAACCTCCAGACCCCTTGGGCATCTGTTCGTTGCAGTCATAATTATAGACGCCTTTATCCGGTTCTACTTTGACCTTTTGATTGAGGAACCCGTACAAGTTATTGAAATTAAAGCGAATTAGCCGAAACCGGGATTTCCCCCGGTTCGAAACGTTTTCTTGGCAAGAATCATGCAAAGACTGCCGCCAAGATGTATTGTGTTGACGTTTGGATAGTAACAAGACGTGCAGTTTTATCTGGGTTTCTATTAGGTGTATTGGTGGCTACGACCCCCTCATCTGTTTTAGGCACTCAAAGCGTAACATTAGGCTGGAATCCGGCCACCAATGCCAATGTCGCCGGTTACAACATCTACTACGGCTCAGCCAGTGGCAACTATACCAACCTTACTTTTGTCGGTAATGTGACCAACGCGACGATTGCCGGTTTGGCGCAAGGTGCGACCTATTATTTTGCTGCCACGACGCTGGGCACTTCCGGCTTGGAAAGTGGTTACTCAAGCGAGGTGTCTTATACGGTTCCCAGTACGGTGCCGGTCCTCCAGGTAACACCCGGGAGCATCGGGTATGGGACATTGCTGGTGGGGACGAGCGAGACCAACAGTTTTACAGTTCAGAACGCGGGGAGCGGGACGTTGAGCGGGAGCGCGAGCGTGAGCGGGCCGTTCAGTGTGGTGAGTGGGGGGAGTTACAGTTTGGG
>DATJNM010000051.1:0-35967 GCA_035508155.1 Candidatus Sulfopaludibacter sp. | reverse complement strand
GCGCACGAACGGCGCGCTGGGCGGAAAACTTCTGGGGGCGGGCGGTGGCGGATTCGTCCTGCTGTTTGTCCCGCCGAAACGCCAGGCCCGGATCAAAAAGCATTTCAACCGGCTGATTCAGGTGCCGTTCAAATTCGAGTTCGGCGGCAGCCAGATTATTTTCTACGATCTGGAGGAAGATTTTGCCAAGCATGACCGGGCGCGCTCCCGGCGGCCCATCGAGCCGTTCCGGGAATGGAAACCGGATTCATTTGATGCTGCATGAACTGATTTTTCAACCATGAATGCCGGTAACACGCAAATCAAACGAGCCTTGATCACCGGAATTTCCGGTTCGGGCGGCAGTTATCTCGCGGAATACGTCGTCCGGAACCATCCCGAAGTGGAAGTCCACGGTCTTAGTCGCTGGCACAGCACAACGGCCTCCGACAATCTGCAAGCCATTCGCGGGCGCGTCACGGTGCATGAGTGCGACCTGGCCGACCTGGGTTCGGTGATTGCCGCGTTGCAGCAAATCAAGCCCGATGCGATTTTCAATCTGGCGTCCCACGCCAATGTGCGGGCGTCGTTCATTACGCCGCACGCGGTCTTGAACAATAATATTCTCGGAACGAGCAATCTGTTTGAAGCCGTCCGGCTGCTCAAACTGGATCCGCTCATCCAACATTGCAGCACTTCCGAGGTTTACGGCCAGGTAGATCCGAAATTTGTGCCGATCAACGAAGAGACGCCGCTCAATCCTGCCAGCCCCTATGCCGTGTCAAAAGTCGCGCAGGACCTGCTGGCGCGGGTCTATTTTGTCAGCTATCAAATGCGGATAGTCCGCACACGGATGTTTACCTATTTGAATCCACGCCGTACCGATTTGTTTGCCACGGCTTTTGCGAAACAGGTGGCCTGGATCGAGCGCGGCCTGCAGAAGGAGCTGGTTCACGGAAACCTCGATTCGGTTCGCACCCTGATTGACGTGCGCGACGCGATGCGGGCGTATTGGCTTGCGATGCTTCAGGGCCGGCCGGGTGAAGTTTACAACATCGGCGGAACGACCACAATGAAAGTGGGCGATTTTCTGCAACGGCTGATGGCCAGGGCCCGGAAGGCAATTCCCACCCGGTGCGATGCGAATTTATTGCGGCCTGCCGACGTGACCCTGCAAATTCCGAATTGTGACAAATTCATCAAGGAAACGGGCTGGCACCCCGAGCATCCCTTCGAAGAAAGTTTGGATCATCTCCTCGATTACTGGAGAAAGCAGGCGGACATCGCGGCAACGAGTGTCGCCGCGGGGCGCCGAGCTTGACGCTTTCCCCAGCCTCCGGCAAGATACGCAAAATCGCATGTTTTTCGTTCAACCAGCGCAGGCGCCTCGTAAACACTGACTTTTTCATGACTGCGGAAGAATTGATTTCCTTCGAAACCGGGATCGCCGAAGCGTTCAATGCCGCCAAAATTCACGCCCCCATCCATCTTTACTCCGGCAACGAAGCGCAGATGATCGAGGTTTTTCGCGAGGTCAGGCCGGAAGACTGGGTGATGTGTTCCTGGCGCAGTCACTATCAATGCCTGCTCAAAGGCGTGCCACCTGACCAGGTAAAAGCTGAAATCATGGCCGGCCGTTCCATCTCGCTTTGTTTTCCAGAGTATCGGATTGTTTCTTCGGCCATTGTCGGGGGCATCGTACCCATTGCCGTCGGCGCGGCTTTGAGCATCAAACGCCGGGGCGGGACCGCCCGGGTGCATTGTTTCATGGGCGAGATGACGGCGGAAACCGGCGTGGTCCATGAATGCGTCAAATATTCGGCCAACCACCAGCTTCCCATCCGTTTCATTGTAGAGGATAACGGCAAATCCGTATGCACTGACACGCGAGAGACCTGGAACCAGCCCGTGCTGACCTGGGAAGAGACGCGGCATCCCATGGTGGTCTATTACAAATATCAAACCAAATATCCGCACGCCGGCGCCGGCAAGCGGGTCCAGTTCTGACATGAAGTATTCCGAGGAACTTTGCCGCGCCATGGACTATCTGGCGCGTGACCAACGGACGATTTTTCTCGGTCAGGCGGTGGCCTGCCCGGGCACGGCAATGACCAATACGTTGAAAAATGTGCCGCGCGACAAACTGCTCGAACTGCCCGTGACCGAGGAAATGCAGATGGGCATGTCCACCGGCCTCGCTCTGGCCGGTCACGTGCCGGTATGCATTTTTCCGCGCTGGAATTTTTTGCTACTCGCCGTGAATCAGGTCGTCAATCATTTGGACAAGCTGCCCATCGTTTCCACCGGCGGTTACCGGCCGAAAGTGATTATCCGCACCGGCATTGGTTCGGAACGCCCATTGCACCCCCAACACCAGCACACCGGCGATTTCACGGAGGCGTTTCGCCTGATGTGCAAGACCATTGAAGTCATCCGGCTGGACGAGCCGGAACAAATTTTTCCTGCCTACCAAAGGGCGTTGGAACGCGAGGACGGCCGCAGCACCATCGTGGTTGAATATGGCGACTACCACAGCGAAAAGTAAAAAAAGCGGGCCGTTGCGCAACTGGCCGCTGATGAAAAACAACATCGCGCGCGAAGACCTCGACGCGGTCATCGGGTTTCTTCAGCAGGACGATCCCATTTTAACCCAATCGAAAAACGTCACGGCTTTTGAGGAAGAATGGTCGAAATGGCTTGGCGTCAAACACAGCGTCTTCGTCAATTCCGGCTCGTCGGCCAATCAAATTACGATGGCCGCCGTCCGCGAGCGCTTCGGCGGCGGTGAAATAATTGTTCCCACGCTGACCTGGGTTTCCGACATCGCCTCTGTCCTGCAAAATGGCTTAACCCCGGTCTTTGTGGACATCAATCCCCGGACCCTCGGCATGGACACGCGCCAGGTCGTTGGCAAGATTTCCAGCCGGACGCGGGCGGTTTTTCCCACCCATATTCTCGGCTATAACGCGCTGGACGATCTTTTGCTGGCGGAATTGCGGGAGCGCAACCTCCCGCTCATTGAAGACGTTTGCGAATCGCACGGTGCGACCTTCCGTGGCCGGAAACTCGGTTCGTTCGGGTTTGCCTCCAACTTTTCCTTCTATTACGCGCATCACCTGAGCACCATTGAAGGCGGGATGGTTTGCACGGACGATGCCGATTTTTACGAACTGCTTCGAATGTTCCGTTCCCATGGCATGGTGCGCGAAAGCAGATCGGACGTTTTGAAACAGCGTTACCAGACCGAATGGCCGGACTTGAACCCCGATTTCATTTTTGCATTTCCGGCCTATAACGTCCGCAGCACGGAGATCAACGCGGTCCTGGGTCGTTCCCAGTTGAAGCGGCTCGATGCGCGGAACAAAATCCGAACGCGCAATCTGAATTGCTTCCTGGACCATCTCGATTCAAACAAGTTCTTCACCGAATTTGAACGTGAGGGCAGTTGTAATTATGCGTTTACCTTGGTTCTGCGGGAGCCGGACCAGGCGCTTTGGAACCGCATCGAAAAGACACTGCGAGCACGAAAGATAGAATTTCGCCGCGGCGCCTCCGGCGGCGGCAACCAGTTGCGCCAGCCATTCATGCGCCGCTTGATGCCGAATGAATACAAGAAATATCCCCGGGTGGACCACGTCCATTTTTTCGGCGCCTACATCGGCAATTATCCGGAACTGGAAACCAGCCGCATTATGGCACTGTGCGAGTTGTTGAATTCAATTTGAATTGTTAACCATGTCTCGGAAACAGGCCTGGAACGGGCGGGAACACTCTCGTGCGGTGCCGATTGGCCGGCTTACGCATTTTCCAGTATATGGTTTCACTTTCGAAGTTGAACTCAACCGCCAAAGTCTGGTCGGTCACAATTTAGGCTATGCCCGGCCGGAGGCTTTTGCTTGAATCCCGCTGTGACGCAAACCCGACCAAATTTTCTGGAACGCACGCGCGGCGCGAAGAAAGTCATGGTGTTTGGCCTGGGATTTTTGGGCGACATGGTCCACTTGTCGCCGGCATTGTGGATGATCCGCCAGGCTTATCCTGGGTCGGAGTTGCACGTCGGGGTGGCTGCGCACGTGGCCTCCTTTCTGGAGTGTATGCCGTGGATTGACCGGGTTTGGAGTTACTCCCGGTTCCCGAAGCACGCGAGCTTGAAGGAGAACCTGGGCTTCGTCACGCGGCTGCGCCGGGAAAGGTTCGACGTGCTCATCAATCTGAACGGCTCGGACCGGTCAAGCTGGCTGACGTTTTTCAGCGGTGCGCGCGAACGTCTGGGCCGGGTGCCGGGCGGAGGCGGCCCGCCGTTCTGGCGGCGGTTGTTCACCGAAATTGTCCAGGAATCTTTTTTGGCCGGCCCCATCTACGTGCAGAATTGCCGTTGCCTGGAAAAGGTCGGTTTCCCGTCCACCCCGCCGGAGTTTCGCACGGACATCAAGCCGGCGCATTTGCAGGCGGCGAACCTTTCCCCGGCGGATGCGGAAACGTACTTTCATCTCAGCCCGTTTACCACGGATGACCGGAAGGAGCTGCCCCCGGAACAACTGGTCGAACTGATCGCCGCTTTGCGGGCACATTGGCCGGAAAAAAAGCTGGCGCTTTCCTGTGCACCCACGGAACGGGAACGCGGGAAAATGGAATCGTTGCTGGCGCGGTTGCCGGACAAACCCTGGCGGGTATTTGCCGGGCAATTGAACCTGACCCAGGTGGCGGCGGTGATCCAACGCAGCGCATTGCATTTATGCGGCGACACCGGGACACTGCATCTGGCGTTGTTGGCCGGGACTCGCACCGTTTCATGGTTTTGGCCCAATCCCGGTCGGGAAGCCTGGATCCCGGTGGGGAACCGGCATCGGACGATTGTGGGAAGAATGGAGCCGGAGCGAAAATTTCTATCCGGAATTCAAGCGGAAGAATTGATTCAGGCCGTTCATGCCGTATTGGATGAGACCGGGATGCCGAAGCCCGCCGGAAATGAACCTTGACCATGATTCTCAACATCAAATCGCCGATTCTGGAGGAGATCATCGAGAAACAACTCGTCTGGGAATTTTTCGGCCGGCGGCGTGACGGATTCTTCGTTGAAGTCGGGGCGAACGATCCGCATTCCGGCTCGCAAACTTGGTTGCTCGAGCAAAACGGCTGGCGCGGCGTTTTGGTGGAACCGCAGGCCGTGCTGAGCGAAAAACTGCGGAGCGAACGAAAAAATTCGAAAGTCTTCCAGGTTGCCTGCAGCCGTCCGGAAAAGGAGGGCGAGGGCTCGCTGCATATTGGCGCTCACAGCGGCATTTCGACCCTCGAACAGCAGACGGATTCCCATGGAGCTCAATTCATTGGAACCGAACGCGTCAAAATCACCACGCTGGACAAAGTATTGAGCGAAGCCGGAGCAACCACTATCGACTTTCTGTCGCTTGACGTGGAAGGCCACGAAATCGAAGTCATGCACGGATTTGATTTTGAAAAATACCACCCGTCGCTGATCCTGATTGAAGATGGCGTTCGCACGCTGGACAAGCACCGTTTTCTAAGGCGAAAAGGGTACCGGCTCGTCAAACGAACTACTTTGAACAACTGGTATATTCCCCAGGGCCAGGCTTCCCCCGGGATTTTTTGGCTCGAACGGCTCGAACTGTTCCGAAAAATGTTTCTGGGCCTGCCGTTCCGGAAAGTCAGGTTATTTCTCCGCCGGCGCGCGAAAGGCAGCGGCGGAACGACGGGTCAGTGATGCCGGGGTGTCTCCCGAAACCGTTGGGGAAGATTGCCGATCCACCAGCCTGTTCAGAAATTCCAGAATGAGCCGCGACTGTTTGTCCCAACTGTAGTTGCGGACAATCCGGTCGCGAATAATCGCCGCCCGGCGCCGGAGCTCGGCCCGGTCCATGGCTGAAACCTCCCGCAGTTTCCGGTACACCGAATCCTCAAAATGATCGGTTTCGATATAGATGCCTTCCTTTCCCAGGATTTCATCCATGCCAGCGGTGCGCGTGGAGAGTATCGCCTTGCCGGCCACACCATATTCAAAAACCTTCGAAGGCGCGCTGTTGTCCTTTCCCCACCAGGGAGGCCGTACATTGATTAGCACATCAACCTTTTGCGCCCAGGGAAGGCAGTCCGATTGTTTTGGCAAAAAACCGTCAAAATGAAAATTCGGGTGGCGTTCGGAAAGCTGTTTTAATTCCTCCGACAACGGGCCGTGGCCGCAAACGTGCAAGGTGCCCGGCAAATCAGCCTTTAAAAAGGCATTCACCAATTGGCGAATGCCGGATTGTTCCGACAGGTCTCCGAAGTAACCGAATCGGATCGGTCCCCTGGCGTTCGCGTCAGGCGGCGGCGGGTCATAATTATCGTTGTATGCGCAGGGAACCCAGATCCAGGGCACGCCGCGCGACTCAAAAAACCGTTTCGATTTAAGCCCGGATACCAGGCAGGCGTCATATAATTGAACCGCCCGATCTTCCAGCATCTGCATCGGCTTAAATTTATAGCGCAGGCGCCGGAACCGGGGGATTTTTTCACCCAGCCCGCCGCTGTCGCCGAGCAGGAGCACCGTGAGCGGACGACGGGGTTGCCGGTGCAGCCATTTGACAAAATGGTTGAAGACGTGTTGCAGGTTGCGGACCAGCACGACATCGGGCATGCCTTCCCGTTGCGTCTTCTCCAAATAAAGCCGGCGAAGTTTCCGCCAGGAAATCCAGCGATGCCAAAGGGCGGGATCCCTGTCCCACAGGACGAGTTCATGTTCCAATCCATCCGAGTCGTCCTTCGGCTCCAGCCGCTTCTTCCATACTTCGCCGGGCAGCAAACCGACGGTTGAAACCTCAGCCAGCCGGGACAACGCTTGCGTCAAGCGGGTCTCACTCAAATGGGCTGTGACAAAAAGTTGCCCCCCCATTCCCGGAGGAAATGCGACACCCAGGCTAAGCAAACGCAGGCGGCGATCGGACATAAGCTGGTCGGGAAATTGGGAAGGCCAGCATGACACGTCAAGTTGAAATCTGGGATGCTTGGCAATCAATGCGTTAAATTCCCATTCCAACCGCACCACGGATAATTGTGGAGGTCGGCGCATTGCCGCCCTTGACCGCCGCTCGAAAATCAGATTTCATAACTGCATGGTTCCAGCGTAGCGTCGGTCAAGAGCAAGGCATCAAACAACAAATCCCCACCAGCTTCATGTTGTTTAGCTCGTATACCTTCCTCTTTTTCTTTCTGCCAACGACGCTGACCGGGTTTTGTCTGCTGTCGCGATATCAGGGGCCGAAAGCGGCCAAGATCTGGCTGGTACTGGCCTCGTTGTTCTTCTACGGCTGGTGGAATCCGGTTTACGTCGCCCTGATTCTGGCCTCCATGGGGTTCAATTATGTGATGGGACGCCAAATCGGCCGGCGCGTGGCGTCGGGTTCGTCGGCGAACGGCGCGCTCTTTCTGGGCGTGGCGGTGAATCTGGCGGTGCTGGGCTACTTCAAGTACGCCAGTTTTTTCCTGAACAACATTAACGAAGCGCTTGGTTCGCATTGGACTTTGGGCCGGATAATCCTGCCGTTGGGAATTTCATTCTTCACTTTCACCCAAATCGCTTACCTGGTGGACGCCAGCCGCGGCGTCGTCTGCGAGTATGACCTGGGTGATTTCCTGTTGTTTGTCACCTTCTTCCCCCACTTGATCGCCGGCCCGATCATTCACCATTCGGAGATGATGCCGCAATTTGCCGAGTCGCGGACCTATCACTTTGACTGGAACAATCTGGCGGCCGGTCTGGGTTTATTTTCTCTGGGTCTGTTTAAGAAGGTGGTAATCGCCGATGGCATGAGCGGTTATGCCGGGAAGGTGTTTGGAGCGGCGGCTTCCGGCGGTGTACTCCATCCGCAGGACGCGTGGGCCGGTGTATTGGCTTACACCTTCCAGATTTACTTCGACTTTTCCGGATATTCCGACATGGCCATCGCTTTGGCGCGGATGTTCGGCATCGTGCTGCCGCAAAATTTCAATTCACCGTACAAGGCGGTCAACGTAAGTGATTTCTGGCGGCGGTGGCACATGACCCTCTCTCGTTTCCTCCGGGATTACCTCTATATCCCGCTCGGTGGAAACCGGCGGGGAGAATTTCGGCGTTATGTGAACCTGGTGGTGACGATGACCCTGGGTGGTTTATGGCATGGAGCAGCCTGGACCTTTGTGCTTTGGGGTCTGTTCCACGGTGCCGGCTTGGCGATTCAACATGGCTGGCAGACGTTCTGGTCGAAGAACCGCCTGGATCGGCCAGCCTGGTGGCCGACGGGACTATCCATCTGGAGTGGTCGGGCCTCGACTCTGCTTTTTGTTATGGTTGGTTGGGTCTTGTTCCGCTCAGCGGATTTGGCGACGGCGCAACACGTTCTGGCGGCCATGTTCGGTTTCGGCCGGGTGCCGATCGAAGGCAGTCCGTTACTCGTGAAGGTGAAAACCTGGTGGTGGTTCGGAGCTCTGCTGGCCTTCGTGTGGTGGTTGCCTAATACCGTGGAGATCATGGGCCGGCATACCAGGCTTCCTACATCAACGGGTAACATTCCGTCTGCCCCGCAGGGTTGGCTGCGATGGGAGATGAGCTCCCGGTGGGCATGTCTCGCGGGACTGTTGCTGGCAGTGTCCATATTAAGCCTCTCCCGTGCCGGCGAATTTCTCTATTACAATTTTTGAAATGAACCGAGCCGCCCGCCAATTTGTGTTGCTGGGCTTGGGCCTGGCCATCGGCCTGACCGGCGGGATGGCGCTGCTGAATTTCATCGTCGATCCCTTCAACCGATATGGCAACAATCGCCTCGGGGTCTATATTTCAGCGGAACGGGAATGCAAGTCCACCTACGTCGGGCGATTTCCTCACGACGCACTGCTGGTCGGCAACAGTCGCGAAACCAGGATTCCGCCCGGACAACTGGACGGTTTCCGGTTCTTTAACGGGGCCTTCTCCGGCGCTACGCCCGAGGAAATCTATTACTTCCTGCAACATTTCGCCTGGCACCAAAGACTGGTTGTCCTCGCGGTGGATGCTGGCGCGCAGGACCCGGCAGAACGCCACGGGGATATTTTCGCTCCCCAGGGACTGACTTCGGCCCTCGATAATCTGCTCAACCTGCAGACGACTGAGTATTCGATCCGGACCATCTCCGAATCATTGTCAAAGAAACACCAGCCGATCGAACCAGATGGCTTGGTGCCCGTGGGCAGTTCGATGCTGGACGCAGACCGGGATGATCCCGAGGAAGAGGCTTACCGGATCAAGTTCATGCAACATGCGTGGGACGGATATCATTGTCCTCCGGAGACGCAGATGTCATTCTTCGTCAAGATCAGCGAATGCCTGCGACAGCGTGCCATTCCCTGCGTGGTGGTGATCCCGCCGACCCACGAGGCGGTGGCGCGATCGATCCAGAGTGGACCCGCAGCCAAGGAAGTGGCGGCGTGGAAACGGCAACTGGGCACGATTTTCCCCCATGTGATAGATCTTTCCTTCAGTTCCTATGATGCCACAACCAACTTCTATCGGACCGATCCGATCCATTTTAAACCCGCCGTGGGTGTCCGCCTTATGAACGCGGATGTTCTACCCTTCGCAATCCGAATCTTGAACAGGGTTTCCCAACCCACAAAGGCATCGAACTCAAACCGTCACACCAACCAGTAAACACCAAAAGAATTTGGCGCAGCGCGTGTGGTGTCTCTGACAAAACAACCACGGCATTGCGGGATTACTGTCATCCAAAAGGACCTGGCTGAATTCGCGTTAAGTGATCCCTGGACACCCAGGTCAAGACTGTTGGCGGGCAGGAATATTATTCGCCACGGACTGCCGTTGGATTCGCACCTTGAACCCAATCTCAGCGCGGCATAGGATTTGCCTCGCTAATGACGGTCGAATTCCGCCTGCCCATCTCGGTCTGCCTCGTCGCTGGCAATGAGGCGCATCGCATCCGGCGCACTCTGGACAGTGTGCAGGGATGGACGAGTGAAATCATTCTGGCCATTGATGACCAGGTGACGGATGGCACGGACAAGATCGCCGAAGCTTATGGTGCGCGTGTGATCAGTCAACCATGGCGTGGCCATGCAGTGCATCGCAATTTTGCCTCGGCTCACGCTACGCAACCCTGGTTGCTGGCGATTGACGCCGACGAAGTCGTCCCGCCGGCATTACGCGATGAAATCATCGGTTTATTCGAGCGAAACAATTCCCATCCACCCTGTTCGGCGTATCGTTTCCCGCGTTGCACCTTTTATCATGGCCGCTGGATTCGCCATGGCGACTGGTACCCCGATCGCAAGACACGGCTCTGGCAGCGTGATCGAGCCGACTGGGGTGATAAACACCTGCACGAATCGCTCGTGGTGAACGGCGATGTCGGTACTTTGAAAAACGACCTGCTTCACTACAGCATGGAATCACTCGAACAGGAGATAAAAAAGACCATGGTGTCGGTGGGTTATTTCGCGCAGGAATGTGCCGCGCGCAAAAAGAATGTCCGTTTGAGCGATGTCCTCTTTCGGCCCTGGTGGGCGTTCGTTCGCACCTATTTTTTGCGGCTCGGCGCGTTGGATGGCTGGCAGGGGCTGGCCATCGCGCGCGGTATCGCCATCTATACTTTCCTGCGTTACCTGAAGGTTTATCAGGTACAGCACGAAAAGCCGCGGCTGGAGTAAATTCATGGAACTGAAATCCGTTCTGGTCTTCGAACCCAGCGTGGACGGCCATCACGTCGGCTGGCTGCGGTTTATCACCGAAGACCTGCTGGCCGCCGGCTGTTCCCTGACGCTCGCGCTGGATACGCGGTCGGCAGCAATGGAACGCATCAACGGACAAATGTCCGATTTGCTGCCGCGTGTGAAGGTGATTGCAGCGCTGCCGACCGCCGGCCGCCGGACCAAAACCGTTTCTCTCTCTCGCATCGTCGCTTGCCGGAAGGAGTCCGGGGCGGCCCTTGCTTTTATCGCGAATTTCAATGATATCGCCTCCAACGCGCTTCGCCGCGCCGCGTTGAGGCTGATGCCGGACGAAAGTTTGCGCGGTCGGCTTGGAGGAATATATTTTCGCCCGTTGTTTCTCAATGCCGGCGCCCTCTCCCTCAATCAAATGTTGAAGCAAATTGGTTTTCGCCGGCTCATTCAAAACGGCTGGCTCAATCCGTTGTTGATGATTGACCCGCTGTTGTGCGGCCTCGCGCAGAAAACCTTTCCGAGCGCCCCCATTCATCTGCTGGCTGATCCTTATCCCGATGATTTCTCCGCCGACCGTGCCGTCGCCCGCCGGCAATTCAATCTGCCGGACGATAAGTTCGTGTTCCTCTTTTACGGCGGTGGTTACAAACGGAAAGGATTGCATCTCGTCGTCGAAGCGATGAACCGGATGCTGACTCCGGGCCGGGTGTTTTTGCTTTGTGCTGGCGTACAACCCAAAAACGAGCGCCTCGCCCGCGGCTTGGAAATGCTTTGCCGGCAGGGCCGCGCGGAGATTGTGAACCGCTACGTTTCTGCCCAAGAGGAGAAACAATTGTTCGCCGCCTGCGACATGGTGTTGCTGCCCTACCTTCATCACCTGGATGGCAGCGGCGTCCTTTCCCGCGCCGCCGGCGCCGGCAGACCCGCGCTCGCGTCGGACGAATATCTCATCGGTCATATCGTTCGCCAATACGGCATGGGTTTGTTATTCCCCTCCGGCAACGCGCCAGGGCTGCAGCAGGCAATGGTACGGGCCGCAGCCTCGCCTGACTCCGAGCTTGCCCGCTGGCGGTCGGGTGCACAAGCCTACGCCGAAAATTGCTCGCGGAGCGCGTTTCGTTCCGTGCTGACCGCCGCTATTCATTCCGCGCTGGCCGCTCTCCAGTGAACCAACGCGAAAACATTCTGGTTTTCCGGCTCAAGTCCATGGGCGACGTTCTGTTCACCCTGCCGGCAATCCACGCCCTGCGCGAAAATTTTCCAGACGCCCAAATCACTTTTCTCAGTTCCCGGGAGAACGCGCCGTTGTTACGCGGGTTCCGGGAGGTGGATCGAATCATCGCGCTGGACCGGGCGATCTTATTCAACCCGCTTCGGGCCGGACCGGAGGTTTTCCGGCTGTTGCACCAGTTGTGGCGGGCAAAATTCTCGCTGACGGTGGATTTTCAAGGTTACGGTGAGACCGCCTGGCTGTCTTGGTGGAGCGGCGCGCCGACGCGCTGGGGCAGTGTCTACAGCCGCGGACGCGAATGGCTTTACACCCACGGTGTCCGGCGCGACGAACAAATCCATCTCGCCGACTGGAACCTGTCGCTGTTACGACAATGTGGCCTGCGGCTGGGCGAGATCAGCAATGAATTTGTCTTGCCGACAGATGCATTGGCGGAAGCGCGACAGTTCTTCGCGGACAACCGGCTGGATCCGGCCCGCCCGACTCTGTTCCTCCAGCCCTTTACCAGCACGCCGCACAAGAACTGGCCGCTGGTGAATTTTCTGGCGCTGGCGCGACATTTTCAATCGCGCGGCGTGCAAATTATTTTTGGAGGTGGTCCGGCGGATCGCGGGGCACTGGAGCCTCCCCGCGCCATGGGTTTTGTGATTTCTGCCGGAACGCCGTTGCTCGTTTCCGGGGCCCTGACGAAACTCTCCCGGTTGACCGTTGGCGGCGACACAGGCTTGTTGCACCTCGCGGTGGCGATGAAAAAACGCGTATTGATGTTGATGACGGTTACGGGGCAGACGTATCCTTATCAGCAGCCCGATTGGGCGATAACGCCGTTGCAAGGAACCGGCCTGGCTGGCATGCCGGTGGCTCAGGTGGTGCCGGCAGTGGAACAGGCGCTCAGCGAATCAAGCGGTAGTGCTTCTTGTTGAACCGCAGGCCGAACGTCTTCTCCAGCCATAGCAGCCGGCGGTGTTTCTTTTCGCGGGCTGTCAGTCGGTGATTCGCATCGGTCCGGACAATTCCCTCCGCCGGCGGCAACCACTCCTGGATCACCTTCGGGTGCGTGCCGGTGAACAGGCGCAGGGCGGCCACGTCGATTTTGGAATAATCCACCCTTGCCGCCGGCTGGTTTTCCCAATATTTGTGACTTGCGCCGGCTTTCAGGTTCATTTGCGCCTCGTTGCGTACCCAGCCATAGTGAAAAATCGTCGCGCCCGTGTGCGCTGCCCGTGGGTACCGTGATCTCTTGTGGCTGACCACGACGTTGAAAAACAGTGACTCGCTGGACCAGGCCGGAATGGTATTTCGAATGACGCGGACTTCACTGCGATACCAGCCGGGCGACCACGCATAGGTGTTCGCATTCCCGTAAAAATGCAGGAAATCAAAGGCGAGCGCTTCGACACGCTCGTTGGCCAGATGCGTTTCCATGGCGGCGCGGATTTTAGGCAAGTCGTTCTCATGCAACACCTCGTCGGCTTCGAGATAAAATGC
This sequence comes from Candidatus Sulfopaludibacter sp., assembly GCA_035508155.1. Taxonomy (GTDB): domain Bacteria; phylum Verrucomicrobiota; class Verrucomicrobiia; order Limisphaerales; family UBA11358; genus UBA11358. Next base: position 22,583 of record DATJNM010000051.1, on the reverse strand, counting down.
CCAGTCGCCGGTGCAATTGAACAGCGCGATGGTCTTTTGTTGGCCATAAACGAAACCTTTCACACTGTAATCAGGTCGGATGTTCTCGTTCCATTGCGTCGGAATGATGCGGATCTTCGAATCACCCATTTCACGCAGTATCTTTTCCGTGCCGTCTTCACAGGGGCCCAACGCAATGACGAACTCGTCCACGATGGGCAGGATTGAGCGGATGGATGCGACGAACGGATAGCCAAACTTTTGTCCGTTGCGCAGAAAGGTGAACCCGCTGACTTTCATTTTTGATTTACGATTTACGATTTACGATTTACGCGCAAATGGAAAAAGCGCGAAGCCGTAGTACCTATTCCAGCTTTTGGTGGTGCGAGCATACTCGCGAGCCGGACTCTTCACGTTAAATCCCGCGCCTGCGAGAGACGGCGGCTCGTCAGTAGCCTCGCCCCGCCGAATTGTACCACGCTCACAGGCGACAACCATTTGAGCGCTGCTCGGGCTGTCGAAAAACATCGCGCGGCACCCAGCTCAATCGCCGAACACATTTTTCAACTGGTCGCGCGCGGCAGCTTCGCGCGGGTTGCCGCCGGATTTCGGCGTCCAGTCGCGCGCGGCGAACTCGAAATATTCGCAGAAATTGCCGACATGCTTTTCCAGCACCGGCTCGGCCCGGCGCTCGCGGCACTGATGCGCCGCGCGCGGGTCGTAATGCGCGCAATTCAGGCAGACGCGCAGGTCGGCCCGGCATTTCATGCAGGCTTCACCGCGACCGGGCTGGCCGTTGAGCACCCAGGGCTCGCCGCAATTATGACAATGTCTGGTCACTTACGATTTTGGATTTACGATTTACGCCGGACCTTCGTTAAGAATAACCTCGTAAATCGCAAATCGTAAATTGTAAATTGTTGTGACGAAAATGAAACTTGGCTTGTTTGGCGGCTCGTTTGACCCGGTTCACCTCGGTCATTTGTTGGTCGCGCAGGCGGCCGTCGAGGAATTGGGCCTGGTCCGGCTGTTTTTCATTCCGGCGGCGCAGTCGCCGTTTAAGCCGGCCCACCAGCCCGCCTCCGCTCCCGCCCGCCTGCAACTGCTCCGGCTCGCACTGGCCGGCAAAACAAATTGTGAGATAGACGACCGGGAAATCCGGCGCGGCGGCGTTTCTTACACGATCGAAACCGCGCGCGATTACGCAAAACGGTTTCCCCAGGCGGAATTGTTTTATCTCATTGGCGCCGACAACGTGGCCAAGCTCAACGAATGGCGCGAGGCCCCCGAATTGGCACGACTGGCGCAGTTTGTGGTGACACCTCGCCCCGGGGAACCGCCGGCAAAATTTCCGGCGCCGTTTCGCGGGCTGACACTAAAAGGTTTTCCCTTGGCGGTTTCGTCCTCGGAAATCCGGGCGCGGGTGAAGGCCGGTCTGACCATCGAGCCGCTGGTGCCCGCGGCGGTGGCCCAGGCCATTCGCGCGGCAAAACTTTATCTTTGAACAAATTTGCGATTTACGATTTACCATTTACGCGCCAAGCTGGGGTCGGTTCGTCAATCGCAAATCGTAAATTTTAAATTCACAAATGGATTCCCGAAAACTGGCTTTGCTCAGTCGCGAGTTCGCGGACAATAAAAAGGCGGAGAACATCGTCATCCTCGACGTGCGCAAAATATCGTCGGTGACGGATTATTTCGTGATTGCGTCCGGCACCAGCGAACCGCATCTGCGCGCCATCGTGGAGGAAATCACCGGCAAATTGCGTGAAGAAAACGGCGTGCGACCGCGCGCGGTGGACGGCACCGTGCATGGCGCCTGGGTGGTGCTGGATTTCTTCGACGTGATTATCCACGTCATGCGCCAGGATGTCCGGGAACGCTACGATCTGGAAGGTCTGTGGGGTGATGCGAAGGAGGTGAAGCCAAGGCAAGCAAGAACGTTGAAGTAATACGGCGGCAAACCGAAATCATCGTCCCGGAAGGCAAGCCGACGAGGGCGAGCGACCCGCAAAAATTACAGCTTGTACAACGCCTCAAAAAATCTTGTCTGAACTTCACACTCCCGCGAAAATATTTTTGCCCACTCCTTTCTTACCGGATAGTCGGATTCTTTGATCAGGATATTGTCGGATGGAATTTTGGATTCCTTCCATTGTTTGAAATAAAAATATCCTTTCACGAGTCGGGCGACCTCTTGAAAGTAATAGTCTATCTGAGACTTTATCATTTCCTGGAACGAGCTTATGTTTATAAAGAGGTCGATACACCTTTCTGGAAGAAGCCTGAGTTGGTGAGGCATGAGAAAGATCAGGTCGGACTCTTCGAATTCCTTTTTCACCTGCAAAAAACTGTCAAATTCCCGGAATTGGAAGATTTTTCTATCCGGGAATTGATTTGAGAGGTATCTCCGGGCGATATAGAGGGCTGGAAACATGTCGACGATGATGTATTTCGCCCTGGGCAGGGCCTTTAAGAAAACAAACGCATTTCTCCCATATCCCGCCCCTAGCTCCAGGATGACATTAATGTCGTCCCGCTTGATGCCGGAATGAATGATGGAACCATATTCCAAGATTGAATTTATCAGATCTTGGGACACGGCCCGGTTTTGTGCAAACACGACGGGAGGATTTCCCTCCAACGGCTCCTGCAAACCCATGAAAAACGCCGCCGAGTATTTTTTCAGCACATACTCGTATAAAGGTAAGTCAGGAACTTGCATTGGACAGATTTCTTGCGGGTGAACAGGGAAATTTTTTGAGAGAAAACAGATTTAGACAGGCATTTGAGAACGGTGGCTCTTGGGAGGTGGCTCCTTAAAAAGGAAAACTGTTCATCGCCAAAACCAATGATCCAGGTAAAATAATTCAACGCAACCGTCCTTTTGAAATTTTCATAACCATATTCTTTCAACTGTTCGATGTTCCTTTTGTTGAGGTCGAGCCAGAATTGGGAGGAATTGGCTTTCGTATTTGCTTCAAGCCAATAATCCACCGCAATCGGATCGGCCGGTTTTTCGCAATGAATTGGGTGAGACATGGGCGCAGGGTATGAATTGAAGATTTAGTCCCTGAAGTTTACGAATTGCACGGCCACGGGAAATTCCTTCGCGCGCACGGCGGCAATGACCGTCTGCAATTCGTCCCGGCTCTTGCCGCTCACGCGGACGGCGTCACCCTGAATCTGCGTCGTCACCTTGAATTTGCCATCGCGGATGAACCCGGTGATTTGCTTGGCGGCGGTCACTTCGATGCCTTGTTGGATTTTGATGACCTGGCGGGCGTGGCCGAGCGGCGAGATGTCCGGCTCGCATTGCTCGACGCTTTTCAAGCTGATGCCGCGCTTGGCGAGTTTGCCGACGACCATTTCGTTCAGGGTGCGGACTTTGAAATTATCCTCGGCGGAGAGCTTGATTTCGTTTTTCTCGAGAACGATTTCCGCCCTGCTGCCTTTGAAGTCGAAACGGTTGGCCAGTTCCTTTCCGGCCTGGTTCACCGCATTTTCAATTTCCATCGAATTGACCTGCGAAACAATGTCGAATGACGGCATGACGGAAGCGTAGAAAAGTCTCCTTCGCGATGCAAAATGAATCAACCAGGTTCCATCCTACTGCGCATCTGCAAATTCATTTTTGCCGTGGCCGCCGAGGTGACTCGGCTCAAAACATATCGCAAATCCATTGGATTATCGAAAAGTCAGAGCCAGCTGACGCCGGCTGCCACCTTCTTTCAGACCGGCCCTTACTGCGCCTTCTGCGGCAACTCCGTCGAAGCCTTCACCATGTCATCAAGCAGTTTTTTGAAATCCTCGAGGCCGGTGGCGGGGACGATGATGGTGTCGCGGCGTCCGCCGACGTCTTCGGTGATGCGCAGGAAGCGGCCGCGGGGGTTTTCTTTCAGCGTGAACAGGAAGGTCTTCCGCTCAATCTGAACCTTGTCGGATTTCAGAGTGTCCTCGTTGACCGGCGGTTTGGGTTGCCCATAGGGACGCCGCCCGTATGGCGATGGCCGTTCGTTTGAGATCATAAATACCCGCTGAAGGCGCCCGCGCTGGCGTTCCATCCAGCTAATCGCAAAGTTCAACCCGAATGGCGGTTTGTCAACTGGTAAAATCTACAAAATATTGGCCGCCCGCTCGGCCAGTTCGGAGCGTTCGCCCTTCTGCAATTCGATGTGTGCGGCGATGACCTCGGCCCGGAACCGGCTGACGACGTAATTGAAGCCGTTCGATGACGAGTCCACGTAGGGATTGTCAATCTGATACGGGTCGCCGGTAAACACGATCTTCGTGCCGTTGCCAACGCGGGTGATGATGGTCTTGGCCTCCAATGGCGTGAGATTTTGCGCCTCGTCAATGATCATGAACTGGTTGGCAATGCTGCGCCCGCGGATGTAACTCAGCGCCTCGACGACAATACTGCCCGACCGCATGAGGTCGCCGCTGCGGCGGTGGTCGTGCCCCATGTTCAGGTCGCTCAACATTTCGAGCGCGTCGTGAATCGGCTGCATCCACGGCGCGAGTTTTTCCTCGAGCGAACCCGGCAGAAAACCGAGTTCCTTGCCCATGGAAATGGTCGGGCGAGCGACGACCAGCCGGCGGAATTCGCGGTCATTCACAGTGCGTTTCAAACCGGCGGCCATGGCGAGCAACGTTTTGCCGGTGCCGGCCTTGCCCATCAGCGTGACCAGCTTGACCCGGTCGTCGAGCAGCGCGTCGAAGGCGAAGTGCTGTTCGCGATTGCGCGGTTTGATGCCCCAGACGCCTTCCCGTGAATCTATGATGGGTACCAATTTCTTGCCCGTCGCGTCCACTTTGGTGAGGGCGGCCTTTTTGGAATTGGCCTCGTCGGTCAAGGTGCAGTACTCGTTGGGGAAATACGTTTTGCCGCCAGGAAGTTCGAGTTCATTCTTGGCGCGGAACATGGTCATCTTGTCCGTGCCGACGGACATTTCCATCATGCCGGTGTAAAGGTCGGTGATGAACACCCGGTCGGTCTCGTAATCTTCGGCCTGCAACCCCAGCGCGTCGGCCTTGATGCGCAAATTAATGTCCTTGCTGACGAGGATGGTCGCATTTTTCGGCTGCGCCTTCTGGATGGACGCGGCCAGCGAGAGGATCCGGTTGTCCACGGTGTTGCCGTGGAAATGGGCTTCGCCGTTGACGTGGCCGTTTTTCTGGAAAACAATTTTTAATTTGCCGCCGTTCGGCAGCTTCACGCCTTCACTCAGGCTGCCGTCGCCGCGGAACCCGTCAAGCATCCGCGACACCATGCGCGCGTTCTGGCCCAGCTCGGACGATTCGCGCTTGAAGCGGTCAATTTCCTCGATGACCTCGATGGGAATCAAAACGGCGTTCTCTTCGAAACTGAGCAGCGAATTGGGGTCGTGCAGGAGAACGTTGGTGTCAATGATGTAATTCTTCACTCAGAACCAAAATAAATCTTCAATGGTTAAAAACAAGCCGCCTTGTGCAAAAAGGATGTGAATTCTCCAGGTTATTTTTTCAACCGGCCCATCCGGCGATGCCAATCCTTGATTTGGGGATGCGCGGTGGGCAATTCGTAGTGGCCGGAATAAAGGAAATTATCCAGCATCCCGAACAAGTCAAAATCCACAAAGCGCGGCTGTTGGCCGAGCAAGAAAGGCTGGTATGCGAGCATTTCCTCGAACGGCAGCAGAACCTGTTCCAGCCGCTTGAGCCAGTCGTGCCGTTGCGCGTGCCACTGGCCAATGCAGCCGCGCCCGAACTTGCGCTCCTTATGCCGCAGAAAATGGACCTGCTCCGCCTTCGGTGTGTGTTCCTTCCAATAAATGTCGTTTAACCGAAACGTCGCCCCTTCAATCTCATTTTCAATATAATGCCAGAGAATGGATTGGACCCCTTCAAGTTCCGGCGGAAACAGGCCCAGATTCAGTTCTTCATCCAGATATTTGGCGATGACCTGCGAATCGTCGTTGAGTTCGAACACGACGTTTTTGCCGTCCTTGATGATGGGCACGCCGTAATAGCGCTCTTTCGTCAATTTCCAGACCAGCGAACGGTCGGAACTGGGAATATTGGTGATTTTGAAAGGGGCGCCGGAAAATTCCAGAATGCGGCGTTGGACGATGCAGAACGGGCTCCACGGAAACTGAATCAATTCAATCATAGAAAATCATCACGTTTGCCGACATGGCACTCTAGGACTGGAACGGAACAGTGACAAGCGTGAATTTGCCGGGTGCCGGTTAAATGAGTGACTGGTGAATTGGGTCAGAGAGGTGATCAGTTAAAGGAGTTGAATCAGTTGGAGCCGCCATCGGACTGATTTAATCAATTACTCATCCAACCAATCACACTTTTCCAACGGAATCACCGCTTTACACTTTTGCCGCGCGGGACTAAAGTCGCGCCATGGCATCTGATTATGACGCAACGGAGTTTGTGGACACCGATTTTCAGGCGCACAAAACACCCGGGCCGTCCGGCAGCGACCCGCTGCGCCCGCCGACGCGCGAGGAAGTGGACCGCAAAGTGGTCGAGGCCCAGCAAAAACTCGCCGAATTAAAACGTGCGCAGGAGGATTTGGAGCGTGAACGCGCTTCGCTGGAGGAATTGCGCCGGCGGCAGACGGAATTCCAGACCGGCCGGCAGGAAATGATCCATCATTTGACGCGCGGACTGGGTTTGCTGGAGGAAGCCGAGTTCAACACCCGCCGCGATGCCGAGCAAATGGTCAAGACCATCGGCGATTTCCGCGACGCGCTGACCAAGATCCAGGCCATCCACGACGAGGTGTGGACCAAGGAAAATTTCAACATCGAACTCACCCGCGCGCTGACCACCATTGAAAATGCGCGCATGGAATGGAACACCGCGCGGCTGAAAGTGCCGGTCCTGTCCGGTCCGGTGCCGGAAAAGCCGCAGACGGAACAGGCGCCGACGCCTGCCGCATCGCTGCTCACCGAGACCAGTTTCGGTCAATTGTGCAAATTCGGTTTGGCGATGACCTGGCCGCTGATAGTGGTAATTTTGCTGAGCGCCATCGGCGTGGCGGCGGCGATCTGGCTGACGATCCCGCTGCCGGCGCATCACTGATATCCGTCGTATGGCGTCCGCCAAGAAAAAGGCAAGTAAAGTTGACCCGATTTCCGAGCGTGCCCGTGCGTTAAACGACCAGATTGCCTCGCTGGAAGCTGAAATCAAGCGGCTCGACTCCCAGTTGCAACATACCCCCGTGCCCCGGTTGCGTTCCACCGCCGTGCCGCACGGCGCGACGGTGGTCCGGGCATCCGAACCGCCTCCTCCCGCCCACGTCGCCCATGAGCCGGTTTTTGAAGAAGTCAAACCGGTGCGACCCACCGACGAAACCGCCCCCCCGGACCAGTTCAACGAATTCGGCGTGCGCAAATATGATTTGCCCGGACTGTTTGGTCGTCTTCGCCAGCACTTCCGCCGCCCCACCACTACCAACCCGCGGCTCGTCACTTACCTGGCCGCCGGCGGCGTCCAGGGGTTGCGGCCCTTGCGTTACGAAAAACGCGTCGCGCGCAATCGCTTCATCCTGTTGGTGGTGGTGCTTTTTTTTATTTTGCTCGGCGTCATTTCCATCTTCGTCCACAACCGTTGACGGGGAGAATTTGTGTTTCCATGAGCAAGCAATTTGTTGAATTACCGATTTCCGCGGCCGACGGCCAATTCGTGGCGCGCTACTCGGCAAAAGGTCTCGCCGAATTGGAGTTTCCACCCTCCAATGGTAGGAGACGAGGTGACAAGTCTCAAATTTCTTCACTCGCCAAATCTGTCAGAGACTCCTCACGTCGTCTCCTACAAGTTCCGGATGAAATCCACAACTGGCACCGCGCCACGGAAACCGCGCTGGAAGAAATCCTGGCCGGCCGCGCACCGAAAAACCTGCCGCCGCTTGATTTGTCCGGTGGCACGGAATTCCAACAAGCCGTCTGGCGCGAACTCCGGAAAATCTCCCGCGGCAAAACCAAAAGCTACGGCGAAATCGCGCAGGCGATTGGCAAAGACAGGGCCGTTCGGGCCGTCGGCGGCGCGTGCGGCGCAAATCCCGTCCCGGTCCTGGTACCCTGCCATCGCGTGCTGGCGGCGCATGGAAAAATCGGGGGCTTCGGCGGCGGATTGGATTGGAAACGCAAGTTGCTCGCGCGTGAAGGTGTAAAGTTCTGAAATTGCGCAATGTTGTTTGGAGTTCCGCCTTCAGGCGGCCTTCCCCGAACCGCCTGAAGGCGGAACTCCAAACCCGGCAAGTTCACGGCCAGGAAAGCTTATTCGTTCCGGACGCGGGATTGACGATTTCCGACTTCTGACTTCCGGTTTCCGGCTTCTGATCTTCGGTTTCGGATTCCGGTCGCAGGGCATCCGCAACGGCCTGTGCCAGTTTCTGCCGGAACGCCGGTGTTTCAATCTGGCGCGCATCCCCGGGATTAGACAGGAAGCCCGCCTCGATCAGCACGGCCGGTCGGTGTTGTCCGTGGAGTACGCCGATGAAACGCGCCCGGCAGACACCGCGATCTTCCATTCCCGTTTCATGCAGCAACGCGCCTTGCAACCGGACAGCGAACTGCAAATTCTTTGCGTCAAACGCGTTGTTGGGGAAATTTTCAGACCAGTAGTCGCCGTAACCCCGGGTCAGCGTCGAAGGCATGCCTGTGGGGGTAAGGCAATAAGTTTCAATTCCCGTCGGGGTCTTGTCCGGAGCGAGCGAATTGAAGTGGAGACTGATGAAAAAATCCGCATGATGCGCCTCGGCAAACGCGACGCGGTTGGACAGCGAATCGTCCACGTCGTTGGTGCGCGTGAGAAAAACCTGCCAGCCTTCCTGGGCCAGCAACGGCGCCAGCCGCAGCGCCCAGTCCAGTGTGAATTCCTTCTCGAACCGCCCGTCCAGGAGGCTGTGCGTGCCGACGTTGGCGCCGCCGTGGCCGGGATCAATAACAATGACCGGGTTGGCGGGTGGCAGCACGAGAGGCGGGCCGCAGAGCAACGGTTCCAGGTTTTTCTGGAGGTCGAGTCCGTACAGGCAGATCTGGCCGTCAATGATCTGCGGTTCAAATCCAAGGTGAATGGCAACGCCGTTCCAGGTCGCCTCCCGGCTGCCCAGGGCCAGGATCATCGCTCCGTTGGAGGAATCGATGGCATAACTCGTGACCGGTTGACTCGACAGCAGACGCGGTTTGCCGACGCCATGTTGCGCCGCCCAACTCTCCAGCGAAACCCAGGTCATGAAGGGTTTGACCGGCGCCGGTCGGGGAGGAGCCACCGGCGGCTGCCATTCCTCCGGCGTGGCGGGTGGCATATTCGAGGAACCGAGCTGGGGCAGCACCTTGACCGGACGCGGTCCGAAGGGATTGTGGAGGACGTTGGTATTAATCCAGTTTAATGATGGAACCTGGCCGGTGGACGGCCGGGCCGGGCCGGCGACACAATAAAACATCACGGCAAAAATGACTCCGGCAATCTTGTACACCCGGTCATTGTGCGGAAGGGGAAACCCGACTCAAGCTGTTTCCTCATTTACGATTTACGATTTACGATTTACGATTTTGGCCGGTTGAAGATTCTCGTTGCCATCACCGGGGCCAGCGGCGCGCTGTATGCGCAGCGTCTCCTCGATAATCTGGATTCGCGCGCCCGCGAAATCCACGTTGTACTCAGCCACTACGCACAGCAGGTCGTGGCGGAGGAGTTGCCGGACGGATTGAAACTTCACGCCGGGACGAAGCTGCACAATGTCCGGAGCATGAACGCCCCGTTCGCCAGCGGCTCGAACCCGCCCGACGCGATGGTCGTCATTCCCTGCACCATGGGCACCCTGGGCCGCATCGCGCACGGCTACAGCGAGGATGTCCTGCTCCGTGCCGCCGACGTCGTGCTGAAGGAAAAGAAAAAATTGATTCTGGTTCCGCGGGAAACGCCATTGAGCCTGGTCCATGTCAAAAACATGGAGCTGCTGTTGCAGGCCGGCGCGACCATTCTGCCCGCGAATCCGAGTTTTTACTCCGGCGTGAAAACGGTTGAGCAACTCGCGGACACTGTCGTCGCCCGCGTGCTCGACCATCTCGGCATCGAAAACCAGCTCGTGCCGCGCTGGGCCGAAGAGAAGGAATGAATTTTGCCACAGAGACACCGAGAACACAGAGTGGGAAATTTTATCTCCATGACCTCTGTGTCTCGGTGGCCGGCTCTAAATGATTTCCGTTATTCAAAAATGGGGTTCGTTTGTCCGCTTTCCGCATACCGTCTTCGCCCTGCCGTTCGCGCTGGCGGCGATGGTGGTGGCGGCGCGGGATAACCGCGGCTGGCCCGGCTGGGAAAAATTTCTGCTGATTCTCGCCGCGATGGTCTGCGCCCGGACCTGCGCCATGGCGTTCAACCGCATTGCGGACCGCAAGTTCGACGCCCTCAACCCGCGTACCTCCAGTCGTCACCTGCCCACGGGACAAATTTCCCTGGCCAGCGCCAGCGCGCTTTGCATCCTGAGCGGCACGGGGCTGGTCGTGGCCGGCTATTTTCTGAATCCGTTGTGTTTCTATTTGTCGCCGGTGGCGCTGGCGGTCGTTTGCTTTTACTCGCTCACCAAACGGTTCACGGATTACACGCACGTTTGTCTCGGGCTTGCGCTGGCGCTGGCGCCGATCGGCGCGTGGCTGGCGGTGAAAGGCGGCAACCTTTCAATTCCGGAAATCCTGCAAATGCTGGCGCTGGCGCTGGCGGTGGTGCTGTGGCTCGTCGGCTTTGATATCATCTATGCGTTGCAGGATTACGAGTTCGACAAGTCGCACGGCCTGCACTCGCTCGTGGTGGCGTGGGGGCCGAAAAACGCCCTGGCCGCCTCGTTTCTCGCGCACATGGTCATGTGCGGACTGTTGCTTGCGTTTGGTCTGCTGTGCCGGTTTCGCATCGCCTATCTTGTCGGCTGGTTTATCATCGTCGGCTGTCTGGTGCTGGAACACTGGATTGCCCGCCGCCGCAGCTTGAACTGGATCAACCTCGCCTTCTTCCGCCTGAATGCCGTCATCAGCACGGTCTTCCTGATTGTCACCGTTGCCGAGGTGATTTTTCAGGGCGGATTCAAGTTGCCGTAATGCCGGCCGCCGGAATACTTGTCCTGCGATTTGCCTTGCCATCCAAAACCTGCTAAGCCTGTAGCCGCGCTTGTGAACCAGCGGATGGGTCCGCCGATTTATATCGGCGGCTACGTGAAAATGAATTTTTTTGTTCAACGCAGCGAATTGCGCGACATCTATGACAAGGTGGCCGCCGGCGAACGCATTTCCGACTCCGACGCATTGCGGCTGTTTGAATCGAAGGACCTCAATGCCGTCGGCGCCATCGCCGATTTGTCGCGGCAGAAAAAAGTCGGCAACCGCGCCAGTTACATCATCAATCGCTACGTCAATTACTCGAACTATTGCATCCTGTCCTGCCAGTTCTGCTCGTTCGCGCGCAAGAAACGCGACGCCGACGGCTTCCAGTTTTCCGTTGAGGAAATTGCCGGGAAGGCGCGCGAAGCCTTGAAGCTCGGCATCACCGAACTGCACATTGTTGGCGGACTGCACCCGTCGCTGCCCTTCAGCTATTACACCGACATGCTGCGCGGGTTGAAAAAACTCGACCGCCGGTTGCAGTTGAAATGTTTCACCGCCATTGAAATTCTTCATCTTGCCTGGCTTGCAAAAAAGACCGTCGGGCAAACATTGGCCGAATTGAAAGCCGCCGGGCTGGACTCGCTCACGGGCGGTGGCGCGGAGATTTTCCGCAAGGAAGTCCGTTCGGCCATTGCCAAGGGCAAGGAATCCGCCGAGGAATATCTGGACGTCCACCGTACCTGGCATCGCATGGGCGGACGCAGCACCTGCACGATGCTTTACGGCCACGTCGAAAGCCTTGCCGATCGCGTGGATCATCTCCGGCAATTGCGCGCGTTGCAAGACGAAGCGCGCGCAAACGGGTTCGGAGTCCCGGCTTCAGCCGGTCCGGAGCCGCCGGAAGGCGGAACTCCAAACGGCCCAGGCGGCTTCGTCGGTTTCGTGCCGCTGGCGTATCAGCCGCAGGACAATGACGTTCCGGTGGAAAATCCGCCAACGGGCTTCGACTCGCTGCGCACGATTGCCGTCAGCCGTGTCTACCTCGACAATTTTGATCACATCACGGCGTACTGGGTTGGGCTGGGCCTGAAACTGGCGCAGGTGGCGTTGAGCTACGGCGCCGACGACTTGCATGGCACCATTATCGAGGAACACATCTTCCACATGGCCGGCGCGACCTCGCCGCAATTACAGACCGAAGCGGACATGCTCAAAGACATCCGCGAGGCCGGCCGCACGCCGGTTCAGCGCAACACGTTTTACGAACCTATCAAAGTCCTGGCGGACGGCTGCCGGGCCAAAGCCATTGAAAACTCTGCGCACTCAAAAGTGCTTGAGGATAATCTGGCAACGGCTTAAACCCCTGTGCCAGGCTGAATTGACTCGCGCTGTGGGCGCCGACGGCGCAAACTATCCACACCATGTCATCTCAGGGCAGACAATGTCAATTCGACACGGGTGAGACCACTACGGCCGTACCGGTCTGCCGGCTGGCTGTGTTTCTTTTATCGGTGTGGCTGACCGGTTGTTCGACCACGGTAACGTATCACGCGAATCTGCCCTCCGGGCCCGCGAAACCGCCAGGTTATCCCATCCCGGTTTACACCGAGAACATGACGGTTCCGCGGCCGTGTGTGGTCATCGGCACGGTGGCTGTCGGCGGCGGCAATTTCGCCATGCGCGGAGGGTCGCCCGAGCAGGAAACGCAAACGATCATAAAAACGGCCTGGGAAAAGGGTGCCGATGCGGTGCAGGTGAGGCAAGTGGAGGAGCCCGGGTTCGCGAGCGGAAATTACCAGATGGCGGCCGACCTGTTGCGTTACACGGATGTCTGGGAAACCATCCCCATTACCAGGCAGGGGTTTGCCAACTACCTCAATGCGCACCGCCAAAACCTCGACCCGATTGAAGGCGTGTGGAACGGGACCGGAACGGTTCCCCACCGGATCGGCATCATGCGGGACCATTCGAGGCCGGGCCGGGATTTTGTTGGGTTCATTCTCAACACGGCGGACCCCACCTGGCATGAGGGCTACAAGAAAATTGACATCCGGCGCGGGGTGCAACCCGGCAGTTACGTCATGGATTATTACCTCGACGATTTCAGCGAAAAGGAAATCAGCGTCATTCTGGGCCAAAACGTGGCATTCACGCTGAACATGCCGATCTCCGACGAGGAGGCCGACGTTATCACCTATACCAAACGACGATAAATTCTCCGGACCCTTTAATGACTGACAAACCTTGTGGCCGAGGCTGCTAAATTTCGCATCGGGTCGGTGAAATATCTCAATGCCGTGCCGCTCACGCGCGGTATTGAGAGCGAGGTATATCTTGCCACGCCCGCCCAACTGGCCGAGCTGCTCCGGCGCGATGAACTCGACGCCGCACTCGTCAGCGTCACCGAGGTCCTGCTCCACGATCGTTATGACATCCTCGATGGTGTGGCCGTTGCGTCACTGGGCGAGGTTTACAGCGTATTACTGGCGCATTGCGTGCCGTTGGAGAAAATCACCGAGGTCTTCTGCGACCCGGCCTCACTCACCAGTGTGAACCTGCTGAAAGTCCTGCTGGCGGAACGCGGATTGAAACCGGAGTTTAAGCCGTTGCCCGACTATGAATCCGCCCCGGAACGGGACGCCGTGCTGCTCATCGGCGACCGGGCGATTGATTTTCAACGCGCCACTCATGTGCACGACGTCTTTGATCTCGGCACGGCCTGGTATGAAATGACCAACCTGCCATTCGTTTTTGCCGTATGGGCGTTGCGGCGCGGCATCGAAAACAAGGCGTTGCGCCGCGAGTTGATCGGGGCGAAACAGTTCGGCCTGGAAACGCTGGATTACCTCATCGAAACCCGCGAGGAATATGACGAGGATTTCCGCCGGGATTATCTCGGCTGGCACGTGCATTACCACCTGGCGGCGGACGAAAAGCGCGGCATTACGAAATTCATCGAATTGCTCCGCAAACACGGTCTTGGCCCGGTGTACGAGCCGAAGTACGTGTAGCCGCGGATGTGAATCCAGTGACTTTGCCCGACCCGACCGCCGCTTCACATCGGTGGCTACGCTTCCTTTTCCAACCCCGCCAGTGTTTCGGGGTCGCGCACGTCCACCCAGCGGCCCGGGATTTCCAGTCCGGCCAGCTTTTGCCCGGCGGCAACCATCGCGCTGATGGCGTCGGTCAACTCATATTCACCGCGCGGTGATTTTTGCAGACGCGCGGTGAAATCGAACAGCAGCGGCCGGAAAATGTAGATGCCGGCGTTATACCATAGGGGAGCGCCGGACTTGAGCCAGCCGTCCCGACGCAGTTGTTCCAACTGTTCCGGCGACGGTTTTTCCACGAGCCGTTTCAGGCAAAACTGTTCGTCAAAAAAATTGAGCCCGCCTTTCGTCACGTCCTCGCCGCGGGTAACGGTGATGACGCCCGCGAAGTGGCCCCCGTCGAACCGCTGAATCATTTGCGGGTACGTTTCGGGCGGAACCAGAATGTCACCGTACGTCAGCAGAAACGGCGACCGGCCGACGAACTTGCCGGCGGCTTCCGGTGCTTTGCCTGTGCCGTCCGGCACGACCTGGCGGCCAAACCCAATCCGCGCGCCGAATTGCTTGCCGTCGGCAAAGTGCTTTTCGACGACGTCCGCGCGCCAGCCGGTGACGATGAAAATGTCGCGAATGCCCGCCGCCCGAATTCCCGTGACGATGTGTTCCAGGATGGGTTTGCCCTGCACGCGGAGCATCGGTTTGGGCAACTCGCTGGTGAGTTCCCGCATACGGGTGCCTTTGCCGGCGGCAAGAATGACGGCCTTCACGGGAAAATTTTAACCACAGACGGGCGCGGATGAACACGGATAAAAACAAAAATTTCACCCGTCCCACTCACCGGTGCGCAGATACGGCTTGAGCTTTTCCTTGAGCGTTTCGCGTCCGCGATGGATGAGCGATTTGGTGGCGGAAAGCGAACAACCCAGAACGTCGGCGATTTCCTCATAGCTTAATTCCTCCTGCCGGCAGAGCCAGATGGCGGTGCGCTGGTTCTCCGGCAGTTCGGCCAGTGCTTCCTCAATCTTTTGCGCCAACTCGCCGTGCAACAATTTCTCCGGCGGTGCGACGCTGCTTTTGTCTTCGAACTGCTGGCGTGGCTGGTCTTCGTGTTCGGCGTGCGCTTCCTCAATGGAATCGGCGGGGTGGCGCGAGCGGCGCCGGATTTCGTTCAGGCAAAGGTTGCGCGCGATGGTGAACAGCCAGGTGGAAAATTTGGCGCGGGATTCGTAGCGTTTGGCGGATTTGTAAACCTGGAGGAAGACGTTTTGCGCGAGGTCCTCGGCCTCGGTTTCATCGTGCAAGGTGCGATACACGAGGTTCATCACCGGTTGTTTGTATTTTTCCACCAGTTCCGCAAACGCCGCCCGGTCGCCGCGCTTGACGCGAAGCATCAGGACAGCATCAGGGTCGGGATTGGCCGGCATCGGCGAACTTTAGAATAGACGGGCGGCGCGCGACAAGGTTTTCGCTCGCGGCGATGCTTGATTTCAAGCCGTTTTGTTCGCAATGTGTGCGTCCGTGCAGGACTTAATCAGGAAAATCGAAGGGGACGCCGAGACTCGTTTGCAATTCCCGGCCGATGCCGGCGCGGCGGAACGACTTTCGCGCTACAAGGTTTTTCTCAAGGTGGAAACGCACCGGCTCAAACTCTGGCATCGCAGCGGCGCGGGCGGGCGCGAAATCTGCCGGGCGCGCGCGGCGATGCTGGATGCGTTGTTGCGGCATCTCTGGACAACCGCGCGCGGCAGCCTGTCGCCCCGGGCCCAGAAGGAATTTCCGCCCCTGGCGCTGGTGGCCATCGGCGGTTATGGCCGCGCGGAGTTGAATCCGCACAGCGACATTGACTTCATGTTTTTGCACGACGGCCAGGTTGCCGCCGGCAAGCCGCTCCCCTGCCTGTCCCGGCTGATTGACGGCGTGCTTTATCCGCTCTGGGACATCGGTCTGAAAATCGGCTACGCCGTCCGCAGCCTTGACGATTGCGTGAAGGTGGCCAACACCGACATGCAATCCAAGACCTCCCTCATCGAATCCCGTTTGATCATCGGCGACGAGAAGCTGTTCAAGAAATTCCAGCGGGCGCTCATTGACAAGTGCGTTGACGGTTTTGAAGAGAAATATATCGCCCTGCGCCTCGAAGACCAGAAGGCGCGCCACCGCAAATTCGGCGATTCCGCCTGCATGCAGGAACCGAACATCAAAAACGGGTGCGGTGGCCTGCGCGATTTTCAGAACCTCCTCTGGATGGCGTTTTTCAAATACCGCGCGCGTTCGCCGGGCGACCTGGAGAAACAGGAATTCGTCAGCCGCCACGAGCACCGGCAACTGGAGGCCGCCTACGACTTTCTGCTGCGGGCGCGGACGGAATTGCATTATCAAACCAACCGTGCGGTGGATGTGCTGGGCAAAAATCTGCAACCCGCGGTGGCGCTCGGCCTCGGTTACGGCGATCGCTCGCCCAGTAAACGCATTGAAAAATTCATGCGCGACCTTTACACGCACATGCGCAACATTTTCCTTATCACGCGCACCCTGGAACAGCGCATGGCCTTGCTGGCTCCCGCTCAGAGGAAACTGTCGCTGCGCGCGTGGCTGCCCCAACGCAAGGCGCCGGAACCGGTGGACGGCTTTCTGTTTGTGAACGGTGAAATCCGCGCCGTTTCCCGGCGCATTTTCCGGGAACAGCCCCAGCGCCTGATGCGCGTTTTTCTCCAGGCCCAACAGCGGCGGCTCAAATTACATCCCGACCTGGAGCAGCTCATCCGCAACGAACTCTCCCTGGTGGACCGCGCTTTCCTGAACGACGCCCATGTGCGGGAGACGTTTCTGACCATCCTCGAACAACGCGGCAACGTCGCGCCCGTTTTGCGCGCCATGCACGAGGTGAATTTCCTCGGTAAATACATTCCCGAATTCGGGAAGCTCACCTGCCTGGTGCAGCACGAGTTCTATCATCAGTACGCCGCCGACGAGCACACGCTGGTCTGCCTTGAACAGCTCGACCGCGTCTGGGAAGCCAGGGAATTGCCGTATAAAAACTATGCGCCGCTGTTCCAGAACCTCGAGCGTCCCGGCCTGCTCTATTTGGCGTTGCTGTTGCATGATGTCGGCAAAAGCGGACACCACAAGCGGGGCGACCACCCGCAAGTCAGCGCCGGAATGGCCATGCGCGTCGCCCGGCGGCTGCGGCTCAATGGCCCGACGGCGCACACGTTGCGGGTCATCATCGAGAACCACCTGCTCATGGCGAACATCTCGCAGCGGCGCGATCTGGATGATGCCGCCGTCATTCGCAACTTCGCGCATCACATTGAGACGGCCGAAGCGCTCGACCTGCTCACGCTGCTGACGTTCGCCGATGCGCAGGGCACCAGCGACAAACTCTGGAACGGCTTCAAAGACGCGCTGCTGTGGCAGTTGCATGCGCGGGCACTGGTGTTGCTCACGGGCGGCACGGAATTCGTCCGTGCCGGGCAAGCCCAGCGTGAGTCGCTCCTGCAGGAAGTCAGGCAACTGGCCGAAAAATCGCTGAGCGATGAGGAGATCAACACGCATTTTGGCACCCTGCCGGACACCTATTTTCAGGTTCGCGCCGCCCGAGAAATTATTGAAGACCTTGAGCTCGCGCATCGTTTCATGCAGCGGCTCATTCTCGAGGACAACCGCGTCCTTTCGCCGATTATTGCCTGGCGGGACGAGGCGGATCGCGGCTACAACGCCGTCAAAATCTGTACCTGGGACCGGGCCGGATTGTTCAGTAAAATTGCCGGCTCGTTCAGCGCCGCCGGACTGAACATTCTGGGCGCGCAGATTTTCACCCGCGCCGACAGCATTGTGCTGGACGCCTTTTACGTGAACGACGGGCGCACGGGCAACCTCGCCACGCGCCAACAGCACGACCAATTTGCCGAGTTGCTGGAAAAAGTCCTGACGCACGAAGCCATTGACCTGCCCGCGCTCATCGCCCGCCGGATTACGCAACAGCCGATTTACCAGCCCTATACCGGCGAACACATTCAGACGCAGATTCACTTTGACAACGAGGTGTCCGAGACGCGCACACTCATCGAGGTTGAAACCGAGGATCATCTCGGCCTGCTTTACATGATTTCCCAGACCCTTTCGAAGCTGGCGGTGGACATCGTCCGGGCGCGCATCGTGACTGAACGCGGAGCGGCCATAGACAGCTTTTATGTTCGTGAAGCCGACGGCAGCAAAATTGTTTCACCCGAGCGGCAGGTGGCCATTGAACGCCGGTTGCGCGAAGCCATCTATCGCTTGCACGCGGTCACGTGAAACTCTGCAATGCTGTTGCCAGCCGGTCGCCGGTCTGGTAAAAACTAGCCAGCCCGGCGAGTCGTGCCGAGGCACTGCGCAGGCGGGTGTGGTTCAGTGGTAGAATGCGGGCTTCCCAAGCCTGAGATGAGGGTTCGATTCCCTTCACCCGCTCCATTCATAATCAACGACTTACGAAGAAGTGCAAGTAAAGTGCAAGTGAATTGCCCCCCTTCCGCGTGTGCCAAGCGGGGAGGTTTTTGTTTGGGTTTCATTTCAACAGTTGAATGCGGTAAAAGCATCACGGCGACGAAAACCGGTAGAACCTGGCGTTGATGCCGGCTTTCCGCATTCTGACCCTTTATTTCCTTTGGCCATTCTCGTCAAATGTAAATGCTCTCACTGGCACGCGTGTCTCCTTCTGCGGCTGGCGGGCAAGACCGCTGCTCTTGCCCGCGAACCACGGTTTGTTGGCAATCACGAGATAGAAACCCCAACCGCCCACACAGACAAAAAGCCCCCCAATCAGGAAGTCAATCGGAGAAAATGCGGACCCCTTGAGCATTTCCGGCAATTCTGCCACGCCAGGATCATCCGGCAGATAGATGACCGCGATGGGGTGCTGGGAAAATTTGCCGTCCGGAAGCGTGTTCTCCAGAAAAAGCTGTTTATCCACTGTGAAATCTTGAAGCCTTCCAGCGTAAGCGACCATAAAGGAATAGCCCGAAGGGATAAAGTAAACATAATGTCTCGTCACCATTTGCAGAGTGCCGGTAATTTGCTGGCCCGCTTTCTTCAGCCGCGCATGATTGCGGATCTCCGAACACTGCGCACAAATGATGACAACGCCAAGGATGACTATCATTGCAGAACCGAATCCGGCCCGGACCCGCGGTGGAACCAGCGCAATCCGGTGGCCTATCACTGAGGATGCAACTACGATCCTACGGCAAAGAAGCAGCAAAGCTACTGGGGCTGTAAAGGGGATCAGCACGGGCAAACAATAAAGCCACACGTCGCTGGACTTGATGACCCGGGATAATCTGTTGATGAAAAAGATCGTCAGCGCTCCCATGAGCACAAATCCAATCACTATAATCCACGCTGCGAAGTTGTTCGCCGCTGCCGGATTCGCGGACGCCCAGAGGAAGGGCACCCAGAAGGTGAGAATATTTAGAATCAGTATGCCAACAAACCATTTTAGACAACTGGTCAACGCTGATATCTTCTCGGTTGTCGTGTAAGCTCTCATGGATTTTATGTTTAAGGCGACGAAAGCCTGAAAAACATCTGCGAGCCGGAAATGAAATTGGTTACGGTGTTCTGGCCGAGCTACGGTTTAACTAAGCGGAAATAGGCTGCTCCGCTGTCAGTCGGATAGTTGGTCTCACTAACGAAACCGTTGGTCGAGCCGAAACCCGTCGTCCAATTCGTGCCATCGGTTGCCCAAATATCCTGCCAGGACCCACTCACAAGATTGGTATTCACCTGCAAATGGGCGCCCGGACGGCCCAGCCAAGTCACAAGGACACTGTCACCGTTAGTTGCGCCGACAGTCAGGTCACCGCCCGCAGGCGAATTGGAACTGAAATATGGCTCGTTGTACTGATCACCGAATGTGTCCGTAGGGAATTGGTATGGGCTGAACTTTAAAGCGCGGACCACCCGTATATGATTGACCCCATCTGGAGCCTCATCATCTTCGGGGCCTCCATAAACCCCTCCTTCATCGACGCCATATTTGTAAGTGATGTCCACAGTATCGGGGTTAATTACGATCGTGTTCGTATAGATCGAAGACGATCCCTCTCGAATCATTTGGTATCCCGGCGGATAGAAACTCGGATTGATGCTCTGCCAAGCAAACCAACCTCCGTTGAAAAAGCCGTTGATATAAACATTGTCAGTGAACGGATTGAACTGGTGTCCATCTGTTCCCGTTTCATAATTACCGCTGGCGTTCTTCATGTTCACGCTGAAAGTCACCGCCTGTGGCGCCAAAAAATAATCGCTCGAAGAAGCATCATTCCAGGTCGAGGCAATATTGGTGCCGTTGGGGTTGGTATTGACAACCGTATAAAAACGGTCACCCCCACCGCTAGCGTGGTCGTAATACGGACCGCTACCGTCTTTATGAAAGTACCTGTATTGGTAGTCCAGAAGGGACCCCAAGGCTTCGGTGTAACCACCAAAGCTAGACGATCCATCGGTGTGAAGAGCAATAGCGGTGTATATGTTGGTGTTTGCGGCCATTGGATTATTCGTGCACGCATTACCGCCCCACCCACAGAAGTTGCCATTGATGGTAAGCGTGCTAGGGTCAAAATTGGTATCACTGAAACTCACGAGGGTCATGTCCACGCTGAAAGTAATGTTGCTGACAACCACTGCGGTAAGTGGCTGATCGGAAAAAAACGCAACTGGCAAGGTTTGGTTGCCGGGCGCCATGGTGTAAAATCGGTTATTACCACCGTCATTATTCGTATCCACCGAGCTAATGCCCTCGTAGCTCGGGAAGGCCCCATTGAGCTCAAATCCGTAGGCCATGTGTGCATTGGGCGAAACATCAATGCTTGTGAAAGTGTTCGTGTAAATCTGGCTCGCTCCCTCTCGAACCAAGGGGGCACTAGAATTCCAATTGTCGAAATGACCCTTGACATCAACTATGTCTGTTGCAGGATTGAAATTTCCAAGACTGATTTGCTGGGACATATCCACTTGGAAAGTGACGTTGTTGGCCACTATGGGATTGCCAGAATCGCCGAAAAACGGCGTGGGCGGGGCCATTGTGCTTCCATTGAGGTACAAGCCCCGATTGCCGCGGCTGTCGCACAGACTTTCATAACCGTTATAACCGTAGGGTCCACTAACAAAAAGGCTGTCGCTGCACATAAATTTATAAAGCATGACGCCGTTGGTATCGGCTGTGTCGTCAACAGTATTGGTGTAAATGTATGGGGCGCCGAGGCCTACCTCTTGCAACTGTACTGCGCCCGAAAGCCCCTTCCAGCCATTGAAACTTCCGTCAACATAGACAAGGTCGGTCGATGGATTAAATGTTCCGTTCAAATAATTCGTGGTCATGTCCACACTGAACGTTACCGTGGTTGAGGCGCCAGTCGTAACCAAGCCTGCTGCGCAAAACAGCAATCCGGCCAGGAGCGAATATTGCTTTGGTTGATAATCAAGTTGTTTCAGGTTGGTTGTTTTCATTTGAGTTCCGGGTTTTCGTGATTGTCCGTTTCAAGGCTCCAAAAGCCGGCGGCAGCGGCAGCATGGCCGCCCGAGCAGTCGCATCAGCAAAGTCAAAACCGGCTTCCTGCCAGGTGCTGGCCTGGTCATTGCCCAGGTTCTGCTTCCGTTAAGGAGTGTCGTGCGCCGGGTTTTCATCGAGGTGAATATCATTTTCATAATGACTCCTTTTCAAGATTTGAGAGATGAACGGAAAGGGGAACGGGAAATAAATTGTGGTGGGGAGAAGCGCCGTGCGGGAGCAGACCGATAAACGCAACCAGCGCCGCACTGGGCCGGCGCATCATGGCCCAACTTGATTCGGAAGGTTGCTTGCTCTGCACAAACAGAATCCCCCTGCCGTCACGCTGTCTGGCTGTGACCTGTATTGCCATTGACCGTAGCAAATTAGACTATTAAATGCAAATAATTATTGTCGCTTGAATGGCAGGAATTTAGGCACACAAACGACAGATCGCGGCCATGGTTTAACTGCGGTCTTGCGCAATGATTCATGCGACCAACGGCAATTGACGATGGCGGACGATCACTGCTCATCGCTCCACTTCAAAGCCATGCCTCCATGCACTCCGCTCTGGTCAAGCTGCCTGAGCAAACACTCGCTCTGCCACCTTACAAATGATTCTCCTTGGCATTTGGTGAGGGCTTGGCAAACCGGTCCGAATGGACAAATTGTTAAGCAGTGGCCGATTGGTAAATGAAGCGCCGTTTAGTTTCACAATTGTAGTGCGACAAAATGGTTAGTAATAGACTTCGTTGGGAGTCTTGAAGCCCAATCGAAGTCGGGGACGGTTGTTTAACTGTTCAGCCATGCGATCGCATTGCCTTTGGGTGATCTGGCTCAGGTTGGTTCCCTTGGGCAGATATTGCCTGTCGCCGCGCGAGTAGTCGTTTCATGAAAAGCTTTTCACCACTTTACACCACAATT
>DATJNM010000050.1:0-153628 GCA_035508155.1 Candidatus Sulfopaludibacter sp. | reverse complement strand
CATCGGGTATGGGACATTGCTGGTGGGGACGAGCGAGACCAACAGTTTTACAGTTCAGAACGCGGGGAGCGGGACGTTGAGCGGGAGCGCGAGCGTGAGCGGGCCGTTCAGTGTGGTGAGTGGGGGGAGTTACAGTTTGGGGTCTGGCCAGAGCCAGACGGTGCTGGTGTCGTTCAGTCCGGTGACGGCGACTAACTACAATCAGAGTGTGACCTTCAGCGGCGGCGCGGGGACCAACGTCACGGTGACGGGCAGCGCGACCAATGCGCCGGCGGTTTTTCCAACGGTGTCGGCGATCGGCGTCAGCGCGCCGGACGTGGATCCGAACTTGTCCGGGCTGCAGATATATTCCGGGACGACAGTTCAATTTTCTGCGACTGCAACCAATGCGCAGAGCTGGCAATGGAGTTACACCATTAATGGAGGAGCGCCGGTGGTTTATACAAACGGCACGAGTCCGATCACGAATATCAGCTATTATTTTGATACGAACACGGTTGGGAACAGTTATGTGTGGACGCTGGTAGTCAGTAATGGCCAGGCCTGGGCAGCATCGCAGACAAATCTTATGGTCGAAATGTTGCCAAATTCAGGTGGAACAGTAACAAACAATGTTGGACTTACTTTCACAGCAGCATCCACGTCTGTGCCTTTGAATGGCTTATTGATGGCGAGTACCCTGATAAACGGGGTTCCGACGAGTTATTTCTATCAGCCCTTGCCGTCCATCGGAGACGCGGGTGCTGGAACGGCTGTTTACAATTTCACGATTACAAACGCTGGCAGCTATGAAATTGAAGCGCTGGTGAATGCGCCCAATTTGGGGGCGAATTCGTTTTACGTCAATATTGACGGCCCGCCACAAGACCCGAGCATGATTTGGGATATCACGCCAATCACCTCAGGATTCGAGCCGCGCATGGTCAGTTGGCGCGGCAACGGCAGTGAGAATAATGACCAGTTTGTTCCCAAAATCTTCAATCTTGGCGCCGGCCAGCACCAGATCATCTTTATGGGAAGCGAACCGGGAACGGCCTTGGCAAGTTTCACCCTCATCCCCGTGGCGTCGGTGACCGCAAACACATCCCCGTCACTGACAACCATAAACTCGATCACCGACAGCGTCCGGCCCGTCACCGATTCGGCCCCGCTCAGCACGAATATGTTGCCAAATTATGTGGCGGTGGCAGGCCAAACGGTCACGCTTAACGCCGGAATTGCGAATGTTTCCGGTTTGTCGGCATTGGCATATCAATGGCGGTTCAACTCTGTTAATCTGTCCATGGCGAATAATGCCACCTTGACGTTGAAGAATGTCACCACAAACCAGTCGGGGACTTACACCCTGGCGGTATCGAATCAAAGCGGAACATCCGTCAGCGGACCGATCATTTTGACTGTCTATCCCACAGCCGCAGCCACCCTGGCGGTGGCCGCGCCTCTGGAGCATCAATTTAACTTTTATGTCAACGGCGTGCCTGGATACCAATATGAGGTTCAGGCATCCACCGATCTGGTGGATTGGGTTTCGCTGCAAACAAACGCGGCCCCATTTTTGTTCATTGATTCGGATGCAGGCAAATTCAAGCAGCGGTTCTACCGTTCACTCTGCGTGCAATAGATTGAAGGCATTGGCTGTCCACAGGCGCGTTCGAAAATATTTGTAGGATCCTGCACCGGCGCAGTTCCCCCCCAAAAAAGGTTTTGGCTTAAGCCTGCCAGCCTCTCGGCAGGGCTTCTGAACCATTAAAGAGTATTTAAGACCCGGGACACGTTGTCCTCTTTTTTGGCAATGGGCACCTGTATAAGGCCTCGAGTTCAGGCGTGTGACTTCCTAAGTGGCGGTCAGTTCAGATCTTCTTCCGCAGGTTGTACCCCAAAATGAAACCCGGTTTCATCCTGATAGCCTGTGGGAATTTGCCACTTTACAAGAGTCCCCAGTTTTATGATAATTGACGCCACAAGTACTGTCAGCGTTGTGAAAGGGGCCGAGGTTTTCTGTGTTGTTGCTTGTCCATGGGTCATGGCTTGTCTAAAGCACTGAGGATGCCAGAACATGGAAAAGGGCAGGCAGGGGGTGGCAAAACCGGTACTGACCGAGGCGATTAACAGTATACCCGGGGAAGGTTCAGCCGGCAATTCGTTCGGATATCGCGGGGAATTGCATTATCGAACTCGTTTGGAATGAGCCAAGCTGATGTGGTTGCCAATTATTCCCGGTTCCGTTGCCGGTGAACGAAGACCGGCGTGACGAATGGCATGAGAGCAAAAAATATAAGTGAATCCCGCAGTCAGGCGGGCAATCAGATTCGCATTCTCATTGTTGATGATCATCCCCTGGTACGGGAGTCTCTGAAACGCATCATTCAGCAGCAACCGGATTTGAACGTATGCGGGGAAACGGACAATGGCAGTGAGGCTTTGGAGCTGATTGCCAAAACCAAACCGCATCTGGTGATCTTGGATCTTACTTTAAAGGACTCCCACGGATTGGAGCTAATCAAAAACATGAATGACAGCCACCCCAAGGTCATGTGTCTGGTCTTTTCGATGCACGAAGAGACGTTGCACGCTGAGCGGGCGATCCGGGCGGGTGCGCGCGGATATGTGCCCAAAGAAGAGCCGCCGGCAAAAATTCTACTGGCCATCCGCAAGGTTTTGAGCGGCGAAATTTACTGGAGCGAGAAGGCCGCCAGCTGGGTTGCCTCTCAGATTGCTTCCCGTCCGCGGCCATCGGCTAATTTCTCGGTGGACCTGTTGACAGATCGGGAATTGCAGGTATTTGAATTAATGGGTGGAGGGCAAAACACGCGACAAATTGCCGCGATGTTGCATATTGACACCAGCACCGTGGAAACGTACCGGGCCCGGATCAAGGAAAAACTGAATCTCAAGAGCACCTCGGAATTGCTTCAATACGCGATTCGCTTTCAGATGTTGCCCAAAGGCAACAACCTATAAAGCACTTCGCCGGGACCCCATCTCCAAGTGGTTATCGGACAAAGGCGCGGAGGGCACAATGTGGCGAATACCGCTACATAAAAATAAACTTTATACCTACAGTACAATAGTGCTGGCCACTGTAGATAAACCTTCGGGAGTGTGGTTTAATGTTTGTCAGTTGACGTTTTGACGTTTTAACAAACACACCTGTCAGATGGAGGGTTTATACAAGTCTGGTTGTGCTCGAAACAGCAGTAGTTGCTGGGAGGTGGAAATCATACTGCGATTTGGCTCTGCGATGGGCGGGAGCGGATATAAAGTCATGGGCTGTCGTTTTGTTTGCCCAAAACCCTAAAGAGAAAGCGGGGAAAGTTATTTGATGTTATTAAATTCTACAATTCAGGCGGAACCGTTGGCTTGGTACTGTGCCCGGACGAAGCCGAAGCATGAGCACATCGCGGCGGCGAATCTGCGCAAAAACCTGAATTTGGAGGTGTTTCATCCCCGCTTGCGCATTGAGCGGGCGACACGGCGCGGAGTCGTCCGGGCTAACGAGCCTTTGTTCCCCTGTTATATTTTCATCCACTGTGTCATGGAGCAGAGACTGAATGAAATCCAGCGTACAAACGGAATTGGCGCGGTCGTGCATTTTGCCCATCGGATTCCGACCATCGCGGATTCGGTGATTGAAGAGTTGAAAGAATGTTTTGCCGGCGAAGAAACGATGACCGTCGAAGATCGCATTTCGCCAGGCGATGAGGTGTTGCTGGCGGATGGCGCTTTTGCGGGAATGCGCGCCTTCGTCTTGCGGGTCATGCCGGCCCGGAAGCGCATTCAAGTGTTGCTTGACGTTTTAGGGCGGCCTACCCCGGCGGAAATTGACGAGAGTTCGGTGGTCTTGGAACGGAATGCGGTGGCCGAGTTGGTGCCAATGTTGGCGGCACCGCGTGTGGGAGATTTCGCGGCTTCAGGTTGAAGTTGGAACACATAGGAAGGGACACTCCGGTGAAGTTGTCGGAGCAGGGGAGTTTGGTTTGGCGAAAGTTATTTCGGCCAACAAGTGCGGAGCTTTGTATCTAAACGGACAATGTCAGACAAACTGTGAGCTTTAAACCCGGGACCTTCGGATCAATATCCTAGTTATGCAGCTTCTTCTTCTTGCGCCTGCCCGTAGTGTTTGCGAATGACCTTGTGATCTTTTCTTTCATGACATCCCCCCCCGACAAGGCTCAGATGACGTATGGAGTTTTTCCAGCCGGAGCGAAACATGTTTTGCGGTGGAAGCGCATTCTGGACGTGAGCCTTGTTCTGCTGGCCTTGCCATTGCTCGTGCCATTAATGGTGGTTATCGCCGTGTTGATTCGAGTTGTTTCCAGCGGCCCGGTCCTGTTCAAGCAGGAGCGGGTTGGTTATCTGGGGCGGCGGTTCATGTGTTTCAAATTTCGAACCATGTTTGTAGGCGCAGACGCAACGGCACACCAGGGGCATTTGCGTGACTTGATGGATTCGAATCGGCCGATGACGAAGATGGATTCAGAGGGGGATCCGCGAATTATTCCATTTGGGCTGGCCCTTCGTTCTTCCGGGCTGGATGAGTTGCCGCAACTCATCAACGTATTGCGCGGCGAAATGAGCCTGGTCGGACCGCGTCCCTGCCTGCCTTACGAATATGACAAATACCTGCCCTGGCAGAGGGAACGGTTTACCACGACGCCTGGGCTGACAGGACTCTGGCAGGTCAGCGGCAAGAACCGGACCACGTTCGTGGAAATGATTCAATTGGACATAAGGTATGCGCGGGAAAAAAATCTGTGGTTTGACATCAAGATTCTGTTGCAAACGATTCCTGCCTTAATCACTCAAGTGTGGGAAACACGCCGTTCGACCAAAAAAGCTTCACGAGCGGTCCATTCAGAAACGATTCCTTCCCGAAATTATCCTGCCCCGTTGGATTCCATGAGGAAACCTGCGTTTGCGCAGATTGTACGAACCGAGCGACAGGGGCGTTTGGATTTGGAAAGGAGCCAACCAAGATTGTAAATATGGCAAAACAAATAAAAGTCGGAGTAGTTGGTTGCGGATATTGGGGGCCTAATCTGGTCCGCAATTTCAGATCTCTTTCTGACTGCGATCTGAAAATTATGTGTGACGTCAGCGAACAACGCCTGGCGCATCTCAAGTCGTTGTATCCGGAGGTGGAAGGAGAAACGGATTACAACCACATGCTTAATGGCGTGGGGCTGGACGCGGTCATTATTGCGACGGCGGTCAAGTCGCACTACGCAATGGCCAAAGCCAGCCTGCTGTCCGGCAAACACACTTTTATTGAAAAGCCGATGGCTTCCTCGTCCGGGGAATGCCAGGAACTGGTCGAAATTGCGCGGAAGAAAGGACTGGTGCTGATGACCGGCCACACCTTCCTTTATTCACCGGCCGTAAGCAAGATTAAGGAGATTGTGAGGAGTGGTGACATCGGGGACATTCGTTATATTTGCGCCCGACGATTAAACCTGGGGCTTTTCCAAAAGGACATTAACGTGGCCTGGGACCTGGCGCCGCACGACATTTCCATTATTCTACATATCATGGAAGATCGTCCGACGGTGGTAAACTGCCAGGGCAGCGCTCATATCACGCCGGGAGTAGAGGACGTGACAACGATGTGGCTCGGTTTTTCCCGGGACCGTTCAGCGATTGTTCACAGCAGCTGGCTGGATCCCAGAAAAATCAGGGAAATGACCATTGTGGGCAGCAAACGGATGATTGTTTACGACGACGTTTCGCCGCTGGAAAAAATCCGAATTTTTGATGCGCGGGTGGAAAGGCCGCCGCATTACGACACCTTCGCCGAGTTTCATTATGCCTATCACTACGGGGACGTTTATATTCCCTACATCAAGCAGGAAGAGCCGCTGAAAAATGAGTGCCAGCATTTTCTGGATTGCATCCGGCAACGGAAGCAGCCGTTGACGGACGGACAGGATGGTTTAGAATTGGTTCGAATTTTGGAAGCTTCCACCGAGTCCCTGAAAAAAGGCGGTGCCCCCATCAGGCTTTCCACCCAAACGAACGGGAGTAATGGCCATAATACCACGTCTGAAGCGGCACTTCGCCTTTCCCTGCTGACGTTTGAAAAGAAAGCCGGGAAGCCCCTTCGTGAGCCGACTCGGAAATCGCAGATAAAGCTTCGGGTACGCGGGCGTTAAGTTCAGTTCGTTAGGTGAGTTCTTCACAACCTTTGTTCCAACGGATCGCTCCTGATGTGAAGCTGGGCAGGAATGTCCGGCTTTATGATTTTGTCAACCTCTATGGCTGCGAAATCGGGGACGACGTGAAAATTGGAACGTTTGTGGAGATTCAAAAAGGGGTCAAGATCGGCAGCCGCTGCAAGATCTCCAGTCACACCTTTATTTGTGAAGGGGTGACGCTGGAAGATGAGGTTTTCGTCGGGCACAATGTCACTTTTACCAATGATCGTTATCCCCGTGCTGTCGCCGGCGACGGACAATTGCAGACGGAAGCCGATTGGAAATGCATTGGGACATTGATTAAATGCGGTGCCTCCATTGGTTCGGGCGCTACTATTTTATGCGGCATCACCGTGGGGGAGAATGCGATGATTGGGGCGGGCAGCGTGGTCACCAGGGATGTGGCTGCCGGGATGGTGGTCGCTGGCAACCCGGCCCGGGTTGTGAAGCCGGTTTCCCTGGAAAAATAACGCGGTTTATCTGATACTCTGTCTTCAATGAACGAAAAGCGGCCAGAAGCGCACGCGGGCGGATTGACTCCTGGGGACGTGTATTTCGTTCTCTTCCGGCGAAAGTGGATGATTCTTCTCTTTTCCGTCCTGGGAATGGCGGGGGCCACGTTGCTCCTCTTCGTGTTCAGACCCCCACAATATCAATCCGATGCGGAGATTTCGATTCGATATGTGGTAGAAGGAAAATCGCTCAACCCTCCTGGAGATCAGTCCAACACAAAACCATTGGACGAGCAGAGTGTCAGCATCATCAACACGGAAATTCAGACATTAAACAGCCTCGATTTGGCCAAAGAAGTAGTCCAGGTCATCACGCCGGAACGGATTTTGGCGAAAGCAGGAGGCGGGGCCGACATCAATAAAGCGGTTTACAAGGTAAGCCGTGGCATCACCGTGGAACCTGTTCCCTTAAGCAGTGTCATTCGAATCACGTACCAGAATGAAGATCCAACGCTCGTTCAACCCGTTCTGAATGAAATCATTGATGCCTACCTGGCCAAGCACGTTCAGTTGCATCAGGGGTTGGGCATTTCCAGCACTTTTTTAACGAATGAAATTGACCGTTTGCGCAGCGAGCTGGCCCAGACTGATGATCAGCTCCGGCGGATTAAAACCGCGGCGGGCATTGTTTCCCCGGCTGACACGCAAAAGGCGTATGCCGATCAGATCTCCACGATTCGCCAGAATATATTCGGCGCCGAAGCAGAGCTGGCAGAACGACAGGCGTTGCTGGGAGGATTGCCAAACTCCCCGGAGACAAAATCCGAAATAACCAATGTTGCCAGCGTTGCGACGTTATCTGAAGCGCCCGCTCAAGCGGCGGCTGATTACAAACGGATTTGCGAGCTGCTTACTTATCTCGAAGGGAAACAACAAAATTATCTGACGCAGCAGGGGTTCACCATGGAAAATGTGCTGGTCAAGCAGGTCCGCGAGCAAATTTTGCAAAATGAAGCGGCCAAGCGAGGGCTGGAAGAGAAATATCCCGGATTGGCGGCGTTAAGCATTCCCCAGCCAATCCCTGGCCTGGGACAACCAACCGGCCAACAATATGAAGTTGGCAGTGTGGTTGATTTGACGACCGAGTCAGAGCAGATATTCGCGTTAAAGGCGAAAATCCGGGAGTTGAATTCGCAATTGGACCAGGTCTGGTCGGAGGCGACCAATTTTGGAAAGGTGGAAATGACGATTTCGGAATTAGAGCAGAAAAAGGCATTCGATGAGAGCAATCTCAAGTACTTCATGAGTAATCAGGAGGAAGCCAAGATGGACCAGGCGCTGGGAGTGGACAAAGCGGCGAACATCAGCATTATCCAGACTCCGTCGCCGCCGCTTAAAGGCTGGGCAAAAACGGTAAAGAAGAAGGCGGAAATGCTGGCCGCCGGGGGCATCCTGGGCGGGATCGCGCTGGCTTTTCTCATCGAGCTGTTATTGGATCGTTCCATAAAACGCCCCGCAGATATTGAAACGAAATTGCATTTGCCATTGTTCATCTCCATTCCCGCCATTGCGCAGAACGGCCGCCGTCATTTGTCTGCGGAGAGAAATCCGTTGCGTTTGCAGGATGCGGCGGCGGGTGAACCTGGGCCTGGCGGGGAAACCGTCTCTCACCCGGTGGCCGATATTGAATTAAGCCGCCGTGAACATCCTTTCCGCCGGTTTTCCGAGGGGCTGAGGGACCGCTTAATAGTATATTTTGAAACAAGGAATTTTACCCACAAGCCCAAGCTTGTGGCGGTGACAAGTTGTGACAAGGGCGCTGGCGTCAGCACCATCTCCGCCGGCCTAGCCGCTTCATTGTCCGAAACGGGTGATGGCAATGTATTGCTTGTTAATATCAGCGGAGAGCAGGGGGCGGCGCAGCAATTTCATAAGGGCAAACCCGCCTGCACCCTGGACGAGGCGTTGGCGAACAAGGCCCTGCCCGCAGACGAGGCACAAGGGGCGTTGGTCAAAGCACACCTTTCCGCTGCCAAGGAACAGATCAACGGCGATATGCTGCCTGCAAATTTGCCCAAAAAAATATCAGCCTTGATGCCGAAATTTAGAGCCAGCGATTATGATTATATCATTTTTGATATGCCGCCGGTTAGCCAAACCAGTGTGACCGCCCGGCTTTCTGGCCTTATGGACATGGTTCTGCTGGTGATTGAGTCGGAGAGAACCAATCAGGATGTGGTCAAGCGGGTGAACCAGTTGCTCGCCGAATCCAAGGCCACAGTCGGGACCGTGCTCAATAAAACGCGGAATTACGTTCCGCCGCGTTTGCATCAGGAATTTTTGGACTAGGCCTGCGTTTTTGACCCTGTCTAAGCGCGAGCGCAGAGGCAATCGGTAGAGATGGCAAGACGCTCCGCCCAGGAGGCGCCGCCGGTTTAAGGGGCAAGACGGCCGAGGGTGTTCCCGATAGTTAAAAACAATTCTTCAAAATCTGTGACGGCGGGGGGGGAGAATCCGGAATGGTTATGTGGCAAGCGGGTGGCAGTTGTCGTTTTTTCCCATTATCCAAGTGATCCGCGGCCGCGCCGTGCGGCCGAGGCCCTCTCTCGGTTGGGAATGAACGTCGAGGTTATTTGTCTGCGGCAGGACAAAGGCGAACCACGGCGTGAAACTCGCGAAGGAATCCGCATCCGGCGAGTCTCATTGAAACGCCGTCGCGGCGGCAAATTTTCCTATGTATTTCAATATGCTGCCTTTCTTCTTATTTCACTTGTTTTACTGGCCTTTCGCTCTGTGCGCGGCCGTTACCATCTGGTTCATGTGCATAACATGCCGGACATCCTCGTTTTTGCCGCCGTGGTTCCCAAAGTATTCGGCTCAAAAGTCATTTTGGACCTTCATGATCCCATGCCGGAGTTAATGACGACCATCTTTGGTCTGGCGCCGGAAAGTTTCGGAGTCCGCCTGTTGAAGAATTTTGAAAGATGGAGCATCCGATTTGCCCATGCGGTGTTGACCGTCAATCAAGCCTGTAAACGGCTTTTTACGGGCCGGGGTTGTCCGCCGGAAAAGGTCCTCGTGGTCATGAATTCACCCGACGAAGGCATTTTCAAATACCGGGAGACCGCGCCAGTCCCGATCGAGCGCAACGACGGGAAGCCTTTTGTTATTATGTATCATGGCTCGCTGGTTGAACGCCACGGTCTGGACGTCGGCGTCAGTGCCTTGGGGGTGATCAAACAAGCCATTCCCCGGGCCGAACTCAGGATTTACGGGCAGAGCACGCCATTCCTGGAACGTGTGCTGAATTCGGTACGCGGTTCGGATCTGGAGAAATCAGTCCGCTACTTCGGCCCCAGGACTCTCGAACAAATCGTGGAAGCCATTGACGAGTGCGATGTCGGCATCATTCCAAATCGCCGCAGCATTTTTACCGAAATCAATACGCCCACGCGTATTTTCGAGTATTTGTCGCGGGGCAAACCGGTTATTGCTCCAGCGGTGCCGGGCATTCTGGATTACTTTTCCGATGGACAACTGATCTTCTTTGAATTGGGCGACGCAAACGACCTGGCCCGCAAACTCGAGTATGTCTGCTTTCATCCCGAAGAAGTGGAAAAGACGGTCAGGTTGGGGCAGGCGATCTATCGGGAACACAAGTGGAGTGCAGAGCGGGCCAAATTCACGACTCTGGTGGGGCAATTGCTGGCTGCCCGCAATTAGAATATATCCACACCCGTTTGGCCGGGTGGGAACCGGGTGGGAAGAGTGGCCGGGCCGTTTAAGAGGGTCTGCCGCAGCGCGTCTGCTAATCGAAATCACGATGATTGTTGTCAAATGATAGGAGTCGCCGTCCATCCAACCGAGCAGACCGTGGTAACGGAGTTTTTCGAATTATTCAAAACCCCATGGGAGTTCTATCGCAACAATGGTTCATACGATGTCTTGATCTGCACCGGCAGCCAGGTTCCGCCAAATGCGGCCAGGCTCGTCCTGCACTACCGCGCGGAGGCGACAGAACCGGACGCCGCCGGCCTTTCAGTCAAATCGCAGGGCGGTGGTGCGATAATGGTGTATGAAAGCAGGTCCATTCCAATTTATGGGGAGGTCGCAACGTTCCCTGGGAGCCGGGTGGTTTCACTCATCGAGGAAGGCTCCGGCGAGTCTGCCGCCTGTTTGATCCAGTCCGGCAGCAATCCCATTTTACGGGTTGGATACAATTTATTTGCAGAGATGCGTTATCTACTCGAAGTGGGGCAACCGGCAGTCAATGCGGGTACCGCCACGCTGGAATTGCACATTGCGCTCCTGCGAGAGCTGATAACGAGTTTTGGAATTCCCATCGTCGAAATCCCACCGAGTCCCCAGGGCCGAAACTTTATAACCTGTTTGACCCACGACATTGATCATCCGGTTCTGCGGAATCATTGCTGTGATCATACCATGGTGGGATTTCTCTATCGCGCCACCATCGGCACGGTTGTCAATGTTTGTAATCGGAGGAAATCGTTGAAAGATTTGTGCATTAATTGGACGGCAGCTTTGAAACTGCCTTTTATCTATCTGGGGATGGCGAAGGATTTCTGGAGCGAATTTGATCGCTATGTCGAAATCGAGGCTGGTCTGGCCTCAACCTATTTTGTCATCCCGACGAAGAATTATCCGGGACGCCCGCTGGCGGGCAACGGCATCTCCAGGCGCGCCACGCGTTATGATGTCAACGATGTGAAACCGCAGTTGCAGAGAGTTGTTTCCTCCGGTTGCGAGGTGGGCCTGCACGGGATTGACACCTGGGCTGACAGTGCCAAGGGCCGCGAAGAGCGCGCTCGGGTGACGGAATCGTTGGGCGCGTCCATCACCGGGGTGCGAATGCATTGGCTCTTCTTCAACGAGAAATCACCCGAAGTGCTGGAGAGGGCGGGTTTTGCTTATGATTCAACCGTTGGCTATGGGGAGACGGTCGGGTACCGTGCCGGAACCACACAGGCATACAAACCGTTGACGGTCGGAAATCTGCTGGAATTGCCGCTTCATGTTATGGATACCGCTCTCTTCTATCCCAATTATCTCAACCTTTCCGAGGCGGATGCCAAACGGACGGTTTGGAAGCTGATTGACAATGCAGCCGAATTCGGGGGCGCCCTCACGATTAACTGGCATGACCGAAGTATCGCCCCGGAACGGTTGTGGGACGGTTTCTATTTGAAGCTGCTGCGGGAATTAAAGGGCAGGGGAGCCTGGTTTGCCAGTGCTGATCAAGCGGTTTCCTGGTTCAGAAAACGGCGCTCCGCAGTGGTGGAAACCATGCCCGGAGAGGGTGGAAACATCAGAATCAAAGCCTCGGTCAAGCCGGACCATAAATTGCCAGGTCTCCGAGTACGGCTACACAAACCCGCGATGGCGAACGGCAGGGGAGCCATGTCCACCCGACTGGCGTCAGGGTTCGTGGACCTTAACCTCGACGATCAGATTGATACGGAAATTCGGCTCTGAGCCGCCTCTTCCGGTGAAAATGGGGCGGGAAGCAAGTTGACTTTTCAGTCATGAACAACGAGACGATGGTATTGGCACAAATTGGCTGTGGTTATTGGGGACCCAATCTGCTGCGGAACTACACTGCGCTTCCCAATTGCCGCCTGAAATACGTGGTGGACGCGAGTGCCGAACGCCGGGCCTATGTCGAGGCGAATTTTCCCCGTTGCCAGGCGGTCGGATCTGTTGACACCGTCCTCGCCGATCCGGAAGTCAAGGGGGTTATCATCGCGACTCCGGCCGGGACCCATTTCGCGCTTAGCAAGAAAGCCCTTCAGGCGGGCAAGCATGTGTTCGTGGAGAAACCCCTGGCCACCAGGGTGGCGGAAGTGGATGAACTGGCCCGGCATGCCGCCGAACGGGAACTCGTCGTCATGGCCGGACACACCTTCATTTACAATGCGGCGGTTCGCTATGTCAAAAGCCTCATTGAGAATGGAGACCTGGGAGAGATCCGGTACATCCATAGTCAGCGCCTGAATCTCGGCCGCATCCGTTCGGACATTGACGCGCTTTGGAATTTTGCGCCGCACGACATCAGCATTATCCAATTCTGGCTTGGCAATCCAGAGCCGCTGTCGGTTCATCGCCTGGGCATGGATTATATGCAGGAGGGAATAGATGACGTGGTCTTTCTTAACATGGTTTACCCGGGAAAGATCATCGCCAACATCCATGTGAGCTGGCTTGATCCCCAAAAGGTCCGGAAAATGATTGTGGTTGGTTCGCGAAAAATGGTCGTGTACGATGACGTCGCAGAAGACAAGATTGCCATCTGTGACAAGGGCATTGACAAGAAAGCGGTCCTTGGCCAGAACATGGATTTTGACAGACCGCGTTCGCCCGAGTTCAGCTATCGCAGCGGGGACATTTTGTTGCCACAAGTCAAGTTCGTCGAACCGCTCCGGGTCGAGGCGGAGCATTTCCTGGACTGCGTCAGGAATGGAACCGTGCCCCAAACCGGTCTGGCCCATGCCCGGACGGTAGTGTCCATTCTCGAACAGGCGAATGCCGCGGGCAAAAGAGCGGATCGCACCACTCCGGCTTATGTCTGAACCGAGCCTCCGCTCTGTGGGCATCGTGGACGTGACCTTTGGGAAAAACGTCAAGGTGGTCCAACCGGTCAACTTATATGGGTGTGTGATCGGTGATGATACTTTTATTGGCCCGTTTGTGGAAATCCAACGTGGCGCGGTCATCGGCCGGCGCTGCAAAATCCAATCTCACGCCTTCGTTTGCGACCTCGTGACGGTAGGCGACGATTGCGTCATTTCGCACGGCGCCATGTTTATTAATGACCTTTTTAGAACCGGCGGTCCGGCAAACCAGAACCGCGATCTGTGGGGTTCAACAAAAATCGGCAACCGTGTCAGCATCGGCACAAATGCCACCATTTTGCCGGTAACCATCTGCGATCACGTGGTCATCGGCGCCGGCTCAGTCGTCACCAAAGACATCATCGAATCCGGCGTCTACGCCGGCAACCCCGCGCGCCGGTTGCGCAAACTGCCGCATCCTCAATCAGCCGCTGTCGGCCATAAACAAGGTCAGGCCGTACCATGAAGATCCCCTTCGTTGACCTCCATGCCCAGTACCTGAGCATCAAGGCGGAAATTGACAACGCGATCGCTGAAGTCATCGCCCAATCCGCCTTCATCCGCGGACCGCAGGTTGATGAGTTTGAAAAAGCCTGGGCTGAAACTCTGGGCGTAAAGCATTGTGTGTCCTGCGCCAATGGCACCGACGCCCTCTATATTGCCATGCGCGCCCTGGGAATAAAGCCGGGTGACGAAGTCATCACCACGGCGCATTCGTGGATTTCGACGTCGGAGACCATTACGCAGGCGGGCGGACGGGTTGTCTTCTGCGACACAGATGACGACACATTCACCCTCAATCCGGCGTTAATCGAGGCAAAAATCACTTCACGCACGGTGGGCATCATTCCTGTGCATCTCTACGGTCAGGCCGCCGATATGGATGCGATCATGGCCATCGCCAGGAAACACAAACTTTGGGTGATAGAAGACTGTGCCCAGGCGCACCTGGCGCGTTATAATGGCAAACTCGTTGGCACATTTGGAGATGCCGCGACCTTCTCGTTTTATCCCGGTAAAAACCTCGGCGCCTATGGCGACGCCGGATGCGCAGTAACTAACAACGATGGCCTGGCGGACTGGATGGCTACCTACGCCCGCCACGGAGGCAAAGGCGAACACGTCATGGAAGGCATCAACAGCCGCATGGACGGCTTGCAAGGCGGGGTTTTGAACGTCAAACTGCCGCATCTGCCCGCCTGGACCCAGGCTCGTCGCCGTGTTGCCGCCCGCTATGATGAGCTGCTAAAAGGAGTTGGTGACCTCGTTACGCCCAAAGTGGCGCCGGATCGTGATCACGTTTATCACCTGTATGTTGTCCGCACGGAAAAGCGCGATGCCTTGAAGAAACACCTGGCGGACGCCGGCATCGCCACTGTTCTCAATTATCCAAAAGCCCTGCCGTTCTATCCGGCCTATGATTATTTAAGACATGGCCCGGAGGATTTCCCGGTGTCCCACGCCAACCAGTCGCGCATATTGTCATTGCCAATTTACCCGGAAATCACCGATAAAATGCTGGAATACATCAGTGAGATTGTTAAAACGTTTTTCTCGACCTGACAGAGGAATACGCTCAGCAAGGTTATGCAGCAGCAATTTCAGGACGGCGGCCGGTTTGGGAAAGTCATGCCGCTGACGGACGGCAGAAAAAGTTGTTAAGGTTTGAAATCATGGGAGAAGCCAATTACTTCCTGGTGGCTCAATTCTTCGTGGGCGTTCTGTTCTGTGCGAGCGTCTTCGGACAGCCTTACACCAGCGGAACGGTATCCGGCTCTGCCTTTGCAGGGAACTATTCACAGTCCAATCCCAGCCACGCAAGCGGTTTTACGGATGGCGATTTTTCGACCGGCTTCAGTGTTTGGGACTCCAGCGCCCAGGCAAATTCAATGTTTGGATTCAACGGTGCCTACGCCGAAGCGAGTTATGCCTATGCCGTCGGTTACGGCGACCCCAGCTTTGGGGACAATCCCGGCGGCTCCGCATCGTACAGTCTCAGTTGGAGCACCGCCGACAACAGCCAATCAGGCACTATTATCAGTGTTGAAGCAGGGCTGGGTGATTCGGTCAATGGTCTTTATACCGGAACGTTTTCCTTCGTGTATGGCACGCCTTACAACATCGAGGGTTTGCTGGGAGTCAATGTATCCTATCCCTACGCCACTGCCACGGCTACTTCCATTTGGGACGATACGATCACTTTCTTGGGTCAGCCGGACGGAACCGCAGGAAATGCGACTTTCACGATCTCACTGACGGGATCCTATACCATGGTTCCGAGTCAGTACGTTGGACCCAGTGCGGCGGGTCTCGTAAGCTTCGATAAAGACGAGCTTGTCGGTGATTTCACTGGTGGCGCGGTATTGAGCAATATCGAACTGCCGGAAAACGCCTCAATCCTGGCTGCGTCCGGAACCATATATCCCGTGCCGGAACCGGGAACATTTGGCTTGCTCGGGCTGGGGTTGATTTACGCCGGGTTGCAACGGTTTAAGCTGAAGGTCCTGACCGCCGTCCAAGGGACTTTTCGCCCATTCCAATCAGCGTGCAGCTACGGCCGCGGGCATGATATGCAACCGTTGCCAAAACAGGCGGGAATTGAAGTTTGGATATGCCGTTCGAGGTCAATCCGGCACATCGCCTTGACCGAGGCATGAAAAGAATCTTCACAACACGCGCCGGCTGGTCAGGCGACCGAAGATGGCTTACAGAAATGCCATGGGCAAATCTGGTAATCAAATTTCCTATCAGTAACTGTAAATAACATTGAATCAAACAATCAAAATGACCTTTCCATAGGTCACCAAATATGAAAAACATCCCGTACGTCTTGGCTATTCAGTCCATGGTGGGTGTTCTGTTGTGCGCGAAAGCCTTCGGACAGTCCTATACCACAGCAACGGTGTCAGGCGATGCCTATGCCGGTAACTATTCCCAATCCAATCCCAGCAACGCAAGCGGTTCTACCACCGGCGACTTCTCATCTGGCTTCAGTGTTTGGAACTCCAGTGCCCAGGCGGGGGCGGCGTTCGGCTTCAATAGTGCCTACGCAATGGCAAGCTACGCCTATGCCGTCGGTTACGGCAATCCGAGTTATGGGGAAAACCCCACCGCTTCGGCGTCATACAGTCTCAACTGGAACATGGTCGGCGGGAGCCAATCGGGCACCATTGTCAGTGTTCAAGCGGGGCTGGGCGATTCGGTCAACGGATTGTATACCGGGGTGCTTTCCTTCATCTATGGCACACCGTTCAACTTCCAAAGCTTGTTGGAGCTCAATGCGTCTTATCCCTACGCCAGTGCCACGGCTGCTTCCATTTGGGACGATACGATCACTTTCCTGGGCCAGCCGACTGGCATGACCGGCACGGCCACATTCACGGTCTCACTCACAGGGTCCGACACCACGGTTCCGAGCCAGTACGTTGGGCCAAGTGCGGCAGGGCTCGTAACCTTCGATAAAACCGGGGTCGTCGGCGATTTCAGTAGCGGCGCGGTCTTAAGCAGCGTCGAACTCCCGAGCGGCGCCTCGCTTGAGTCCGCCTCCGGCACCGCGTATCCGGTTTCGAACGTTGTTACCCCCACGTTTGTTCCCGAACCTGGCATGCCTTGTTTGCTTGGGCTGGGATTGGGCGGGTTGTGGTTGTGTCGGTTCGAGCCGAAACGTCGGGTTGCCTTTCAAACTCGCTATGTCAAAGGCAGAAGCTGACCTGGACGCCAAGGAATCCGACAGCCCGTGTTAAGGTGCGGCAATTACATAAAGGTTCTCGTTTCGCAATCCAATTCGGTGCCATGGCTGACGCAAAACCATTGACAAGCATTTCCAAATTCATTGCCGTGCCAGATGACTGCCTTTTGGTCACCGGTTCCAATGGGTTCATTGGCTCCAAGGTGGTGCAAACACTGCTCGAATATGGATTCGTCAATCTCCGCTGCTTTGTCCGGCCCGCCAGCAAGCTCGCCCGGCTGGAAGGTGTTCTGAAGCGTTCCCGGCCGGGGCGCCACGTTGAATTGATCGCCGGCGACCTGCTTTCGCGCGACGATTGCCGGAAGGCAGTGGCGGGCGTTTCCATTATCTACCACCTTGCCGCCGGTATTGAGAAATCGTTTGCCGGGGCTTTCATGAATTCGGCTTTGGCGACCCGCAATCTCATCGAGGCTTTTCTGGAACGAGGTCAGCCGAAACGCTTTGTTAACATCAGCTCCTTTGCCGTCTATTCCAACCGGAAAATGAAACGCGGCTCGCTACTGGACGAAAACTCACCACTGGAGGATGCCCCCCAGGCACGCCACGATGCTTATGGCTTTGGCAAATCCAAGCAGGAGGAGATCGTCCGCGAATATGGGGAAAGCCAAAATCTACCTTACGTCATTCTCCGTCCCGGCGCGGTTTTTGGCTGTGGCAACCCGGCGTTAAGTGGCCGGGTGGGAATAAATACCTTCGGCTTTTTCATCCATCTCGGCGGTTCCAACCGTCTCCCGCTGACGTTTGTGGATAATTGCGCCGAAGCCATTGTCCTGGCAGGAATCACACCTGGTGTGGATAGTGAAGTTTTCAATGTGGTGGACAACGAGTTGCCAACCAGCAAGGAATTCCTGCAAGCGTATCGGCAAAAGGTAAATCCCTTTTTCGCACTCCCGGTGCCCTATCCGTTGGCGTATGCTTTTAGCCTGTTGTGGGAAAAGTACTCCGCATGGTCGCAAGGCCAGTTGCCTCCGGTCTTTAACCGTCGTCGTTGTGCCGCCGAGTGGAAAGGAAATCGCTACACTAATCAGAAGCTTAAAGAGAAGCTTGGTTGGGAGCCGCGGATCAATATGAGCGATGCCATGAGCGCATTCCTGTCTCAATTCAACTGAACTGTTCCGGGTTTTTCGTCTACCCCCTTCCGTTCCTGATCTCTATCCCATGTTAAAAACCGCCATCATCGGCTGCGGCAAGATAGCCGATCAACATGTGCCGGCCATCCACCGGATCCCCGGTTGCGATATTGTGGCCGTTTGTGATCGGGAATTGCTGATGGCCAAACAGCTCGCCGAACGTTTCGGCATTTCGCATTGCTTTTCTGGTTTGGATCAAATGCTGGAAACTGCATCACCGGACGTCGTTCATATCACCACGCCACCGCAGAGCCATTTTTCACTGGCGAAAAGGTGCCTGGAATCAGGAAGCCACGTTTATCTGGAAAAACCCTTTACGATCACAGCCGCGGAGGCGGAAACGCTGATACGTCTCGCTGAAAGCCGGCACTTAAAGATTACTGCAGGCCACAATTTGCAGTTCACCCTCGAAATGCTTGAAATGCGGCGGTTGGTGCAACAGGGCTTTTTGGGAGGAAAACCGGTTCATTTGGAAAGTCATTTCTCCTACAGCCTGGACGACGTTACCTACGTGGGACCGCTGCTGGGCAATCGCAACCATTGGGTGCGCCAATTGCCAGGGCAGTTGTTTCACAATATTATCAGTCATGGCATTGCCAAACTGGCCGAATTTCTCGACGACGATCTTACTGAAGTCCTGGCCTCCGCCCATCAGAGTCCTCAATTGCGAGCCCTCGGCGGCCAGGAAGTGCTGGATGAGTTAAGAGTTTTGATTCGGGACAGCGCAGGCACCACCGCGTTCTTTTGTTTCTCAACCCAGCTTCGCCCCGGGCTGAATGAACTGCGCATTTGCGGTCCGGCGAATTCCCTGGTCGTGGATCATGCCAGCGGAAGCCTGGTGCGCCATAAAAACCGTTCCTGCAAAAGTTACCTGACATATTTTGTGCCGCCGCTGGTTGACGCCCGTGAGCATTTGAGGAACGCCTGTGTCAATGTGAGCAATTTTCTGGGGCGACGGTTATACCAGGATGCCGGCCTGAAAGAGTTGATCGAACATTTCTATCAGAGTGTGCGTTCCGGCGGGCCACCGCCCATTCCTTACCGGGAAATCCTTCTGACGGCTCGAATCATGGATGAAATATTTACCCGGATTTACTCGGCTGAAGGCCCGTCGGCCCCGGTTGCTCCATCCGGATCATTTGAGGCCCGTCCCTTGACTTCAAACGCGCGCCCATGAAATACGTCCTCGTCACCCCTGCCAGAAACGAGCAGGCCTTCATTGCCAAAACGCTCGACTCGATGACCGCCCAGACGCTCCTCCCGGAACGTTGGGTGATTGTGGATGACGGCTCGACGGATCGCACGGCGGACATTATCGAGCCCTACGCCAGGCGCTGTCCGTGGATTGAATTGGTTCGCCGTCCGAAACATCTGAACCGCAGCTTTGCCGGGAAAGTCCACGCGTTTAATGCCGGATTGGCAAAGGTGCAAGCGCTCCAGTTTGACGTGATCGGGAACCTGGACGCGGATTTGTCCTTCGATGCCGGATATCTGGAATTCCTGGTGAAAAAGTTTTGCGAAGATCCCAGGCTCGGTGTGGCGGGCACTCCGTTTATCGAGAACGGCTATGATTCAGCCCGGGACAGTTTCGAGGGCCAAAACCACGTGGCCGGCGGATGTCAACTTTTCCGCCGTGACTGTTTTCAGGAGATCGGCGGCTACGTTCCCAATCAGGCGGGGGGAATTGATTGGATAGCCGTCACAACCGCGCGGATGAAGGGGTGGAAAACGCGCTCTTTTCCCGAAAAGCGTTTTCATCATTACCGCTCGTTGGGAACGGCTGAGCGAAACAAGCTTAAAGCCGTTTTTTCTTACGGTGAAAAAGATTATTACCTTGGGAACTCGCCGATCTGGCAGCTGTTTCGAGTCAGCTACCGCATGGCGAAGCGGCCGTTCATCATCGAAGGCCTCGCCTTGTTCTGTGGTTTCTGCTGGGCCGCTGTTCGGCGAACAAAACGGGCCGTATCACCGGAGTTGATGCGCTTTCACCGCGCCGAGCAGATGAAAAAATTAAGGAACATCATCCGCACCGTTTTACGTTTAAAGAAGGTGGATAACTTTCGCGCGGTAAACGGGATGCAAAACCAAAACTAGATGGCTATTGCCGACAACATGTCGCTGCCTGCGGATAAGGTTTCTGCCGTCCTGACGAATTTTACCCGATGGCTCGAAGCCTACGGCGAAACTTCGTGGGACCACCAATCCTATTACGCTGGTCCGGCGGGCAGCCGTGCGAAGGGACTTTATTACCGGAACAAATGGCTGGGTACGGCTGCGGTCGCGCCGATGGTTTTCAGCGAGGCATTTTTTCCGCCTGCGCGCCGGCTGTTCCACCACCGGATGCGGTTGCCGATCGCCGACGCGCATTACGCAATGGGGTTTGCCTTTCTGTATGAAGCGACCGGTAATCCGGCGCATCTTGACAAGGCGGTTCATTTCCTGAGTGTGCTCAAGGAAACACGAAGTCCCGGGTTCAAGGAATTTTGCTGGGGCTATCCGTTCGACTGGGTCACGCGCAACGGCGTTATCAGGGCGTACACGCCACTGATCACCACGACTCCCTATGTTTTTGAAGCATTTCTGCAAATTGATCAGTTACAGCCGCGCGCTGAATGGAGATGCGTCCTTGAATCCATCGCGCGCCACGCCATAACGGACATCAAAGATTTCAAATTTTCCGAAGGCGCGAATACCTGTTCCTATACGCCTGACGACAAAGGCGGCGTCGTTAACGCCTCGGCCTACCGCGCAACCCTGCTGGTAAGTGCGGCTAAGTACCTCGATGACAACGAATTGCTGGACGTCGCCCGCGGCAACGTGAATTTCGTCCTGGCCGCGCAAAACGCCGACGGTTCCTGGCCTTACGCCAAGGACGGCGTGCGCGATTTTGTGGACCATTTCCACACGTGTTTTGTGATGAAAGCGCTGGCAAAAATCCACCGGCTGACCGGCGAGGCGGGGATTCTCACCGCACTTAAGCGCGGTGTGGATTACTACCTGAAGAATCTGTTTGCCGAGGACGGCCTGCCGCGACCGTTTTCCAAAGCGCCGCGCCTGACCGTTTATAAATGCGAGCTTTACGACTGTGCGGAATGCGTCAATTTGTGTCTCCTGCTGAGAAAGCAATTTCCGCTGCTCGACGGCACTTTGCAAACCGTCGTCAGCCGCATCCTCAATGACTGGATCAAACGCGACGGCTCTTTTCGTTCACGCAAGCTGATTCTGGGCTGGGACAACGTGCCCATGCATCGCTGGGCGCAATCCCAGATGTTCCGGGCGCTGGCGTTTTGTCTGAATGAATTCACTGTGAATAGAGCGGCTGCTTGCACGGAACTTTTGCACGTTCAGGAAACCCATTCGATGAGATGATGAAACCTTCAAAGGAACAGATTGCCGAAGTAATTTATGCCAGCATTGATGGGGTCAACGAAATGTTGGCGCCTGATCAATGGCTCGAAAAAAGCCCTCAAACCGTCATCTTGAAACAAGGAGGCGGATTGGATTCGCTCGGATTCGTCAATTTCGTGTCTTTGGTTGAAGAGAAGTACTTTGACCGGTTCGGCCAGCGGATCATTCTGGCACAAACGAACCCGCCGCAGAACGGCAGGCATCCGTTCCAATCCGTTGAGAGCCTGATTGAGTACCTCGACTCGTTGTCACGTCTCTGACGCCGCAGAACCGTTCTACAGCAGGCCATGAACCAACTGGTCCAACGGGGATTATTGATCTCGGATTTCAATCTGGAGAATCTGTCAGCTTATCTTGCCAACAACCGTGAACCACCACTATTCCGGTGCGAGGTTGCCCCCTATGGCCAG
This sequence comes from Candidatus Sulfopaludibacter sp., assembly GCA_035508155.1. GTDB lineage: Bacteria > Verrucomicrobiota > Verrucomicrobiia > Limisphaerales > UBA11358 > UBA11358. Next base: position 131,660 of record DATJNM010000050.1, on the reverse strand, counting down.
GTGACTCAGACGTTGCTTGATTCCACATTGCCTTGTTGGAATCCGCCTCCCGATTTTACGCTCGTGTGGACCCGCCCGGAGGCCGTTCTGGCAGGCTTCCGGGAGGCCTTGAACGGCGATACAGTGGAAGAAGCGAACCTCGAGCGCGAGGTGGACAATTATGCGGAGACCATTGCTCGGGCGGGCAAATTATCCAAGACGATCTTTGTGCCAACCTGGAACGTACCAACCATGCACCTTGGCCATGGTTTGCTGGATCTGGCGCCGGGGCTTGGAGTTTCGCGATTGTTAATGCAAGCCAACCTGCGCCTGCTCCGGAGCCTGAGCGGCATTCCCAATGTCGTTCCGCTACATGCTTCGCGCTGGATCGAGATGGTCGGCGAGAAAGCTTTTAATGAGCGGCTGTGGCATTCGGGCAAGATTCCGTTTGCAAATGAGGTATTTAAAATCGCTGCCCGGGAGATAAAGGCGGCGATTCGAGGTATTGGCGGCGGGTCGCGCAAGCTCATCGTTTTGGATTTGGATGATACCTTGTGGGGCGGCATTGTGGGCGAGGTCGGCTGGCAAAACCTTGTTCTGGGCGGCCACGACCCGATGGGAGAAGCGTTTGTCGAGTTCCAGCGCGGTTTGAAAACGCTGACCAAACGGGGGATGCTCCTGGCGATTGCGAGCAAGAACGAAGAAACGGTGGCGTTGCAGGCCATCGATCACCATCCGGAAATGGTTTTGCGGCGGGGTGATTTTGCGGCCTGGCGGATCAATTGGGATGACAAGGCGCGGAATATTGTCGAACTTACAAAGGGATTAAATCTCGTTTTGGACTCGGTCGTTTTTATTGACGATAACCAGGTGGAACGGGACCGTGTGCGGCAAGCGTTGCCGGAGGTTTTGGTTCCGGAATGGCCTGTGGATGCGCGTTTATACCTCCGCGCCTTGTGTGAGCTGGATTGTTTTCAACAGCCGCTGGTGACCAAGGAAGATCGCCGGCGGGCCGAGATGTATTCACAGGAACGGCAGAGGACCGATTCCAAGGCGCAAGCTTCGTCGGTGGAGGAGTGGCTCCGGACGCTGCAAATCACGGTAAAAGTCGAATTGCTTGGGGCGTCAAATATTGGGAGAGCGACCCAATTATTGAACAAGACCAACCAGATGAATTTGAGTACACGGCGGTTGACTGAACAGGAGTTCGGGGAATGGGCGAGCCAGCCTGGCCATCGTTCCTGGGTGTTTAGCGTCTCGGACCGGTTTGGTGATTCGGGATTGACCGGCATTTTGAGCATGGCGGCGGATGGGGATAACGCGCGGATTGTTGACTTTGTTCTAAGTTGCCGCGTTATGGGTCGAAAAGTGGAAGAAACCATGCTGCATTGGGCGGTGAAATGGGCGCAGTCTTCCCGATTGGCCCGGGTCGTTGCGGATTATTCGTCGACGCCGAAAAACGCGCCGTGCCATGCCTTCTTTCAAGGTTCCGGATTCGATGCCGGAAAGGACGGGCGCTTCACCTGGGATACGGTGAACCCGTATGCCCTGCCGGATGTGATAAAGCTCATCACGCCGCCGGAAGATGCTTTTGATGTGGTGTCCGGCAAGCCTTCCGCTGCCGAAGCGGGCGTCCCTCTCGTCAGGGACTGATTGTTCTTTCAAATCAAAAAATTGATAAAATAGTGTTAACCGGCGTCATTAATCGTTTGCTTCAATTGATCGCTTTCCACGCCCCTGGCGCCCAATCGTTACGGGTCCAGCTTCATCGCTGGCGGGGAATCAAGATCGGTAAAAATGCCTGGATCGGCTATCAGGCATTGTTGGAGACTTCCCGGCCGGATTTGATCCAGCTTGGTGATAATGTCATCATTAGTATTCGGGCGATCCTGATAGCGCACTTCCGCGGCCCCTCCGGCATTGTGATAGAAGACGATGCATTTATTGGCCCCGGAGCAATCATTCTCCCAAATGTTACCGTTGGCCGGGGAGCTGTGGTGACGGCCGGGAGTGTGGTGTCCACGTCCGTGCCGGCCATGACGGTGGTTCAAGGAAATCCGGCGCGACCGATTGCTACCTGCGGTGTGACGTTGGGAGAACAAACTACCATGGACCAATTCCTCCATTCTCTCAGGCCGATCAGACCGCCGGGCGCACCAACACGAACAGGTTTGGTGGAGTGAAGATTTTCTACCACGGGGAGATATCGGACGCGCTGAAGCACCTGGCCGCAATGGCGGAATGTTTCGGAGTGGAAACCGAATGTGTCGAAGCGGCCAGTCTGGAGTCTATCCTTTCCGCGGCGAAAGAACAAAGCGGAGTTGTGCTTGACGTTGCCAGTCTGGCCAGGCGGTTTGATCCGGAACAACTCGAACGTTTGGCGGCGCAACTCAAGCATCGTGATTTGGCCGTGTTGCTGCTGATCAGGCATGTCAATGACTCTGATCATCGGTTTTTGCAAACTTTGAGTGGAGAAGTTGTGCGCGGGGTTGAACGCAGAACGGAGGCGGTTTCTGTGCGGTTCACCGCAAATGCACATGCCCTGGTTGGTGAACTGGCGTCCTTTTCCTATGCCAGGAAGCGGGATAAAGCGCTGGCATTTGTGACTGGCCCGGGGGCCGGCGCGGAGATGATCATGAGTTTGGACGACGCACCCGCATTTGTGAGGACGCGGGTGGGCCAGGCCCATGTGTTTTTGTGGTGCACGGACGACGTATTTGACGTCCATCGTCCGCTCGCCGCTGAAAGAGAGTTCGAGGAAGCCGCCGATCAATATATACCTGCCATCGTTTTTTTGAGGTTTGCCTTTCGAGACCGGTGCTGGCATAATCCGTCTCCCGCCGCGGGAATTGTCATTGACGACCCGTTGCTGAGGAGACGTTACGGCTTTATCCAATTTCCGGAATTGCTTGCATCGGCCAAGCGGCATGGATACCGGGTGACGCTGGCGTTCATTCCATGGAATCATTGGCGGAGCCGCCCGAATCAGGTCAGGCTCTTTCGAGATTATACCAGCAGTTTCTCGGTTTGCGCACATGGTTGCGACCACACCAACAATGAATTCAAGTCGGCGGATTACGAGGAATTGCTGCGCAAGAATTTTGTCGCGAGCCAACGCATGGAGGATCACGCAAAACGAATTGGACTCGACTATGAGCCGTTGATGGTTTGCCCGCAGGAACAATATTCTCTGGAAGCGATGCGCGCTTTCGCCGACAGCCGCCGGTTTATGGGCTTGATGTGCACCGCGTGTATGCCGAGGGGTTTGATTTCACCCCAGATTTCAGGGGCGGACTTGCTGCTTCCGGCGCAGGACTCGTTTTTCGGATTTCCCGTTTTCAAACGGCACTATTCGGGGGGCGATCTGTCCGTTTTTGCAATGTCACTCTTCCTGGGGAAGAATGCCATCCTCGTCGAGCACCACGAATTCTTCCGGAATGGCCCGGGCGGCGCGGAGAAATTCGCTGCCGGGCTAACCGGCATTCACCCTGAAATAACCTGGGCACCCCTGGCTGATGCGGTAACACAAACTCACTTAAGGCGGCGGGCGGCCGAAACAAGGTGGGAGGTGCGCTTCTTCACCGACACATTTGTCTTGTCTCACAAATCCGAGACGCCGATGGACTATAAACTCATCCGAAGGATGCCTGACAGCACTGTCATTCGGCGTGTGACTGTGGACGGTACAGAAATCGGGTTTTCGAGGGGGAACGGATTCCTCGCGTTCGAAATCCGGCTCGACCGGCCACAAACCATCCGGGTCCGCATTGAGGCCATGCCGGTTGAGCCAAAGCGGCCGGCGTCTTTAGGCATTAAATATCAAGTCTCAGTTGCCTTCCGGCGCGGGTTATCGGAGTTGCGGGACAATGTGATTGCCCGCAATGGCTTTGCCCTGCGGGCCGGCAGGCTGCTGGCAAAAACATTCAGGCAAACGGCTGACTAGCGAACTGAGTTGGGTTTCTCGACTCCAACTCCGGGTACTTGGATTAAAATGAAGGGCCGCCTCCCCAAAAATTTGAGCCTTCGACGGCACGAGTCCGACTGAAGCTATGTGTGGCATTTGCGGCCAGGTTAAAATTGCCAGTGACGAGCCGGTGGATCAGGAAATCATCCGCCGGATGACACAAACGATGGTCCATCGGGGTCCGGATGACCAGGGCTATTTCTTTGACCGGTCGCTCGGTTTCGGTTTCCGCCGGCTTTCGATTATTGATTTGTCCGGCGGGCACCAACCGATGTCGGATGCGGAAGAGTCTGTTTGGGTCGTTTTCAACGGCGAAATCTACAACTATAAAGAACTGCGCGTCGAACTCGAGGCCCACGGCCACCGTTTCCGCACGAATTCTGATACCGAGGTCATCCTCCACGGCTATAAGCAATGGGGTGTGGAGGTATTCAACCATCTCAACGGCATGTTCGGCACGGCCCTTTGGGACGTAAAACGCAAACGCCTTGTGGTCGCCCGCGATGCGATGGGCATCAAGCTGATCTATTACCGGCTGGCCGGCGGCAAATTGAGTTTCGGGTCAGAAATCCGGCCGGTGCTCGCAGCGGAAGCCACGCGGCCGGAAGTGGATGCGGCGGGACTGAATCTGTTTTTGCGGTTTCGCTACACCCCGTCGCCTTTGACCATTTTTCGAGGAGTCCGCAAGCTGGCGCCCGGGACGATGCTCATTGTAGAAAACGGGGAATGCCGTGAAGCGCGCTGGTACAATTTCAAACCGGAACCGTTTTCATCTCCCCGCAGCGACGCGGAGGCAACGGAAGAATTATTGGAATTGTATCGGGCCGCCATCAAGCGGCATCTCCTGGCCGATGTGCCCGTCGGGATACTTTTGAGTGGGGGGCTGGATTCGGGTCTTCTGCTGGCGCTGATGAACGAGCATGGCCGCGACTGGCCGGCCTATACCATCGGATACGGAACAAGCTTTGCGGACGATGAACTTGTTGACGCCGCCCAAACCGCCTCTCACCTGGGTGCCCGCCACACCCAGGTGCGGCTCGACCAGCGGGAATTCGAAACATCACTGCCCAATATTGTTCAATTCTTGGAGGAACCGGTGGCCGCTTCGTCCATTGTGCCGATGTATTTTGTCTGCCGGCGCGCGCGGCAGGACGTGAAAGTCGCCTTGATCGGCCAGGGGCCGGACGAGTTGTTCGGCGGCTATAAACGGCATCTGGGCGTTCGCTACGGAAATCTCTGGCGTGGCATGCCCAAGGGATTCCAATCCATGGCGACTTCCGTCATTTCCAGGCTGCCGCGCAATGAAACGTTGAAACGCGGCGTGCAATCCTTGGGAGGGGGCGACCGGCTCGAGCGATATCAGGATGTGTTTTCACTCGCGCCCAAGGAGACGGTGGACGGCCTTTTCCGTGAAGCCAACGGCTCGTTTCCGGACCTGGTACAATCCATGAAACCGCTCCTGCCCCAGATGGAGAAACTTGATGAACTGGGCGGTTTTCAGCTGGTGGAAATCCGGTCTTCGCTGCCGGACGAATTGCTTATGTATGCCGACAAGCTTTCGATGGCGCATAGCCTCGAGGCGCGGGTGCCGTATTTGGATCGCACCGTTGTCGAATATGTACAGCGGTTGGATGCCACTTTCAAAGTCCGCCGTGGCGAACGCAAGTGGCTTCACCGCCGCGTCTGCACAAAACTGTTGCCGCGCGTTATTTTGCAACGCAAGAAGCGCGGGTTTGCGGTGAACGTGGTGGATGAATGGTTCAACAACACCGCCCGGGGAAAAATGATCGACTTGTTATTGGATGAAAAGTCCCTGATGTTTTCACTGCTGGACCCCAAACCGGTCCGGAAACTTTTGGCGGAACATCAATCGCGCCGGCACAACCGGCACAAGCTGCTGTTCAGCCTGATCATGCTGGAAGAGTGGCTGCGTGTCGGTGGCGCGCAACCGCACCACGTGCAATCGACATGATAAAGGAAAGTCAAATGATGCAAACCGGCTCTTTTGCCGCCAAGTGCCACCTGCGCGCCTTCACCAAGGAAACACTGGTGGACGGGCGCCCGGCCAAAATCCGCTGTGTCGAGGTCGGCCGGCAGACTTATGTGATCAGCAAGGGACTGGTTTCCGTGGCCCAACTCGAGGACGAGTGGTTTGAGGACGTGACCGATCCCGAATCAGTGATCAAGACCCTGACCAAAGCGACTGATGTGCGGCCGGACATTTTTTCGTTTTGGCAGCGTGTGCCGGACGGTAAACCTCGCTACGCCTACCCTTTGGAATGGGAATCCCTCGCCGTCCTGCCGGTGTCAACGTATGAACACTGGTTTAATAAGCAAATCAAAGGAACCACCCGGAACATGATCCGGAAAAGTCAAAAGGCGGGAATTCAGGTGCGCAATTGCACTTTTAACGACGATTTTGTGCGGGGAATGACTGAGATCTTCAATGAGACGCCGGTTCGGCAGGGCCGCGCATTCTGGCACTACGGCAAAGACTTCGAAACCGTCAAGCGTCAGTTTTCGCGTTTCCTGTCCCGGGAAGATCTTATCGGCGCTTATTGCGGAAACGAATTGGCCGGATTTGTGATGCTGGGGAATGCCGGGAATTTTGGGCTTCTGGGGCAATTTCTTTCGAAACTGTCGCATCGGGACAAAGCCATCAACAACGCGCTGATTGCACATAGCGTGCAAACGTGTGAAAAGAGGAAGCTTCCCTATCTGGTTTATGGATATTGGGGTGGGAGTTCCCTGGGCGATTTCAAGCACAATTCCGGTTTCACCGAACTGAGAGTGCCGCGATATTTTGTGCCTCTGACCACCAAAGGGAGGCTGGCGCTACAACTCCGCCTTCACAAGGGATGGAAAACGGTCGTACCACTCCAGGTCACCAATCTATTAAAGAAGGCGAGGAAATCGGTGCTGGAATTTCGTGCCCGGCGGCGGCGTTCGAACACCGCCTGACGGCTGGCCGCTAGTTTTATTCGATTGGTATAATCTCGTATGCCCCCCTTTTTGGCATCGTGCTTGACGCTGGCCTTCATTCTGTGGTTGTTCCACCGGAACACGAAGGCCGGGCCCCACACTACAAAGGCCCTATGGTTGGCGGTCATCTGGGTTTGCGCCCTTGCTGCGAGGCCCATCGGATCCTGGTTCGACGCGGGGGTCGGTGCTGGCCAGACGGTTTCAGTGGAGGAGGGAAGTCCGATTGATCGGAGTATTCTCCTGGTGCTGATCATTTCCGCCCTATTTGTTCTGATGCGGCGTGGGCTTAGTTGGAGCGGGGTCATACGCCGAAACCCGTGGCTTTGGTTATTTTATGCCTTTCTTTTGGTGAGCGTGCTTTGGTCGGATTACCCGTTCGTCGCTTTTAAGAGATGGTTCCGGGACTTTGGAAACCTGGTGATAATCCTCCTCGTTTTGTCGGAGGAAAACCCCGGTGAAGCCGTCCGGCAGGTGTTCTTGCGCTGTGCCTACGTGTTGATTCCGATTTCGGTTTTGTTCATTAAATACTATCTCGATCTCGGCCGGTATTATAATGAATGGACGGGGGAGACGGGATTTTGCGGGGTCACCTCGGACAAAAACGCCCTGGGCCGTTTGGCCATGTTAAGCGGGTTTATCATCCTGTGGAGTTTGCTGGTGCGGCAGCGGTCCGGCTGGCTGAAATGGGTAAAGGAAGGGTTGCCGGAATTGCTTATCCTTGCCATGTGCTTATGGATCTTGCACATCGCCAACAGCCAGACTGCGGTGGGATGTTTCGTCATCGGCACGGCGGTTCTTTTGGGTACGCGAATGAATTGGGTTCGAGTCAACCCGGTCCGGCTGGCGTGGTTGTCTTGGACGCTGCTTGTGATATCGTTTCTCTTCTTCTACTTGCCGGATCTCAGGCAGGTCGTAACGTCAAGCATGGGACGGAACGTGAACCTGACGGACCGGACCGATGTGTGGGCGGAGACATTGGCCGTCGGCACAAATCCCCTGATCGGCACTGGTTTTGCCAGCTTCTGGCTGACCAGTGCCGGCCACGCCTTGGGAGAACGACTCAATGTCACCGAAGCCCACAACGGCTTCCTGGAGATTTATTTGAACGAGGGGCTCATCGGAATCGGTTTGCTTTTGCCGGTGCTCCTGGCGGCGGGCAGGAGCACTTTGAAACAAATTGTTGCCGGGAACGCAGCGGCCTCATTGGTCGCCGCGCTTTTCTTCAGTGGGATTGTGTACAATTACACGGAGGCTGCCTTTGGCAATGGCAGTGTCGTTGCATTTGCTCTGTGGCTGGTGGCCATGCAGGACAGTGAACATGCCGTTGCCGAAGTGCCGGAGGAATCGGGGCAAACAGAACCATACCCGGCTTCCGAAACGAAGCTGGGTGCTTGCCGATAACAATCAACTGGCAAATTTTGATGCGGGTGTGGAACGTATCAGGCCATCGCTGCGTGTCTTTAATGTGGACAATTTTTGGCGAACGCTCCTTGTGAAAAATGCCGGCGTATCTTTTGGCAGAATCTGATACATACGCTGGAGGATCGCCGCTGAATTTAAGAGTTGGCATGATAAATGTTCAGAAATCGCTGCCGATTAATCGCTATTTCCGATACGATGACAAAGAGCAGGATTTTTGAATTGTTGTACGCAGTTGTTAGACATTGCGGGGCGCGTGACAAGCTAGACAGGAAACTTACCGTTACCAGATTGGCCAATTTGTTGTGCTTAATCAGTTTTTTCTCCGCATCCGGATGGACGGCTCGGTGCGCAATCATAAATGCCGCCTCAACCGCGGCCGCCGATGTTCAGACTGCCATCAACGCGGCTTCGGATGGCGACGTGGTGATTGTGCCGATTGGCTCGGCCACCTGGAGCACGACGGTCTCGGTCACAAAGGGAATAACGCTGGTTGGAGGTAATAACACCGGTGGAGTGACAACCATCACCCAGGGGGGCGGAGCGAACACTGTGATCCTGTCCGTCAACGCCCCCAACAAATCAGTAACGGTCGAGAATTTCACTTTTGTTGAAAGTTATGCGGACAACCCAACTTCGGGTTTCATTGAGTGGCAATGCAATCCGAACAGTTTCTGGCGATGTTGTTCGAATATTTTTAATTGCGTCGGGGGCATGACAGTATTCGGCTCCGATGTTGGGACAGGTTTGATTGACAACAACAATTTCACTTTTGACCAGAATGATTGCGTCAGCATATTCGGAACGGGCGACGGCACCAGTGCGTGGAACTATGGAACAACTTACGGCACCACGAATTATGTGTTCTTCGAGCACAATACGGTCAGTTCGATAAATACTTCGATCTATCAACCTGATGGGGTAATTGATTGTTACGGCGGCGCCAAGTTTGTGTTCCGCTATAATATCATCACCAATGCAGACTGGGGCTGGCATGGATGTGATTCGGGCGGTTACCGGAGCACTCATTCCTACGAGATTTACATGAATCAAGTCTACTTTAATGGCGCAAATCCGCCTTATTGGAATGATGTTTTTAATTCGCGCGGGGGAACCGGTCTGGTCTGGTCCAATACAATCGTCGGGTGGCTCGCCGGCAGCCAGGGGCATTCTGCTTTCTTGATGCAGTATTATCGGGAGGATGCCTCCTATGCGCCTTATGGCCAGTTTCCCGACCAATATGATGGGAATATTGCCGGCCAGAGCCCGACTGGTTACCAAGGACTTGACCAGCAAGGTTGGACCGGCCCGACGCATTTCTATTCTACCTATTCGACCCAGGTTCAATCTCCCACTTATATTTGGGGAAACACGGGACTTTCCGTTGGTGCCAGCGACTCTGTGATTCAGCAAAATCGGGACTATTATCTTACCGCGCCGCCGTTCAGTTACGCTCCGCTGGCTTATCCCTATCCTCTGGGAGGGACCCAATCATCAACGACTAACCCGCCTCAAATTACTTCTCAACCCGTCAATACCTGGGTTGTGGCCGGCCAAACCGCGGCGTTCAATGTCACAGCCTCGGGTTCCGGTACTTTGACTTATCAATGGTCCTGGTATGGAACCAACGTCATCGGAGCCACATCAAGTTCATGGACCACCCCGGCAACGTTGATCGGGTACTCCAACAGCGTGGTCTATGTGAAGGTCAGCAATGCCTATGGCAGCGCGACCTCGTCTAACGCTTACCTTTTCGTTACCAATGGAGTCGCCCCTTCGATTACGGCCAACCCGACCAGCCAGACGAACACCGCGGGTGGTTCGATAACATTCAATGTCACGGCCGGCGGAACAGCGCCCCTCGCTTATCAGTGGTTCTTTAACTCAGGGGCAATTGCCAACGCGACCAATAGCAGCTACACGATAGCACCGGTCGGGATCAATAATGGGGGCATCTATACAGTCGTTGTGACGAACAGTTATGGCAGTGCGACGAGCTTGGCGGCGATCCTGACCGTGACGGCATCAACGCAGACGGTTCACTATTACTACGTTGCCCCCAATGGCAATGACTCCACGGGCAATGGCAGCATCAGCTCACCCTGGGCGACGGTGGATCATGCCACCAGCGTGATGAATGGAGGTGATGTTCTTTACATCCGGGGTGGCACCTATAGTCAAATCTTTGACATTTACGGGCCCAGCGGTTCTGCGGGCTATCCTACCACCGTTGAGGCCTATCCGGGCGAAACCCCCGTTTTCAATGCCAACAATATTGGTGGAAGCGCTCATTCGTTGGATGGACTGAACTGGTTTGTGATCGGGGGGCTCACCATCATGAGCAACAATATCGGGATGATCGTCGGTTATGCGGGTGCTTGCACCAATGTAGTCCTGACCAACATGACTTTCGCTGACATTGGGCAACAGGGATTTCAGATTGAACATAACAGTTATAATATTCTGGTGGTAAACAGTACCGTTCACGATACGGGATTGTGGACGTACAATGGCGAGGGAATGTATATCGGAGAGGGTGACAGTTCCGGCATTTTGGATAATGCTCATAATATCACCATACAAGGGTGCACGGTTTATAACACCAAGGATGAGGGTATAGAATTGAAGGGTGGAACCTACAACGTGACCGTTCAGGGCAATGTTCTTTACTCAGACAATCTGGCCCAGGATTCGTATGGAGCAGGTGGTGGGGCAATCGAGGTGGATGAGGAAGGAACGTATAATTATTGGCCGAGTAATCCAAATCAAGTTGTTGCAGGCAACCTGGTTTATAATACTTACATTGGTATCCGCGCCGCGACGGGAGGTCAGTACTACAATAATATCGTTTACAATGTGACAAATAATGGCATTTTGATAAACAATACTGGCGGCCAATCGGCCAATGCAAATTATACCCGTTACGTTTACAACAACACTGTGGATGTGCCTCAGTCCATTGCCATTGTTAACAGTGGGGTGCCCGCTTCCATCTTGAACAACATCGGTCCTGCCGGAGCATATAATCTGGCAACCAGCAGTTCATACTATCTGAATGGGTTGTTACACCGATACCACTTGGTTGCGGGCAGCGCACCGATTGGGGCGGGCACAAACTTGTTCAACGTGGTCCCGACAGATTTTGACGGCAGTGCCAGACCCAACACCGGGCCGTTTGATATTGGTGCGTACGAATATCCGACCAACGGCGGCATGGAGCCGCCACCCGGTTTCCACCAACAAAGCCCTTGATTCAGGCGCAAAAAGCCTGAACCGGATCCGCTAGCCAGGCGGCGGTGAAAAATGATCGCAGCTCTGTTGTTGGCCTCGCCAATACCTGAAGCGACAGTTTGTGAGGCAATAAACGGCCTTAGTTGGAAGTGACTCCATTGGTGTCCATCCTCATCCCGGCGTACAATGCGGAGCGTTGGGTCGCCGATACGATCAAGTCGGCACTCGCTCAGACCTGGCCGCGGAAGGAGATTGTCATCGTTGACGATGGTTCTGAAGACCGGACGCTGGCAGTAGCAAGGAAGTTTGCGGCGAGGGACGTATCGGTGGCGACACAGGAAAATCAAGGAGCTGCAGCCGCGCGAAACAAGGCTTTCTCTTTGGCCCAGGGCGATTATATCCAATGGCTGGATGCCGACGATCTTTTGGCTCGTGACAAAGTCAGCCGACAATTGGAAATCTTAAACAGTTGTCAAAGCAAACGAACGCTGTGCTCCGGCAGTTGGGGCGCATTCTATTATCGGACTCGATCAGCCCGATTTCGCCCGTCGCCGTTATGGGCGGATCTGTCGCCGGTGGAATGGCTGCTGCGGAAAATGGGGCAAAACTGTCACATGCAGACCGCGACGTGGCTGGTCAGTCGCGAACTGACGGAGGCGGCCGGGCCCTGGGATACAAGGTTGCTGGGGGACGATGACGGCGAATATTTCTGTCGCGTTCTGAAGGCGAGCGACAGAGTCAAGTTCGTGCCGGAAGCCAAAGTGTACTATCGCCACGTCGGTTCCAACCGGTTGAGTTATGTCGGGCGATCGGACAAAAAGATGGACGCACAATTTGTATCTATGCAGTTGCATATTCAATACCTGCGATCTCTCGAGGACAGCGAGCGGAGCCGGGCGGCTTGTGTAAGGTATTTACAGAAATACATGTTGGATTTCTGTCCCGAGCGGCCAGACATTGTTAAGCAAATGGAACAGTTGGCGTCCGGGCTGGGTGGGCGGCTGGAGGCGCCGCGAGCCAGCTGGAAATATTATTGGATTCAAAAAATCTTCGGTTGGGGAACGGCCAAACGCGCCCTGTTTTTGCTGCCCGATATGAAAAGCGCGCTCATCCGGCGCCTGGATAAAGTTATGTACGCTATTGAAAGGCCGGATTGTGGATCATCAGACAGTAGCAGGAACCTTTAAATCCAATTCCAGTTCGATTGTAAAACTTGCCGGTGCCCGCATCGGCGTCAAATTCCAACCTCTGAATGAAGCCGACAATCTTCTGCCAGCAACGATGAATACGCTGATTGTGAAACTTGGGGCGACAGGCGACGTCGTGCGAACCACGCCCCTGTTAAGGCGCTTGCATGGCAATGTCACCTGGCTGACGGCAGCCAGGAACGTTGTGCTGCTGGAGAATCTGAAGGAAGGTCTGCGTTGCTTTGCCTGGGAACAGCGGGAGCTGACGCAGGACCGGCGCTATGATTTGGTAATCAATCTTGAGGACTCCATGGAAGTAGGCTGTTTTCTCGGGAAAATCGATCGCGCGGAGTTGTTCGGGGCGTATTGCGAAAACGCAGATTCGCTGCGATACACGGAAAATTCGAAACAGTGGTTTGATCTGAGCCTCATCAGCAGCTATGGCCGGCAGGAGGCTGACCGGCTGAAATTGCAAAATCGGCGGTCGTATCAGGAACTCATTTTTGCCGGGCTGGGTTTTCAGTTCTCCGGAGAGAGATATCTGCACCCTCAGGCGGTCGAGACGGGTTTGGCGGGGGACGTCGCTATTTCGCGAGAGGCCGGGCCGGTCTGGCCAATGAAGAATTGGGCATATTACGAAGAACTGAAACACGAGCTTGAAGCCCAGGGCCTGACCGTGAATGTGCTTCCTCAACGTTCCTCTCTGTTGGAACACCTGTGCGATGTGAGAAATCATCGTTGCCTGGTCGGGGGCGATAGCCTGCCAATGCATTTCGCGCTGGGAAGCGGCACACCGTGTGTCACCCTGTTCACCTGTACCAGTCCGTGGGAGATTTATGACTACGGCATCCAAAAAAAAGTCGTCTCACCATTGTTGGCAGAATTCTTCTACCAGCGGGGGTACGACCGTCGTGCCACGACGGCGATCAGCGTTGAGGAAGTTTATAGCGCCGTCATAACCCGGCTTGGTTTGTCGGTTTCGGCGAAACATTGAGAATTTCCCTTTGTTTCCGGGTCCAGAGCCTACGAGAGAACACAAGGTGTTATGCAGCGCCCGCTTCAGGCTCTTCGGCCCTCCGCCTTCTGCCCAATGGCATCTGAATATCAGGCCCGGCCTTCCGTACTGAGTCTGGCGACGCCCCAAGTGGCGTTGCTGACCGGCGGCGGAGACAAGCCTTATGCGCTGGGCTTGGCGACTGCGCTCACGTCTGCGGGTTTGCCGGTGGATTTTATCGGAAGCACTGATTTGTGTTGTGAAGAGATCCTGAACAACCCGCGCATAAATTTCCTCAACCTCCGCGGGGATCAGAATGCCAGCGCCGGATGGTGGCGAAAAGTTTTGCGGGTGCTGGTCTACTATGTCCGGCTGCTGGTCTACGCGGCCACGGCCCGACCCCGCGTGTTCCATATTTTGTGGAACAACAAATTTGAGATTATTGATCGTACGGCGTTGATGCTGTATTACCGGTTGTTGGGGAAAAAGGTCGTGCTTACCGCGCACAATATCAACGCCGGTCAACGCGACGGAAAAGATTCGCTGCTGAACCGGATGACGCTTGGGTTCCAGTACCGGATGTGTGACCGTATCTTTGTTCATACCCACCGGATGAAGCAAGAGGCGATCGCTGAGTTTGGCGTTGCCGGCGATAAAGTTGACGTGATTCCTTTCGGCATCAACCGTACGGTGCCTGACACGCCACTAACCACTTTCGAGGCGCGGCAGCGGCTGGGTTTGGCTCCGGACGGCAGAGTGGTTTTGTTTTTTGGCAACATTGCGCCCTACAAGGGGCTGGAATTTTTGGTTGAAGCTTTTGAGTTGGTGGGACAGACAGATTTAAAGCTTCACCTGGTCGTGGCGGGGCGGTTGAAGGACTCGGAACCCTACTGGCGAGGGTTACTGGAGAAAATTAATCACAGCCCGACGCGAAAAAGGATGGTCCTGAAAATAGAGTACGTGCCGGATGCGGAAACCGAGATTTATTTCAAGGCGGCAGACGTGCTGGTATTGCCCTACACTCACGTCTATCAGAGCGGTGTGCTGTCACTGGGATACGGGTTTGGCTTGCCGGTAATCGCGGCGGATGTCGGCTCGCTGCGGGAGGAAATCATCGAAGGCAGGACCGGTTTCGTCTTTGGCGCAAAAGATTCGCGGGCGCTGGCTGGAGCAATCAAGAACTATTTTGACAGTGATTTGTATCGGGACCTGAAGCAACGCCGTCCGGAAATCCGGGATTATGCGAACGACCATTATTCCTGGGCGAAAGTCGCCGCCATTACGTCGAGAGTCTATTCGAACCTGGTTGTAAACTGACGCCGGCTGTTGATCGTTACACCTCGTTACCCATGACATTTCTTTCTGTCGCGGTTTGCACCCATAACCCACGGCCGAATTATCTCGACCGCGCCCTGGGCTCCCTGCGAACACAGACCCTGTCGCAGGGGCAGTGGGAATTGCTGATGATTGACAATGCCAGCACCGACCGGCTTGCCGACCGATGGGATCTGGGTTGGCACGCGAATGCGCGGCATATCCGCGAAGATCAACCCGGCTTAACACCGGCCCGTCTGCGCGCCATTGCGGAATCAAAAGGCGAACTCCTGGTTTTTGTTGATGATGACAACGTGCTGTTCCCGGACTTTCTCGAGAACGCCAAATATCTGGCGACGATTTATCCTTATCTGGGTGTGTTCGGCGCCGGTGTATTGGAACCGGAATTTGAGGTGTCGCCGCCCGCCGAACTAAATCCTTATCTGTCGTTGCTGGCCTTGCGGCGGGTTCCGACCGCCCGCTGGACCAACAACACCGAAGATTTTGACTGCACACCCTGGGGAGCAGGACTGTGCGTCACCAGGCCGGTAGCCGGGCATTATCATAAACTTGTTGCCCGACTTAATGCCAACAGCGTGCTGGGCAGACGCCGACAGCAGTTGTTCTGCGGCGAAGACGATGTTTTTTCGTGGGCCGCGGCGGCGTCCGGGTTGGGCTTCGGCATTTTTCCAGAATTACGGATTACGCATTTGATATCGGCGGAGCGATTGAGCCAGGCTTATTTCATCCGGTTGCTCCGCGCCCACGCCTTTTCGCATGGAGTGCTCGATTTTCTGCGGGATGGCGCCCGGCGCCCGGGTTTCGACCCATTGCAATATCCGCGGCTGTTATTACACGGGATGAAAAATGGCCTGTTCGCCATGCGTTGCCGGCGGGCCGCCATGCGGGGAAGAGATGACGCAAACCAGTTCATCGCCGAACGGAAGTTGCAGCCGCTTGATCTCTTTACGGTTCCTATGAGGAACTGGAATTCACACTGCGGATGAGAGAAACAGAAGACATCGGGCCTGCAATTCCGCGCGTTGAGCCTGCAGTTGAAGACATTGCCCGGCCTCTTTGGTCAGTGATGATCCCCAACTACAACTCGGGGGAATACCTGCGCAAGACGCTACAAAGTGTGCTGGCTCAGGACCGCGGGACGGAAGAAATGCAGATCGAAGTGGTTGACCACTGTTCAACCGAGGGCGACCCCGAGGCGTTGGTGGGGACCGTCGGCGGGGGCCGCGTGTCCTTTTATCGGCGACCGAAGAACGAGGGTGCAGTGGCGAACTTCAATGCCTGCATCCAAAGGAGCCGTGGACGCCTGATTCATATTTTGCACAGTGACGACTACCTTTTACCCGGCTTTTATGAGGAGATTGAACGGATGGCCGGGTTGCACGCGAACACCGCTTTGCTCGCGACTCGTTGCTTCTATGTTGACGAAAGCGATGTCATTACCAGCGTGACACCAAGAATTTTAGAATTGGAAAGCGCGGGGCGTTCGGTCGAGTCGCTTTATTATGACACGCCGATTCAATTTCCCGGAGTCGTTATCCGGCGTGAATTTTATGAGGCGCATGGCGGTTACTTGACTGAACTGGTGCATGTTGCCGATCGGGAAATGTGGGCACGGGCTGTTTGCCTGGGGGGCGGGGTTCTCTCGTCAGGAGTTCTGGCGTGTTACCGAATGACTGGCTCAAACGATACCTCCACGGTGTTGCGCTCCGGGGAAAATGTTCGCGATTTATTGCGGGTGGCAGAAGTCTTTCGCAAAAGATACCCCGGCTTCTCCATGAATCATGCCCGCCGGGTTGCCTCCTACGTGGCTCTCAAACAAGCCAGGAGATTCTCGGCCTTAAACGACTTTAACTCTGCTCGCGTGAACTGGCGCCTCTGGACGGAAAACAGTTCCTGGCTCGATCGGATCAAGGAGACCGTGCTTCCTCCGATGCGCAGGGTTCTGGGAAGAGACAGGCGTTTTAACAACTAACTGGACGGCATGCGTTGATCATCCTGAGGTAAAGAGTCTGGATTTGACAAAAATGGGAATCAATTTAAATGCGGGTGCGGTGAAGCGGAAAAGGATCTGCTTTTTCGGGCATTTTGGCTCGCCCAATTTTGGCAATGAGATTACGCTTCAGACTATTCTCCATCATCTTCGTTTTCGGTTGCCGGAAGCCGAGGTTGCCTGTATCTGCACGGGGCCCGAGACTTTGGCAGCCACCCAGAAGATTAAAACCGTTCCCATCAGTCGCACTTTGATCAAACGCGGAAATTTCCGCACGCGGTTCGGCTTGTTGCTCCGACGGGTTTTCATCGGGGCACCGAGCGAGCTTTGCCGCTGGCTGGATGCGTTTAAGGCGCTCAAGAAAGCGGACGTGCTTATTATTCCCGGGACAGGATTGTTGACGGACGCCTACGGTCTTCTGAACTGGGGACCTTATAATTTATTTAAATGGTCGGTGGCCGCGAAACTCCGTCGCTGCAAGCTGGTCTTTGTCAGCGTTGGGGCAGGTCCGTTGTACGGGGTGCTGGGAAGATATTTTGTCAAGTCCGCCCTCTCTTTGGCGGATTTCAGATCCTATCGAGACCGTGCCAGCCTCAATTATCTTCAAAGCGTTGGGATTTCGACCAACGGAGACCCGGTCTATCCGGATCTGGTTTTTGGCTTGCCCGAGGCAATGTTGCCTCATCGTGGCGAACGAAGAAGCGATAGAAGGGTCGTCGCCCTTGGTTTGATGCCGTACGCGGGCAAATACAGCGCGGCAGACCCAAGTGATGATACTTATCAGGAATACCTGAATAACCTGGTGACCTTCACGCAATGGTTGCTGGCGCGCGATTATGACGTGAGGTTGATCATCGGCGAGGTCAGCGACAGGACTGCCTCAGAGGAGTTCAAATCGCGGCTAAAGGCGTCCCTGGGGGCATCGGGAGAAGGCCGCATTCTCGATGAACCGGCGTTTTCCGCTGAACAATTGCTCTCCCAGATTGCGGAAAGTGACATCGTCGTGGCAACCCGTTTTCATAATATTGTGTTCGCGCTGCTCCTGAACAAGCCGGTCATTGCGATTTCGTTTCATCACAAGTGCGCGGCGCTGATGGCGGAAATGGGGCTGCCGGAATACTGCCACGACATCAACCGGATGAATGCCGGCAAATTAATCGAGCAATTTCAGGGCGCAGTCAGGAATGCCGATCGATTGAAATCCATGATTGGCCGAAAGGTCGAGGAGTCGCGGCGAACTTTGGCTGAACAGTACGATATTATTTTTAGAGGTCTATGATGGCAGATGTGAGTGGGCGTTCGACCCGATACCATGTGCTGGCGCATCCCCCGCTGGCTGATCTGAAGCGGAGATCCGTGAGAGGTGGTTTTGTCACGTTGGCGGCGCAAGGCGTGAAGTTCGTTGTCCAGACCGCAACGACGATGATATTGGCACGATTGCTCTCGCCGCAGGATTTTGGAGTGCAGGGAATGGTGGTCGTGGTAACGGGTTTTCTCACCATTTTTCAGGATGCCGGCCTGGGAATGGCGACCGTTCAGCGGTTGGAGATCACGCACGAGCAGACCTCAACCCTTTTTTGGATCAACGTCGCGGTTGGAACCGTGCTGGCCATCCTGTGCGCAGTTTCGGCGCCCCTGTTGGTCGCATTCTACCACGAGCCGCGGTTGCACTGGGTGGGCGTCGTTTCCGGGATAACGTTTCTGTTTACCGGCCTGGCCGCCCAACACGGGGCGCTGCTCCAGCGCGGCATGCGATTCGCCTCGCAGGCAAAAATCAACGTGTTGTCGCTGGTGATCGGGTCTGCGACAGGCGTTGTCATGGCGATGCTCGGTTGCCGTTATTGGTCGTTAGTAGGCATGGTTTTGGCGAGCTCCATGGTGACGACCGTCGGGGTATGGCTGGCCGTGCCCTGGGTGCCGGGACTTCCCCGCCGCCGATGCGGTGCGCTGTCAATGGTTCGTTTCGGCGGTTTGGCCACGTGCAACAGCTTCGTGGTATTTTTGGCGTGGAACGCGGAGAAGCTCCTCCTGGGCCGTTTTTGGGGGGCTGATGCGCTCGGACTATACGGGCGGGCTTACCAGTTGGTTACCATGCCGGTGCAACAGTTGAATTCGGCGGTCACTGGGGTGGCGTTCCCGGCCCTTTCACGGATCCAGCACGACGCGGCGCGGCTTGCCAATTCTTTCCTCAGAGGTTATTCGTTGCTCATCTCTTTGACGATGCCCGTTACCGTCGTTTGTGCGTTATTCGCCGAGGAAATAATCCGCATTGTGCTCGGGGCCAAGTGGATGGCGGCAGTACCG
The DNA here is from genome assembly GCA_035508155.1 of Candidatus Sulfopaludibacter sp. Taxonomy (GTDB): domain Bacteria; phylum Verrucomicrobiota; class Verrucomicrobiia; order Limisphaerales; family UBA11358; genus UBA11358. Next base: position 112,275 of record DATJNM010000050.1, on the reverse strand, counting down.
ATCTTCAGATTGCTCGCCCCCGTCGCCCTGGTTTTTGCCGTGGCCAATCCGCTTTCCTGGCTGGTTCTGGCCACGGGCCGGATCAAGAGAGGACTAAGTATCAGCATGGCGACGACGCCACTGGTGATTCTGGGAATTGTGCTGGGGTTGAGTCATGGGCCTAAAGGAGTCGCCCTGGGCTACTCGCTGGCGTTGACGCTTCTGCTTGTTCCCATCGCAGCCTGGTCAAAACTCGGCACGGGAATTTCCTGGACGGACCTTTGGCGGGCCACCAGGCCAACGTTTCTATCGGGCCTGGCAGCCGGTGTCCTGGGGTTGCTTATGAAACTCACTTTGAGTGAGCGCCTGGCCCCCGGCCTGTGCTTGTTGGCGGGGCTCAGTCTTGTTTTCTGCGTTTACACCTGGATGCTTCTGTTCGTGATGAAACAAAAACAGATGTACCTGGACATACTGTCTCACCTGCTGCCCCAGCCCCAACCGGCTGCGGAGAAAAGCGATGATCAATCGTGAGAGCCATCATGTGCTCAAAACTCAGCGTCCGGACAACATCCTAAAATCTTGGGCCGGGATCAATGGGCCAGACAGGTTGCGAAAGGTCAGCATGCGAAGTCCAACATCAGGAATCTGTTCGAGGTTGCCGGTGATGATGAGCGGTCAGGCATCTCATCCGATTCTGGCAAGGGCGGCACGCTGGCAAATCCTGGGAAAATCTCCCGCGAAGTTTTATTTGCGGCTGAATAAACGAATTTGGCAGCGGCTTCCTGACCGCCTGCGTGATTTACGCGTCATCCGCTCCTACGGCGCGTGGTTGCACACCTTGGTTTGCCTGCATGCCAATCGCCAGCAATATTTCGGCACATTCTTTTTCCGGAACCGGCCCGCGCTTGAATTAATGAGGCGACTGGTGGCAAAGAGAGATCACGGCGCGACTGTGAACCTGACAGTGTTGGCTTGTAGTGTCGGAGCCGAGGTCTATTCAATTCTCTGGACCATTCGTTCGGCACGTCCGGACTTAATAGTCCGCCTGCATGCCGTGGATGTTTCAAAAGAGATTTTGGACTTTGCCGCAAATGGTATTTATAGTCCCCGCACCTCCAAAATGGTTGGCGCTTCGATCTTTGACCGCATGACGGAGCAGGAAAAGCGGGCAATGTTTGATTGGGAAGGTGATCAGGCCAGGGTCAAATCCTGGCTACGGGAAGGAATCACCTGGCGCTGTGGAGACGCGACTGACCCCGAATGGGCCAGCCTTTTGGGCCCACAGGACATTGTCGTCGGAAGCAATTTCCTTTGCCATATGGCTCCCAGGGAAGCCGAAACCTGTCTTCGCAATATCGCGCGTCTGGTCGGGCCCGCGGGTTATCTCTTTATCACGGGCGTTGATCTGGACGTTCGAACCAGGGTTGCTCTTGACCTGGGTTGGAAACCGTTGCCGGAGTTGCTGGCGGAGATCCATGATGGTGATCCGTCTGTCCGTGCCGACTGGCCCTGGCAATGGTGGGGGCTGGAACCGTTGGAACGGCGGAGATCCGACTGGCAGATTCGCTATGCTGCCGTATTCCAGGTCCATCAAACCCGGATCGTCTCGTGAAAATTTTCGTGGCAACAAAACCAAATACTACCAACTGATATAAATAAGCATTTTATGAAAATTGTACTGACAGGTTGTGACGGATACCTTGGTTCGCTGCTCGGGCCGGAGCTTTTGCGTAAAGGGCATGAGGTGACGGGTATAGACACCGGCTTTTATCGAGAAGGAACGTTGTACCGGGCGGGGGGGATCGCCCCGCTGACGATCTCAAAGGATCTCCGGCAGATTAGTGCGGAGGATTTGCGGGGAGCAGACGCGGTAGTGCATCTGGCGGAGTTGTCGAACGATCCACTGGGCCAGTTGGCACCAAACATCACCTACGATATTAATCACAAAGGTTCGGTTCGACTTGCTGAAATCGCCCGCGCCGCTGGGATCAAGCGATTCGTTTACACGTCGTCCTGCAGCGTCTATGGAGTCGCAGAAAGCGATTATGTGGATGAAACGTCGCCGGTGAACCCGCAAACCGCGTATGCGATATGCAAAACTCTGGTCGAACGGGATCTGAAACCAATGGCCGACGATCACTTTTCCCCCACTTTTCTGCGAAACGCCACCGCCTATGGGGCCTCGCCACATATGCGGTTTGATATTGTGTTGAACAATCTTTCCGGACTCGCTTGGACGACAAAAGAAATCCGTATGACCAGTGACGGCACGCCCTGGCGTCCTTTGGTCCATGCTCTGGATATTTGTCGGGCCATCATTGCCGTGCTGGAAGCTCCGCGGGAAGCGGTGCACAACGAATTCTTTAATGTGGGCGACACCCGGCATAACTACCGGGTGAAAGAGATTGCGGAAATCGTGGCGGAGGCCTTCCCCGGTTGCCAACTCTCTTTTGGAGCGCCCAGTCCGGATAATCGCAGCTACCGGGTTTCGTTTGAAAAAATCAAAAAACATTTGCCCGACTTCCAATGCGGCTGGGACGCGCGGCGAGGCGCAAAGCAGCTTCACGAATTATTCAAGAAAATTGATATGCCGTCAGGTGTATTCCAACACCGGACCTTTACCCGGTTAAAACAGCTTGAATACCTGATTCGCACGAAGCAGATCGATGGCAATTTCTTTTGGAACGAGCCAACCAGTTGATTGTAAACATGATGAATGACCCGGTAACATCTCCCCGTTGGTGGCGCGCCTGTTCCTGGGAGGCATGGCCCAACACCGCGCAGGAGATTTTTACTTCATGCGCCATGCCGTAAATAATTTGCTCGCAATAAAATCCGTGTTACTGTCGGATTTACGCCCGACAAATTCGGGAAAACCATGCGTCAATTGCGTTTTATTGTCATTGGGTTGTGTCTGTGTGGGACGGTCTTCGCGGCAACCTATCCGGTCAAAATCAGCAGCAGCAATCCGCGCCTTTTGGTGGATCAGAACAACATTCCTTTTTTAATGGTGGGGGATTCCCCGCAATCTCTGATTGTGAACCTGTCACTGACAAGTGCAACGTCGTATTTGACCGATCGTGCAACCAACGGTTTTAACACCGTGCTGGTGGATGCGATATGCACTGTCTATACCGGAGGCCCCGCCAATGCCAGCCTGCTGAATGGGACCTTGCCCTTCACGAACACGTTGGCCAGCGGTTATTATGATTTGACCGCGCCGAACTCGGTTTATTTCTCCTATGTGGACCAGATCATCAACCTGTGTGCCTCCAACGGGATCGTGGTGATGGTCAACCCGATTGAAACGGGTGGCTGGTTGCCCACGATGCTGGCTAATGGCACAAACGGCTGCCGGGCCTACGGCCAGTACCTGGGCGATCGTTATAAGAACTTTCCGAACATTATTTGGAGCAGTGGAAATGATTTTCAAAACTGGCTCGTGTCCGCGAATGATGCTGTGGTAACGGCGGTGGCGCTGGGCATCAGGGACAAGGACACAAATCACCTTCAGACCGTCGAATTGGGATACTTTCTAAGCAGCTCGCTCGATGACACCAACTGGGCGCCGCTTGTCGGCCTTAACGCCGCGTACACTTATTCTCCGACGTACGCCGAGGTTTTGCACGCTTACAACCAGTCGAATGCCGTGCCCGCCTTCATGATAGAGGCCAATTATGAATACGAGACGAACACGGGGACCGACGGCGGGTCAACCCGCAATCTGCGTATGCAGGAATACTGGACGATGCTCTCTGGTGCTGTCGGCCAGCTTTACGGCAATCATTTTACCGTGAGATTTTCGCCCGGCTGGCAGAGCTATCTCGATTCGCCGGGGGTCGCTCAACTTGGCTATCTGACAAACCTTTTTGGTTCGCGTGAGTGGTACAATCTCGTGCCCGATCAGACCCATACCTTTGTGACCGGAGGTTATGGCAGTTTTACCAACGGCATTCCCGGAGGCGGTTCGGGTCAGGGGATAAACGTCCTCTTCACCGGCAACAACTTTGTGACAGCCGCATTAACGCCCGACGGTTCGCTCGGCATGGCGTATCTGCCGCAAGGCGGAACGATCACCGTGGCCATGACCAGTCTGCAGAATAACATCTCCGCTCGCTGGTTTGACCCGAGCGCCAACTCCTTCCGGACCATTGCCGGCTCGCCATTTTCGAATACCGGCACGCAAAACTTCACTTCACCGGGTAGTAACAGCGCCGGTGATCCCGATTGGGTGCTCTTATTGGAGTCAGCGGTTGACCCGCAGGCGTTGAGTATTTTTCTCACCGCAACAAATACAGTGATCGTGACATGGCCGTCGGCATGGTCAGGTTACACCGTGCAACAAAACTCGGATCTCACAACAACGAACTGGGTCAATGTGACGAACGCGAGCAGCATCGTTGGCAGCGAATGGCAGTCGGTTTTCATGCTGGGGGACAACCCGCAATTTTATCGCCTGGCATTAACCAACGCCGCGAAAGCCGCAGTGACAATCAGTTCGGGGCTCACGGCCAACAATAAAACGTATGATGGAACAACGGCGGCGACGCTGAGCAGCAACGCGGTGGTTCTGAACGGAGTACTGCCGACGGACAAGACCAACGTCGGTCTGTCAACAAGCGGCTATGTGGCGACCTTTGCGAGTCCTGGAGCAGGGACCGGGATCTCCGTAACGGTTAGTGGGCTAACTTTGACCGGGAGCGCAGCAGGGAAATATACGCTGATCCAGCCGACGGGACTCGCGGCGAACATCGCGAAAGCTGCCGTGACGATCAGTTCGGGGATTACCGCCAACAACAAAACGTATGATGGAACAACGACGGCGACGCTGAGCAGCAACGCGGTGGTTTTGAGCGGGGTATTGCCCGTGGACAGGGACAGCGTCGGCCTGTCCACAAACGGCTATGTGGCGAACTTTGCGAGTCCGGGAGTAGGGACTAAAATCCCCGTAACGGTTAGTGGGTTGAGTTTGGCCGGGAGCGCAGCGGGGAATTATGCGTTGGTCCAGCCGACCGGCCTGACGGCAAACATTACAAAGGGCGGGAATTGACTCTTTTGGCGATCCAATGAATGGAAGTCATGGGAGCTGCAGTTGACAAGAATAACGGACCCGGCCGGGTTAAAGCATTTATGATTGGCGCACTTTTTATGTCAGTCAAATGTGACTTTCGAGAATAGTCATGCGATTCGAACCAACCAAACTTTCGGGTGCCTATATTGTGGAACCGGAACTGCATGAGGATTCGCGCGGGTGCTTTGCCCGAACCTTTTGTGCCCGTGAATTCGCCGACCAGGGACTGGCTTCGGCTTTTGTTCAAACCAGCATTTCATTCAACCGCAAGCGCGGCACCTTGCGCGGGCTTCATTATCAACTGCCTCCGGCCTGCGAAGTCAAACTGGTGCGTTGCACGTCGGGGGCGCTTTACGATGTGATTGTGGATGTCCGGCCCGGATCGCCAACCTACCTGCAGCACATGGGCGTGGAATTAACCGCCCGGAATCGGCGGGCATTATATGTGCCTGAGATGTTTGCTCATGGACTGCAGACCCTCGAAGACGAAACGGAGGTTCTCTATCTGATCAATGCGTTCTATGCTCCAGACAAGGCTGCTGGAATCCGGTATAACGACCCTAAGTTGCTCATTCAGTGGCCGTTACATGTGACCGAAATCTCGGAAAAAGACCGGACCTGGCCGATGCTTGGCTGAAGCCTGGCCTGTTGATGATTGCACCCATGAAGATGATTGCCACTCGCGGCAAACGAGGCGATTTGACAAAGACCAGAAATTGTGGAATAAGCAGGCGTAAAAGTTCCGATTATCTTCGCTGTACCATGCTCACATCCTATTCCAAGGCCAGCACTGCGGGCAAACGCGCCAGAGGGTGCGCTCCCGGCGGATGTATGGGTTCCACAACTCGGCGCGCGGAAGGATTCACTTTAATTGAACTGCTCGTTGTCATTGCTGTTATTGCCATTCTCGCCTCCTTGCTGCTGCCGGCGCTGGCGGCAGCCAAACAAATGGCGCAGAGGACCGCCTGCCTTTCGAATCTGAAGCAAATTGGCTCCTCGTTTCTGATGTTGCTTGGCGATAATTCCGACCGATTTCCGGATCGCCGCGATTTGAAGGGCAGTCTGCTGGGCGGTTATCATCCGTGGACCAGTTGGCCACCCTCGGACCCGCGGGGTGGTTGGGGCCCCGTCGTACTGCAAAATCAAGGCGCCGACTACAGGATTTGGTCGTGCCCGGCAGCGGTTTATTCCATGGTTGGCAACGTGGTCCAAACTGTGCAGTCCATTTCCGCCGTGACCAATATGCCCGTGACCCGCTATTGGTTGTGGCGTTTTGACCGGACCAACGACCTGAGTGACCCCACAATGCTCGAGGATTTCTGGAACAAGACAGCATCCAGGGCAGTGTCGGACCTTGCCGCGGCAAACGATCCGACAGTGGGTACGATTGCCGGACCAAGCGACGTCGAAATGGCGGTGGATTCTTATTTCCCCAAAACCGTTCCGACCGTTACGCCGGCATTGCTTGGATGGACGGTTCATGCCGGGGGGCGCAATCGTGTGTTCCTTGACGGGCACACGCAATTCATCCGCGACGCCAGAACGCCACTTTGATATTGGGGCGCGGAGACCTTGATAATTTAAGATTCCTGCTTGTGCCCTTTGCGAGTTGTCATTCAAAATCCTCGCGTCGCAACAACTACAATGTGACCGCTGGACGGATTAACGCAACCGGAATGGTAAAAATGGCCGGCCATTTGCCAGAGAATAACTTGAAGAACCCGGATTCAGACCGGTACGGGCAGGAGCTTTATCAACTCATGGTCGCGCTCTACCCGATTTGCCGCAGCATTACGGGCGATGGATTCCGCCAGACTTTGCGGCAATTGCAGGCGGTTGTTCCTTTGACGCTGCATGAAGTGCCCAGCGGCACGCAGGTCTTTGACTGGACAGTTCCTCAGGAATGGAACATTCGCGAGGCCTGGATCAAAAATGCCCGGGGCGAGAAGATTATTGACTTCTCAATTTCCAACCTGCACGTGGTCAATTACAGCGTGCCGGTGCATCGTAAGATCCGATGGGCAGAGTTAAAGGAACACCTCTTCACCTTGCCGGATAAACCGGATTGGATTCCTTATCGCACGTCTTATTACAAAGCAACCTGGGGTTTTTGTCTGAGTCATCATCAACAGCAGCAACTTCGGGATGAAGAGTATGAAATCTGCATTGACTCGACCCTTGGACCGGGACATTTGACCTATGGCGAATTCAAAATTCAGGGAACTGCCGACGAAGAGGTGTTGATCTCGTGTCATTCATGCCATCCGTCGCTGTGCAATGATAATCTCTCGGGGATGGTGGTCGCGGCCAAACTGGCGCAACAGCTTTCGGATCTGCCGTTGCGCTATTCCTATCGGTTTGTTTGGATTCCGGGCACCATTGGCGCGATTACGTGGCTGGCCCTGAACGAGCCGGGTCTCTCCCGAATCAAACACGGCCTGGTGCTTTCGTGCGTGGGCGATTCCGGTCGTTTTAATTACAAAAGAAGCCGCCGGGGAAATGCCGAAATTGACCGGGTGGTTGAACATGTCCTCCGACACGCGGAAACCGATTTTGGCATATCAGATTTCTCTCCTTACGGCTACGACGAGCGCCAATATTGTTCGCCCGGAATCGATTTGCCAGTCGGGTGTTTTATGCGGACGCCGAACGGTAAGTATCCCCAGTACCACACTTCGGCCGATGATTTGAGCTTCGTTAAACCGGAAGCCCTGGCCGGATCCCTCGATCGGTTATTGTCCATTGTGCGGATTTTGGAGAAGAACCGTGTGTACTTGAATCTGAATCCGAAATGCGAACCGCAACTGGGACGCCGGGGTCTTTACCGTCTCATGGGCGGCACCAATGGCAGCGAATTGGAAGAAGCCATCCTGTGGGTGTTGAATCAATCGGATGGCGCAAATTCACTCCTGGATATTGCGGAACGCTCGAGGCTTGGTTTCGGCATTGTCTGCGGAGCGGCGGAAGCGTTGTTGCAGAGCGGGCTTTTACGGGAAACGGCATAACCATGCGGTTACAGGGAAAGACGGCGGTCGTTACGGGAGCCACCGGCGGGGTGGGGCGAAGCATTGCGACGGCACTGGCCCGGGAAGGCGTTCAGGTGGCGGTGCTGGGACGGAGGTCAGCCATTCTGCGGGTTGTCGCCCGGGACTGCACGCTGCCCGAAGTCAAGGCCATTCCGTACGCCGTTGATTTGCTAAAGGACGACGAAGTACGCCGGGTGAAGCAAAGAATCATTCGTGATTTCGGAGGCGTGGACATTCTCGTTCACAGCGCGGGCGTCATCGTGCGATCGAATCTTGCCGCCGCATCGCTGTCTGATTTTGATTGGCAATACCGGTGCAACGTCCGCGCGCCGTTTGCGTTGACGCAACTCTTTCTTCCGAGTTTAAGCAAGCGACATGGCCAGATCGTGTTCGTCAATTCCACTGCGGGTCTGGTGGCCGCCGCGGGCGTCTCCCAGTATTCGGCCACCAAACATGCCCTCAAGGCCCTGGCCGACAGTTTTCGTGAAGAATTGAATGATTCGGGTGTCAGGGTCCTGAGCGTGTATCTGGGGCGCGCGGCAACGTCAATGCAGGAAAGGTTATGTGCCGAAGAAGGCCTGGCGTACCGCCCTGAGCGCTTGATTCAACCATCCCAGGTCGCTGAAACTGTCGTAGGCGCGCTGGCTTTGGGCAAAGAAGCGGAGGTCATGGACATCCGACTGCGGCCCATGCTGAAGCCGCAGGCACAAAAGCCAAAGTCAGGCGCCCGATGATTTTATGCTACTCCCGGGTGATTCCGTCCGGTAATGTTTCAGCCGAATTTTCGACTGTGAAAGATACGCGAATCAAGCTGCACCTCTGATAAATATATGGATACAGGAATCGTAAGCGCCCCGTTGCCGAAAACGACATCGTCGAAGAGCGAAAACCAGCATCTTTGCCGCTTCTGCCGCGCGCCACTTCGGCATACCTTGGTGGATTTGGGCATGTCACCGCTCTGCGAGAGTTATGTGACCGAGAGCGGACTTGACCGCATGGAGCCGTTTTATCCGCTCCATGTTCGGGTATGCGAGCGATGCTTTTTGGCGCAGGTCGGTGATTATGTCAGTTCGGATCACATTTTCACGGAGTACGCCTATTTTTCCTCATTTTCAGAAACCTGGCTGAAACATGCCGCAGAGTACGTGGACATGGTCGTCAACCGGTTTAACCTTGGCCAGGCAAGCCTCGCCGTCGAGCTGGCCAGTAACGACGGTTATTTATTGCGGAACTTCGTCAAGAAGGGGATACCGGCGTTGGGGGTGGAACCCGCCGCCAATGTGGCAAAGGTGGCGGTTGAAAAAGGGGTGCCGACGCTCGTGAAATTTTTCGGTTGCGAGACCGCCCAGGCGATGGTGGCAGCCGGGCAGGAAGCGGATCTGGTTGTTGGCAACAATGTGCTGGCGCAGGTCCCGGATTTGAATGATTTCGTCGGCGGCATTCGCATCATATTAAAACCACAGGGCGTGGCGACTTTGGAATTCCCGCACCTGATGAGGATGATGGCGGAGAATCAATACGACACGATTTACCACGAGCATTTTTCGTATTTCTCATTTATCACGGCCGAAAAAATATTTGCCGCGCACGATTTGGTCTTGTTCGACGTGGAAGAGTTGCCCACCCATGGGGGATCCATCCGTATCTACGCGCGCCATCAACGGGACACTTCCAAACCGGTCGGCCAGCGGGTCCTGGAAATGCGCGCTCGCGAATTGTCCGCCGGCTTTGACCGCATGGAAACCTACTCAACGTTCGGCGAGAAGGTGAAAGAGTCGAAACGCCGGCTGCTGGAGTTCTTTATTCAGGCCAAACGGTCGGGAAAACGAGTCGTGGGCTATGGCGCTCCCGGCAAGGGCAATACGCTCCTGAATTATTGTGGAATCAGAACGGACTTTCTCGATTTCACCGTGGATCGCAATCCGTATAAACAGGGCAAGTTTCTGCCGGGCACGCATATCCCGATTCGGACGCCGGACAAACTGATTGAAGCCAGGCCGGACTACGTGCTCATTTTGCCTTGGAATTTTAAAGACGAAATCGTTAAACAAATGTCAGTCATTCGCGAATGGGGCGGACAATTCGTCGTGCCGATTCCGACGGTGGAGATCGTTCCCTGAACGCGAGCAAAAGTTGATATGAAAGTGGTGCTGTTTTGCGGCGGCATGGGGATGCGGATGCGGGAATACTCCGAAACGATCCCCAAACCCATGGTGCCTATCGGTTATCGCCCCATCCTCTGGCACGTGATGAAATATTATGCCCATTATGGTCATAAGGACTTCATTCTCTGCCTGGGGTATAAAGCCGACGTCATCAAGAATTATTTCCTGCAGTACAACGAGTGTGTTACGAACGATTTCGTTTTTTCCAAGGGAGGCAAAAACATCGAGTTGTTGAGCAGTGATATCCATGACTGGAACATCACGTTTGTGGATACAGGGTTCATGGCGAATATTGGACAGCGGTTGCAAGCCGTCCAGAAATACCTGCAAGGAGAGGAATTGTTTCTGGCAAATTATACCGACGGGCTTTCGGATGTGCCGCTGCCTGCGGTTGTCGAAACTTTTAAACGGAGCGCGAAGGTCGCCTGTTTTATCAGCGTAAAGCCCCGGGCCAGTTTCCATCTGGTCAATACGGATGCCAACGGAGTGGTTAAAAGCATCGAACACATCGGCAAAGCCGGAGCCGGTATCAATGGCGGCTTCATGGTCATGCGGCAGGAAATGTTTAATTATATCCGGGACGGAGAGGAGTTGGTGGAACAGCCGTTCCAACGGCTCATCGCCAAAGGCAAGTTGATGGCCTACCACCATGACGGTTTCTGGGCATGTATGGATACCTTCAAGGAAAGACAGGAACTGGAGGATCTGTTCACGCGGGGCAAGGCGCCGTGGACGGTTTGGAACTCTAAAGATTGAAAGGAATCTCAATGGCCAGCCTGCGGTTGCATGGAGTCAAAAAGGTGCTTTGCCTGGGGGCGCACAGCGATGATATCGAGATTGGTTGCGGCGCAACCGTTTTGCGCTTGATTCAGGAACAGCCGGGCCTTGAGCTTTACTGGCTCGTCTTCAGCGCGGTGGGTGCGCGCGCCCGTGAAGCAAAGGCAAGTGCCGTTGATTTTTTGCGTGACGCCCGGGCCCGCCGGATACGCACGATGACTTATCGCGAGAGTTACTTTCCGGACGAGTGGTCCGGTATCAAGGACACTTTTGAACAGGTCAAACGCTCATTTGCGCCGGACCTGGTGCTGACCCAGTATCGAAATGACCGTCACCAGGACCATCGCGTGCTGTCTGACCTGGCCTGGAACACATTCCGCAACCACCTGGTTCTGGAATATGAAATCCCGAAATATGACGGGGATCTCGGGTCGCCGAACGTTTATATTCCGGTGTCGCGCGCGCTGGGAGAAAGGAAGATCCGCGCACTCTTACGACATTTCCAGAGCCAGACGAACCGACATTGGTTCACGGCAGATACCTTCTGGGCACTGATGCGCTTGCGAGGAATTGAGTGTGCTTCTGCCACTGGTTTTGCGGAGGCATTTTACGGGCGGAAACTGTCTTTTTAATTTCAGGGATTCGTCCGATTGACTGACAACTTTCGAATGGTCTGCTGCCATCAATTGTTCTGGCTGACTTTGGACGGGGCACTATGGGGGCGGCCGCGCGGCAGTTATGGAGAATTTGGCAGGATTTTATCAGTTGTTCCGCGCGGGTCGTTTTGATAAACAGACTTAATCTGGCGACATATTTCGTATCAACGTGACTAAGTTGCGAGAAGGCGATTTTTTGCTATAATTAATGATAATTAAGGCTATGCGCAAATGCCCAGGCAAACACCCTGAACGCGGCAGGTCAGGCGATTTAATCCGTTTCGTTTCATTTTGGGCAGGGAGAGTGCTCTTGTCCGCTTTTGCTGCGAGTGCCTGATCAGCTTGATTTAACCCGTTATTACTGCGTTGGCGTATTGTTTCGTGCGCGTCATAACGACTGATAAGATTGTCAACACAGATTACAACAACTGATATGAACAAACATCAGCTTCCTCAACTGTTGGTCTTGGGTCAAAGGCCTGCATCGGAATCAGGCAGAAGATTGCGGACAACGATCGCATGGATGATCGCCCTGATCATTTGTTTTCGCGCCGGCGGACTGGCCGCTCAGACCACAGAAGTGGCAAGTGACAACTTCGATCGGCCGGATGGCCCGATTGGCACTAATTGGTTATCTCCCATCGCATCGGAAGGAACTTTTTATATCACCAACGACACAGTGACCTCGATACCGGTGGACGAACATGTCGAAGCCTACTGGTCGTCGAACAGTTTCAGTCCCGATCAGTACTCGCAGGCAAGGCTATCGTCCATTGGGCCATTCAGCGGCGTGATTCTGCGGGCGGACAACGATTACGATCCGGTTTTTACAAACCCGCCGTCGGGTTCCCAGTTTTACATGGGGTTTGTCTTCGCGCCGAATGATTATCGTATTTACCATTGGGTTAATAATGCGTACTTCCCTGAGATTTATGGGACTGAGCAGACCTGGGAAACCAATGATATCATAAAACTGGTGGTTTCGGGCTCAACCGAGCCGCTGGTGACAATGTATCGGAACGGGAATCCTGTTCTGATGTGGCTGGTCACGGATGCCGGCGATGTGAAGACGAACGGCAACCCGGGGCTTTGTATGTATTCGCGAGATACCGATCCTCTGACCATTGCCGATTGGGAGGGAGGAAACTTGAATCCCGATACAAACGCACCGTCAGTACCTGCTGATTTGACAGCGACGGCCGTGGCCCCGAATGAAATCAATCTGAGCTGGATGTCGTCAACGGACGACGTGGGCGTTGCGGGATACTTGCTGGAGCGCAGCCAGGGGGCGGGTTCGACAAACTTCATCCTGATTTATACTCCGACCGACACAAATTATTTTGATACGGGAGCGGCAACGCGGTACAACATGTTCGTCGCCGCCCCCTTGGCGCCGGGCACAACCTATAATTACCGCCTGCGGGCCACGGACGCGGCGGGGAATTTCAGCGGGTACAGTCAAGTCGTTACAGCGACAACACCGATCCCGCCGCTCCCGACGGTTTCCCCAATTCCGGATCAAACAACGCTGGTGGGAATCTCGGTCGGACCATTCCCATTTTATATAACGGATCCCGGGGTTGACCCGTCATCGCTGACAGCGACTGCGGCGTCATCGAATACCAACCTGGTCCCGAATGAAAATCTTAACATTTTTAATGTGAACGGCAGTACACAAGCGCTGACCATAACTCCTGCAGATGGTCAAACCGGGACCAGTGTAATTACCATCTCCGTCAATAACGGTGTGAACGGTACAAACGTCTCTTTCCTGCTGACCGTAAATCCTCCCGGCAACGGAAACGACTTATTTTCCAATCCTTCGAGCATCACGATTCCCTCGTCCAGTGTTTCCACTCCGTACCCGTCCACGATAGACGTTTCGGGCGAGGTGGGGACGATTACTAATCTGATGGTGACCTTGAACGGGATGAGTCATACCTATCCTGGCGATGTAAATGTGCTCCTCGTCGGTCCCGGCGGCCAAACGGTTGTACTCATGTCGGACACCGTAGGTTCGATTCCCATGACGAATGTCACCTTTACTTTGTCAGACCAGGCGTACTATCCGCTGCCGCCGCCCTCGTATGCTTTGCTGGATGGTACTTTTCAGCCGACTGATTTGGCTCCGAACCATACAGATCCCCCGTACGCTTTCCCGGCCCCGGCCCCGACGCCGCCGTACACGACCAGCCTGGCAACGTTTGATGGCCTCTCGCCGAATGGAACCTGGTCCTTGTATATATCCGATGGCGGAACCGATGATGGGGGCCAGATTAGTGGTGGTTGGAGCCTGGCAATTACGACAGTTTCACCGCCCACTATCAGCGGCCTCACGAATCAATCAACCCCGGTGAACACACCGACAGCGGCGATCCCGTTCGAAATTGGAGACGCCCAAACTCCTGGCTCCAACTTGGTCCTGACGGCCACCTCGTCCGACCCAACGGTGATCAATGTTGCTACAGACATTGTTTTTGGCGGCTCGGACACAAATCGCTCAATCACTCTGACGCCTGAGCCCAATAACATTGGGACGACGACAATCAGCGTGATTGTGACCGACAGTGACGGAATGAGTGCGACCAATAGCTTCTTGATGACCGTAAACCCCGGACAGTTATCAGTCACTGGAATTACGGCATCCGATAAGATCTACGACGGCACAACCAGTGCCACGCTTAATACCAGCGCCGCCAATTTGACCGGGCAGGGGCTGGCTGGTTCTGACGTGACCCTGAACACCAGCAGCGTGAGTGGCGCGTTTCTTGACCCGAATGCAGGCGCAAACAAGACGGTACAAATCAGCGGGTTGACCCTGAATGGCACTGATGCCGGCAACTACATTCTTAGTCAGCCGGTGGGATTGGTTGCGAACATCACGGGCAAAGGGGTGACGATCAGCAGCGGGTTAAGCGCCAACAACAAGGTGTATGACGGGACGACGGTTGCGACATTGACGAGCAACAGTGTGGTATTGGCCGGTGTGCTGGCCGGGGACAGCGGGAACGTGAGCCTGGTGACCAACGGTTACGCGGCGAACTTTGCGAGTGCAGGCGTGGGCACCGGGATCGGTGTGACGGTGAGCGGGTTGACGTTGGGCGGGAGCGCGGCGGGTAACTACATCTTAAGTCAGCCGGTGGGATTGGTTGCGAACATCACGGGCAAAGGGGTGACGATCAGCAGCGGGTTAAGCGCCAACAACAAGGTGTATGACGGGACGACAACGGCGACGTTGACAAGCAACAGTGTGGTATTGGCCGGTGTGCTGGCCGGGGACAGCGGGAACGTGAGCCTGGTGACCAACGGTTACGCGGCGAACTTTGCCAGTGCAGGCGTGGGCACCGGGATCGGTGTGACAGTGAGCGGGTTGACGTTGGGCGGGAGTGCGGCGGGTAACTACATCTTGAGTCAGCCGGTGGGATTGGTTGCGAACATCACTCCCAAGGTTTTGACAATTGGCTCCGCAACGCCTTCACCTGTAATTACTTCGATCGGCCTGACCAACGGTGTGGTTAGCATTATGTGGAATTCGGTTACCGGCGGGATTTACAGAGTGCAGTATAACAACAGTCTCAACGGTGGCGGCTGGACCGACTTGTCACCGGACGTGACGGCTACCAATTCAACGGCTACACAAACCAATGCTGTTGGAAGCGCGCCACAGCGATTCTATCGGATTAAGCTGTTGAATGCCGGGTTAACCGCCAATGACAAGGTATATGACGGGACGACGGTGGCAACGCTCAGTTCAAACAATGTGATCCTGGTGGGGGTGGTGAATGGAGACAGTGTCAGCCTGGTGACCAATGGTTATACTGCCAACTTTGCCACGCCCAATGTGGGAACAGGTATTTCGGTTACCGTCAGCGGATTGACATTAAGCGGGGCCAGTGCGGGGAATTACACGTTGATACAACCGACGGGGTTGACGGCCAACATCACCGGCAAAGTGGTGACAATTAATTCGGTGCCCTCGCCGTTCATAACTTCGATCGGCCTGACCAATGGTGTGGTCAGCATTGTGTGGAATTCGGTTACCGGCGGGGTTTACAGGGTGCAGTATAATAACAGCCTCAACGGTGGCGGCTGGACTGACTTGTCGCCGGACGTGACGGCCACCGGTACAACGGCCAATCAAACCAACGTGGTGTCCGGTACCCCACTACGATTTTATCGGATCAAGGTATTGAATCCGGGTATTACCGCGAACAACAAGGTGTATGATGGAACGACGATCGCGACCATCAATTCGAACAATGTGATAATGGCGGGGGTGTTGGGTGGCGACACGGTGAGTCTGTCCACCAACGGTTACACGGCCAACTTTGCCACGGCCAATGCGGGGACGAACATCCCGGTGACGGTGACGGGACTGACATTGACGGGGGCGAATGCGGCCGATTACACCCTTGCCCCGTTGACGGGATTGACGGCCAATATCAGCCCCGCCAATCTGGTGGTCAGTGCCGTAAATCAGAACAAGACCTATGGACTGTCGAACCCCCCATTGAGTGTCAATTACAGCGGTTTTGTCGGAAGCGATGGGACCAACGTCCTGAGCGGCGCTCCGGGCGTCAGCACCATCGCCACCAACAACAGTCCTCCGGGTAGCTATCCGATCACGGTCGGCGCCGGAACATTGAGCGCGGCCAACTACAACTTTAGTTTCGTGAACGGAATATTGACGGTATTTGCGCCACCTCAATTAAACAGTGTCGCTTTGACTGGCGGACAGGTTGCCGTTGCCTGGCCAAGTGTTACCGGACAAACCTATCAACTCGCATATAAAGACAATCTGGCTGCGCCGACGTGGACGCTTATTCCGGGTTCCATTCCGGGTACGGGCGGCTCGATCGTGATGACCAATAATCTTGGGGCTTCACCTCAACGGTTCTTCAAGCTGGTCATCAACAATCCTTAGAAACATGGTTTCGATTCCGGACGCATCGGATGTGGCATGGCTCTTGCCGGGGAAATAATGGGAGGGTGGGAGTTGCTTGGGGCATATTGGCAATCGCGTCCAATGCCGACCAATTGAGTATCAAACGGTAGATCAGGAGAAGTACGAGGAGCACGCGATGGATTACGATGTAATCATTGTCGGGGGAGGCATAGTGGGGCTGGCGACGGCGTTCCGGTTTTTGGAAGCACGACCAGGCACACGGATCGTGCTGCTGGAAAAAGAATCAAAGCTGGCAGGGCACCAAACCGGCAATAACAGTGGCGTGCTCCACTCCGGCCTTTACTACAAACCCGGTTCGGAGAAGGCGAAACTCAGTGTGGATGGCCTCCAACAAATGGTTGCTTTTTGTCGTGAACACGGCGTTGCCTGTGAACAGTGCGGTAAAATCGTCGTCGCCACGGATGAAACCGAGTTGCCCTGGCTGGAAAATCTCTGGGAACGTGGCAATGCCAATGGCCTGCTCGGCTTGCGCAAATTAAAGCCGGAACAAATCAGGGAAATCGAGCCGCACGCCGCGGGCATCGCCGCGATTTATGTGCCCCAGGAAGGGATTGTGGATTATCCGGGCGTTTGCGAAAAACTGGGCGAACTCATTCGCAAACAGGGGGGACAGATTTGCCTGAATACCCGGCTGCTCAGATTCGTTTCCCATTCCGGACGCTGGATCGCTGAAACCTCCCGGGGAGAATTTTCTTCGCGGTTTGTTGTGACCTGCGGCGGGCTTTATTCCGACCGGCTCGTGCGCGCGTCGGGACAAAAGCCCGCAGCCCGGATCATTCCCTTTCGCGGTGAGTATTATCACCTCAAGAAAGAGCGGCAATTTCTGGTGCGCAATTTGATTTATCCCGTGCCCGATCCCAAATTCCCGTTTCTGGGGGTTCATTTCACAAGGCTGATCCACGGCGGCATTGAAGCCGGTCCGAACGCAGTGCTGGCATTCTCACGCGAAGGTTATCGCTGGACAAATATCAATCCGCGCGATTTGGCCGAGTCTCTTTGCTTTCCCGGCTTGTGGAAGTTCCTGGCGGCGTATCCGAGTTTGTGCGGTTATGAAATCCGGCGTTCGCTTTGCAAGCGCGAATTTTGCCGTTCGCTTCAAAAGCTCGTGCCGGCGATTTGTGAGAACGACCTTGAGGGTGGTGGTTCCGGTGTCCGGGCCCAGGCCATGACACGGGACGGGAAACTGGTTGAAGATTTTCAATTTGAAGAACAACGCGGCATCCTGCACGTGGTCAACGCGCCTTCTCCGGCCGCCACTGCGTCCCTGGCCATCGGGGGGGAAATCGTTGAACGGATGTTGAATCAGTTGAACTGAGACCGCGTCAAGTGAATTGAAAAAGTTGTGCCCCGATGATTTTTGGAACGTTGGCGATTCCTTTTTAGCGGCGGTCAATTCCATCCCCTCGATTTTTTTAACCATCATTCAAATCGCAGTCGAAGCATAATTATCATGAAAATAGCAACCGTTGGATTGGGTTACGTTGGCCTGCCTCTGTCGCTTCAGTTCGCGCGTTCAGGCGTCACCGTTTTGGGGCTGGACATTGATCCAGCCAAAGTGGAGGCGCTCAATGGCGGACGCAGTTATATCAAACACATCCCGGCCGAGGCAATCTCGGAGGCGGTCAAGACCGGCGCCTTTGTCGCTTCCGCGAATTTCCACCGGGTCAGGGAAGTCGAGGCGGTGATTATCTGTGTGCCGACACCTCTGAACAAAAACCGTGAACCGGATATTTCCTTCATTATTGAAACTGGCAAGGCCATTGCGCCGCATCTGGCGAAGGGAATGTTGGTGGTGCTGGAATCCACGACCTATCCGGGCACAACCGATGAGGACTTGCGCCACGTACTTGAGGCCGGTTCCGGCTTGAAAGCCGGCGCGGATTTTCATCTGGCTTTTTCGCCGGAACGGGAAGATCCGGGCAATGCCCAAAGCAAGGTCGAATTCATTCCGAAGGTGATCGGCGGTTACACGCCGGCCTGTCTCGAGCGTGCCAAGGCGCTTTATGGCCGCGCCATTAAAAACCTGGTGCCGGTTTCCTCCTGTCGCGCGGCTGAGGCCGCCAAATTGCTCGAAAATATTTTTCGCAGCGTGAACATCGCCCTCGTCAACGAACTGAAACTCGTTTACGGGGCCATGGGCATAGACATTTGGGAAGTCATTCAGGCGGCCAAAACAAAGCCGTTCGGGTTCATGGCGTTTTCGCCCGGACCGGGTTTGGGCGGACATTGCATTCCCATTGATCCGTTTTATCTGACGTGGAAGGCTCGCGAGTACGGTCAGCACACGCGCTTTATCGAATTGGCGGGCGAGATCAACACGGCGATGCCTGAGCATGTCATCCACCGCACGGCGGAGGCGCTGAATGCCTCGCGGAAGCCGATGAATGGCAGCCGCGTGCTGGTATTGGGATTGGCCTATAAACCGAATGTGGACGACGACCGCGAATCACCGAGTTATGTCCTGATGAATCTCCTCCAAGCGCGTGGAGCGGACGTGTCCTACCATGACCCCTATGTCCCGGTCATTCGGGTGACCCGGGAACATGCTCATTGGGCGGGCACCCGTTCGGTGAGCTGGAACCGTGAAACCCTCCGGAATTTCGATGCGGTCATCATCGCCACCAACCATCAAGCGGTCAATTATCAGGAACTGGCCGACTGGACTTCGTGCATTGTGGACACGCGAAACGCCATGAGCGGCGTGAACACAAAACCGCGCCAGGTGTGGAAAGCCTGAATTTCATCGGACCCCCAATTCATTCACCATGATTTTGCTGCTGGGAGCAAGCGGCCACATGGGGCAGGCGTTTGCAACGGAGTTGCGCCGCCGGAGGTACAGTTTTATTCCGCTCACCCGCAGGGCGATTGATTACACAAGTTTTGAGCTGCTGTTCGATTATATCCGGAAATTGAAACCGGAGTTTATCATCAACGCCGCGGGTCAACCGGGCCTGCCCAATGTGGATGCCTGTGAGACGGCCCGCGAGGAAACGCTTTTCGCCAACACGCTCCTCCCCCAGACCATTTCTCGTGCCTGTTCGATGACGAGCACGCCCTGGGGACATATTTCCTCCGGTTGCATTTATCATGGTGCCAAATTCATTGATGCCCAGGGAACGCGGAATGTCGAAGGGGCGGAACTGCGGCGACTGTTTGCGGAAAGTCCCGAAAAAATCTTTGGATACACCGAATGGGATGAGCCGAATTTTTCGTTCCGCAGCGCGCCATGCAATTTTTACAGCGGAACCAAGACCCTGGCGGAGGAAGCCATTCGCGGGGTGGGAGACGTGTATCTCTGGCGCCCGGGCATGCCGTTCAGCGAACGGAGTGAACCCCGGAATTTCCTCTGGCGAATTCAAAACTATTCCAAGGTTTTTGACGGGGTGAATTCATTGTCTCATCTCGACGACTTCGTGCGGGGCTGTTTGGACCTGTGGGAGCGCCAGGCGCCGTTTGGCGTTTACAACATGTCCAATCCCGGCGCGGTTCTGACGCGACAGGTTGTTGAGATGATTCAGCGAATCCTCAAGCCCAACCGGCACTTTGAATTCTGGAAGGATGAAGAGGAATTCTACCGTCTGGGCGCCCGGGCGCTGCGCTCCAATTGTGTGCTGGACGTGTCCAAACTGCTGGTCGCCGGGGTGAAGATGCGCCCGGTGGAGGAGGCGTTGGAGGATTCGCTGCGCAATTGGAATGTGGCCACCGTGCGTCTGAATGCCGGCGCGTTGCGAAATGTGTCAGTGCTTTCCCGCTGAAATCTGAACGGACACGACCCGATTTATATGAAACTGAGAACCCGGACAAAACGGTTGTTTTGGCTTGTAAACGGAAATTTTGAATTGCTGCGCAAGGCGATATTGCTTGGATTATTGCTGTGGAGTCGCCGCTCACCAGCGCAGCAGGTGCTCAGCTCGGCTCCCTCAACGACTGAGACTCCACCCGCGCTGCAAGCGTTTGAGACCACGGAAATGGATGTGTTTTCTCCTGCGGGCGCGGCCCCTGGACCGCAACCGGCACAGCCGTTTCGCTATCAATTTCTGACGCTCCGGCCGCACCCTGATTACAGCCTGCTATACGCGGACGGGATTCTCTCGGCGCCGGGCCAGCCGGAAAACACCCTGATTCAGAAAATCTCGCCGGGATTTCGACTGGATATCGGCGACCATTGGATTTTGGACTATACGCCCACCTGGATGCTTTATTCAAACAACCATTTTCAAAACACCTTTGATCAAGCCGTCCAACTGACCGGGGGCACGGTTTACAACAACTGGGTTTTGGAGCTTTCACAAAGTTACACAAAATCCGCCTTGCCCCAGGTCGAAACGGCCACCCAAACACACGAGGAAGTATATGCTACGGCGGTGGACGGCACCTACACGATCAACAGCAAATTGTCACTGGACCTGGCGGCCGGCCAAACTGTTTTTTCGGCGGACCAGTTTCAAAGCTACCGCGAATGGTCAACCCTGGAATGGTTGAACTACCATTTTTGGACCCGGTTCAGCGCCGCGGTCGGAATCGGCATCGGCTACGACGACGTGGATCAGGGGCCCAATATGCTGTTCGAACAATACGAGGGGCGGATTCAATGGCGGGCAACCGACAAGGTCAGCTTTCAAGTTCACGGGGGCCTGGAGGATCGTCAATTTCTGGGCGGGAATTCGGGCGACCTCCTGAATCCGGTTTTTGGCGGCGGGATTCAATACCAGCCGTTTGCACAGACAAAAATTTCTTTGGACGCGGAACGAGTCGTGGCGGCTTCCGTCCTGCAAAATCAAGTTACCGAGAGTCTCAATTTCGACACGGATTTAAACCAGCGGTTGCTGGGCAGGTTGTATTTGGATTTGACCGGCGGCTATCAACATGTCAAATACATCAATGCCAGCGGCACCCCCGGCCCCACTCGCAAGGACGACTTCTATTACTTCAATACCCGCCTCAGCACGTCCTTTCTTAAACGGGGCACGATTGCCGTCTTCTATCAATTCAACGAGGATGCCTCTTCGTCCGCCGGGTTCGGCTTTACCAGCCACCAGGTCGGATTCGAAATCGGCTTCGCTTATTAAAGCGCCGTTTCTGAAAGCCCCGGCGCTGGGTTAAAACCACGAGAATTTCTCCGGCACGTAAATGATGTCGCCCGGCTTCAGGTAGAACTGCCCGCCCGATTTCCCTTCCATCACCCGCTTCAAATCCAGGATGTAATTCTTCGTCTGGCCTCCTTCCTGCCGGATCACGGTCACGTTCTTCAGATTGGCCTTGGTATAGTCAAAGCCGCCTGCTTCCATGACGGCTTCAAGGGCCGTGATGGGATGATCCGTTGAAATCTTTCCCGCGCGGAGCACCGCCCCGGTCACGTAAACCGGGAACGAAAAACTCTGCACCTCCACCATGACTTCCTTTGTCGTCAGTTGCGGGGCGTACAAATCCATCAATTTTTGCTGGAAAGCGTCCGGTGTCATGCCCGCGGCCTGTACTTGCCCGACCAAGGGCAGGTTGATTTTCCCGTCAGGTCGAATCGGCTGGACATTGTTCAGGTTGGGCGATCCCGGGAAGGTGATTTTCAGGATGTCGCCTTCCCGCAAGGTGTAGGCCGCCGGGTTGTTGGTTGCGGCAGCGGCGCCGGAATGTACGGTTTCAGGAGCGACCCGATGGACGGGAGCCGCCGGCGTATACGGCGAAGAGTCGGTTTGGCAACCCGCCACCGCCGCCAGCACCGCAATTCCCGCCGCCACCGGCATCCACCCGGTGAACCGGCGCGTGCCTGGCTGAACGTTTTTCCCGCTGGAATCTGTCCTCATCGGTGCCTCGCCCTCTAAATGACTCATGGTTGTGAAATTTTAATGTGACTCAACGTCTGCTCACGCTCTTTACCAATCGGTTTCAGCCTACAACGCCTAAAGTCAGTTAGTCAAAATGTAAATGGGGCTCCGACTGCCCCGGCTGCGCAAATTCTGCGCGAGGCCTGAGCCCGGCTGCGAAACATTTGCGCGGCGTGTTGGGCGATTCTTTGGTTTTTGTTGGCATTTGTCGTTTGGCACATTCCCTGCCTAGCAATAAAAAGCGGCCGTGTGCTTGGAACTTCTTTTCCCGGTAAACGGCTCAAACAATTAAATTAAACCACAGTTCAACCTGAGCGCATTATGATGAAACTGAATCAAACGTTCGCAATCTGGGGTGTCGCCGCTGCCTTGTGCCTGAGCACGGGCAGTCTCCTGGCACAAAACGACAATGGCGGAGACCGGCAAGGCGGGTTTGGTCGAGGCAACTTCGACCCGGCCCAGTTCCAGCAACGCATCATGGATAATATCCGTGATCAACTCGGTTTTACCAACGACACCGACTGGAGTGCCGTCCAGCCACTCGTTCAAAAGGTAATGGATGCCCGCCGCGACATGGCAGGCGCGGGCATGAGGATGATGTTCCGCCGTCCCGGCGGCGACAATCAGGACCGACCCAATCGTGGCGGTTTCTTTGGCGGCCAGCCTAGCCCGGAGGCAGAAGCCCTCCAGCAGGCGATAGACGGCCATGTCCCTGACGCGCAGTTGCAACAGGCCTTGGATAGATATCGGGCTTCAATGAAACAAAAGCAGGCTCAATTGGAGCAGGCGCAAGATAATCTGCGCAAGGTGCTGACCATCCGGCAGGAGGCCCAGGCAACCTTGCTGGGGTTGTTGCAATAACTCCAACGCACACCGCGCCGCTCAAACCCGGAAACAAGTTGAGAAGGTGTTATGAGTGAAACCAGTTCGCCGGAGACTTCGGTAAAGTCATTGCTTGATCGCATGGTGGCGGCCAAGCAATTATCCGTGATTGACGCGAAGGCCCTGGCGCTGGTGCGCCCGCCGGCGCAGAGCGAGGAAGACGTTCTGCGCTGGCTGGCCCGGGAATACGGCCTCGCTTACACGACATTGGACGACTTGGAACCCGACCGCCAGCTTCTCTCGCTTTTCCCCGCGCGCCTCCTGTTGAAGGAGGAATTGCTCCCGCTGAAACGTGAGAATGGAGCGGTGGAAGTTGCCACCAGCCGCCTCTTTGCCACGCAAGGACTGGATGCGCTGAAAAACCTGACCGGCCTGAATCTCAAGCCGGTCCTCGCCTCAAGCGACGCCATCCAGCGTGAAATCAAAAAGCGCCTCGGTGTCGGCGCCGACACCATCGGCACACTCGAGGAGGACAAATCCTTCCAGGTCGTGGATGAAAACGCCGAAGATACGAACCTCGACGAGGCCGAGGATGAGGCTTCGATCATCCGCTTCGTGAATCAGGTGCTGAAGGACGCCATCGAGTTGCGCGCATCGGACATCCACCTCGAACCATTTGAGGACGAATTCCGCATCCGCTACCGCATTGACGGCGTGCTGCAGGACATTTCCGTGCCGGCGCAGCTCAAACGGTTTCAACCGGCGATTGTTTCGCGTGTAAAAATTTTGAGCCATCTCAATATCGCAGAGAAACGGTTGCCGCAAGACGGCCGCATCAGAGTGCGCATTGACCAGGCGGAGGTGGACATCCGCGTGTCCATCATCCCGATGTTGCACGGTGAGGCGGTGGTCATGCGCCTGCTCCGTCAGAACGCCACGTTGCGCGGCATGAAGGAACTGGACATGGACCGGCGCGAACTGGAATGTTTCCAGCGCGTGCTGGAACTGCCGCACGGCATCATTCTGGTCACCGGCCCCACCGGCAGCGGCAAAACGTCGACGCTCTACACCGCGCTCAACGAAATCAACGATTCCGTCCGCAAAATCATCACCATTGAAGACCCGGTGGAATACCAGCTCAAGGGCGTCAACCAGATTCAGGTTTCGGAAAAGGCCGGGCTGACGTTCGCGCGCGGGCTGCGTTCCATCCTGCGCCATGACCCGGACGTGATTCTCATCGGTGAAATCCGCGATCAGGAGACGGCCCAGATCGCCGTGCAGGCGTCGCTTACCGGCCATCTGGTTTTCTCCACGCTGCACACGAACGACGCACCCGGGGCCGTAACCCGGCTCGCGGACATGGGTGTCGAGCCGTATCTCGTCGCCTCGTCGCTTGAAGCGGTATTGGCCCAGCGCCTGGTGCGCGTGCTGTGCCGCCATTGCCAACACGTGGATGATTCGCCCACCGCGCAGGCGTTCAAGGTCGAGGTCGGCATTCCGGCCACCGTGAAAATTTATGATTCCATCGGCTGCCGCGAATGCCGTCATACCGGATTCTTTGGCCGGCACGCCATTTTTGAATGGATGGACACCGATGAGGAAATCCGCCGATTGATTTTGAAGAACGCCTCAACGGATCAAATCCGCGACGCCGCCCGACGCGCGGGGATGAAGACGCTGGCGGAGGACGGCTGGCGGCTGGTCCGGCTCGGCATTACCACGGTCAAAGAAGTGCTGAGTGTGACCACGGCCAAGGAAATCGCACGCGCCACCAGGAATGAGACGCTCGACGCGACAATGCAGGTAAAAGCACCAGCCGTGGCGGGGGCGAAATAACGTTAATTCAAATGGCCACGTTCCAATACAGAGCTTTGAAAAGCGACGGCGCCGTGACGGACGGTCAGCTCGACGCCCCGGGGCGGCCCGACGCGCTGCGCCAGATCGAACTGCTTGGCCTGCGGCCGGTCAGCCTGTTTGAGAAGAACGGTGGCGTGGAATCCAAAAATAATTCCGTGCTGCCGGCGGGGTTCGAGACATTTTCGCTGAAATGGCCGGCACAGAAAATCTCCCCCAAGGCACTCGAGAACTTCACCCGACTCCTGTCCAGTTTGCTGGCCTCGGGCGTGCCCTTGAGCCGCGCGCTGGTGATCCTTTACAAGGAAGCTGCCGTACCGGTGGTGGCCGCGAAGTGGAAGGAAGTTCACGATTATGTGGTGGACGGCATGTCGCTGGCCGACGCCATGGCGAAGTCGCCGGACGTGTTCCCGCGGGTCTATGTGGCTATGGTGCAGGCAGGCGAGACGGGCGGCTTTCTGGATGTGGTGCTGTCACAGATTGCCGACTTTCAAGCGCGTGAAAAGGAACTACGCTCCAAGGTTATGAGCGCCATGCTCTATCCCTGCATCCTGTTCGTGCTCGCGACAGGAGTATTGACGTTTTTGCTCGTGTTTTTCATCCCGCGCTTCCAAAAGCTTTTCAGCGGCTTCGGTGGCACGCTGCCGGTCATTACCCAGATCATCATCGGCGCGAGCCATATCGTGCGCAGCTACGGATTTTTTGTGGCGGCGGGATTGATTGCCGCTGGTTTCATGCTGCGGACGTGGTTCGTTTCTCAAAAAGGCCGGCGCGTCTGGGAAAGCCTGATCCTGCGCGTGCCGCTGGTCGGCCCGCTGGTGGCCCAATTTGCCATGGCCCGGTTCTGCCGGATGCTCGGCACCCTGCTAGGAGCGGGCGTACCGCTGGTGCAGGGCTTGAATGTGGCGCGCAAATCCATCGGCAACCAGATTCTGGTGGATGGCGTCACGCAGTCCATCGAGCGCGTGCAACAGGGCGGGCGACTGGGCCAAAGCCTCGCAGATTGCCACGGTCTTTTCCCCGGATCCACCCTGGAAATGATTTCGGTGGCGGAGGAAAGCGGCCGGCTCGACGCCGAACTCGTGCGCATCGCCGGCGTCACCGAAGGCGACCTGGACCGGGAGTTGAAAACGGCGGTGGCGTTCGCCGAGCCATTGATGCTGTTTGTGATTGCCGGTTTTATCGGCACCATTTTCATCGGCATGTTGTTGCCGATTTTCACCCTGCAACAATACATCAAATAAACCTTGGCGGGAGCGAGTCAACATGAAAATTCAAACTCACACTGAAAAACAATCGCCGGTGGCCGGCGGCTGGCGGTCGATGGGTTCGGGAAGCGGCGCTGCGCGCCGGAATTCTTCGCTCGAACATCGAAAATCGCAAATGGAAAATGGCTTCACGCTCGTTGAACTGCTTCTCGTGCTCGTCATCCTCGCCACCCTGGCGGCCATTGTGCTGCCGCGCTTCACCGGCACATCGCAGCGTGCGCGCATCACGGCGGCGGTGACGCAGATTTCCACGTTCAAAACGGCCCTGAACGCGTACGAGGTGGACATGGGCGCTTATCCCAAGAATCTGACTGAATTGCTCCAGGCGCCGCCGAACTCCGGCCCGAACTGGCACGGCCCCTACCTGGATAGCGACACCATTCCGAAGGACCCGTGGGGCAACGATTACATTTACACCTTCCCAGGCAAACATAACCCGACCTCGTTCGATATCATGTCTCTGGGGCCGAACGGCCAGTCGGGAAACGGGGAAGGCATCATCGGTAACTGGACTACGGGAAACAATGCGAATTAAACCTGCCATCGGCGGAAAGCCATGCCCGCGCGCCTTCACCTTGATCGAATTGATCCTCGTAATGACGCTGCTGGTGATCACGACGGCACTGGTGGCGCCGGGGCTGGCGGGCTTTTTTCGCGGGCGCACCCTCGATTCCGGGGCGGAGGAACTGTTGGCACTCACGCACGCCGGGCAGAGCCGCGCGGTTTCCCAGGGCGAACCAATTCTCCTTTGGGTGGACTCCGGCCGGAATGCCTGCGGCCTGGTTGAGGAAACGCCGCCTCAAGGCGGCGATCCGAAGGCCGTTACCCTCGATCTGGAGGACGGTCTGCAGATTCAAGCCGCCGACCTGAGCCGCACGCCGGTCACCCTGGGCAACCTGCCGGCCATCCGGTTTTCGCCTGGCGGCACCATTGATGAAAACAGCCCGCAATCGTTGCGTCTGACGGACGCCACCGGCAGCACACTCTGGCTGGTCGAGTCGGCCAACCACATGGGTTATGAAATTCGAGTCGCCAACCAATAGTTGCCGCCGCTCCGCTTACACGCTCATCGAGGTGTTGGCGGCGTTGCTGCTGCTGGCCATCGTCATCCCGGTGGCCCTCGAAGCCCTGGACACGGCCAGCCTGGCCGGGGACGTCGCCGCCCGCAAAGGTGAGGCCGCGCGAATCGCTGAAGATGAGCTGAACCAGAGCGTCATCACGACGAATTGGAATTTCGGGACACAAACCGGAACGATGAACGACGGCGGGCGCGCCTTCAACTGGACCGTGAGTTCCGAGTCCTGGCCGCAGGATTCGGTGATGGAATTGTTGACGGCGCAGGTCCGGTTTTCCGTGCAGGGGCGGAATTATTCCGTTCAGTTGAGCACGCTCGCAGAATCACAAACGCTGAATCCAACGACGGCTTCGATGCAATGAAAACCACCCGGACGAATCAAAAGCGGGTCGCCGCCTTCACGCTCCTGGAAATGATTCTGGCGGTGGGCGTGGCGGCCATCGTGCTGGCCGCCGTCAGCGCGGCGTTCTTCACCGCGCTGCATTTGCAAGCCTCGACGCAGGCGGCCGTGGACGAAGCCACTCCGCTGGATCAGGCGCTGGCGGTGATGCGCCGCGACCTCGCCTGTGCGGTGACGCCCACCAACGGTACCAGCAAGGTTTTGTCCGGTGATTTCAAGGCCGGGCAGGTATCAAGCCTTGGCGTCAATGTACCGGTGGCCATCGAAATGTACACCGCCACCGGCGCGCTCAGTTCCGCGCCCGATGCGCCGTGGGGCGACATTCAAAGAGTCACCTATGAACTGGAGCGGCCGGCAGATCGCTCGACGCCGGGCATGGAATTGGTCCGCAGCGTTGAGCGAAATCTTTTGAGCACACTGACGCCCGACGTTGAAGACCAGCCGTTGTTGGGTGGCGTCGAGAATCTTCAAGTTTTATGTTACGACGGCGCGCAATGGTACAACGCGTGGGATACCACCGACCCGACGGCGGGAAATACCAATCTGCCGCTGGCCGTCCGGGTGCAAATACAGATGGTCGGGAACAACAATATCACGTCGGGCCAGTCACCCGTTGAAATCGTGGTGCCGATCGATTCGCAATCGCGCACGAACGCAGTCCTCGCTGCTGCCAATGCCGAAAATTGAAATGAAATTGTCCAAGCCCCCATTTTCATTTGCCGGTCGCCGCAGGGACGCTTGCGCCGCCCAGCGCGCTTCCGTGCTCGTGATTGTCATGTTGATCGCTTTCGGACTCATCAGCATCGCGCTGTATTTTGCGCATTCGATGACGTTTGAGTTGCGCGCGTCGGATAACCGCGCTTCCGGTCTGGTGACGGAACAGGCGATTGAAGGGGCGGCACGTTACGTCAGTTACCTGCTCGCCACTTACGGGACCAATGGCATGATGCCGACCAACAACACCGAGTTTGTCTGCGCCGCCGTGCCGATTGGCCAGGCGCATTTCTGGCTCATTGGCCGCGACCCGTCGGGCACACCCTCGTCCGACCCATATTTCGGGCTGATTGACGAGGGTTCCAAATTGGATCTGAACACGGTGAACACCAACATATTGTCGTATTTGCCCAATATGACCCTGGATTTTGCCGACGCGATTGTGGATTGGCGCAGCACCAACGGCGGCGGCACCTATGCGTTGAATTATTCATCGCTTGGCTATCAGGACAAAAACGCCCCGTTCGAGACGGAGGACGAATTGCGTCTGGTCTATGGCGCGACGATGGACCTGCTGGTGGGCAATGACATCAACCAGAACGGTGTGCTGGACGCCAACGAACAGAACGGCGACGGTAACGGCCAGTGGGACCCCGGCTTGTTTGAATATGTGACCGTCTATACCCGCGAACCGAATTTTCACGCTGACGGCAGTTCACTGACCAATGTGAACACCGCTTCCCAAACGCGTCTGGAAACACTGTTCCAAAGCGCCGGCATCGGCAACGCGAGTGGCTTGGCGGAAACCCTGTCTGTGGAAGACCGAACGACTCCCTGCCGTGGGATGTTGGACTTCTGCGTTCGTTGCAAGAACGCCAGTATGAGTTCCTCCGACTTCGGCAAGATTTACAACAACATCACCACCAGCACAAACGCCTACATTTATGGTCGCCTGAACGTCAATACCGCGAGTGTGCCGGTGCTGGAGGCGCTGTTTATGGGCTTGAACGTGGACCAGCAAACCGCCGACGGCGCGGCGCAAACGCTGCTGACTTACCGCGAGCAAAATCCGAGCAACCTCGGCTCCCTCGCTTGGATCGTTGACGCCTTGGGCAACACCAGCCCGGTGATTCAGGCGCTGGAGCGCGGTGATTACGTCACCACGCGCAGCTTTCAATTTACCGCTGACATCGCCGCCATCGGCCCTTACGGACGCGGTTACCGGCGGGTGAAATTTATTTTCGACACCAGCGACGGCACGCCCAAAATCATTTACCGCCAGGACCTCACCCGGCTGGGCTGGGCGCTGGGGGAAAAAATCCGCGAGGCTTGGGTTACACAAAGAAACGATGGATAATATCCTGAAAATCAATTTTCGCCGGCAAAGGCGATTGACCAGTCTGCTGGGCCTGTCGCTGGACGGCGGGCGGCTTGAAGGCGTGGTTCTTCGCCGGACAAACGGCGCGTTGCAACGGCTCCAGTCGTTCTCCGTGGCGTTGTCGCTCGATCCGTTGACGGACGCGCCCGAACTGGTTGGCCGCGAAATCCGCAATCACCTCGACGCCGCCGGCATACGCGAACGACGCTGCGTCGTCGGGTTGCCGCTGAAATGGCTGCTTACCATCAGCACGGAGGTGCCGCCGCTGGCCGAGGCGGACGTGGCGGGCTTTCTACAATTGGAAGCGGAACGTGGTTTTCCCAGTGACGTGACCACGTTGCGGGTGGCCGGCTCATGTTGTCCTTTGGCTGGTGGCAGGCAGCACGCAACGCAGGTGGGCGTCCCCATCAGCCATCTTGCGCTCCTGGAACGGGTTCTGCAGGCGGCAAAACTGAAGCCGGTCAGCTTTGCCATTGGCTTGACCGCATTGCAACCGCAGGCGGCGGAAACCTCGCAAGACGTGCTGGCGTTGCTAATCGGGGAAACACAGGTGGGATTGCAAATCACGTGCGGCGGCGGGGTGGTGGCGCTCCGCGCGTTGGAGGGCGCACTGGAAACGGAAGGTGGCCGGCACACGCTTCAGGCCAACGTCGTGTCGCGCGAAACCCGCATCACGCTGGGCCAATTGCCGCCCGAACTCCGCGACGCGGTAAAACGCATCCGAATCTTTGGACCCGGCGATTTGGCGCAGCAATTGGCCGACGAGATGGAGTTACGCTTCGAACCGATGGGACTGCAGGTTGAAGTGGTCAAGCATTACAGCTCGAACGAATTTGGTATTCAACTCCCGGCCGACACGCCGGTGGCGCCGGTGTTCAGTCTGGCTGCCCGATGGTTGACGGACCAGGCGCCGACATTTGAGTTCTTGCCGCCCAAACCTTCTGCTTGGCAGCAAATCGTCACGAAATATTCCTCGGGCCGCTTGCAAACCATCGGTGCCGTGGCCGCCGGCATGGTCTTGATCGTCGTCGGCGTTTTTGGGTTCCAGCAATGGGAGTTGATGCGACTACGCTCGCAGTGGTCGGCGATGTCGGCCAAGGTGAAGGAACTGGACACATTGCAGCAGCGGATTCTGCAGTATCATCCGTGGTTTGATGCTTCCTTCAGTGGCTTGAGCATCTTGCGGCAGTTAAGTCTGTCCTTTCCGGAAGACGGCGTCGTGTCGGCGAGGACGGTGGAGATTCACAATGGAAACGTGGTGACCTGCTCGGGTGTGTCCCGCGACAACACCGCCCTGTTGGCCATGTGGAAGCAACTGGCAACCGCCGGCGGAGTGAACGATCTGAAAGTAGACCAGATTCGCGGAAAATCGCCGGGACAATTCTCGTTTTCGTTCGTCTGGGGCAACGGTGTCGGCGATGAAGAGGGAGGCGACAATGAAAATTGAAAATCGCCAGCAGGTCCTGGTGGCGGTGACCATCGCCGTCGTCGCGCTCTTTTTCTGCGACCGGGTGGTTTTTGAGCCGCTGGCGCAATGGTGGAAAACGCGCCAGGCACAGGTCGCCAAACTGCGCCTGGAGGTGAACAACGGCCGGATGCTGATCAAGCGTGAAGACGCCATCCGCGACCGCTGGAGCCGGATGAGCACCAACACGCTGCCCGCCAATTCATCGTCGGCCGAACAAGAGGTGCTCAAGGCGTTTGACGGCTGGTCGCAGGACAGCGGCGCCAGCATCACCTCTATCACGCCGCAATGGAAGAGCGATACGCAGGACTATAAAACGCTGGATTGTCGGGTGGAGGCAGCCGGCGACCTCGCAACGTTGTGCCGGTTTATTTATGACGTGGAAAAGGGCCCGATGGCGTTGCGGCTCGAATCTCTGGCCCTGAATGCACGGGACGACCTGGGGCAACAGTTCACCCTCGACCTGCAAGTCAGCGCCCTGGCGCTGACACCGCAAGCACAATGAACGCAAAACGGTCACAACCTGATTCTGGCGCGCCGCTGGCGCCGGCGCGAACGCGAGCCTTTGTTTTCGGCGCGCTGATGGCCACCGCGGTTGCGGTCGTCGCGCAGCAAACCAATTTGCCGCCCGGCCTGGATTTCAGTTCTTTCAAAATCATTGCGGACCGGGACATTTTCAACCAGAGCCGCCTGCCGCATGAGCGCGCTGCGCGGGCGGTGCGCGTGGCGGATTCCTTTTCACTGGTCGGCACCTTGTTCTATGCCGGCGGCGACATCGCCTTTTTTGACGGCACCAGTGACGAATATCGCCAGGCATTGAAGGTGGGCGGCCAGATTGCCGGATTCAAGGTCACTGCCGTCACCTTGGATTCGGTCACGCTCTCGGATGGCACCAACGAGACGAACTTGAAAATCACCGCGCAAATGCGCCGGGATGACAGCGGGCGGTGGTCACTTTCGGCCGAACGGGCTTCCTATGCCGGCACGGGAAGTGCGACCAGCTTGGCCGCGGGAGCCTATTCGGGACGTTCGCGGCGTTATGGTTCAAGCCGAAACAATTTCCCGATGATGACCGGGTCGCAGGCCGGCAATGAGGAAGTTGATGATTCGTCTGCATCCGGGGCTGGAGCGCCGCCTCCGCCGGCAATGGAAGACACTTCAGCGGCCGCCCCGGCCGGTGGGGCCGACGATGCGCTGGCGCGGTTGATGCAGCGGCGCGCACAGGAAGAACAACAGTTGAGACAAGGACAATGAAAACCATAATACTATTCCTTTTAATGGCGGTCCTCGCCGCCGGAACTTACCGCATGAACGCCCAGCAAGGCGGCATCGCGCCGCCGGTTGCATCCGCGACAATGGTGGCGGGCACCAATGCCCCGCCGACGGGCGTTCCGGAGAGGGCGCCAACAGTTTCGTCGTCGGCCTTTTCCAATCTGGCCCCGCGTGTCACCGACACCAATCAGCTGTGGCTGAACTTCCGCAGCGTGCCGCTGGACATGGTGCTGAATTATCTCAGCAAGGCCGCCGGGTTCATCATCGTCATGGACACGCAGGTCAGCGGACACGTGGATGTCTGGAGCGACCGGCCGGTGACCAGGGACGAGGCGGTGAATCTGCTGAACGCCGTGTTGAACAAGAACGGCTACGCCGCGGTTCGCAACGGCCAGACGTTGACCATCATGACCAAGGAGGATGCGAAGACACGCGACATCCCGGTCAAGATCGGCAACGACCCGAACCTCGTTCCCGATAATGACGAAATGGTTACCCAGATCATTCCGGTCCGTTATGTCCAGGCGAAGCAACTGGCGGCGGATCTTTCGCCATTCGTTTCGCCCCAGGCCACCATTGTCGCCAATGAAGCCGGCAATTCCATGGTCATCACTGATACTCAATCGAACATCCGGCATTTGATGGAGATCATCGAAGCCGTGGACAACAGCGCCCAGGGCGAAACTGAAATCCGGGTCTTTCCGCTGAAATACGCCAATCCAACCGACGTGGCCAGCGAACTGGGCCAGATTTTTCCGAGTAACACCAGTGGCAGCAGCCAGAGCCAGGCTCCGATCCGCTTCGGTGGCGGCGGCGGCCCGGGCGGGTTTTTCGCGCGTATGATGGCCGCGCAGAACGCCAATAACAACCAAAGCGCCGCCATGCAGAAGCAATCGCAGGTCATTGCCGTGGCGGACGCCCGCACGCAGTCGGTGATTGTCACCGCCTCCAAGGATTTGATGGACCAGATTGCCGGAATGATGGAGCAACTCGATGTTCCGTCGCCGCGTGACCAAAACGTTTATGTGTTTCACATGAACACCGGCGACCCGCAACAGGCCGTGCAGGTCCTGCAAGGCATGTTCCAGAGCAACGGCGGCTCGTCCGCCAGCAGCACGGGTTCTTCGAGCCAGAACAGTGCATTGCAAAATCGCGCGATTCAAAACAACAACTCGCAGGGAAGCACTTCTTCGTCTTCCACCACCAGCGGGTTTGGCGGGTCGAACGGGCGGGGAATCGGCAGCACTGGCACCCCACAGTTTTAACCTGATTAAAAGTCAACCACTGTTCGCAAAGGTAAATTATGAAAACACGACAATGGAGATGGGAAAAACACCTGGGTGGCCTGCTGATGATATTATGTAGTGCCGCGCTGCCTGCACAAGCACAACAACGAGGCGGCACCGCTGGCGGCGGTTTCCCTGGTTTCCGGCCGTTTGGCTTTTTTAACAATGCCGCCAGCAGCAGCAGCAGCAGCGGCGGCAACTACAACAACAACGGCACGGTGGGCACCGCGACGTTCGCCGTGGACCCAAACACACACAATATTGTCGCCGTTACCGACGCGGAAACCGCCCAACAGATCAGCAATGTGATATACAATCTGGAGCGCCCGGTGCCGCAGGTCTTGCTGAATTGTGTCTTTCTGGAGGTGCAGCACAACAATTCGTCGGACATCGGCGTCGAAGGCGGCTATACCAGCGGCGGCAATCCGGGGGTTAATGCTTTAAACACGTTCGGCCTCAGCGGGCTGACTTCGGTGGCGACCAATTTCAACGCGCTGGGACAATCGTTTTCCTCTTTTCCGACGCCAACGTCTACGGCCGGTGCCGGCGGGCTGTATCAGGTGCTGGGCAGCGATTACCAGGCCACCTTGCGCGCCATCGCCCAGTCGGGCAAGGCGCAGGTGCTCTCCCGGCCCTCTGTTCTCGCGAGTGATGGTCAGATGGCGCAAATTGTTTCCGGCCAGTCCGTCCCGTTGGTGACTTCGGTCAGCTTCACCGGCGTCAACGCCAACGTTCCGGTCAACAACATCACCTACACTGACGTGGGCATCATCCTGAACGTGACTCCCTTCATTTCCCTCGCGGACCGCACCGTGGAGATGATCCTTCAACCGCAATCTTCGTCGGTGGATCCAACCCTGACCCAGACCATTTCTCCCGGTGTCACCGCGCCTTATCTCGACGTCACCTCCGCCAACACCGTCGCGGTGACGCCGGACGGGCAAACCGTCGTGATTGGCGGTCTGATGCAAAACGACCAGTCGTCCAGCGAAAGCAAGATTCCCATTTTGGGCGATATTCCAATCCTGGGAAACCTGTTCAAATCCAAGAGCAAGAGCGCCACCAAGGAGGAACTGCTGATTTTTGTCACGCCACACATCGTTCAGGCGCCCACGCAACTGGCCGGACTGCCCGGCAGCCCCAGCCACCTGTCCGGCTTCATCACCAATTCGATTTCGGAAGGCGAGTTGAACCAGTTCCTGGAAGGGGTGCCGGCCAGGAAAGGCCCGTAGGAAACGTTGCCGCCCGCAAAAATGAACGATAACCTGTCAACCAGCCCATGAAACCAACCCGCCGCCTGCTGATTTACGGATTCCTTCTGGGCGTCTGGCTGCTGGTCGCCGGCTGGCAGGTCGAGGAACACGTGCGCATCAAGGACGCCGCCCGGACCGATTTGCGCAACCGCTCCACGGAAATCGCCAACACCCTGAGCGCCGTCATCCGCGCCATGAGTTTCCGCGACGCCGTGCTTCAGGACCGCTTGGAACCCGTGCTCAAAGAACTGGTCAACGAGCGCACCAATGAACTGGTCGGCTCCAGCGAGTTGCTGTCCATCGCCCTGTTGAACACCGCCGGCAATCCGGTAGTTTCGGTCGGCCGGCCCGTGAATCTTCAGCAACAGAATCTGCTGCAGGAAGGCGAACATTGGGGCGCCGAAAGTGTCACGTTTGTCACCGCCATTGCCGGAGTCAAGGTTAACCCCGAGGGCGAGACCAACGCCACGGTGGTTCTTCCGTCGTTCCAAAGCTTGACCAATACGTTCACCAACGCCCCGCGCGGAGACTGGCGGGAATTTCCGCGCCGCGACCATGGGCCGGATGATTTTCAAGGTTCCAATGTCTTCGTTGTCATCACCAACGACGACGGACAACTCGTTACCAACGAAATGCCGCGCGGCGACCGCAGCAACGATTTGTCTTTTGTTCAGCGCGGCTCGGAACCGCCGGGACCGCCGCCCCCGCCGCCGGACAGACTTGAGCGGCGCCGCCCGTTCTGGTTGCGCTGGATGAGCGACGCGGAATTTAATTCGTTGGTTAAAAAGCAGGAACTGCACGGCTTGGTCATGACCATGTCCACAAAAAATTACCGGGCCACCTGCACCTATGATTCCTGGCTGCGATGCATCGTGACGCTTTTTGCGGGCATTTCCGTGGTGGGCATCGGTCTGGCCTGGCGCAATACATCCAAAACCTCCGAACTCCAAATCCGCCTCGTCCGCGCCAGCGAATTGAATTCGCATCTCCGGGAGATGAACCTGGCTGCTGCCGGGCTCGCCCATGAGACCCGCAATCCGCTCAACATCATTCGCGGCATGGCCCAGATGCTTTCCAAACAAACCGCCGTGTCACCGCAGGAAATCCAGGAAAAATCGCGCGCGATTGTGAACGAGACCGACAAGGTCACGGCCCAGTTGAATGAATTCATCAATTACTCGCGTCCGCGCGAGGTCCGCCGCTCCAAAATCGCGCTCAACTCCGCCATCAACGAAGTCGTGCGTACCCTGGCCCATGACATCGAGGAGAAGAAACTCCGGGTCGAGGCCGGCGGTGACCCGGTGGCCATCAAAGCCGACGAACACCTGCTTCGCCAGGTCCTGTTCAATCTGGTGCTGAATGCCGTTCAGGCGGTGGACCTGAACGGCCAGATTCAAATTTCAACGCAGCGCATCAATGGCGCCGAAGCGGCGCTGGAAATTCGTGACAATGGCCCCGGCGTGCCGCCTGAACATCGCCAGGAAATTTTCAAACCCTATTTTACCACCAATCAAAAGGGGACCGGCCTGGGCCTGGCAGTGGTACAGCAGATTGTCCTTGCGCACGGCTGGGAGATTGAATGTCTGGCCAACGAGCCCAAAGGCGCCCTGTTCCGCATCACCCACTTGAAAATCGCCGCCTGATTTGGCGGCTGGGATGACTGTTTCTCCTGACTGCGACATCGTTGTATCCGCCGCTTGAAACGGAGCGTCTGAATGGGATAGCTTTGAGTCGTGGCCGAAACCCGCAACCATTCCACCGAAGTCTCGCGCATCCTGATTGTGGACGACGATCCCGGTCAGCGCAGCCTGCTCAATTCTTTTCTCCGCAGCCAGGGTTTTGAAACGGCGCTGGCGGATTCTGGCGAGCGCGCCCTGGAAATGCTGCGCACGGGCAAATTTGCCATGATGATTTCCGACGTGCGGATGCCGGGACTGTCCGGCCTGGAAACCCTGCGGCGCGCGCGCCAGGAACACGCCACCCTGCCGGTGCTGCTCGTCACCGCCTTCACCGACATCCGCGACGCCGTCGCCGCCATGCGCGATGGCGCGGTCAATTACCTGCCCAAGCCGATTGACCTCGATGAGCTGCTCAATTCCGTGCGGCAGGCCATCGGCATTTCGAAGCCTGTTCTCCTGCAATACAACACGGGATACAAATTGCCGGACCATGTGATTGCCCGTAGCCCGCTCATGCAGGCCGTGTTCCGGGATGCCTCGCTGATTGCGCCGTCCGAAACCCGGGTGCTGATCACCGGCGAAAGCGGGGTGGGCAAGGAAGTGGTCGTGGATGTGATTCATGCCTGGAGTTCGCGCGCGCAAGGGCCCTTGGTTAAAATCAATTGCGCCGCCATTCCGGAAACATTGCTCGAAGCCGAATTGTTCGGGCACGAAAAGGGCGCCTTCACCGGCGCGCGCGCCCAGCGCATTGGCCGGTTCGAGGAAGCGAACGAGGGCACCATTTTTCTGGATGAGGTGGCCGAGATGTCGCCGCCCCTTCAGGCCAAGCTGTTGCGCGTGACGCAGGACGGGCGGTTCCAGCGCGTCGGCTCAAACCGCGAAATCCACACCAACGCCCGCCTCCTTGCTGCCAGCAATCGCAATCTGGAGGAGGAGGTCAAGAACAGCCGATTCCGCGAGGATTTGTTTTACCGGTTGAATGTGGTGGAATTGAACATTCCACCGTTGCGCGAGCGACGCGAGGACATTTTACCATTGGCGGGCCGGTTCATCGAAGAATTGACCAAAGGCCGCGCGCGGTTTTCGGAGACGGTAACAGCCTGTCTGGAGCGTTATCCCTGGCCGGGCAACGTGCGCGAGTTGCGCAACGCCATGGAGCGGGCGGTGTTGCTGTCCCGCAGCGAACTGATTTTGCCGGAACATCTGCCGGCACGCGTGCGTGCTGCGGCGGAACAGCCGGTCACCGCCGAGGCCGCCGACCCGGCGCGGTTGGAGGAAATCGAACGGCAGGCCATCCTGCAGGCGCTGCAGAAGCATGATTTCAATCGCACCGAAACCGCCCGGGCCCTGGGCATCAGCCGGCGAGCGCTCCTTTACAAGCTCCAGCATTTCCGCGAACTGGGGTACAAGGTCGAATAGGCGGTGGACCGGGTCACTTTGCCGTTCCGGGGGAGGAGCGCCCTCGTAGGCCGGCCAAAGCACGTCAGACCGGAGCGTTGGCGGCTCGTCCGGGTCCTCGCTCCACTTGATCAACCACGGGTGGAGGGCAATCGGTACTCCCTTTGAATCTAAAATTGTTGCCGGGTTAATCCAACGGCAAAATACGGACGACGTCCTTTACCTCCTTGTTGCCGAAGGCGGTCAGCCATTTTCCGTCTTTGGTCCGATACGCCAGGCAACGAGAGCCATCACACTGGACCCACACGTTCAATCCGACCGGGGGTAGAGCGGATTCCCTTTCATTTTTTTGTTCGATTTTTTTCGCGGTCATATCAACAATTTCCCATTCCGCGCATCAATCTCCTTTAGCAGTTTTGATTGCAACTCCATGATTTTGTTCAATTAACGGGGTAACCGGTCCTAACTTAATTTTACCCACGGCGAACCACCTGGAAACTTACCAAACTGGAAGGGAAAGCGTTTGACCTGTGTCAGAGCGACAGGCAACTGCCTCATTTATGTTGCAGGTATGAACGAGAAGCCGCTTGTCCAATCGTTCAATCGGATTCGGCGAGATTTCTGTCGCTGGCGAAGGAACTTCAGCGCGTGGGTCCGAGGATCAACGAACGTTCAGGGGGTTTGCGAGGCGAATAATCTCCGGAGCTTCCGTTCGCTCCCTCTGAAAGGCACGGCGTTTTGCTTTGACAAAGTTGATTGGCTAAATAGAGTGTTTGAACTCCGGATGGGGTCGTA
This sequence comes from Candidatus Sulfopaludibacter sp., assembly GCA_035508155.1. Classification (GTDB taxonomy): domain Bacteria; phylum Verrucomicrobiota; class Verrucomicrobiia; order Limisphaerales; family UBA11358; genus UBA11358. Next base: position 73,154 of record DATJNM010000050.1, on the reverse strand, counting down.
GCTCAGTTGGTAGAGCACCACAATGGCATTGTGGGGGTCAGGGGTTCGAATCCCCTCGGCTCCACCATCCGTCGCTGGCAGGCTTTCCTGGCGGGTCGTTTTGACTTGGAACTTCCTGATTCAAACTTTATAACGCGTGGCATCATGAACGACACGTTGCCGCTGGTCAGTGTGCTGATTCCCGTCCGTCCGAATAAGGCAGAGGTGAAGGCCGCCGTTGCGGCCCGGCAATTCGATTATCCACCCGATAAACTCGAAATCGTCATCGTCCGCACAACGGATCCAACCATCGGACCGGGTGTCAAGCGGAACGCCGGCCTGAAGGCGATTCGCGGCGAACTGGTTTATTTTCTGGATGACGATTCAGTCGCCGAGCCCGGCAACGTAAAGCGCGCCGTTCACCATTTTTCCGACCCACAGGTGAAAATCATCGGCGGCCCGAACATCTGCCCGGATGACGCCCCGCTTTTTGAACGGGTTATTGGTCTGGTGATGGGCGCCTGGCTGGCCTTCGGTCCGAGTCGCACGCGGTATCGTCCCGTCGGCAAACTCCGTGAATGTGGCGAGCAACAATTGATTTCCAGCCATTTGATTGCCCGGCGGAGCGCGGTCATGGAAGTAGGTTTTGATCCCAAACTTTGGCCCAACGAAGAAAATGCCATGATGAACGGCGTCAGACAGCGCGGCGGCAAACTCCTTTACGACCCCGAATTCCTTTCCCGCCGCCGCCCGCGGCGGACGCTTCGCGCCTATGCGAAAATGTTGCTCTTCTATGGCGGCGGCCGAGCGCAACAATTTCGCCTGTATCCGGGTCTCTACATGCTCACCAATTTTATCCCGCCGCTGTTTTGCCTCTATTTGATTGCCTTGCCGTTTGTCCTGGCCGCCTTCTGGTCCATGAAAACGGTGGTGCTGCTGTCGCTGCTGCCCCTGACGCTCTATCTCCTCGCCGTGTCAGGCCAGACAATTTGTGTGGCAGCGTGGAGTAATCCGGCGCTGGCCATGCTGGCGCTGCCGTTGATGGTTCTGACCAACATTCTTTACGGCTTGGGTTTCTGGCGCGGTTTGTTTATAAAAATTCCACCGCCACCGGCAGCAGCCGAGACGGACATCCGGTTTGAAACCGTGCCGGTGTGAGCTTGACAACCGTTAAAAAGCAGCCGCCCGCGTAAGTCGGCTCTGACTTGGGAAAAGTGCGACGAAATGAAAGTAGCGGTACATTTTACAGCTTTCGGTGAGGCGAGTGTCCTCGCGAGCCGGCTCGTCGGCAGCCTCGTCCCACCAAACTGTACCGGTTCCAAATTAAGCGGACTTGCGTCCGCTGCCACGAACAGAACACTTTCTGGTAAGGCGCGGAAAAAACGCGGAAATTTCTACGAGTATTAAGGCCATGAAAACAGCCATTCTTTGCGGCGGACAGGGCACACGTTTCCGCGAAGTCAGCGACGTCATCCCCAAACCGATGGCGCCCATCGGCGAGCGCCCGATCCTGTGGCACATCATGAAGATTTACGCCGCGCACGGCTGCCATGATTTTGTGCTGCTGCTGGGCTACAAGGGCGATGTGATCCGCAATTTTTTCCTGAACGCGCCCGGCGCCACCCGGGCGGAATTGAGCCGGGACGACTCCAACTGTCTGACCTTTTATCAGGAAAATTCCGAACCCTGGCGGGTGACGCTGGTGGACACCGGCGAGAACGCCATGACCGGCGCGCGGCTCTGGCGCGCCCGGCGTTATCTGGAATCGGACGGCGTATTTGCCCTGACCTACGGCGACGGTGTCGGTGACATCGACATCGGTGCGCTGAAGAAATTTCATCAATCCCAGGGCAAGATCGCGACGCTGACCGGCGTCCATCCGCCGGGAAGGTTCGGAGAATTGGTGGTCAAAGATTTCCGGGTCGTCAGGTTCCAGGAGAAGCCGCAGACCACACATTACATCAACGGCGGCTTTTTCATCTTCAACGCCGGAGTGTTCGACTGTTACCTGAACAACCGCGAAGATCTGGTGCTGGAGCGTGAACCGTTGCAACGCATGGCCGGGGACGGCGAGCTGATGATGTATGCCCACGAAGGCTTCTGGCATCACATGGACACGCCGCACGAATTCGAGCTGTTGAACAATCTCTGGAAATCCGGCAAATCCCCTTGGAAGATTTGGAAATAAAATTTGCCAACTGCCATCGGACTGATTGGTATGTCCTATCGTGAAAAATCCGCTTTGGACCAAGGTGCTGAAAACGTCCGCCGACCCGGAGCGCTCGCGGCGTTTGCTGGATTCGCTCGTTGAGGCGGGTGCACGGTCTCAACTGGAAAAGCTCCCGGCCGATTCCCGGCGCGTCTTCGCCGCATTATCCGGTGGCTCACAGGCGCTCGGTGACTTGCTGCTGGGCCATCCTGACTGGTTGTCATTGCTTGACGCCGAACTACTCAAATTTCCCCGCCGCGCACAGGGTTTTCAACAGGAATTGGGAAGGTTGCTGGGGCCAGCATTGAAAGCGCAGGATTACTCCGCCGCCTTGACCAGGCTGCGCCGATTCAAACAACGCGAGCAGTTCCGCATTGCCACGCGTGATCTAGCTCGCCTCAGCCACGTCGTGGAAATCACCCGCGAACTTTCCGACCTGGCCGACGCTTGTCTGGAGGCGGTTTTCCAAATCGTCCGGCTCCAATTGACCGCCAGGTTGGGCCGGCCGTTTCATCAGGACACTGATGGTCATTGGCAACCGACCTCCTTCGCCGTGCTCGGCCTGGGCAAATTGGGCGGGCAGGAGCTCAATTACAGTTCGGACGTGGACCTGATGTTTGTCTATGACGACGAAGGCGAGGTGTTCAGGGAACCACCCGCGGCCAAAGTGCCGGCGCGCGCCGTCCTGTCGAACCACCAGTTTTTCAGCAAGCTGGCCGAGGCGTTCAATGCCGAAGTTTCCCGGATGACAACCGACGGTTTTCTGTATCGCGTGGATTTGCGCCTGCGGCCCGAAGGTGATGCCGGCCCGCTGGTCCGTTCGCTCGAAAGTTTCGAGAATTATTACGCCGAATTCGGTCAAACGTGGGAGCGCATGATGCTCATCAAGGCGCGGCCCGCGGCCGGCGACCGGGTGCTGGCGGCGGAATTCATTGAAATGATCCAGCCGTTTCGTTTTCCGCATTTCATCACCGAGCGCGTGTTGCACGAGGTCACAGCGGTGAAGGGCCGAATCGAACGCGAGGTGGTCGGTGAGGACGAACTGGCGCGCAACGTAAAACTCGGCCACGGCGGCATCCGTGAAATCGAGTTCGTCGTTCAATCATTGCAGGTTTTGCACGCGGGTCGTTCACCGTTTCTGCAAATGCCCCAAACGCTGCCATGCGTCGACAAACTGGCGCAATATCATCTCCTGGCCGGGGACGAGGCGCAACAGCTCGGCGCGGCCTACCGTTTCCTGCGCGACCTGGAGCACCGTCTCCAGATGGAAAACAACCTCCAAACGCACACCGTTCCGGCGGAGGAGCGGGCGCGGTTGCGACTGGCGCGGTTGATGGATTTCAAATCGTTGGAAAAATTTGAGGCGGCCTGGCAAACCCACACCGGCAACGTGCGACGGATTTATGACCGGTTGTTGAAAGGCGAATCGGCCGGCGCCGGAACCGGGTTGCCGCCGGAATTTGACGGCGCCGAATCGGAATGGGAAGCCTTGTTGGCGGCGCACTCCTTTCGCGAGCCGGCGACCGCGTTCCGCGTGTTCAAGGAATTTGCCGAAGGCCCCGGTGACGTGCACGTTTCACCGCGCACGGCTGAATTGGCGCGCGAATTGATTCCGAAATTTCTGGCGTTATGCCCAAGACGGAAGACGGAAGACGGAAGACAGAAGGCGGGAGCCAGGAAAGCCGTTTCCGACCTCCGGCCTCAGACCTCCGGCTTCCGGCTTTCCGACCTCCGGCTTTCCGATCCCGACCGGGTGCTGACGCGGCTGGCCAGTTTCATCAGTGCCTATGCGGCCCGGGTGCCGTTGCTGGAATTGTGGACCGGCAATCCGGCGCTGTTCGAGCTGATGTTGATGCTGTTTGATCGTTCGGAGTTTCTCGCAGAAATCGCCATCCGCACGCCGGATTTGATTGACGACGTGGTGGCGGGTGGCCGCTTGCGCCAACGCAAGACGACAGAGCAAATTTTGGAGGAATTGCGCTATGGCCGGGAGGATGCCGACCAGTTTCTTTGGTTGCGTCGTTATCACGAGACCGAATTGATGCGGCTTGGGCTGCGCGACATTCTGGGTCTGGCTGACTTCGAGCAGAACCTGGCCGAACTGTCCATGCTGGCCGACGCCTGCCTGCAATACGCGCTCGAAGTCGTCATGCGCAAAAATAAAATCAAAAGGCCGCCCCTGGTTATTATCGGCCTTGGCAAGCTGGGCGGCTGTGGAATTGATTACGGTTCCGACCTGGACATTTTGTTCGTGACGGACGCGAAAGCGAGGGATTTACCGGGGTTGCAACGGCTGGCGGTGGAGATTATGGAGTTGCTGTCGCGCCGGACGGGGCAGGGGATTGTTTTCCATACGGATGCCCGCCTGCGGCCGGATGGTGAAAAGGGACTGCTCGTCAACGCGCTGGACGCTTATGCAGAATACTATCGCCGACGCGCGCAGCTTTGGGAAATCCAGGCGCTCACCCGCACGCGGCCGGTGGCCGGGGATTTGTCGCTGGGCGAAAGATTCCAAAAACTGGCAAACGCGTTGGCGGACTTTCAGGACGCCGAACATTGCCCCGGCCCGGCGCAGACGGTGGGAATGGCAACGGGCCGGGGCGCCGCCCGGCGTTCCAAAAGACTGGCGTGTTACACGCCGGACTGGAAAAGGCAGATTCACGAAATGCGGATGCGCATCGAAAAGGAGCGCACACCGCGCGGCAAGGATGATTTAGCCATCAAAACCGGCAAAGGGGGTTTGATGGATGCCGAATTCATCGCGCAAACGCTCTGTCTGGAAAATGGCTGGCACGAACCAAACACGCTCCGCGCACTCGAACGCGGGCGCGACGCCGGCTTCTTGCCGGACGCAAATAAACTGCTCGACGCCTATCGCCGACTGCGCCTCGTTGAAGGCATCCTGCGCCGGTGGAGCTATGAAGGTGAAATCGTTCTGCCGGACGATCCGGCGCCGTATTATCGCGTCTCCGTCCGCTGCGGCTTTGCCACGCCTGAGGATTTCAGAAGTGCGCTGGCCGGATGGCGGAAAGCCATCCACGAAGTGTATGAAAAGTTTTTTCACGCAAAGACGCCAAGACGCAATGAAACGTAAAAATATGCGACTTCGCTTCTCTGCGTCTCTGCGTCAAGTTTTATTCCGCTGTCGGCTAACCTCGTAAAGGAAAACGGCTGCGGCGGCGCCCACGTTCAACGAATCCACCGTCGGCGGCATCGGAATCGCCACCGCCTCATCGCACGCCGCCAACACCGCAGGGGAAATGCCATCGCCTTCGCTGCCGAAAACAAGGCAGCAATCGCCGGAGAGATCTGCCTGGGACAGAATCTTTTTGTCCGTGTGCGGGTGCGCGGCGATGCAACGGACCCCGCGTTGGCGCAAGTGGCAGAGTGTTTGCGCCAAGGTTTCGGAGGGACGAGTTACGCGGGTCCCTGACTTGGGTTGGGGCATTGGGGACTTGTAGAACTCATCCCTCCGGTTGGCCAGTTCGATCACGGGCAACTGGAGAATCGTGCCCATGGAATTGCGGACGGCCCGCCGCAGGAACGGGCTGCTCGACGTTTCGCCGACAATCAACGCCTGAACACCAAACGCGACACAATTCCGGACCAGCGCGCCCAGGTTTTCCGCGTTGGTCAAGGCGTCCACCGCCACCAGCAGCAGCGGCTTTTGATTGTTCGACAGAATTTCATCCAGCGTCGCCGGCGACGGAATTTTTCCCACGGCGAGGACGCCTTGGAACATGGAAAATCCGGTCAGCGTTTCGAGCAATCTCTTTTCGGCGAGATAAACGGTGATGGGCTCCAGCCGCGCCTCGATCAACGGGCGGAACTCGTCCAGCCATTTGTCCGGTAACACCACGGAGACGACCGTGAACCGGCTTTCCAGCAGCCGTCGCACGACCTTGGTTCCTTCAGCCACGAAAATGCCCTGTCGCTCGTGTTCCAGCGGACGCTTCATGGTGGCGTAGGGCTGGAGTCCGGGCGAATCGAACGCGGAGATTTTCTGAATGTTTAATGCAGCCATTTTATCCGACAAGACGCTTAGCAAGTATTTGACCTTCAACCAATTGTTCAAGATTCCAATTTGGAATCTTAAAATTCCAACGTCGCACACGGCACATCCTGTGCGGCGAGTTGCAGTTTAACATGGTTCGCGCCGATGTGATGGAGTTGCTCGGCCATGACGTAATGCGCCAATTCCGGACGATTGCATTCGCGGCTGAGATGGGCGAGGTAAAGATGGCGCAGGTCGGCGGACATGATGTGCGCGGCGGCTTCGGCGGCGGCCTCGTTGGAGAGATGACCATGACGGCCGAGGATGCGTTGCTTGAGGCTCCAGGAACGGCGCGGACATTCCCGCAGCATCTTCACGTCGTGGTTGGATTCGAGCACCAGCACGTTCGCCGGGCGAATGCGTTCAATGACCAGTTTGGTCATGTGGCCGAGATCCGTGACGAACCCGATGTTGCCGGCGGCGGTGTGAATCAGAAACCCAACCGGATCCTGCGCGTCGTGCGGAATGGCGAATGTGTCCACGAGCAGGTCGGCAATTTCAAAGCTCGCGCCGGTTTCAAACAGATTGCAGTTGAACCTGGTCTGAAGTTGGAACTCAAATGCTTCCTTGGTGGCGCGATTGCAATAAATCGGAATGTTCAGCTTCTGCGCGATACCGGTCAGGCCGTAAACGTGGTCGCTGTGTTCGTGGGTGACGAGAATGGCGGTTAGATTTTCCGGTGTCCGCCCGATGCCGGCGAGGCGCTGACGGATCTGGCGCGGACTAAGCCCGGCGTCCACGAGCACGCGGGCTTCATCGGTCTCGATATAAGCGCAGTTGCCGGCGGAACCACTGCCGAGAATGGTGAATTTAACGGCCACACATGGACGTTAACGGCGCAGCAGTTGTGAGGCAAATTTTTTATAATGCCCGGCTCGCGAGTACGCCCGCTCCACCTTGGATCCAAAATGTTTGTCGCCGCAATCTTGCTTCAATCTGTTGGTGAAGTAGCATGGCGCTGTGGCCGATTTGTCCCAACGCGTCGAACAAAACATCGTCAACCGGCGTCAGCTCCAACGCGGCCAGCCGGTGTTGGTGGCGGTGTCCGGCGGGCTGGATTCCATGGCCCTCCTGGGCGTCCTGCGCACGCTTTCCTTACGCCATCGCTGGAAGCTGACCGTCGCCCATTTCAACCACCAATTGCGTGGCCGGAGCAGTGAGGCCGATGAAAAGCTCGTACGCAGAACGGCCGCCGCGTGGAAATTGCCGTTTGCGGGCGCGCGGGCTGATGTCCGCAAGTTTTCAGAAAAATCCGGGCTCTCGATTGAAATGGCCGCCCGAAAGTTGCGACATGAATTTTTTGTGCGGGTCGCCCGGGAATGGAAAATTTCCGTGGTGGCGCTGGCGCATCACACCGATGATCAGGTTGAACTCTTCTTTTTGCGCCTTTTGCGCGGCGCGGGCGGCGAAGGCCTGTCCGGCATGAAATGGCGTTCACCGTCGCCGGTGGACGGCAAAATCGCGCTCATCCGCCCGTTGCTGGATGTGACCAAGGCCGAATTGCGCGATTTCGCGCGTGAGAACAAAATTCGCTTTCGCGAAGATGCGACGAATGCGGGTCTGGACCTGCCGCGCAACCGGGTGCGCAACGAATTGCTGCCGTTACTCCGGCGACGTTATCAGCCGGCACTGACCGGGACGATTTTGCGGGTGATGGAACTCGTCGGCGCGGAAGCGGAGGCAGTGGGTGAAACGGCGCGACGATGGCTTAGCATGGACAGTAGGAGCCGAGGTGACGAAGCTCAAATCAAGAGTGGAAAACGGAAGGCGGAAGGCGGAAAATCAGAGACTCCTCACGTCGTTCCCTCCGGTTTTGACAGGCTGGCCGTTGGGGTTCAGCGGCGGGTGTTACAAATGCAACTGGCGAACCTGGGCGTTTGGGCGGATTTTGAGCTGGTTGAGCGGTTGCGGAGTTCGCCGAATGTGGCGGTCAGTGTCGGTCCGGGTCTTTCGGTGACATGCGATCCGGCCGGCCGGGTGCGTTTGCAGACGCCGGCACCCGTCGGATTCAAAGCCGGTGAACTCAGGGTTCCTTTGACGGATAAAGCCGGGCAGGTGGTTTTCGACGGCATCCAATTCCGTTGGAAATTCGAAAGTGCAAAGAGAAATCTGACCCTGGGCAGGGAAACGGATTGCGAATATTTTGACGCGGACAGGGTGGGCAAAGAGATTACCTTGCGTCATTGGCGGGCGGGGGACCGGTTTCAACCCATCGGCCTTGATTCGGCGGTGAAACTCCAGGATTTATTCACGAACCAAAAAATTCCACGCCGGCGCCGGCGCGATCTGGTCGTCGCCGAGGCCGCCAACGGCAGGATTTTCTGGGTGCAACATCTGCGGATGGCGGAGCTGTTCAAGCTGACTCGGGAGACGAGGCGGCGGCTGGTTTGGCGCTGGCGCTGTGCTTCCCGTTGAAGAAATCGACGGTTTTAAGCCGGATTTGTGGCAGAAATACCCGTAAAAGGCCTTTACACCGGGGGAACGGCCGGTTACACTCCGCCGCTCTAGAATTTATGGAAGCAAAGGCGAAGACGATTGAACAATTCAAATTGCACGCCCAGGATACTGGTTCAGCGGACGTGCAGATTGCGCTGTTGACGGAGCGGATTAATCATTTGACCGAGCATTTACAGGGCAACAAAAAGGACCACAGCTCGCGCCGCGGGCTGCTGATGATGGTCGGCCAGCGCCGCCGCCTTTTGGATTATTTGCAGAGTAAGGACAAGAAGCGCTATCAAACCGTTACCAAAAAATTAAAATTGCGCCACTGATTTGCGGCAGCGCGGCTTTGGCCTTTCGCCTCCAGCCACCCGCCGCTTTCGGATTTGAGCCGGACACGCGAACGGCTCGATTCCCCAACCAAACACATCGCGTATGAAAAATTCGTCATCCCCAGGGAAATTTCATTCAGTCCCGCCCTTGAGCAAAAGAGCGGGGTTCACTGAAGTTCCTCCGGCGATGACGGGAAAGCTGAAACATGTCAGAGAAAATCACCGCCCAGGCGGGCGACAAACAAGTCATTATTGAAACCGGTAAACTGGCCAAGCAGGCCGACGGCGCCGTCACCGTACAACTCGGCGAAACCATTGTCGTGGTAGCCGCCGTGGCCGCCACCAAAGCCAAGGAAGGCCAGGAGTTTTTTCCCCTGACCGTGGATTACCGCGAAAAGGCGGCCGCCGCGGGAAAATTCCCCGGCGGTTACTTCAAACGGGAAGGTCGTCCGACGGAAAAGGAAATCCTCACGTCGCGCCTCACCGATCGCCCGATTCGTCCGCTTTTCCCCAAAGGCATGTACAACGAGGTCCAGGTTCAGAGCATCGTGCTGAGCGCGGACGGCGAGAATGACCCGGACATTTTAAGCATCGTCGGCGCGTCCGCGGCGCTCATGGTCAGCGATATCCCGTGGGCCGGGCCGCTCGGCGCAGTGCGCGTGGGCCGCGTCAAGGGGCAGTTCATCGCCAACCCGACGCATTCGGAAATGAAGGAAAGCGATCTCGACCTGGTCTATGTCGGCAATGAAAGCGACATTGTAATGTATGAAGGTTCGGCCAAGGAAATCAGCGAGGCCGATTTCAATGCCGCTTTGAAATTCGGCCAGGAATGCTGCCAGCCGCTGATCGCTGCCCAGAAGGAACTGGTCGCGCGGGCCGGCAAAAAGAAGCGCGAAATCGCACTCACGATTGTTCCCGACGAAATTCTACAGGAGGCAAAGAAGCTCGCCGGCGACCGATTTGTGCCCGCGTTGCTGACGCCCGGCAAGCTGGCGCGCGAAGCCGCCTGCAAAGGGATCCAGGACGAAGTCGGCGCGAAGCTCGTCGAAAAATTCGGCGAGGAGAAAGTGACGGATTTCGTCGTCAAGGACGCCTTTTATTACATTCAAAAAGAGGCTGTCCGCAGTTTGATTCTGGACAGCGGCAAACGCCTCGACGGCCGCGCCTTTGACGTGGTGCGCCCGATTTCCAGCGAGGTGGGTATCTTGCCGCGCGCGCATGGCTCGGCGATTTTTTCCCGCGGCGAAACCCAGGCCGTCACACTCGCCACGCTCGGCACCGGCGACGACGTTCAGGAATTCGATTCCTACACCGGCGGTGAGAGCGAAAAGAAATTCATTCTGCATTACAACTTCCCGAATTTTTCTGTGGGCGAAACCGGCCGCATCTCCGGCCCGGGCCGCCGCGAAATCGGCCACGGCGCGCTGGCGGAGCGGTCCATCGAACCGATGCTGCCGCTGGCGAATTATCCCTATTCCGTCCGGGTCACGAGCGAGATCATGGAATCGAACGGCTCGACCTCAATGGCGACGGTTTGCGGCGGGTCCCTGGCGTTGATGGATGCGGGCGTGCCGCTGCTCCGGCCCGTTGCCGGCATCAGCATCGGCCTGTGCACCGCTTACGGCGAGGACGACAAGATTGCGAAATACAGGCTCCTGACCGACATCATCGGCTGGGAGGACGCGTATTGCGACATGGATTGCAAGATCGCCGGCACGGAAAAGGGCATCACCGGGTTCCAGCTTGATCTCAAGCTGCGCGGCATTCCGCATGCGATGATGGCCGAGGCTGTCGAGAACGCGCGCGTCGCCCGGTTGCAGATCCTGGCGGAGATGGCCAAAACGCTGGCTGAGCCGCGCAAGGAAATCAGCAAGTACGCGCCGCGCATTGAAACCATCAGGATCAATCCGGAAAAGATCGGCGCGCTGATCGGGCCCGGTGGCAAGAACATCAAGAAGCTCGTCGAGGAATCCGGTTGCGAAATTGACATCGAAGACGACGGCACGGTGAACATCTTCTCGGTGTCGCCCGAAGGCATGAAGATTGCCCGGGACGCCATCATGGGCATGACCGCCGAAGCCGAGGTCGGTAAGATTTATCGTGGCAAGGTGGTCACGATCAAGGAATTCGGCGCGTTCGTCGAATTTCTGCCCGGCAAGGACGGCCTCGTGCATATCAGCGAACTGGCCAATTTCCGAGTCAAGAAGACCGAGGACATCGTCAAGATGGGCGACGAAATCTGGGTCAAATGCCTGGGCGTGGACGAAAAGGGCCGGGTGCGCCTGTCACGCAAGGCCGCCATGGAAGAGCGCGACCAGGAAATGGCGGAGAAAAAGTAAACCGCTGGAACTGGATCGGTAACGGCGGCTCGGCAGAGCGCCGCAGACATTTGGGAGTTGACGAATGCGGCTTTCTGCCGAAGGCCGCTACGTCATTTTGGGTTCCAATTTGCGAGCCGCAGGCTGATTTCAAGGCGCCGCGTCAATCGGATATCCTAAATCGAAAATGGTCAGATGTGTCTGGCCAGTTCGGCCTGGCTTTTGGCGAAGACTTCCTTGTGCAGCGAATTGCCATGCGCGTCAATCGTCACCACCGCCGGAAAATCCTCCACCGCAAATTCCCAGATGGCCTCCGGCGCGCCGAATTTCTCGTAAAAATACACGTTGCGCACCTTCTTGATGCACTCGGCCAGCACTTGCGCCGCGCCGCCAATGGCGTGCAGATAGACGCAACCGTAATCGCGGCAGGCGGCCAGCGTCTTGTCGCCCATGCCGCCCTTGCCGATAACGCCGCGGATGCCGAACTCCTTGATGATTCGCGCCTGATACGGCTCCTCGCGGGTGGACGTGGTCGGGCCGGCAGCGGTCGCCTTCCACGTGCCGTCGTTCTGCTTCATCACCACCGGGCCGCAATGATACAGAATGCCGTCGCGCAGCTTCACTTCCGGCGGTAACTGGCCGCCTTCGTGCAGGTACTTGTGGACCGCATCACGCCCTGTAAATACCACGCCGGAAATCAACACCTCGTCGCCGACTTTCAACGCCCGGATTTTGTCTTCGGTGAAGGGAGGGATTAATTTTATCATGGTATTAGTTATTTAATTTGCGCCGTATATCAAAAAATATTCAGCAACTCGCGGATTTAATATTCCATACCTTCACAAATGGAGCCATTATGTTTGGTGCGTCGCCCTCTGTGATTACGTCTTCGCTAAAGGATATCCGTCCTTCTTGCCGGGTGAATACATTCATGCAACCAACTGCTTCACCGTTCTTCTTTAATAAAGCCACTTGGCGATCCTTCCTTGCGCCTCCAGCATTACGCCCTGACGACGGTACGCCCAGCACATGTAGCTGACGCTGACGAAATAGGACGCCGGCAGGCGGTTGGCGGCACAAATTTTCACGCCGAGCAGCGTCGTCTTGCCGCCAAAACCCATCGGGCCGATGCCGAGTTCGTTCGCCGTTTTCAAGATGTCCTGCTCCAGTTTGTCCAATTCCGGATTCGGGTTGCGGTCGGGAATTTGCCGTAGGAACTGCGTTTTGCTCATCTCATAGCCGGTCGCGCGGTCGCCGCCGATGCACACGCCGAGAATGCCCGGCCCGCAACCCTTGCCCTGCGCCTGCAACACGGCGTCGAGAATCGCTTTGCGGCAGCCATCCAGATCGCGGTTCGCATTGATCCGGCCGTCCGGGAGCGAGTATTGGGCGCCGACGTTTTCGCAGCCGCCGCCTTTGAGCACCAACCGCACGCTGACTTCCGGTGAGCGTTGCTGATGAAAATGAAATGTCGGCGCACCGGGCCCGACGTTGGTGCCGTCGTTCCTGCCGGTCAGCGAATCCACGGAATTCTGCCGGAGATAACCTTTCTTAGTCGCGAGCTTGACGGCTTCCTTCGCCGTTTCCTCAAATACGATCTGGTCGTAGCCAATCGGACAATCCACATAAAACAGGATGCTGCCGGTATCCTGGCAAATCGGCTGTGACTTCTGTTTCGCCAGTTCAATGTTGCGGTCAATGATTTTTAGCGCGCTTTCGGCAATGGTCCCCTTTTTCTCCTGTTCCAGTGATGAAACGATCGCTTCTTGCACATCGTCGGGAATTTCCGCTGATGTGCGCCTTATCAGTTCCAACAAGGAATTCTGCAATTCACTCATACCTCTGCGACAGCGTAAAGCCTGGATACGCCAGCGTCAATTTCAGCCGTGGGATGGTTGTTCCCATTTAAGGCGGATTGGATTAGCGCCCCGACATGAAATCAGAACATCCTGTTCTTGTCATCATTGCATTGTTCGTTTGCCTTCAGAGCTCTGAGGCATGCATGGACGCGCTTGACCGTGGTTGCTTTCGCCCCTAGCCTTGCTTGATGTCAGACAAACTGCAAAAGAAGAAACGCAAAGCGGTGATCCTCGGCCTCGGATTGGATTCCGACGGCCATAAGCGCATCACCACCGGGGACAACTTTGCGCTCGTCGGCGGCACGGAGGAAACCCACGAGCGCATGACCGACAAAGCCATCAAAATCAACGAGAAGCTCAAGGCGCGTGGCAAGCAACTGGAGGAAGTTACCCGGGAGGAATTCGATGACATCGCGCTCGAAGTCGGTTTGGAGCGGCATAAACCACGCGGTTAAATTTACGACATTGGATTTACGATTTACGAGGCTGGTTCGCATTTCAAGCCCGGCGCGCAAATGTTAAATGTCAGGTGCATGGACTTCGGCGGCTACAGCAATTTGAAATCTTCGAGCGCAGCGCGGGATTTATCCGGCGTTTCGTGCAATATCGCCCGCCACCCTCGCGCCGCGCCGCCCGCCACGTTTTCCGGCCGGTCATCCAGATAAATGATTTCCGCCCCGCGCCGCCCGACCAGGTTTTCCAAGGATTCATAAATCTTCACCTCGGGTTTCATCGCGCCGACTTCGTAGGAATAAATGTAACCGTCGAAATCCCGGAAAAACGGAAAATTCCGGTGAATATGCTCGACGGCCAGATCATTGGTGTTGGAGAAAATATAGGTCGGGATATTCCGCCGCCGCAGGCCGGCATGAAGTTCAATCATCGGCGGAATTTCCGTGAAGATGTCCGCGAAGAAGTCGCCGAATTCATCCATCGTGCCACGAAACCCGGTGGCCTGTTGTGACTGCTGGAAAAATTCCCGCCGGGTCAGCCGGCCGGATTCATAGTCCACCAGCAGCGGGGAATGAAGGAAGAACTGCGCGACCTCGGGCGGCGACAGGGCGCTCTGCCCGGCGATGCGCGAGACGGCAATGCTGTAATCGAAATCCACCAGAACTTTGCCAAGATCGAAGACGACGACTTGGGGTGAAATCATTTTCATCAGGGGGGATTTTCCGTTGAAATGACCAATGCCCGAATCCCGTTGGCGAAGGAATGGCCTGCAATGAATGCCGAATCGAACTCATGCCGACCCAGCCATTCGTCATTCATCATTTGGAATTGATCGGGCATTATGGTTTAGTCATTCGTCAGGGCTCAGACATTTCCCGGCGTCCTTCCAGCGCGCGGCTCACAGTCAATTCGTCGGCAAACTCCAATCCGCTGCCGGCGGGCAAGCCATAGGCAATGCGCGAGATTTTCAGCCCCGGGCGGGCCAGCCGTTTGGCCAGATAATGACTGGTCGCATCGCCTTCCACGTCCGTACTCAGGGCGATGACAACTTCCCTGATGGGCTCTTGCTCGAGGCGCTTTACCAGTTCGGCAATGCGCAGGTCCCCGGGTTCCACGCCGTCCAGCGGCGAGATTTTCCCACCCAGCACGTGGTATTTGCCGCGGTAAGCGCCGGATTTTTCGATGCTCAAAATATCCACCGCGCGCTCAACAATGCACACCACTGAAGATTCCCGGCGCGCATCGGCGCAGATGGGGCAGGGCGATTGTTCAGTCAGTGCGCCGCAGACGTCGCAGAATTTGATTTTGTCGCGGGCGAGCAAAATGGTGTCCGCCAATTGTTTCACCGCCGCCGGGTCGGTTTGGACCAGCTGCAAGGCCATACGCTCGGCAGAGCGCGGCCCGATGCCGGGCAGTTTACCCAGTGCCGAAATAAGGGCGGTGATGGAATCGGGAAGCATGTATTGTAGCGGCGGTCTGTGACCGCCGCAATTTTGCGGCGCTCATAGAGCGCCGCTACAAATCATCCCAACCCCGGCAGGCTCAGGCCGGAAGTGACCTTGCCCATCTCGGTGTTGGCAATGTCCTTGGCCTCGCCCAGCGCCTGGTTCGCCGCGGTCAAGATCATGTCTTCGAGCAATTGCGCATCGGAGGGATTGAGCGCCTGCGGATCAACCCGGATGGACGCGAGCGAGCCGTCGCATTTGGCGACCACCTTGACGGCACCACCGCCACTGGTCGCCTCGACGGTGCGGGCGGCCAATTGCGCCTGGACCTGTTCCATCTGCTGCTGCATCCGCGCCGCCTGTTTCATCAGTTTGCCTATACTGGACATCGGTTTGGTTGAAAATTGAGGGTTGAAGGTTGAAAGTTATGCCCGGACTTCGACGATCTGGCCTTTGAAAATTTCCAGCGCCTTTTGGATCAACGGATCATTTTTGAAATCATTCTTGTTGAAGGCAACCGCTGACAATTTTCCCCTGGCCGCCGGCGCCGTGGCGGCAGGAGTGCACGCGGGCGCAACGGGAACGACCGGTGCGGCGTCAGCGGGCTGCGGGGCGCGGACCGCGGGCGTTTCCACCTTGACGAATTTAATCTGGGCGTTGGCATGACCCAACTCCGCCAGTTTTGTTTGGAGCAGGGCATGGTTGCGGGCGTTGTCCACCAATCCAAGATGGTCCTCGAATTCCGGGTCAAAGCCGATGGTCAGGACATTCTTCTCAAACGAAACCGGGTTGGCGTCCACCAGATAACTACGGGTGAAAGGACTGGCGCGGCCCACCGCTTCTATGAGACTGGACCAAAGGCCGGCCAAGTCGGCAGAGGCGGGCATTGCCTCGGTATTTGTCAGGGGAGCGCCGGCCACGGTGTCGGCAAGCCGTTGGTTGTGCTTTGTTCCCTGGGTTTCAGGCCGGGCTGGTGCCCGACGCGGCGCAGAAAGGGCCGGCGGCGGGACATCGCCGGAACTTGCAGGCTGGATGCCTCCGCTCCCCTGGGCGCGCAATTGATTGAGCTGTTGCAAAACGGAATCGAGGCTGACGGCGTTGCGGGCTTCAATCGCCCTGAGCAACGCGACTTCCAGCAGGATTTTCCGGGAGGCGGCGTCACGCAGCCGCAATTCGGAGTCGGTAAGCACTTCGAGCAGGCGCGTGAGCGATTCCGTATTGGCCAGCGCGGATTGCTCCTTTAAGGCCGCGGCCTCGACTTCTGACACCTCGAGCAATTTCAAGTCGCCGCGCGAGACCTGGAAGATGAGCAGGTTGCGGAAATGGTTCAACAAATCCGAGAGTAATCGCCCCGGGTCCTTGCCGTTTTGCGCGAGTTCGTTCAATAAACCGAGCGCGGTTGGGATTTCGCCATCCAACACGGCCCGGCTCAGACCCAGAATCTGGCTTTGCGCCGCCAGACCGAACATCGTCAACACGTCCGTCTCCTCGATTTTATCGCCGCAAAAGCTGATCAGCTGGTCCAGTGTGGATTCGGCGTCGCGCATGCCGCCGTCCGCGCCGCGGGCGATGGCGTAAAGAGCGGATTCATCTATCTTGACTTTTTCCTGTTTGGCGATGTGGGCAAGATGTTTGACAATGAGCGCGGCGGGGATGCGGCGCAAATCAAACCGCTGACAGCGCGAGAGAATCGTTGGCAAAACCTTCTCCGGATCCGTCGTCGCGAACATGAATTTCACATGCTCCGGCGGTTCTTCCAGAGTCTTGAGTAGCGCGTTGAACGCCGCTGTCGAAAGCATGTGGACTTCGTCAATGATGTAGATTTTGAACGGTGAATGGGCGGGCGCGTACTTGCAGGTTTCACGGAGTTCGCGCACCTGCTCGACGCCATTGTTGCTTGCGCCGTCAATTTCCAGCACGTCCAGCGACCGGCCCTCGGCAATTTCAATACACCGCGGGTCCTTGTCGCTGAAATTGATTTTGGGTCCGCCTTCGCAGTCCAGGCACTTGGCGAAGATGCGGGCAATGGTGGTCTTGCCGGTGCCGCGCGGGCCGCAAAACAGGTAGGCGTGGGCAATGCGCTTTTGTTCGATGGCGTTGGTGAGCGTCTGGGTGACGTGTTCCTGACCGACGACGTCACTGAAACGCTGCGGGCGGTACTTCCGGGCTATGACTTGATAGGCCACGACGGTTCGAATTTATGATTTACGATATATGATTTATGATTTGCGCACGGCGCCCGGTTTTTGGCAATCGTAAATCGCAAATCATAAATCGTAAATTCCAAGGCCAGGGTGACCACGGCAGATGTCGAGCAGACTACCGTTGCTGCCTTCCGGCCCTGGCGGGGTTCGTAAGTCCACATTCCATGGGCCCTGGCACCGGCAATGTGCGCCAAAAAAAACATGGCTTCAAGGAGAAATGCTATCCCCTGTTTTTGCCCGTGCCAAATGTGTTGCCGGAATGGCCGCCCGTTCCGGGCGCGCCGCGCGCCGCGCATTGAATTAATTGATGCGCCGGAAAAATTTTTAATTTCCAAAAACGCCGGGCTTGAAGTAGAATCGTCAAAACGTCAGACGCGACTGCCTCCATGGACTGGATCCAACAACTGCAGTCCGCAAACTGGCACCAGGTGACCGGCTGCGTGCTGGAAGCCTATGGGCTGGGATGCTTCGCGACCGGTTACTACCTGATTCGGGCCCGCACGGGCAAAGACCTTCGGACGATGGAAAGCGGGAGCCTTGGCGCCCGCAATGCCGGACGCGTTCTGGGCAAGGCCGGGTTTGTCATCACGCTGTTGGGTGATTTCGGCAAGGGCGCGCTGGCGGTATGGATTGCCCGGGAATGGACGGGAGACAACCGGCTCGCCATGCTCGCGCTACTGGCGGCCGTATTCGGGCATATCTGGCCGGCGCAACTGCGCTTTCACGGTGGCAAGGGCGTGGCGACTTCCCTGGGCGCCCTGCTGGTTTTTGATTATCGCGTCGCGCTGATGTTTCCCGTGTTGTTCCTGGCCGGATTCGTGTTCCTGCGCAAATCGCTTCTGCCGGCCATGTTTGCCTTTGCCTGTCTGCCGATGGCCGCCTGGTATTTCAAATGCGATAACTTTACCGTGACCTCACTGGCGCTGCTGCTGGCGATGATTTTGTTTGCGCACCGGAAGAATTTGACTGAAGAATTTGCCATGTTGGCCGCGCGTCGCACCGCAGCCACCAAACCGGAACAGCCAAAATTATGAGCGCCCAGGAACCGTTGGTCTTTAAATTCGCGAACGAGGATTGGGAATTTGAGCAAATTCACCGGCTCAATTACAAGACCTTTGTCGAGGAAATCCCCCAACATCACCCGTCCGCCTCCCGCCGGCTTGTGGACAAATTTCACACCGAGAACACGTATCTGATTTGTCTGCAAAATCAAAAACTCGTCGGCATGCTCGCCGTGCGCGGCCATCGCCCGTTCTCGCTCGACCAGAAATTGCCCGACCTCGATGCCCACCTGCCGCGGGGCCGGACCATCTGCGAAATCCGGCTGCTCGCCCTGGAAAAGAAATTCCGCGGCGCGCGTGGTGGCCAGATCCTGCAGGGCATTCTGGCGCTGCTCTGGCAGCATGGCGTTGAAAAAGGATACGACCTCGCCATCATTTCGGGCACCACCCGGCAGTTCAAACTGTACCAGCACCTTGGTTTCGTCCCGTTCGGCCCGGTCGTTGGCAGCGGCGACGCGCAATTTCAGCCGATGTACGTCACCCTTGAAACCTTCGAAGTGACGGCGCGCGAATTTCTGCGCTCGTCCCCGGCGCGTTCGTTTCAGCCCAGCGCGGTCAACTTCCTGCCCGGGCCGGTGGCCATCCGGCGCGAAGTGCGCCGCGCCTTCGAGCAGGCGCCGGAATCGCATCGCGGCGACAGCTTCAAAAAGGATTTTCAATCAGCCCGGCAAATCCTCTGCGAACTCGTCCGGGCGAAACATGTCGGGCTGTTCATGGGTTCCGGCACGCTGGCCAACGACGTGGTGGCCGCGCAGCTCTCCCTGCTCGAAGGGCGCGGTTTGATTCTGAGCAACGGTGAATTCGGCGAACGGCTCATGGACCAGGCCTGGCGGTTCAATTTGAAATTCGACGCATTGAAATTCGACTGGGGCAAGCCTCTGGATCTGGCGCTGGTGGAAAGACGATATTTTGTTACTGCCGCTGAAACTCATGGCAGGCCCTCCAAATCCGGAAAATCGTCAATGGTCAATCGCCAACCGGTAATTAAATGGTTGTGGTGCGCACACTGCGAGACATCCACCGGTTTGTTGGCGGATCTGGACGCCCTCAAAAAACTCTGCGCGCGGCACGGGACACTATTGTGTCTTGATTGCATCAGCACTGTTGGCACGATGCCGGTGGACTTGACCGGAGTTTACCTGGCGTCCGGTTCCAGCGGCAAAGGGTTGCGCGCCTATCCCGGGCTTTCAATGGTCTTTTACCATCACGACGTGCCCGCCGCAGCGGACAAACTGCCGCGATATCTCGACCTCGGCTTTAACGCGCAGCACGACGGCACGCCGTTTACGTTCTCATCGAATCTGCTGCACGCGTTGCACGCCGCGGTGAAACGCGTGAACTGGGAACGGCGTTTCGCCGAATCCGCCGAATGGTCGGCCTGGTTGCGCGAACGGTTGGCGGAAATGGGCTTCAATCCCATTGGCACCGGTACATTGCTGTCGCCGGCGGTTATTACCATTGCGCTGCCGCCGGAAATGAATTCGACGAAAACCGGCGAAGCGATGCAGCAGGCCGGTTATCTGCTCAGTTGCCACAGCGAATATCTGCGCCGAAAGAATTGGATTCAGGTCTGCTTCATGGGTGAATGCACGCGCGAAAAGGTGGTGGCCCTTGCCAACGCGCTCAACCGTGTGTGTTTCCGCCGCAATGTTCAGCCCGCAATGGTCGCCGCGGATAATCGCGCCAGACTTTAATGTGTTCCTCTGGATGCGGCTGCACCATTCCGGCGACAGATTGCAACAGCAGCCTCGTTCGCCGGTTACTTGAGGGTTGAGTGTCAATTGACATGCAACAATTGCAGCAATTCCTTCAGCACAATTTTAGACTGACGATTTTTTGAGGGCGTTGAATTTACCGGTCCAGGCTATATGATTGTGACCTCTAAGACCGAGCTGTAGCCAACTGCCAATGCAAATTAAAATCTCATATAATTATGGCCGACAGTAAACCGGAAGACACACTCGTCATTATCAAACCGGACTCATTCTGGCGCAAGCTGGATGGCCAGGTCGAGAATCGCTTGAAAGCGTTGGGACTGACCGTGGTCGCGGAATGCACGCTCGCCGGGAACGACAACCTGCCGGAGGCAAAGTGGAAGGAATTTTATTTTCCGGCCATTGGCGACCGGCCGCCGTGTCTGGACGGCACTTCCAAATACATGGCCTACGGCCCGGTGAAAGTCATCCATTTCAGAGGAATCGGCGCCATCCGGAAGGTGCGCCAGGCCGTGGGCGCCACCATGCCCTGGAAGGCGGAGCCGGGCACCATCCGCGGCGACTTCTTCCCGGGTGCCAGGGAGGCGAATGCCTCGTACCGGTTGAAGTTTCAGCAGCCGGGCGATGATCAATTTCTGTTCAACATGATTCACGCCTCGGACTCGGAAAAGAGCTTTGGCCGCGAAATCCAATTCTTTAAGAAGTTGAATTTTGGTGGCCAGGCATAATAAACGAAACGTTACTCACTGACTTGGCGCTGATGGCGGGAACGTCCACGCGAACCGGTTTTTTGGGGGTGCTTGGGCCTGTCCGTGCTTTGGAAACGGCGAAGTGACGTCGCAGTCCAAGGTCGGCTCGTCAGTAGCCTCGCCCCACCCATCTCCACCACAACCCGAAATTACGCCTCACTCTTCATCGGCCAGCATGCCTGGACGAGCGCCTTGTAGCCGCCGGCGAGCGAGTGGACGTTGCGATAGCCCATCTTCTGCGCCGCGTCACAGGTGAGTACCGACCGGAATCCGCCGCCGCAGTACATGATGATTTCCGTGGCCGGGTCGGGATACAACTTCTCCAAATCGCGTTCCAGAATTCCTTTGCCGAGATGCACGGCCTCGCCGGCGTGTTCCTTCCGCCATTCGTGGTCTTCGCGCACGTCCAGTAAGACCGCCCCGGGATTTTGTTTTAAATGTTCGCGCGCCTGTTCGATGGTGAGTTCGCTGACGCGCGATTTGGCGTCGTTGACAAGTTTGAGAAAACCGGGCGAATGGTCCATGCCCATCAGGAAACAACGTCAGAATGAAACCGGCGAGTGAAAAATCAATCGGGGCGCCGAATTCGGCCTGTGCTGGCATATGCCTTTGACGAGTAACACCAGGCCGACCAGAAGAACCAGGATAATGGACACGGCAACCAGGAGAAGTCTGGCATTATGCCTTCGTTCCCAGCGATCCTGTTTCGGAAATAAAAGCTTACCGACCATATCTGAAATTTGCATTGATTCCACGGCTTGATTAAAACCGCACCTCCTTTCAATGGTCCGATTAAAGCCCCTGTTTCCCTCAACATCAAGAATCATTTTGTTACGGGTTGGTGAATTCAGCGGCCATTGCGGAAGTGAGGTTGCCGGCGGATTGGCCAGGTTTAGGGCCGCGCCGACAGGTCCGGAGAGGCAAAACTTTGGCTCGAAGGCCGGGTGTCCCGATGGCGGTCACAAATTTCATTGGCAAGCCGCGCGAGCATAGGCTAACTCACGCCGTGTCGCGGTCCAAAAACAACGCGGCGGTGGCCGGCAGCCTCCTGTTCACCGTTTTTCTGTGGGGTGGGAACAACGCCGGCACCAAATGGCTGGTCATGGCCTGGCCGCCCCTCTGGACCGGCAGTATCCGTTTTCTTCTGGCCGGGGCGATATTGCTGGCCGTGCTGCGTTACACATCATGGCTGGGCGAATATCGCACACCGGTCGCCGGCTTGCGCCGGCAATTATGGTTATACGGCGGCCTGACCCTCGCGGTGTATATCGTCGCCTTCAACTGGGCATTGCGGCTGACCAGCGCGTCTCATGTGGCGTTGTACCTTGGCGCGTCGCCGGTCTGGGCGTTGTTGTGGGAGGAGCGGCCGCAACGAAGCTGGTCGAGTGCGAAGCGGTATGGCGCAGCCTTGCTGGCGGTCAGCGGCGTGCTGGTCTTGTTATGGCCGGCCTTGCGATCGGTCAGGCCGGATTTGCTCGGGGAATTTTTCGGCCTGGTGTGCAGTGTCCTGTGGGCGTATTTCAGCCGGCAGATGCGTTTCTTAAGCGTGCAATTGGGTGGGACGGAAGTCGCGGCTCACACGATGTGGATGTCCGGGGTGTTGTTGCTGCCGTTCGGGTTGGCCGAGATCGCCCTGCGCGGGCTGCCCGTCAGCCCGGAGTCCCTCGGTGTGCTGGCCTTTTGCGTTGTGTTTGGCGGGGTGATTCCCTACGCGCTGTGGAACGCCGCGCTCCGCCGCTGGCGCACGAGCCGGGTGATGCTGTTCAACAATCTGATCCCGCTCAGCACCATGACCTGGGCCCATTTCTTCCTGCACGAGCCGGTCACCCCCACGTTTTGGGCGGCGATGATTTTGATTGTGGCCGGCGTCATCATCGGGCAAACCGATTGGTCGAAGATCTCCGGAGTTTCCGAACATTTATGAAATGAATCGTCCTCGCCCCTGCCGTTGTTCTCGTCATCGAATCAATTAAGAATTCGAGGATGAGGCCGGGAACGGGCGCGATCCACACAAATCAAGTACAAATATGGACATAAAAAATCTCAACGAAGTTCCGCCCTTCATCACGAAGGATGGCTCGGAAATCCGTGAACTGCTGGCGCACCGCAACTCGGCCATCCGCCAGCAAAGCCTCGCGGAGGCGCGCCTGCCCGTCGGCGGCGCGACGCAGGAGCATTATCACGTCAAGACCGAGGAGATCTACTACCTCACGCACGGCGTCGGAAGGATGCGCATTGAGGGTCAAAGCCGCGAGGTGAAGGCCGGTGATGCCGTGGCGATTTTGCCCGGACAAAGACACAAGCTTTGGAATACCGGGTCGGAAACGCTGCGGTTGCTGTGTTGCTGCGCGCCGGCGTATGAACACGACGACACCGTGATTACCGAATCGTGAATTGACCTGCGCCCCGCTGCGCGCTTAACTGTGGCCATGAAATGTTCGAGTCTGGGCCTTTTGCTCCTGGCGGCGATGCTGGCAAACGGGTGCGCCCTTTTCCATCACCACCAGGCCCAACCGGTTCAACCGCCCGAGGCCAATGCCTATCTTGCGCCCGCCACTCCGGCCCAGCCGACGCCGACGTTGAATCCCATTGTGACGCCGGACAATTCGCTCACGGCCAATGTCGCGTCCTATAATGCCGCTGGTCGCTTTGTGGTGCTGAGTTTTCCGGTTGGCCGGATGCCGGCCATGAATCAAACCCTGTTTCTGTACCGCAACGGCTTGAAGGTGGGTGAGGTCAAAATCACCGGTCCCCAGCGTGACAATGACATTGTAGCGGACCTGATGACCGGAACTGCCCAGGCGGGGGATGAAGTGCGCGACCAATAAGCCCGGGGTCCGCGCCTTTACTCCCGCGGTTTGTCGCTGAACGACTTGACAGTCTTGGGCAGTGCCGCCTTTCGATAAGGCGAGTGGAGGTTGAAATAGATGCCGCACAGCGGGCGCGCTTCATCGCTCTGGCTCAGAATGATGGTCACCTGCTTGTCGAGCGCGATGCCGTGTCGCAATCCTTCGCCGCGGTTTTCGTAGGCCTTGATGGCCTTGGTCATCAGCGAGGTCAGGGATGCCTCGAAATCTTCGGGCGTCTTGTCAAGGCACACAATGTAACGCTCGTAAGCCCTGACGGCTTCGGCAATCTCCCGCTTGTACGTCTCAATAGTCATTGCTGCCAAGATAAACCCTCCGGCGGAAAATGCAGCATAAATTCACTCCGCCGCCGCACGCGTCTTTCCCGCGCTGCGGGGGCCGAACAAAGCCGTGCCAATGCGCACCAGGGTCGCGCCTTCCTCAATGGCCGCCTCGAAATCGCCGCTCATGCCCATGCTCAAATGGGGCAGGGCAACGCCGAGCTTTTGCTCGCATTGAATTTTCAGCGCGGCCAGGCGCCGGAAATGCGGCCGGGCCTTTTGCGGATCGGTGACGTACGGCGGCACGGTCATCAAACCCTGAATCTCCAGGCGCGGCAATTGATTGAGGATTTCCAGTTCAGACAACAGTTTTTCCGGTTGATAGCCGAACTTGCTCGCCTCGGCCGCCACGTTCACCTCCAGTAAAATCGGCATGGTCCTGCCCGCCTGTTCGGCGCGGCGGTTGATTTCCTGCGCCAGTACCAGATTGTCCACGCTCTGAATCATCCCGAACAATTCCACCGCGTCGCGGCATTTGTTGGATTGGAGGTGGCCGATGAAATGCCAGCGCAATTTGCCCGGACACATCGGAATTTTAGCCTTCGCTTCCTGCACCTTGTTTTCGCCGAAAAGAAGCTGACCGCCGTCGGCGACCGCGCGCACCATTTCCGGCGGCTGGCTTTTGGTCACGGCCAGCAAGGCAACCGAGTCGGGAGCGCGCCCGGTGCGTTCGCAGGCGACGCGGATCCGTTGCTGGATTTTTTCCAGGTTTTCTGTCAAGCTCACGCCGTCATTGTAAATCGTAAATCATAGATCGTAAATGAACCATTGGCTCGTAAAACAGGAACCGGAAGATTATTCATGGTCTGACTTTTTGAAGGACGGAAACACGGAATGGACCGGCGTCCGCAGTTTTCCGGCCCGGAAAAATCTCCGGGGCATGAAAGCCGGCGACCTGGTTCTCTTTTATCACAGCGGCGAAGCCAGGTCGGTCGTAGGTCTGGCGCGGGTGGTGAGAGAGGCTTATCCCGATCCGACCGCCGACCAGGAGGACTGGTCGGCGGTCGTCCTGGCGCCGGTCAGGCCGTTGGTGAGAGCGGTGACGCTGTCGCAAATCAAAGCCGACAACATTCTGAAGGAGATGCAGTTGGTGAGGCAATCCCGTCTGTCCGTCATGCCGGTGACGGGCGAACAATTTACACGGTTGCTGGAGTTGGCGGAAACGAGGGCTTGACGTTTTTGGCCGCCAGCGTTCTGGCGCGCCGGCGTTTATAGCGTTCCCACCCGGCCGCCCAAGCGAAGAGCAGGGCAATCACCAGCAGGCCGGTGACCGTCTGCCACGTGTTGGGCAGCGCAACCATCTGGATGAAAGTGGTCGCGGCAATGACCAGCGGCAGATGAAAGGAGAATACGGCCAGCGAATTTCGCCCCAGCAACGCGGCCGGCGCCAGCCAGCGGAGAGAAAGGTGAGGATTCCACGCCAGCAGGAGGGCGGCCCAGGCACTGAAGTCGAGCACCCGCAATGGGCCCAGCGTCCACTTGTCCATCCAAAGATAGATGTCGGGATAACGCCACGCCTGCGGCCAGAATCCCCAGCGGAATGACAGTGCGGCCAACACGATGGTTGAAGCCGCGGCAACCAGCGCCGTGCGATATTGGGGCCCGACGATTTGTCGTCGCAACGAAGTTTCTCCCATCGCCACGCCGCACACCCACAGGAATTGCCAGGCGAGGAGATCAAAAGAGCCCCAGCGCAGCGGCATCCAGCGCGCTGGGTCACTGATGAGACGGGCATCTAATTTGAGTTGCGCCGCCAGCCAGCCCAGTGCCGAGATGACCAGTAAAATTCCCCAGCCGCGTCGGCGCGCCAGGGCCAGCAGCCAGGGGGTCGTGCCAAGAAAAATAACGTAGAGAGGCAGGATGTCGAAGAGGGGCGGCTGGTGCAGCAACAGCGGCATGAGCGCCAGGCTGCCCCAGGGATGAACCAGAAAGTCGGAAAAATGATTGGCCAGCGGCGGCATCGCCTGGGCCAGGACCCACACACTCAATATGACGGGCAACAGCACGCCCAGGTGAGCAAGGTAAATCTGCCACGCCCGCTTCCAGGTGCGACGGGACATTGCCGCCCAATCTGACTGCCAATAGGTTCGCCCGTAAACGATCCCGGCCAGGCAGGCGCTCAGGAAAATAAACCCTTCCGCCGCGCCATTGCAACCCAATGGATCCTGAAACACGTGAGACAATGGCGTGGGCACGTGCACGCCGGCCATGATGATCAAAAACAAACCCCGCAACGCATCCAGGCGCGCATCGCGCGGTTTCTTCATGCCGGCGGCCGGCAATCCTGCCGGGCCGGCCTTGAGACAACGGGTCACAGTAAAATTCCATCATAACCGAACTTCGACCCGGTTAAAGTTTTTTGGTTCCGCTGGCTGGACAATTCTTGTTGTCAGCGCCGCATTATTGGCAAAACAGCAGCCTGGTCCTTGATCGCGACAAGGGCGCCCTGGGTGACGTCCTGATTTGCCCGGAACGCGAATTGTCCTCAATCCGCAGCGGCAGAAATTGGCCGGCTCTGCTACGAGCCCCGAATGGTTTCGGGGCGCGCGCTCCATCTCGGAATTTCGGATTTCAAATCAGGACATCCCGCGCTTCGGCGGCGCTTGACGGGGTGGCCGGGCAGCGATAATCATCCGCCGATAACTGCCAAAAACCCCTAAACCACAATTTGAATCAAACCCGGTATGGATCAGCCGCGCAAAGCGGTCTCCACACTGTCAGCCAAAGCGGCGACCATGCGCCTGACCTGAGTGCGGGTGGTGCAATAGGGTGGCATCAGGACGATGACGTTGCCAATGGGGCGCGTGAGCACGCCGCGCCGGGCCATGGCTTCGCAGACGCGGATGCCGGCACGCTCGGGCAACGCAAACGGCTCGCGCGTCTGCCAGTCTTTCACCAGTTCCACTCCGGCCATCAGACCGACCTGCCGGACGTCGCCGACGTTCGGCGACGACCAAAGTGTTTCCAGCTCCTGGCGCAAGGTTTTCTCCAGCGCCGATCGTGCATGGGCAGATTCCGGACTTTGCAGCATTTCCAGACTCGCCAGTGCCGCCGCTGCGCCCAATTGATTGGCGGTGTAACTGTGACCATGGAAAAAAGTTTTGAACTCGTCGTATTTGCCGAGAAAGGCGTCGAAAATGTTCTGCGTCGTCAACGTCGCCGCCATCGGCAGATAACCACCGGTCAAACCCTTGGCCAGACAAAGAAAATCCGGCTGAACGCCTTCGTGCTGGCAGGCGAATAAGTTCGGCTGTAGCGGCGGTCTGTGACCGCCGCCGGAATCACCCGGAGAAGTGCGGCGGTCGCAAGTCGCCGCTACAAAGCCCGTCCTGCCGAACCCGGTCATCACCTCGTCAGCGATCAGCAGTGCGCCATGGGCCCTGGCCATGTCAGCGGCCTGACGCAACCAGCCCTGCGGTTGTGGGATCATCCCCGCCGCGCCTTGCATCAACGGTTCAAACACCAGGGCAGCGTAGGGATTCCGTTTTTTCTTCTGCGCGGAAAAACGCTGTTCCACCTTGCCGATGCATTCCCAGCGACACTTCCGATATTCACGCGCCTCGGCGCGTTCGGGACCGGCCCGGTTGAACGGACACCGATAACAATACGGCGCCATGACCTTGTCCGTCCTGAACAACAATCCGGAGTAACCCCGGTGAAACAAATCAATGTGGCCGAGTGCGACTGCGCCGACCGTGTCGCCGTGATACGCGCCTTCCAGCGAGAGGAATTTTGGCTGCCTGGCACGGGAGGACGCCTGCCCCGCCGTTTTGCCGTGTTGACGGCGGGTGAATTCATAGGCGAGCTTGAGCGCGACCTCCAGGGCGGTGGAGCCGTCGTCGGAAAAGAAAACCTTTTGTAGCCGCCGAGGTGACGAGGCGGACGATGGGGTTCTCGACTCATCCGCCTCCGCGCATGAGTTTGCCGCCTCCACGAGCTTTCCAGCAAGCACTGAAGCAGGCTCATTCGCCAATCCCAGCGCTGAAGAATGGGCGATTTTCCCGAGTTGCCGCCGGATGGCGGTGTCGATTTTGGGATGTTGATGGCCATGGAGATTGGTCCAGATGGACGAATTGGCGTCGAGATATTCCCGGCCCTGTACATCCCGCAAAACGGCGCCTTTGCCTTCCGCAATCACTATCGGCTCGCTTTGCAGCCAGTCGCGCATCTGAGTGAAGGGGTGCCAGACGAATTGGCGGTCGAGTTGGGCAAATTTATTCATGGCGTTGATGGCTTAAAACCAAAATCCAGGGTCTCCAGCGCGCGCATCAATCCGGTAATGTCTTCGGGCGTATGGGCGGCCGTTATGCTCACTCGCAGGCGTGCCTGGCCACGAGCGACGGTTGGATATCGGACGGCCGGAACAAAAATATTTCGGTCGCGCAATCGGGCGGCAGCTTCGACCGCCCTGGCTTCGTCACCGACAATGAACGGAATAATGGCGCTGAGAATGGGCGATTGGCGGCTGGTGAGGTGCGATTGAAATTCGCTGACGCGTGCCCAGAGCGATTGCCGCCGCAACTCGCCCTGCGCCGATTCGACAAATTCAATCGCCGCCCGGGCGGCGGCGGCGGCGGCGGGGACGGGGGCGGTGGAAAAAATGAAGCTGCGGGCGCGATTGACGAGAAAATCAATCAGCGGGCGCGAGCCGCTGATGTATCCGCCGCTGGCGCCGAGCGCCTTGCCGAGTGTGCCCATTTGAATTTCGATGTTGTCACTCACCCCAAGTTCTTCCGCGAGGCCGCGGCGGTGTTTACCATAAAGGCCGGTCGCGTGGGCTTCGTCAACCATCAACCACGCGCCGTACTTTTCCTTGAGCCCGACGATTTCCCGCAACGGCGCGGCATCGCCGTCCATGGAAAAAATACTTTCCGTTACGACGAGCACATTATTTTTTTGCCCGGAAGGACGAGTTACACGAGTCCCTGAAATTGTCGGTGTCGAGGTTTGGGGCTCGTGTAGCGCGACCCTCCCATTGGCCCATTTGAGTTTGGATTCAAGGTCGTCCAGATCATTATGCGCGAAGACACGGATTTTGGCGCCGCTGAGCCGGGCGGCGTCCACGATGCAGGCATGAACCAGTTTGTCGAGAATGATGATATCGTCCTTGGCCAGCAAGGCGCCGATGGTCCCCACGGCCGTGGCGTAGCCCGACGAAAAGCTCAGCGCGGCTTCGACGCCTTTGAAGCGGGCGAGTGCTTCCTCCAGCTCGTGATGCGGCGCCAGCGAACCGCAAATCAGGCGCGCCGCGCCGGCGCCGGCGCCGAATTTTTCCACCGCTTTAATGGCGGCTTCCCTGATCACTGGGTCATTGGCCAGCCCGAGATAATCGTTCGATGCAAAAGTCAGCAGCGGCTGTCCTCCGACCCGGAGGCGTGTGCCTTGCGGCGAGTCCACGCGGCGGAGTTCGCGCAGCAAGCCCTGGCCACAAATGGCGTCCAGGCGTTGCCACAGTTCTGCATCAAAAGAACGCACGCCGTAAATTTACGATTTACGATTTATGATAGACGAGCAAAAATCAGTCCGGGTGACGTTCGGGGGTGGGGCAAAAGTCGCGGGATTTCCGGTGGGCGGTTGCGCTCGTGCGCCGGCTGGTCAGCAACCTCGCCCGACGACAACGCCGATTTATTCCGGGCGGATCACCCATCGGCCATCGATCATGCTCGCCGGCACCGGCCCGTCATGAGCCAGCACGGCTTCAACCACGTCCGCATTGGTTCCGGAAGCGTGAATCGCAATCAAGTCGGCGAAGGCGCCGGGGTGAAGTTCGCCAATTTGTCGTCGCCGACCCAGCGCGCGTGCTCCGTTCACGGTGGCCATCCGCAAAACTTCCGCCGGCGAAATGGATTTATCGGCGTCGGCGAGCGCGCGCATTTCCTCGAACATATTCAGCTCGGGTTTTTGTTTCCCGACCATGCGAACCGTAGCGAGGCTGTCGGTGCCGAGACAAAGGTTGGCGCCGGCGTTGGTCAGCCGTTCGCGCCGGAACGGCGGGTGACGAAAATAGGCATGGCTGCGCGGGCAATGAACAACGTTCACCCCATGTTTGCCGAGCAAGGCGGCGTCGCCGCGCCCCAACACGTTGGCGTGGATGGCGATCAGGTTCTTGCCGAGCATTTTATTGCGGGCCAGATGTTCCACGGGCGACCCCAGCCCGCAATCGCTCAGGTCGCGAAAATTTCGTTTCAGCCATTCATACATCATGCCGCCGGCGCGGGTGAACATTTCGAATTCCTGCTCGGACTCGGCGACATGTGTGCACAGCGGCCAGCGGCGCTGGCGCGCGATCCGCGCGCTGTGCCGGAGCAGTTCCGGCAGGGTGGAGTAGGGGGCGTGCGGCGAAAGAAAAGCCGAGGACCGCGCATGGGACAGCGAGTCAATTTTTGCCAGGGCTTCCTGGAGGATTTCCTTCGGTTCCCGCCGCGCGCGAATACCGGTCATTTCGAGAAAGGAAAAAACCCGCAGGGGCGTGGTGTCCCAGACTTCCGGCAGGAGATCGGGCATGGTTTCGATATCTGCGACCGTCGTGGTCCCGTTGCGCGCCAGCATGCGGGCCCCCCGCAACCAGGAACGCGCATAGTCGGAGTAGCTCCACGCGGTTTTGGCGACGGTGATCAGCGGAATCCAGTCGGTAAAGGTTTTGGGCGGCGGCAATTCGCCGGCCATGTCGGTGTAGTCAAGGTGGCAGTGGGCATTGACGAGGCCGGGAAGCAGAATCATGTCACCCAGATCATAAATATCCTCATCGGTTTCCGATTTCAAATCGGACCAGGAACCGATACGGCGAATACGATTCCCGGCAACGAACACCGCGCCGTTTTCGATGGGCAGCCGGGTAACGGGCAGGATCGTTCGGGCGCGGAGAATCATCAAAGATTCGATTCCTGGCGGCGGGATTTGGTGCGGGCGGCCAGGCTGCGCTTTCTCGCGTTCCGCTTGTTGTGGCGTTTTCGAATCTGCTGTTCGATTTTCTTGGTTGCCAGGTCAATCGCGGCATACAGGTCGCTTTCGCGGTCTTCAGCGAACAGATCCGGGCCACGCACGCTCAGACGCAACGAACAACTGAACTGTTTCTCCGGCGCCCGCGTATGGTCATGCTCCAGCGTGACGCGAGCGTCCACCGCGCGATTGTCAAAATGATCCAGTTTATGCAGCCGGCCGACGACATGATCTTCGAGGGATTTGGTCAGGGTCACATTATGCGTCGAAAGAATCAATTTCATGAAGGAAAGATGGATTTAAACGGAGATAAAATCCAGTTTTTCCACAAATTCCAATGATGCAGCGAATGTTGTGCCATTTTTGCTTGTGCTTTAATGGAACTGGGCTAAAATAAAATTGCCGATGGTGCAAAGTTTACAACTATCAGCCCGCCTCACTCAATCGCTGGTGCTGGCGCCGCAGTTGCAGCAGTCGCTTGCGTTGTTGCAAGCGCCCACGCTCGAATTGAAGGCGTTGGTGGAACAGGAATTGCAACAAAATCCTGTGCTGGAGGAGGTGTCTTCGCCTGAACCGGATCTCAACGACCGGTCCGCCGCCGAGGAGGAGGAAACCGGAGCACCGGCCGAACCGGCGGAACCGGCGGCGGAGAGTGCTGGCGATACGACACTGCTCAATGACACGGCGCTGTTGCGAAACGGTGAAAGCAACGACACCACGCCGGACGATTTTCAGGCGGAATTTGACCGGCTGGTCCGACTCGATCAGGAGTGGCGCGACCATTTCGCACAAACCAACATTCCCATCCGGCAGTCGGCCGAAGATGAGGAAAAGCGCCAGTTCATGTTTGATTCACTGGCTGCCGGCACCACGCTGGCGCAGGTTTTGATGGATCAGGTGCGGGAAACGGATTTAAACGAGGAACAGCGCCACATCGCGGAACTGATCATCGGCAACATTGACGATTACGGTTACCTCAAGTCCACCCCTCAGGAAATGGCCGCCGCCGCCAACCTGCCGGAGGGGAAGATTTCAGAGGTGTTGAACGTTATTCAAACGTTTGATCCGCCGGGGGTTGGTGCGCTCGACTTGCGCGAATGCCTCGTGCTCCAACTGCAACGTGCCGGCCGGGTGGATTCGCTCGAATACCGCATCGTGCGCGATTTCATGGACGCCCTCGGCAAACGTCGCATCCCCGAAATCGCCCGCGGCACCGGCCATACGGTGGAGGAAGTTCAGGACGCCCTGGGACGCATCGGCCGCCTGGAGCCGCGTCCCGGCCGGGCGTTCCTGCCGGACACCGACCACTATGTCCTGCCCGAAGTATTCGTCCAAAAAGCCGGCAACGATTTCGTGGTGACCACCAACGACGAGCATATTCCCCACCTGCGCATCAGCAACGTCTATAAAGACCTGATGTCGGGAGGCGAGAATTCGCCTGAGGTAAAAAATTACATCCGCGAAAAAATTCGCGCCGGGAAGTTTCTCATCAAGAGCCTCCATCAGCGCCAGCAGACTATTCTGAACATCGCGAGGGAGATCGTCAAACGCCAGCGCGAGTTCATGGAAAAGGGCGTCGCTTTTTTGCGACCGATGACGATGGCGCAGGTGGCCGAAGTGGTGGGCGTTCACGAGACCACCGTCAGCCGCGCCGTTTCCGCCAAGTACATGCAGACGCCCCAAGGGGTGTTCGAAATGAAGTTTTTCTTCACCGCCGGGCTGCAAACCGCCACCGGCGACGGCGTGTCCAACACGAGCGTGAAGGACATGATTGCTGACATTTTCAAGGGCGAGGAACCCACCAAACCATTGTCAGACCAGGAAGTTGTGAAAATGCTCGGCGACAAGGGCATTACCATCGCCCGCCGCACCGTCGCCAAATACCGCTCGGAACTGAACATCCTTCCTTCAAACTTGCGGAAGGTGTACTGACCGGCGTTGGTGCTCGAACCGGGCGGAGCCGGCTCCGGACCGGAAGATGTTCAGAGTGCATAAATTCCATGTTGCCGTGCAGAAGTCAGCAATTATTTTGACTGGTTTTCCGCAGCGTATTGCCCCTTAGCTTCAAGCGAAGAACAAAAGCGAATGGATTAAGCTCAACCAATCACCGGCAAACCGGAGATTAGCAATTCGAAAGACTGATAATAATCCATTGAATGCCGGATGGCGCTAATCCTGCTTTCACCAGTCGGACGGTTCGCGTTTTACCTATGAATACAGCCGATAACGACATCAAGGTTCCGTTGGTCGGGGCGGGCGCTGCCGTGCGCAAGGAGTGTTCGAGGGACGGAATGGAAAACTCCCCCAACGCCGAAGTCAACGCGCAACTGGCGCGGGAAAACGCAAAGCAGGCGCGCCTCATCGCGGAACTGGTCCAGGAGCGGGATTTGCTGCGCACGGTCATTGATCATTTGCCGGACAAGATTTATGCCAAGGACAAACAAGGACGGTTTGTTTTGAACAATCCCACGCACGCGAAAGCCTTCGGGCTGGATTCGCCCGGGGAAATGAAAGGGAAGACTGATTTTGATTTCTTTCCCCGGGAACTGGCCGCGCAATTCTATCTCGACGAGCAAAAGACCATTGAAACCGGCGAGCCGGTGATCAATCAGGAACAATACAAGAATAATCCCCGGGACCCCGCCAGCCCCAAACGCTGGTCTATCAGCAGCAAAGTTCTGTGGCGTGACCATCAGGGCAACATCTTGGGCACGGTGGGAGTCACCCGTGACATTCACGAGATGAAGATGGCCCAGGAGGCCCTGCATCAGAGCGAAGAAAAGTTGCGCCGGGTGGCGGCCCAGTTGGAACGCAGCAATCGTGAATTGGCGGATTTTGCTTATGTCGCTTCCCACGACTTGCAGGAACCCCTCCGGAAAATCACCGTCTTTGGTGAACGCCTCAAGGAACTCAATGCCAGCCTGGCACCTGAATCGGCGGACTATCTCAACCGGATGCAAAAGGCGGCCGGCCGGATGCAGGTTCTGATTAACGACCTGCTCGCTTTCTCGCGGGTGACAACCAAGGCTCAACCGTTCACGACGGTTAATCTGGCGGAAACCGCCACCGGTGTCCTGGAAGATTTGGAAGGCCGCATCGAACAGGTCAAGGGGCGGATAGAACTGGGCGCGCTCCCGGCCATTGACGCGGAGCCGTTGCAGATGCGGCAATTGCTGCAAAATTTAATCGCCAACGCCCTCAAGTTTCGCCAGCCCGAAGTCCCGCCCGTGGTAAAGGTTGTGGCGCAGATTATCCCCGACCCCGACTCGACTGAAACGAAACTGTGCCGTTTGACCGTGAGCGACAACGGCATCGGGTTCGACGAGAAATATCTGGATCGCATATTCAACGCTTTCCAGCGGTTGCACACCCGCCACGAGTATGAAGGAACCGGCATGGGGCTGGCAATCGTGCGAAAGATTGCGCTCTATCACGGCGGTGATGTCACCGCCAAAAGCAAACCCGGGGAAGGCTCCACTTTCATTGTGACCATACCCGCGGTCCATGCCCGGAAAACCCCCGAGGAGAACCAGTAGCGCCGGCAAGCCCACTGCTTGGGAGCGTCGGACAAGCAGGAGCCATCGCGCCGGAGGGCCTGGTTTTAAACCGGGCTGTTGCCCAAATGGCAGGAGGATGAGAACGGCGGCTACGAGGCGCGTTGGGGATTATTTCTTCTGCAACTCGGCTTTCGTGGCGGCCTGGAGGGCGTCCAGTTGCGGACGCAATTCCTCTTTGGTCGCCTTGTCCATCCGGTCAATGAACAGAATGCCATTCAGATGGTCCACCTCATGCTGAATCACCCGCGCGAGTAGCCCGCCGCCGCGAAATTCGACCGGCTTGCCTTTTTCATTCAACGCCTTCACGTCCACGGATTCGGGCCGCGCAATCTCCCCAAAAATTTCCGGGAAACTCAGGCAACCTTCGCCGCCAGAAACAAACTCGCCAACCGGGGTGATTTCGGGATTGATTAAAACCAGTGGCATGAAGGCATTCACGTCCGCGGTTTTGCCGTCGAGTTCGAGCCAGGAAGGGCGGTCTTTCACGTCGCGCACGTCAATGACGGTCAATTGCACGGCGCGGCCGATTTGCTGGGCCGCGAGGCCGACGCCCCTGCTGGCGTGCATGGTTTCCAGCATGTCGGCGGCCAGCGTTTTGATTTCCCGTGTGATGGTTTCGATGCGTGCGCCTTTTTGGCGGAGCACCGGATGGCCGTATTTGACGACTGGCAGGATCATACCGAGTGAGAACTATCACTTTCTTCTGGCCAGGACCGGAGCATTTTCGCCAAGTCCGGGATGCCGGGGCTTTGGGCGGTGCGAACGTAATGGCCGCTGGTGGTAACGCCGGTCAGGACCGATTGGGCATTGTCCAAGCCCAGCAATTTGCCGAGACAAAACCCGGAATTGAAATGGTCGCCGGCGCCGGTGGTAATCACGGGCTTGGGAGTGAACGGGCCTTGCGCCAGCGAGACGGCGCCATTGCTGGCGGCCAGCGCATAGCTCACCGGATGAACGACGAGCGTGTTCACCGGCACCAGGCGGTTGATCTCCAGCGCCAGCGCGGAAAGCGCGTCCGCGGACTTGCCGGTCGCCTGCAATCCCAAAACTTCGCCGATTTCGTGCGCTTCTTTTTCGTTCAGGCCCAGAATCACGTCGAAGTATTTTTCAAATGCTGCGATGGTTTTGAGAGCCTGCCGGATGTCGTCGGATTTGCGCTTTTCCGGGTCGGCCAGGTCGAAAAACAGCACGCGTCGTTTACCGTTCATACCGGGACAGATTTCCTTGAGCGTCGCCTCCCAGATTTCACCCATGTGGGTCAACATGGTCCAATTCACAAAGCCCACCAGATCGGCGCCGGTGAATCGCGTGGTGAACTCATCGCGGCCAAAGCGCGCCTGAATGTTCGCCCAGTTCACCTCGTTGAGTGACTGAATTTTGCCGACCATGATTTTGCCGTCGTCAAATTCCAGAGCGTCGGTATGGCCGGGTTCGGCGATGGAATGGACGTCGGCGCGTTTGGCGAAGTCGGCGAAGACCGGATGCAAATGGGGCCAGCCCAGATTGCCGAGGTAGGTGACCTTGAGGCCGAAACCGGCGAGCGCGTTGGCCATGATGGGGCCGTTACCGCCGAGCTTGGTGACCTGGTTGACGATTTCGATGTTGGTGCTTTTGCCTGCGGCCGCTGCCAGGCGTTCGGCCAGTTTTGGAATAGTCGCCAATCGTTGGAATGAATTCTCGCTGTCGCGCTTGTCCACGACGTGCAGGATTTCATCCACAAAACCGTCCAAACCCACGAAAGCCGTCAGGCGCGCGGCGGTGGCGGCGCCGGCAAGTAATTGCCGAGCGCACTGTTCACGCAATTCAGGCGTGTTCATTCGTTTGAAGATTTTGCAAAAACCGGATGACGCGCGCAATTTTTAATCCGGGTTGACGCCGAGGATTTGCAGAATCCGTTCCAGTTCCTTGTCGCTGAAGAAGGAAATTTCCACCGTGCCTTTGCCTTCGGCGTAGTGGAGCTGCACTTTGGTGGCAAAGACTTCGCGCAGGCGGTCCTCGAGCCGGGCGACGTGCGGGTCGCCGGCCGGGGCGGCAACGGTCTCAGGCCTGGTCGCCGACAGGCGCGCGCCCCGTTTGTGCAATTTGACCAGCAAGCCCTCGGTCTGGCGGACATTCAGGCCTTCCTTGATGACGCGTTCGGCGACCAGTTTCTGGTCCTTCTCATTGGTCAGCCCCAGAATCACCTTGGCATGGCCCACCGAAAGGCGGCCGTCGCGGATGAAGTCCCGCACCGGCAATGGCAGTTTCAGCAGGCGCAGGGCGTTGGCCACCACGGCGCGGCTTTTGCCGACTTTGCCGGCGATTTCCTCCTGGGTGAGCTGGAATTGTTCGGCGAGCTGCGCGTAACCGTGGGCTTCCTCGATGGCGTTGAGATTTTCGCGCTGGAGATTTTCGATGAGCGCCAGTTCGAGCACGGCGCGATCATCAGCTTCCCGGACGATGACGGGCGCTTCCGGCAATTGGAGAAGCTGGGCGGCGCGCCAGCGGCGTTCGCCGGCGATCAATTCAAAATATCCGTCGCGGTCGCGGACAATGAGCGGTTGCACGATGCCTTGTTCGCGGATGGAATCGGCCAGTTCACGGAGCGCTTCGGGCGAGAAATCCTTGCGCGGTTGCAGCGGGCAGGGCCGAATGCGGTCCAGAGGCACACGTTGAACCCGTTCCCGCATATCGGTAACCGCGGTGGCGATTGTGATCGGGGCAGGGGCGGGAGGGGAAGATGCCACACCCGGCGCGGGGGCAGGCTGGGTCAAAACCGGGCTGCCGCCCAACAACGCGCCGAGGCCGCGTCCCAAAGCAGGTCTTGCCATGCATCGAGATTGTCACATCAAATCAAATGTCACAAGTCCAATGTCCACGGTTCAAACGGAGAATTCGCCGCGATGCAAGTCGTTTCCTGAAATTTACTTGGCAGGGGATGTGAAAGATGTTCTCATAATTCCCGGTCGTATAGTTGGGTTATGAAAACCTTTCTTTCAGAAGCAATCCTGGTGGGCGGGTTGTTGAACGCAGTTGAATCATCATTGGGCCGAACATGGACACCAACCCGTGCGTCCAACCCAATAGCTAGCTGGTACTAATTAAACTTCTGTTGCCATAACGAAGATCTTGTTGCCAGTCGCAGTCATTATCGCCTTCCTGAGCCCGGGAATTCATAAGGCATTTGGGCAGGGCTTGGCCTTTGAGAGCAAGACGATTGCCGTGGGCAATGGGCCCTCTTCCGTTGTTGCGGCCGACATTAATAACGACGGCAACGTGGAGTTGATCTGCACGGATTCCAAAGACAACGCGCTCACGGTGCTGACCAACGATGGCAGTGGTGGCTTCGTTTCCAATGCCACGTACAGCTTGCCGGGTGTTAATCCGGCATGCGTTGTGGCTGCGGACGTCAATGGTGACAGCATGTCGGATTTGATCGTCGCGCTTTACAACAGCAACGAGATTATGGTGTTGACCAACAACGGGACCGGTGGCTTTGGTTCTAATGCAGTATATAGTGTGGGTCAGGCTCCTTCATGCGTCGTAGCGGCGGACATCAATGGTGATGGTAACCCGGATTTAATCACGGCAAACACAAGCGGGTATCCATTCGGTGGATTGACAATTCTGACCAACGATGGCAGTGGCGATATAGGTTTCGATGCCACACTTAGAGTTGGCGCAACAATTCCCGATGATGAATCTCATTGGGTTGCGGCAGCCGATATCAACGGCGACGGAAAGCTGGATTTAATCAGCGCGGATATACTTGCGAACACGTTGACCGTGTTAACGAATAATGGCAATGGCAGCTTTGGCTCCAATGCGACATATAACGTGGGTTTTGAACCTCAATGTGTCGTGGTGGCTGATGTCAACGGTGATGGTAAGCCAGATTTGATCAGCGCGAATTACGGTCATGCGCCATCAGTGGGAACCTTGACGGTGCTTACAAATGATGGGAGCGGGCTTTTTGTCTCCAACGCCACTTATAACGTGGGTGCTGGTGCGTTTTTTGTCACGGCCACTGATATCAATGGCGATGGGAAACCGGATTTAATCTGTGCGAATTCCAACACCAACACGCTGACGGTATTGACCAACGATGGCAGCGGCGGCTTTGATTTTTGCACCACTCTGACGGTTGGCCACGGCCCGCGTTCCATTGCCGTGACAAATGTGAATGGCAGACTGGAGCTGATCACCGCCAATTGGGGTGACGCGAGTACGGGCTATGGCAGCAATAATACGCTGACGGTACTGATCCAACTGCCGCCGCCGCCGGAATTGACCGTAGCGACTGCCGGCCCGGACGTGATCACGGTCTCCTGGCCACTTTCGGCGACCAACTTCGTGCTTCAAACAAACGCGGATTTGACCACAACGAATTGGGGTATTGCCGGATTTGCTGTTTCCACCAACGGCTTGCTGCAAAGCATTACCGTCAATCCAGCGTTGACAGGAAATTTATACTTCCGCCTTATCGCGCAATAGGCAGGGCCGCGCTGCTGCGGGGCCTCGCATGATCAGCAGGTCGCCCCTGCCGAACCACGTACGACTTTGGACTTTAGACTTTGAACCCTGGACTTTACCCTGCCTCCGTGAGCCGCAAGAGCAAACGCGTCGCCGAAATGGTTGCCGCCCATCACGGGCAAATCCTCAACCCGCATTACCTCGGTTATTTTCATTGCTTCAACCATCAGCTATTTTACGAGGCCCACGAGGTGCTGGAACATCTCTGGCTCCCTGATCGGCGCGGTCCGAACGGCGCGTTTTACAAAGGCCTGATTCAACTGGCCGGCGCGTTTGTGCACTTGCAGAGAAATCACCCGCAGCCGGCCGCCGCGCTGTTCAAGCTGGCCCTGGCCAACCTGGAACAATATCCGCGGGTTCATGAGCATTTGAACCTGGAAACCACGTGCCAGTTGGCCCGGAAATGGCTGGAAGAACTGGAGCGGACCCGGTTTGGCGTCAATCCGTTGACCGGCCAGACCGCGCCGAAATTGAAATTGGAAAGAAGCAGTCATGAGTAAACCGCGTGTCGTGCTTGCGGGCGGGAGCGGCTTTCTGGGCCGGTCGCTCGCCCGACTTTTGCTTATAAAGAATTATGAAGTGGTGGTGCTGACCCGCACGCCGCAGGAGCGCAAGGACGGGATCACGGAAGTGGCGTGGAACGGGAAGTCACTCGGGGACTGGGTGCAATTCGTGGAGGGCGCCCGGGCGATTGTCAATCTGACCGGGCGCAGCGTGAATTGTCCGCATACGCCGGAGAACATGCTCGAGATCAAGGAATCCCGCATTAACTCCGTGAATTCCATCGCCACGGCGATTCATAATGTGGCACATCCACCATCAGCATGGGTGCAGGCGGGGTCGCTCGCCTTTTACGGCGACCTGGAAGACCAATGGTCTGAGGAGAACTCTCCATCGGGGAAGGGCGAAATGGTGGAAACGTGCCGATTGTGGGAGAATGCGTTCAAGATCGTGCCGCTGGCCAACACGCGCCGGGTGCTGCTGCGGATCGGGCTGGTGCTGGCCCGCCAGGGTGGCGCGCTTTCCGTACTCGGCAAATTGACCCGGTGGGGCCTGGGTGGCGCCGCGGGAAGCGGTCGGCAATACATCAGTTGGATTCACCGGGCGGACATGAATCAAATGTTCCTGGACTCCATCGAACGGGATGATGCGATTGGCGTGTTCAACGCCAACAGCCCCAACCCGGTGACCAACGCGGAATTCATGCGTGAGCTGCGCCGGGCGCTGCGCCGGCCCTGGTGCCCGCCCGCGCCGGTTTGGGCGGTGCGGCTCGGCTCGCGTTGGATGCAGACCGAACCGTCACTGGCGCTCACCGGGCGGCGTTGCAAACCCAGGCATTTTCTCGAAATCGGCTTTAAATTCCAATTCCCGGAACTGCCCGGCGCGTTGGCTGACCTTTATGGATAATCCCCATTCTTTCGCAGCAGCCGGCGTGAGGAGGCTCTGATTAATTGTAAATTGCGGGTTCGGGATTTTCAGTGGGAGCCCCGTTACCTCGGCTCCTACAATTGAGTCACGCGAGCGATTCGGCCAGCACCTCGGCCATGTGCCGCAGCCGGACGGTGGCCAGGTGTTGGATTTGCTGACGGCAACTGGCGCCGGAGGCGATGACGGTGGTCCCGAACGGCTGGTTCATGATTTTCTGGATCAGCGGCTCGGCGACCTTGATGGAGAGATCGTATTTTGATTCGAGCATCCCGAAGGCGCCCGCCATGCCACAGCAACCCGAGTCCAGCAGGGTGATGGTCTTCTCCGGGAGCCGCTCGGCGAGTTGCCGCATGAGGTTGGGGTTGGACAGCGCCCGGGCATGGCAATGCGGATGGATGATCAATCGTCCGGCCCGGTTGTTGAAGTTGAGACCGGCGGGTTCCCAGCTCAGAAAATTTTCCATGAAATCTTCGAACAGAAAACAGCGCCGCGCGACGTTTTCGACGTCCGGCAGCTTCAACTCCCGGTAATCCTCCACGAACATTGAAAAACAAGAAGGTTCAAGAAAAACAATCGGGGTACCGCCGGCGTCCGCATTCAACAGCGCGAGATTGTGCCGGCCCAACCGGGCGACTTCGTCGAGGTTGCCCTGGCTGAAGGCCGGCCGCCCGCAGCATTGGCGCTGCGCCGGCACGGTGACTTCAAAACCCGCCGCCTCGAGCACCGCCACGGCGGCGGTGCCGACCTGCGGCTCGTAATAGCGCATGAACGTGTCGTCCCAAAGGATGACCCGGCCGCGGGTCGCGGCTGCGGAGGGTTGATGTTTGGCAAACCAATGGTCGAATCGAATGGGCGCAAAGCGTGGCATCGGGCGCCGGGTGGTGATGCCCCAGATGCGGTTTCTGATGAATCGCATCGGAAAGAATTCCAGCAAGGCATTGGCCAAGCGCGGCATTTTGCAGCCCCAGCGACCCAACTGGTCCACCGAACTGAACAACCGTTCGCGCAGCTTCAAACCATCACGGCGGGTGCGCGCGTTCAGCAGTTCGGCCTTCAACAGCGACAGGTTCACGTTGGAAGGACATTCCGTGGTGCAGGCTTTGCAGGACAGACAGTTGCTCAAGGCCGCCTCCAATTCCTGCGAACGCAACGGGTCGCCTTTGATTTCACGCAATTCCAGCGCCGCACGAATCGCGTTGGCCCGACCACGGGTGGACATGATTTCTTCGCCGGTGGCGATGAACGTCGGGCACATTGTCGGCGTCTGCTTTAGGCAGGCACCGCAGCCATTGCACTGTTCAAGATTGGCGGTGAACGAACCGTCCCTGGCCGCAAAAGCGAGCTGCGGTTCAAACGGCAGTTTCAACGAATAACCCGCGCCCATCCGCAAATGATTGTCAATCTTGTACCGGCCGTCGGAAATAATTTTGCCCGGATTGAACAAATTGTCCGGGTCGAAGGACTGCTTGATTTCCCGCATGACCTGATAAAGTTCGTCGCCGACCTGGTCTTTGAGGTATTCAGTGCGGGCGATGCCGACGCCGTGCTCGCCAGCCAGCGTGCCTTTGAACTGCAATACCAGCGCAGCCACTTCGTCGGCGATCTGCCGGAATTTTTTCAAATCCTCCGCGCTGTGTAAATCCAGCACCGGTCGTACGTGCAACAGTCCCGCCGCCGCATGGCCGTAATAGGAAGCGGAGACACCCACCCGCGCCACCAGCCGCTGCAACCCGGCAAAATAAGCCGGCAAATCCCGCGGACGCACCGCCGTGTCTTCAACGAAACAGGCGGGTTTGGCGGCGCCTTTGCAGCCGGTCAGCAAGGACAATCCCGCTTTGCGCATCGCCCACACCAGGTCGGCTTCGGCCTGGGACCGCAAAATCAATTTGCGCAAACCCAGTTTGCGCCGATGCAGGCGCGCGAGCCGCCCGGCGGCGTCCTCGAAAAACTCCACAATCAGGATCGCCTCGCAGGGTTTGGCGTCGAGTTCCAGCAAATCACGCACGGCCTGAAACTCGCGCCGGCCGCGAGTTTGCTCAAACAACAGGCTGTCAACATGCTCAATGGCCGCCGGCATCAAATCCAGCAGCTCCGTGGCGGCCTGCATCGCCTCAGCTACCGACGCAAAAAAGATCAGGCCGACTCCTCGCTCTGGCGGCAGCGGAACGATTCTCAAATCGGCGGAAACGATCGCCGCGAGCGTGCCTTCGCTGCCGGATAGGATATGGACCGGATTGCCGGGCTCGTTGGCAGCGCGCGCCAGTGCATAGCCGGGCCAGCGTTTTAACAGACCGGGCGGAAAACGTTCCGCGATTTGCAGCGCATTCAGCACGAGCAG
Organism: Candidatus Sulfopaludibacter sp.; assembly: GCA_035508155.1. Lineage (GTDB taxonomy): Bacteria > Verrucomicrobiota > Verrucomicrobiia > Limisphaerales > UBA11358 > UBA11358. The sequence continues at coordinate 30,376 of DATJNM010000050.1, read as the reverse complement.
GTCCTCGATCAAATTCCGCTGCCGGGGCAGGTTGTCCGTGCCGGGACCAATTTTCAGGACTTCTCCGTCGGCCATGACGATTCTCAATTCGTTGACGTGCATGCCCGTCGTACCATAGTACGGCGCATGTGCACCCGATGAATCACTGGCAATCATGCCGCCCAGGGTCGCGCGCGAACTGGTCGCCACGTCCGGACCAAAACAAAAGCCCTGCGGCCGGAGGAAATCGTTCAACTGGTCCAGCACGACACCCGCGCCGACGCGGATGCTGCGGTTTTCCGGATTGAATTTGCTGATGAGTCGGTTGTACCGCGCAAAATCAATGATCAGGCCGTCGCCGACCGCTCCGCCGGCAAGCCCGGTGCCGGCGCCGCGCGGAATCACCGGGACGCCCGCCTGCGCCGCCGCCTGGATGACGGAACTGGCCTGCGTCGCATTTTTCGGAAATGCCACGGCCAGCGGCACAATCTGGTAGGGCGACGCGTCGGTGGCATAAAGTTGCCGCGTCAGATTATCGAAGGCGACTTCACAATTCGCCGCGTTCAACGTGGCCATCTGCTGGGCGGGCATCATAGTAACCGCTCCCAAGCTATCGCCGCGACAGCCGGTTGACAATTTCATTAACTCAACCCGGCGAACGCGGGGTGGAGCCATTTTCAAAAATAACAGGTGGCCACCAACGTGAGCCGGCTGACTTTCCGGTGCCGGTCCCGCCTCGTTACCTCGGCGGCTACGGAAATTATTGAACCGCTTTAAAGTTCAAACGAGGAAGCGAAAAAATGGGCGGAAGAAATTGGATGACAGCCGCTGGCTGGCCTAGCCCAGACGCCAGACGATGCGCGCCTTGTTCAGATCGTATTGCGACATTTCCATCTTGACGCGGTCGCCAACAGTCAGGCGGACGAATCGCTTTCGCATCTTGCCGGAAATCGTGGCGAGCACCTGATGCTTGTTGTCCAGCTCGACGCGGAACATGGTCCCCGCCAGCACCGACGTGATACGTCCTTCGACTTCGATGTGTTCTTCCATGAAAGATTGATTCTACGGCAAAATAATTCAGGGCGACGCTCAATTCGAACGTCGCCCCGACCCAAAAGGTTGTCTGTGGTTAATAACGCTCCCGCTGGCCGCCGCCACCGCCGCCGCGAAAGTCACGGCGCGGGCCCCGATCGCCCCGCGGACGTTCCTCTTTCGGGCGTGCAATGTTCACTGTCAGCGTGCGGTCGCCCAGCGTCGAGCCGTTCATGGCGGCAATCGCCTTCTGCGCTTCCTCGGGTGTGGACATGGTGACGAAGGCGAAACCGCGTGAGCGGCCGCTCATTCGGTCCATCATGAGATTGGCTTCGACGACCGTGCCATGGGCGGCGAACGCCTCCTGCAGGTCATTTTCGGTCGTGTTGAAGGAAAGATTTCCTACAAACAATTTCGTACTCATTCGATGATTTACTGTTCAAACTAGCTGCCTTTCGCGGACCGTTCCCGACCGCCGGGTTTCAAATCATCACTGAACCAGGGTTCACCTGAAGATTTTCCATGACCGTAAGAGACAAGTTATCTAACAGACGGGCAAATAGTAACCAATCTCCAAACCGCTGGCAAGCTAATTTGAGACGCTTGGAATACAAGACGTTAGAACGGTTTGACGGGAAGTTGTGTTTCGATGCTCCGGCCGATCGGCGTAAAAATCGCGCGGTCATCGGAGGGTTGGCGATAGAAACAGAGAAAGCGCCAGAAACAAAAAGGCGAAAACGACAAGCCCAGCCACAATGGCAGCAACCACATTGGCGGCCTGATTTCTGTCGCGCAGCAGCATGATCAGTTCCGGGATCTATCTCTAGCACATATTCCGGCCGGATAAAGGGAAAAAGTAGAAAGGTGCTGACAGCCACTTTGACCGATTTGGATTCATGCCAGACGCCGGGCCTGGCGTTTGGGAAAAGCGGCCCTGGCTTTTTGCAGTGGCATCACCGTGCCTTCCGTCGGCAGAAAATCTTTCAGAAAAACCGGTTTGTCATGCCGGCCGCCGCGCTGGTAATCCCGCCAAAGCCTTTCGGCCGCCTGCTTTGCGTCAAGCCGGAGTTCATGGGTGAGAAATTCGAAAAGCAACTCCATCAGCCGCGCCAGCGCGATGCTGTCCGTTCGTCCCGTTCGTCCGTACAGCCATTCGCTGAAATGAAGAAAGGCGTGAAATGGAGATGGTGGGACGGGCGTACCTGCGAGCCGCGATCCATTGTCGGTTTCGGCTCGCGAGGACATTCGCCCCACCGCTTTGGACCAGATCAACGGCGTGGTTTCGATGAAGTTGCCGCTATTGCCGACCAAATCCCAGTAACGGGCAATGCGCCGCAGCTTCTGCATCGTGGCAAAATCAATCAGCTTGTTCTGCAGAATCTCGTAGGGCGGATGCGGACTATAAACCATCTGCCACTCAGTATCGTGCCGGACAATCGGCGTGCCGCGCAGCCGTTTCAGAATGCCGACCTGGATTTCCTGCGGCTCCAGGGCGATGAGGCGGTCAAAACCGGCGGCAAAACTTTCCAGCGTTTCGCCGGGCAAACCCACAATCAAATCGGCGTGGATGTGAACGCCGGTTTTGCCGCGGAGGAAATGGAGATTATCAGCGAGCTTTTCAAAATCCTGCCGCCGGCTGATGAGATGGCTGACGTCCTCATTGAATGTCTGGATGCCGACCTCGAATTGCAGCGCGCCGGGCGGAAATTTGGCGATGATTTCGCGCAACGACTCCGGCAACCGGTCGGGAATCATCTCGAAATGGAGGAAATGGCCGGGCTGGTACCGCGCCAGGAAGAATTCGAGAATCGTTCTACTGACGGCGATGTTCAGGTTGAATGTGCGATCCACAAACTTGAACTGCTTCACGCCGCGGTCGAGCAGGCGTTGCCATTGTTCAAGGAGCGCGGGCAGGGGGGCTTGTCGGACTGGAATGTCGAGTGACGAGAGGCAGAATTCGCACGTGAACGGACAGCCGCGCGATGCCTCGACGTAAACGATGCGGTGCGCAACGTCGTCATCGGTGTAAAGGTCGTACGGCAGGGCGAGTTGGGAAAATTCCGGCAGCTCAGCGGGAATGATTTTGGGGTAGTAGACGACGTGAGGAGTCTCATTCTGAAATTCCGAACCCCTAATTCCTGACTCCGAGTTGGAATGGAGACCCGTCACCTCCTCTCCTACTGAAGTCAAAAGCCCTTTGCACACCTCCGCGAATTTTAAATCCGCTTCGCCGGTAATGACATGGTCAGCCAATTGGACAATTGCTTGTTGTTCAGTCTCGTAACTGACTTCCGGGCCGCCGAGGATGATTTTGATATCAGGCCGGACCCGTTTGATGACGGCGATGACTTCGGTGGTGGGTTCAACATTCCAGATGTAAATGCCGAAGCCGATGATTTTGGGATTCCGCGCGAGCAGGACTTCGGCAATGTCGAGCGGGCGTTGGTTGATGTCGAACTCGGCGAGGCAGGCGTGCGATTTGAACTCGCCCAGATTGGCCAGCAGATAACGCAGGCCGAACGCGGCATGAAAGTATTTCGCGTTGAGCGTGGTTAAAACAATGTCCGCCACGTTCATAGTCTAACGATGGCCGTGACCGGGCGCAACGCAGCAACACGGGCATGGTGCCGCAAGAACCGGCGGTCAGTCCAATCGCCAATTAAAATAAAGCGAGAATTGAGTGGTTTAACCGGATAATCTGGTGCAAACTCTGAAATGAGCAAAACCAAGTCCGTACGCCGGATTCGTTCGCAATCACTGGAAACCGGTCAAGTCTGGCGGGTGACGGGATTGAATTTCGAGGTGGGACTTATCGGCAAGTGGCTGGTGCATTACAAAATGTCCAAGCCCCACGCCGTCCGAATTCCCAACTCCGTCGGCGGCCGTACGACCATCGAGAAATATCTCAAGAAGAACAAGGCCGTCCTGATTAAGGGATGATCACCGTTTGCGAACGTGTTTAAAACAATGCCCGCCACGTTATCAGTCTAGCAACAGGCTCAATCTGGTGCAATGAGTCGCTGAAGCCATGAATTAAAGTGAATACCGCATAGTTCTTCATTTGGTCAGCAGTTCTACAAAGAATCTGTAATCCTTCTCTGGCGAAAGATTGCTCTCGGTGGATGGACTTTCCATCCCATGAAATTGTTCCGTGGAATCGTTCAAAAATAGTGTCGCTTTTGTCGGAGGTAAAACGACTTGGCTTTTGTCTTCATTGTTCGCCATGTAAAACAAGCTTTAAAGATATTTCATCTCTAGTCAACAAAACTGCGGACGAAAGAATTGTTGTTTGACGCGCTAATTTCATTCGACCTGCTGCTGTGACCTTGTTAGCCTGATTTTGCTATGGCAATGACACCCGACGACATTTTGCTGGAAGCAGAAGACAAGATGATCAAGACGGAACAGGTGGTCATCAACGAATTCGCCGGCGTGCGCACGGGCAAGGCTTCGGCTTCCCTGGTGGAAAACATCATGGTGGAGGCCTATGGCTCGCAGATGCGCATCCGGGAATTGGCAGGCATCACCACACCGGAGCCGCGCATGCTGGTCCTCCAGCCGTGGGACTTGAACTCGTTGCACCCGATTGAGAAGGCGATTCAGAAGGCAAACCTGGGTCTAAACCCGGCCATCCAGGGCAAAATCATCCGGCTGGTTTTCCCGGAATTGAGCCAGGAACGGCGGCAGGAGTTCGTGAAGCTCATCAAGAAGATGGCCGAGGACGGACGCGTGGCCATCCGTCATGTGCGCCGCGATTCGATGGAGCTGTTGAAAAAGCACAAGCACGACAGCGGCATAACCGAGGACCAGGAAAAGCAGGCGGAAAAGGATTTGCAGAAGCTCACCGACGATTACATCGCCAAGATCGATCAACTTGTCGTCAGCAAGGAAAAGGAAATCATGACGGTGTAAGGGATTTATGATTGTTGTTCCGCGATGATGAGACGCTGCGGTTTTCAAATCGTAAGTCTTAAATCATAAATCGTAAATGATCGCCGGGGCGGCGCGTTGGTGGCGGGTTTAAAAATGGAACACGGCCTGGCGTGCTTCGATGTCCAAGTTAACGTCTTCGCCAGTGCCGAAACGAGCCGTAGAAAATTATCAACCCGACGGCAAGAAGACTGGTGGTCTTTGGCTCCGGAACCGTTGTGATATCCAGCGACCAACCGATCACCTCTGCCGAGTCGCCTTGCGACAAGTCCGCCACAAACAGCGTCCACGTGTCATTTGGATTGTCCCCGTCAAACGAACTCAACATCGCCGTTTGATTTTGCTGCGCGTTGTCAAAAGCCGACGGATTGGACATCGGGGAAATGTTTTCTCCGTCCGGCTGCCAGGCGCCGGTTAATTGGCCGCTGGAGTTCAAGCCGTAAGAAAAATTCTGGTAAAAATGAATGTCCTGCACCGCCGTGTCGCTGAATGTCACGTTGAACCCGTTATCGCTGTAGCCAAATGAATTTGCCGACGACACGCCGACGCGATTGAGCAACACGGCAAAACCTCCCGCGCCGTTCAGCAATTCCGCGAAATAATTTCCGTTGAAAGCGCCGTAGCCCGTGCCCGCGATGTCCAGGCTCAGTTGAATGTTCATGATGCTGCCGGGGACGCCTGTTATGTTTTGCGAATTTTGCACACCGAACTGATTGTTGGCGGGAATGGCCAGATTAATATTGTTGAAAGCGATGTTGGTGGTCATCTGTCCAGACGCCGCCGGTCCCGCAGCGATGCACAGCCAGAAAAGCAAACGGCGAATGAGTGTAAATGCGTTCATGGCGATTGGATAATGGTTCGATAAAACCGTTGGGTCGCGTTGCGCGCAGTCGGGTCCACGATTTTGAAAACGCCGTTGGTCGTGGTTGCTGTCCCCAAAGTCGTCCACGTGACCGGTGGCGTCAGGCTATCGGTGTATTGAACCGTGTAGCTGAATCCCGGCAGCGAAGCGAAACCCAGTGTTGCATCGGTCGTGTTCGGAGCCGAATCGAACGTAATGGTAACGAGATTGAGCATCGGCTGGCTCTGCGATGCCGGCGGGGTGACTTGCGCCAGGATCGTGCCCGTGCTCTGGTCGCCTTCCGAATCCCGCATCACCCAAGTGATGCTGTCGCTGCCGGTGAAACCCGCCGCCGGCTTGTAAAGCACCCAGTTGCCGCTGTGCCCCACCGTGCCATTTTGCGCGCTCGCACTCGCAACGCTCACGAAAGTAATGGAATCGCCGTCTGCATCCGCCGCCGTGCTCAACAATGCCCTGATCGGAACTTCGATGGTGTTGTTGCTGACGATGGTGAACGTGTAATTGGTCGCCGCCGGCGCATTGTTCAACTGGCCGACATAGCCGCCGCGCTGCGTGTAGTCCGTGCTCGCGATGAAATCGCCCGCGCCAAAGCTGCCATCATTTCTGTAATCCACGCTGGCTGCGCGCAGTCCGCCGCCGTCCAATGACTCGACGCTGAAATCGTAATCCGCGCTGTTTTGCGATCCCGCCGCACGCGCCGACGCCGCCAACATCAAAATGATGAAAGCCGGAATGACGAATGAAGCAACCGACTTCATTCGAACAATGAACGATTTATTTCCGGATTCTTTCGTCTTCATTCTGTGTTGCATAAATCCTCTAACGTCCTTCAAAGCTCCACTCCCAGTTCGCTCCAGTAGCCGAAGTTGACGTCGCGAGTCTGACTCCAAGTTCCGCGCCTGCGGTGATGGTCACGCTGTGAGTTGTGTCATGTCCACTGGTGGTTGAGCCCGTGATACTGACCGTGATGGACGTTGCCACGCCGTTGGTCATGATGGTCAACGTATTTGTGTTCCCAGTGCCGGGGGCCACCGACACGATTAAATAAAGATTCGTCAACGTCGTCGTTTGTGTCGCGGGAACGCGCGTGCCTGCACCGACTCCATCGGCCAGATAAAGCGCTGCGCCTGTGTTGTTTGGCGGTAAATAATTCGTGTTATTTGCAGACGTGGTTTGACCACCGGTTGTACCGGACCAAATTGTCTTCACAGATGTGTAACCCTGCGCCGTCACAAAGTTGGTCGAGGCCAGGCCATTGGTGATAGACGCTTTCACCAGACCATTGGTCGCCGCCGTGACCAAGCTGATGGAGGCCAGCCCGTTGGTCACAGCCGAGGTCACATAACCCTGGGCGAGCACAAAGTTGGTGGTGGCCAGCCCGTTGGTGATGCCGGCGCCAACCAGCCCATTAGTGGCCAACTTGACCGCTGCTACTGCCGCGCCGTTGGTGTCGCTGTAGGAGATAACAAAGTTGGTCGAGGCTAGGCCGTTGGTCACCGCGCTGGTGACCAGGCCGTTGGTGGCTGAATTGACACAGCTGATGGAAGCCAGCCCGTTGGTGACGGCGGCGTTGACAAAGCCGTTCGTGGCGGTGTTGACGTAGTTGATCGTCGCCAGCCCGTTGGTGACCGCCGAGGTCACGTATCCTTGGGAGAGCACGAAATTGGTCGTCGCCAGTCCGTTAGTGATGCTGGCGCCAACCAGCCCGTTGGTGATTGCCGCCGTGACAAAACCATTGGTCGCCGCGTTGACGTAAGTGACGACGCTGTTGCTGGTCGCCATTACATAGGGAATGCTCGCGCCATTCAAAAAACTAAGCCCCGAAACCGAGTCGGTCGTGTAGTAAATCCAGGATGCGCTGTAGGCATTTGCGATCGGCGTGAGCGTTTGATTTGTGGCCGGCAGAGTAGGCTGCGCATACAGCCTGCAAGCCGTCAATGTCAGGATTAGAATGAAATGTTTTTTCGCCACGCACCTTGATTAATTGGTTGAAATGATTCCGAACATCGGCTGGCCATTCGTAAAATAATAATAAACCGTTGCCGGCGCAGCACCGCTTGGTTTGTTGTTGGTAGTTCCCCAAGTGATCACTCCGGAAGCCATCGTCGCTAGCGCGTTGGTCGCGGCGTTGACGTAGCTGATGGAGGCCAGCCCGTTGGTGACGGCACTCGTGACCAGGCCGTTGGTCGCGGTATTGACGTAGCTGATGGAGGCCAGCCCGTTGGTGACCGCCGAGGTCACGTATCCTTGGGAGAGCACAAAATTGGTCGTCGCCAGGCCGTTCGTGATGCTGGGACCAACCAGGCCGTTGGTCGCGGTGTTGACGTAGCTGATGGACGCCAACCCATTGGTGACGGCGCTGGTAACCAAGCCATTGGTGGCAGCGTTGACATAGCTGATTGTGGCCAGTCCGTTAGTGATGCTGGCACCAACCAACCCATTGGTCGCCGTGCTGATGGAAGTGACGATATTGTTGCTGACCGCCATTACAAAGGGAATGCTCGCGCCATTCAGAAAACTAAGCCCTGAATCCGCGTTGGTCGTGTAATAAATCCACGATCCGCTATAGGGATTTGCTATTGGCACAATGAAGGAATTTGTGGTTGGCAGGGTTGGTTGCGCTGAAAGCGTAAAAGCTGTCAGCGCAAATAGGAATGCGGTTATTTTTATTTTCATGTTGCTTTTAGTTTGAGGGTTATTTGTTCGTCAATTGTTCATTATCAAAACTCCAAAAACCGGTTGGCTGTTCGTTACATAAAAATAAATTCTTGCGGGACTCGAATTGGACGTTTGAATGGTGGTCGTTCCCCATGTCAGTACCGTGCTGTCATTGGTCAGACTGTTGACGTATGTGGTCGTCGCCAGTCCATTCGTTACCGATGCGGTGACGTAGCCTTGTGAAGTGACAAAATTGGTCGTCGCCAGATTGCCCGGCAATTGGGCGCTGGAAATGCTGCCATTAAAATTGTTTGCGGTGTCGGCCACCACCGCGTAGCCCGCCGACGCAATCCGCTGGTCGGGCGCCAACTGTTCAAACCCATGCGTTCCGTCGTTGAACCACACGCGCAACCGCACATCGGCATTGGTGAAGAAACTGGCGTTGATCGGCTGCGTCATTCCGGCGACGGTGGTGTCGCCGAGCAACACCGAATACAGTCCATTCGTCAAGGTCAGCGAAATTGACGACGACGGCTCGCTGCCGCCGCTGCTGGTCCCATCATTGCTCCAATAAGTGGTTGCGCCGGTGCCGTCCACGAGCGCAAATTGAAATTGTCCCACGCCGTTGTAAGAAGCGCCGCCGATGACAATGCGGCCTTGAAAATTCAGCAGCGGTGGCACGCTGCCCAGCGCCGCCGGGGATGGAAGCGATAGAAGCAAAACGGCCAACGGAATGACCAACGACCGAGTAACACTCAGTTTCATAGGTTTTACTTCTTCTTTCTACTCTTAATATTTATTTATTTTACTCGGAGCGGTTGAGCACCTCAGATGCCAAACAAAGACCTTGGTGTTGTAACAAGTAAAATTGAGACAAGCGCATCTTCCGTTTGGAAAGTGCAAAAAGCTCTTTCAGAGCGGCTTAACGGCAGAATTTCCTTCATGGAGCAGAGGAGTTTCCTGGACAAACGCAAGAGCTTCTGCTCGAAATTCGTGTTGTAACGGGACAACCATCTATAATTGGGTCATGTTCATTGATGAGATAATGTTCTTTCCAACCCGTCCCTGAACAATCGGCTTTGGGATTGCCGGCCGTGGGCGGCATCGCATTCCTCGTCCGCGCCGCCAGCCGTTTTACAGAGGCCGGTCGTCGTAAATCGAAAATCACGAGCCTGCCGCCGCGGGCTCCCACTCGCTTAAGATTCTGCTATCGCACCGGCGCGTTGGTGGCAGGTTCAAAACGAATTACGGTTTCGCCGGGCCTGGCGTAACCGAGTTTTTCGCGGGCGAGCCGTTCAACGGCATTGGGGTCGTTCCGCAGTTCGTCAATCTGAGCCTGGAGTTGCTTGGACTTGGCCTCCTCAATCTGAAGTTGGGTTTGCAACCGCAAAATATCCGCGCGCATTCGCTCGTTTTGTTGAATCAGCGGCAGGTTCCACATGCCGATGAGGAGTAATACGGCAATGACAACCAGGGCAAACGCGCCGATGGTCAATTTGCTCCAAATGCCGAGATTGACGTTCATCGTGATGAGTTAAACACGAGCTTGGGGCGGGCGGAAGAGATTTATTTGGCAAATTGCCTCCATGCTTTCAGCTTGCCGTCCGGACCGAACGTCAGACGCAAAAAATAATCCGGTACATACGTCTCGCTGTAACCGGGGGTATCAGGACCAAAATAGCCGCCCGGCTCCAGAAAATAAGGCTCGGGGGCCACAATCACATGGCTGCGCTGCGTGAGCCACTCGTCCACGACGGAGCCATCGGACAGTTTAGCGGATTTGTCCGGCGGCCCCAAATCCGCGATGGCCCGATCCCGGGTGTAGCAGCCGATGCGCGCCTGCCAATCTACGCCGGGTGTGATGCAACCTGTCAGCAGGAGCGCCGACAATAAAGCCGGAGCAATCCGTTTCATTTTATTAAAGCTACATCGCCGATGGCTGAACGTAAACCGAGGAGGACGGTCGGTGTCACAACTGTTGAGATTTCAGTAGAGCAAGCCTCCCCGCCAGCGGCCTTTGGGGTGCGCTGGCATGTCTGCGCTTTGCGGGCGGCGACCTGTCGCCGCCGGCCAAAGCCTGCACGGGCGCAAAACGACCCCGCCAGGCTGGAGGGATACAGTTGTCAGGACCTTGACAAATCGGGTATTACTGCACGTGTGGAATCGTCGCTAAAAAGGAATCTGCTGGAGGCGTTGGTTGAATTGGACGCCGCCGTCCAATCCCTGCCGTCAGCCGGTCCAAAACCGGACTTGCTCCCGCTGTTTGCTCGCATTGAGGCGCTGGCGAAACAATTGCCGGGCGACACCGACCCGGCCCTGTTGCATTATTTGCACAAGAAAAGTTACGAGAAGGCCCGGCTCTTTTTACAGGGGCGCGACGCGGAGAACCAGGCCGGAAATTGCCGGCACGTAGATTAGTCGAGGGTCGAGAGGCGAGAGTCGAGCGCAAATGCCGCCGGCTCGCGGCCCTCGACTCTCGACCCTCGACTTATGTTCGACGACACCATTGCCGCCATTGCCACGCCGCTGGGAGAAGGCGGCCTGGCGGTAGTCCGGATTTCCGGTCCGCAGGCGCTCACCGTTGCCGACCAATGCTTTTCGCCGCTCGGAAAAAATTCGCAAAAAACCTCCGCGGCGGCATCGCACACGATTCAATACGGCAAAATTGTCCGTGGCGGAGAAACCCTGGATGAGGTGCTGGTGGCAGTGCTGCGCGCGCCGCGCACTTACACGCGTGAGGACACAGTAGAAATCACCTGTCACGGCGGATTTTTGCCGGCCAAGCTCGTGCTGGATGCGGTTTTGAAAAATGGCGCGCGCCTGGCCGAACCCGGCGAATTCACGCGCCGCGCATTTCTTAACGGCCGGCTGGACCTCGCGCAGGCCGAAGCGGTGGTGGATTTGATTCATTCGCGCACAGAACTGGCGCTGGCCGCCGCCAACGAACAGCTCGCCGGCAAATTGTCGCAGCGCATCAATGAACTGCGCGATGAGATGATGAATATATTGGCGCATGTCGAAGCCCACATAGATTTTCCCGATGAAGATATCGCGCCCGACACCAAAGAGGGATTGATGAAACGCTTGGAAAGTGGCGTGAAATTCATGGACGAGCTTCTGCGGACGGCCAACGAGGGACAAATTTTGCGCCGCGGCATCCGTGCCGCGATTGTGGGCCGGCCCAATGTCGGCAAGTCAAGTTTACTCAATCAACTGCTCGGGCGCGACCGGGCCATTGTCTCGCCGATTCCCGGCACGACCCGCGACACGATCGAAGAGGCGGCCAACGTTCGCGGATTGCCGGTGGTGTTCGTGGACACGGCCGGTTTGCGCGAAGCGCGCGATGAGATTGAACAGGAAGGTATCCGCCGCAGCCATCAAACGCTGGCCCAGGCTGAATTCATTTTGCATGTGCTGGACGCCAGCGAGCCGTTGACCAGCGAAGACGGGAGGTTTCTGGCAGAGTTCGCAAACAAAAAACGGATTCTGGTCAGGAACAAGGTGGATTTGCCGGTGAAACTTTCCGAATTCCGAATCCCGAATTCCGAATTCCCAATGGTGGATGTTTGTTGCCTGAGCGGGCAGGGAATTGAGGCGTTGAAGAACGCCATTAAAGAACTAGTCTGGTCGGGCGAAATCAAAGCCGAAATGTTGCAGGTGATGATCAATTCCAGGCATGAGGAGGCGCTGAATCGCGCGCGGACAGCGACGCAACGAGCCATTGACGCGTTACGCGGTGATGCGACGCTGGAACTGGTGGCGCTGGACTTGCGCATCGCGGTCAACGCCGTAGGCGAAATCGTCGGCAAGACGGCAACGGAAGATCTGCTCGACTCCATTTTCAGCCAATTTTGCATAGGCAAGTAGTCAGTCGCACGATGTGCGAGAGGCGAAACGAGAAACGAGGTCATCCCGCCGACGCCGGTCGGTTTCAGGAAGATGCCTGAGTCGGTCTCAGAAACTGCTTGCTGCACCTTTGGGCAAGTCTGTGTTGGAAGTCGAAGAAGACGAACTCAATGTAAGTTAATTAAGCTAAGCAACCTATAAAGATAAAAAGCTGATCTGGTCAACGCCGATCGATGTGTTCAGATATATACATATATCTGGCTGTTTTTAGGACAAGAAATGTCTTGACTTAATACTCGGATTGCCTCATAAACGACTTCGGATAGACCCGAAGAACCCAAAAAAACATGAAGATTTGCAAAGAGTCTTTTGCCAGTAAGGTGTGGCTGTATCGGGGGTTTTTTAGTGCGATCCTGCTCGGTAGCTCCATCGTTCAAAGCATGGCTTTGGTTTATACCATTAACAGCGGTGGTTACGCGGCGAGTTACGACAGTTCGCAGAATGGTTTTACCAGTTGGACCGCCGGTGGAGCGAATCAATTGGCCTTGCAGACGTTATACTACAGTCTAAATGGAGGGCCCGTAACCCAGTTGACCGGTGCGGCTGTATCCACGTCTTCGGGGTTCGTATCATCCATAACTGCCGCGTATTCAATTTCGGCCGGAATAAGCATCAACGATGTATTGACTCTGAACGGCGGCACTTTGGGAGAAACCATCCAGTTTAATAATTTAAGCGGCAGTACGGTCAACATGAGAATATTCCAGTACTCGGATTTTGTTCTGGGAGGTCCGGGCGCTGCGGGCAATCAGACAGTCAACATGACACCATCTTCGGGTGGAGGATATGCCATTGCCAGTCAGACCGGAGGAGGGTTGAACCTCGTTTGGCAGGGAGACGCGCCCGGTTATAATACGCTGGTAGAGGCCAATGGCAGCGGGGCGCCGTTTGGTGCTTTTATAGGGTCGGAGACCGACCTTAACAATACCACACTGGCTGCCATCAATACGTTCGCTGTATTTGGGTATGAATTTTCCGGGAGCGTGACCCAGGGCACCCTGCTTTCGGTCAGCGAAACTGCGGCGTTTCCGGTCCCGGTGCCTGAACCTTCGGCCCTGGCGCTAATGGCGTCGGGGATGTTTGTTTTGGCTATGGCGATCCGGCAACGCAAAGCGGAACAAGCTTGATTTAAATTTTGGATTAAAAGAAAAGAACCAATACTGGTCAGACTAGCGACAAATACATTCAAAAAGTTTATGAAGCCATATCGTCAAATTGATGCAAAGGATAGAGGCCTTGCGCGGCGGTGTGCCGTGCTGTGTGCGTCCGGGGCCTTGCTGTTGCCGGGCTGGGCCATGGCTCAAAACATCACCATGAGCAACGGGGGTTCCACGGCGACATTGAATCTTGGCGGGGGCACTGGCAATATCGGGATGAACGGTTGGAGTGTGGACACCCTGAACCAGAACCAATTGAATCAGCAATGGTTTTGGTATTCAGTCAATGGTGCGCCACAACAGACGATTGATCAAATCAGCGCGGCGACTGTTTATAATTTCAGCACTCCTTCAACTCCGATTGATGATATCGGCGTGGTGTACCAAAATTCGCAGCTGACCGTGCAAGTTCAATATGTCTTATCTGGCGACGGGTCGGGTTCCGGCAAGGCCGATATGCAGGAGTATTTGTCTATCGTGAATAATGGCGCAAGTTCCATCAGTTTGAGCTTTTATCAGTATTCCAATTTTAATTTGTTTCAGGACAACCAGAATTCCGTCACAATTTCCGGCAGTCCCGGCGCTTATGGGGGTGCTGTGCAAACGACCATGTCAGGCGGCGGCAACGGCATTGCCGAGGTTATCGACGCGCCATTGGCAAATTACGCTGAAGCGGGGTTTGCCCCCACAACGTTGGCTGAGCTTAATTCAGGCAGTTATTATACGCTTAATGACAGTACCTCGGCGGTCAATGGTGATGTGACGTGGGCGTTTCAGTGGAATGCTGTTCTTGCGCCAAACGGGCAAAGCGGTGACATGTTGGACATCACCAAGGACAAGGGTTTGTCCATCAGCATCGTTCCGGAGCCGTCAACATTGGGGCTGATTGTGTTGGGAGTGGGCGCTTTGGGATTGATGCTCCGCCGCAGGGCAGCCTGAGAATAGAATTGAGTTGTTTTAGTTTGGCAGATAAAGGGCCGGTCAATGACCGGCTTTTTTTCTGTACGGACGCGGGAGCAGGGTTTATTATAAAGGAGGTTTACCGCCCGACAGCAAGCATCTTGTTTGGTTGAGGGGCTAAGTGTATGCACAGCCGTCTTCGTTTCGTATTGCTGGGAACAGCTTTTTTGACCTGTGCCTTGGCTGGCAAGCTTCTGGCTGGTGGCAGCGGCCTGAACACGGTTGTCGTTGCCAACCTGACCAGTTCCAACTCCTGCGAGCTCGCCAATTATTACTGTCAGGCGCGTCAAGTGCCACCGCAGAATGTGCTCTACATCAGCTGGCCGGGCGGCAACACCCTGTGGGCCAGCAACGATTTCCAAACCAACCTGGTGGCACCTCTGTTGAACATGCTGACAACGCGCCAATTGACAAATCAGATTGATTACGTCGTTCTCTCGATGGACATCCCGTTCCAAACCAGCTTCGGTTCCACCGTGAACAGCACAACATCGGCCCTGTTCTACGGCCTGAGATTGGGCAACGGGAGCGATAGTTTTGGCACCACCAACAGTTATGCCGCCAGCGAAGCAGCTTTTGGCCCGGGGACGCAGGTCGTCGGCTCTCCCGGCTATTCCTTTCTGACCGCCATGATTACAGCTGGTTCGCTCACCCAGGCGGAGGAGTTGGTGAACCAGGGAGTGAGCAGTGATGGAACATTTCCCCAATCGCCGGTAATCCTGGCAAAAAGTTCCGATCCGGCGCGTAACGTGCGTTATCCGTATTTTGATAACGCCATTTTTAACGTCAATATTCTGGGTGTCTCATCAATTTTGCGCACCAACACCGATTTGGTTTCATGGCCGAACGGCTGTCTGGGTTATGAGACGGGCCTGGCACAGTTCAGCGTCCCGCAAGGAATGTTTGTGCCAGGGGCCATTGCCGACAGCCTGACGTCTTTCGGAGGTATTATTTTTGGAACTAACAGCCAGACCAACCTGTTGGCGTTCATCATTGCCGGGGCGGCGGGCAGTTATGGCACCGTGGCGGAGCCTGCCAACGACACGCAGAAATTTCCCAATCCCCAGGTTTACTTTTATCAGGCCCGCGGTTTCAATCTGGCGGAAAGTTATTATCAAAGCATCAATGTGCCGTATCTCGGACTCGTCGTGGGCGAGCCGTTGGCGGCGCCCTTTACCCGGACCGGTTATGGCGAATGGAGCAGCAACCTGCCTCCCGACTCCGTGTTGAGCGGTACTCCGATGCTCTCCGTAAACTTCGTCGCCGCCTACGGAAAATCCCTGCAACAGGTGGATTTGTTCGTAGACGGCCAATACTATAGCACGCTGACCAATTTAAGCCCGTGTCCCGGCAATTTGCTGACCGTCACTTTGAATGGTTATCCTATTAGTTATACTGTCACCGGCAACTCGAACTTGAGCGCCGTGGCGTCCGGATTGGCAGCCCAGATTAACGCCGTCACCAATGCCACCCAGGTGAAGGCGCAGGCTTATGGGGACCGTATTGAATTGCAATCCATTGCCAGCAACCTCATGACTATCCCCTTCTACGCTGTCAGCACCATTCCAACCAACACGCCCGGCCTTTCCTACGACGTCAACTACCTGCCAGATACTTATCCGCCTCAGATGACTCCGAATGGACTTGATAAGAACGGGGCTTTCACCATGGCGTTGGGGATTCCCAGCACGTTGCCCTACGTCGTCCTGGCTTCAACCAATTTGATGAACTGGCAACCGATCTACACGAACACCGCGCCACCGGGATTGCTGGATTTTACTGACTACGATTCCACCAATTATCCCGCCCGCTATTATCGCATGACGTGGCCCTCCGCCGACCAACCACCCCAATTATCGGCTCCAGGTATTTCCGGCTCGGGTGCGTTTCAGATGCACGTGGACAGCACGCCCGGTTTGCCGTGGGCCATTCAAACCTCCACCGATCTGGTTGATTGGACGTCCATCTTCACCAATCAATCCGGCGGGACGATGGACTTCGCTGATGCCGGCGCCACGAATTCGACCGACCGGTTTTATCGGGCGTGGCTGATACCGCCGGTTTCACCCGGTTTCACGGTACTAAACCAGACGACAAATCTGACTCTGATCCGAGTGGACAGCGCTGCTCGGCCTTACACGATTGGGGTCTCCACCAATCAGGGTCAATGGACGGCGCTGGTAACCAATTTTGCGCTTGGCCAGATCCAAACCACCACTGCCAGCGCGATGGGGAGCGGCAACGTGCTCTCAACTTTTCTAAACGCCAGCCAGCCCACGCTACTGGCCTCGCAGGCGTTTGGTGTGCAGGAGTATTCCGAGTTGAGCAATTCGACTCCAGCCAATTCCTGGATGCAATTTACCTTTATTCTTACCAATGGTCAGACTGTAATCGTGGCTGTCACCAATCAGTCTGCGGGCAATTCGGCAACCCTCGCCGGCCAGTTGTACAATGCCATAAACGCGAATCCCGCCTTGCAGGGCAGTAACGGTGTTGTGGCCGGGGATTATGCTTTGAACCAGTACGGCACGTTCTTCTACACCGCTTTCAACGTGTATGCGCGAAGCCCGGGCTATCAGGCTGCCATGATCAAAATCACTCCCGCGGTCTCGTCCGTACAGGTTCCCTCGTTCACGTCTTATGGCAGCACCCTCACCTACAATCTACCCAACCTCCAACCCCGGAATCATCTATATGTCACCGCCGGCGCCTTTGGTCTGGGTGTGACCTTCCCCTTGAACACCACGACGTTGGCCGATGGATACCACGACTTGACGGCCGTGGCCTATGAAGGCAGTGACGCGCGAACTCAAACGCAGGTGACCGTGCCGGTCCAGATTCAGAATACTTCCTTGAGCGCCACCATGACGCTGCTCGACTTAACCAATCAGGCCTCTGCGGAAGGCACCTATCACATTCAGGTCACCGCCAACACTAATGATGTCAGTTTGATCTCCTTGTTCAGCACCGGCGGGCTGCTGGCCACGGCCACCAATGTAGCCTCAGCCGTTTTTCAGGTGAATGGCACCAATTTGTGGGCCGGACTGCACCCCTTCTATGCCACCGTTGTGACGGCCGATGGTTTCCAATATCGAACGCAAACACAGTGGGTTCAGCTTGCGCCGTAGCCGTTTGCAATCCGCTTTCGGGATCGGTCAGCAACCAAGCATTTACCCGACCTCATTTTCAGCCTATCTGAACAATTACTTGAAATGGCCGACCACTGGCTGACGACTTCATCCGTCGGTTTCTGCGCGTCGTTGCAGTCGTTGCCCTCAAACAGGACGCTTTTCAGTTCACCCGGCGCAACGGAAAGGAAGGTACCGGTACCGGGAAAGGCCCGGCTGTCGCGGAGCACAGCACCCTGGCAGTGTTCCAGCCGTATAACCGGCGCCCCTGACACCGGGTGGCGCGAAGCAACGCCGTCCAACTCCAATTCCCGGGAGTCCTTTGTCAGAAAGGCCGGGCCGGTGTCCGCATTGACTTGCACGTCGTGCAGTTCCAAAGTGTCCGTGAATGAGCTGAACATTCCGGTTTTCGCCGAGGCTATGACATCGCTGATGCGCAATCCATAAATCGGCATTTCCGGCAATCCTTTAACATCAATCGCCGTTCGCGCACGATCCATGGTCACGTGGCTGATGGCGATGTTGCGGAACACCGGCGTTCGTGCCGAAACCGGTTCCACGGAGGTTTTGGTTTCCCCTTCCATGAGGTAGTAGCTGGTGATGTTGATCCCGATGCCGACGTTTTCCATCATCCAATTGTCGAACCGGACGTCTTCAACCACGCCGCCACGCCCGCGCCGGCTCTTGATGCGAATGCCGATTTGGGTTCCATCACAGGTGATATTGTCCGCGACCACATTGCGAATGCCGCCGGAGATCTCGCTCCCCAGGGTGACCGCGCCATGTGCATGGTGTACGGTGCAATTCGAAATGGACACATTTTCCGTCGGCCGGTTGACCCGCCGGCCGTCGGCATCCTTGCCGGATTTCAAAACGATGCCATCGTCACCGGTGTCAATGTAACAATCCGAGATCCGCACGTTGCGGCTGGAATCAATGGCGATGCCGTCAGTGTGCACGCCGGGATAGGTCTCGATCGTGACGTTGCGAACCACCGCATTGTCCGTATAGAGCAGGTGGATGGTCCACATGGATGAGCCGGCGAAGCGGACGCCTTCGACCAGAACGTTTGTGCTGTCCATGAAACGGACGAAGGACGGCCTGAGCTCCGGCGCCGCCTTTTCATAATCTTCAGCTGGCGCCGGTGTTCTCACCTCGAGATCCTGGAGCAGGTGTTCCCAATTGGTGCCGAAGGCTGTCCCGATGTCGGTTTCCGAGGCATTGATCCGTGGCATCAGGTTGAGCCACGCGGCGTTGTCGGTGGTCAGGTACCGCGGCCCGTGATGCTGACATTGTGCAAATGCCGACCGCCGATCAGCGGAACCGGTGTGAGGCATTCGATGCCTTGCTCGCGGCCGGCTGTGAAAGGAAGCCGGGTGGCCGGAAACTGGAGTGTGGCGCCCGCCTCGATCTCCAGCACGAGATCATTGGTCAATTCAATCGGGCCGGTGATATAAGTCCCCGGTGGAATGCAAACGATGCCACCCCCGGCGGCATTGGCCGCCTGGATGGCGGAACGAATCGCTTCCGTCGAATGGGCCGAACTGTCTTTGCGTGCACCATAATCCAGGATGTTGAAAATCGGTCCGGCGCCAAGAACGGTCGTGCTGACGGAAAGGAACAAGGCCAAAGGGTAAAGGGGGTAATGATGATCCCGAGTCTTCATGCCATAACAATGAGAATCCGGTGGACGGAATTTATCAACTGTAAATCATCGGCGCCGCGAGGCCGTCCGGTTCGCAGTGCCTCCGTTTCAATCACCACACCTCCACCGGTCCTTTCGGCACGGAGACTTGTTCGCGTTGAACAACAGCCGGTTCGGCGCGCATGAACGACGCGATCATCGGTGATGGTTGGAAACGCGGCAGCAGTTCACCCTGGTCGTCAAGGAACTGCCGCCGCCAGTGGATATAATGTTCCAGCACATTGTGGAATTCAGCGCGCGTGGAAATTTGCACGACACGCTTGTTGAATTCATGGCAGGGACCGAAACGCCGGGAATACCAGGGTGCGACCTTGCGGAACATCCGGCAGCCAAGTGATTCGCCAAAAACTTCGATCATCAGGTCCAGATGCCGACACATCACGCGGATCCGCTCGGCAAACGACGGTTCAGGAAGAAGTTTGACATCCGCCAGGTCGGCAAGATTCTTCTCCTTCGCCCCGCTCGTTTCCCGCGGGGCGGGGGAGGTGTTTTTTAGATAGTACAGCGTGTGCTGGAAGATCCAGGGGTTGTAAAAAGCGCCGCGGCCGATGCTCACACCGGCACAGCCGGTTTCGTCGAACATCTTTTTTGCCGCTGACGGCGTAATGATGTCGCCGTTGCCAATGACGGGAACCTGTTTCACGGCGGCAACGACCTTGCGGATGCCCATCAGGTTCACCGTGCCGCCGAAACCCTGTTGGCGCGTCCGGCCATGAACAAAAATCGCGGCAACCCCGGCGTCCTCGAGCGCGCGCGCCAGGTCCGGCGCGGTAATGTTCTGGTCGTCCCAGCCCAGCCGCATTTTGGCCGTGACCGGAATTTTGACGGCGCTGACCATGCCGCGAACGAGCGCGGCGGTCTTGTTCAACCCGGTCATCATGGCCGAACCGCCGCCGACATTGCAGACCTTGCGGACCGGGCAGCCCATATTGATGTCAACGGCGGCTGCGCCGCGCGCCTCGAGCATTTGGGCTGCGTCGCGCATTTCCTCCGGAACCGACCCGAAAAGCTGGATCGCCAGCGGCGAATCGCTAGGGTGGGTTTCGACCAGCTTGAACGCTTTGGGATTCTTTTCGAGGAGCGAACGCGCGTTGACCAAATCGGTGGTGCAGAGGCCGACGCCGCCAATTTCGCGCACCACCAGGCGGAAAGGCAGGTTGGTATAACCCGCCAGCGGCGACAGGAACAAATTGGACGTTAACGTCAGCGAACCAATGCGCATATTGCCATTATAACAGATTCATTCTGACGTTGGAGGGAAAAGCGAATTCGCGCATTGCGGAGGTGGAAGTGGCATGTTAATTTAAGTGAACATTATCAAGTATGTTCGGCGAAGATCAAAACAAAGACAACGACCGCGGCCAAAAAAAGCCGCCGGGCGGGTTTAAACTGCCACCGACAACGTGGGTGGCATGGATTGCCATCATTGGCAGCATCGCGGCGCTGATGTTGTTGAAAAACCACATGACGACCGAGGCCGGCACGTTGTCGCAGGCCGAATTTTTCAAGTTGTTCCAGTCGAATTTAATCGCTCAAGCAACGATCAGTTTTAATCCGCAAACGGCGCCCTTGACGGAAATCACCGGACAGTATTACCAGACCGACAAGGACGGCAAAAAAGTGGGAGTGCCGTTTGTAGTTAAAAACGCCTATTTGACCCAGGCCAAGCAGGACCAGTTGTTCGCCTCGGACAAGATAGACGCGAGTCAGCCCAATACAATGTTGATGAGCGTGGTATGGGGCATTGCGCCGTTTTTGCTGATTGGCATTCTGTTTTGGTTCTTCTTCATCCGCCAGATCAAAATTGCCGGCAAAGGCGCGCTGAGTTTTGGCAAAAGCAAGGCCCGGATGCTGGCCAAGGACCGCAACAAGACGACCTTCAAGGACGTGGCCGGCATTGAGGAAGCCATCGAGGAAGTTTCCGAACTGGTGGAATTCCTGAAAGACCCGAAAAAATTCCAGAAACTCGGTGGCCGCATCCCCAAGGGTGTGCTGATGGTGGGACCGCCCGGCACGGGCAAAACACTCCTGGCCAAGGCCATTGCCGGCGAGGCGGATGCGTCGTTCTTCAGCATCAGTGGCTCAGACTTTGTCGAAATGTTCGTCGGCGTCGGCGCGAGCCGGGTGCGCGACATGTTTGAACAGGCGCGTCGCAATACGCCATGCCTGGTGTTCATTGACGAAATTGACGCGGTCGGGCGCAGCCGCGGGCATGGTTTGGGCGGCGGCAACGACGAGCGCGAGCAAACCCTCAACGCGCTGCTCGTGGAGATGGACGGTTTTGACACGCAGGAAGGCATCATCATCATCGCCGCGACCAACCGGCCGGACGTGCTCGATCCGGCGTTGCTGCGTCCGGGTCGTTTCGACCGGCAGGTGGTGGTCAACCTGCCCGATGTGCGCGGGCGTGAGGCGATTTTGAAGGTGCACGCCAAAAACGTGAAACTCGCCCCGGAAGCGGATTTGTCCATCATCGCACGCGGCACGCCGGGCTATTCCGGCGCCGAACTGGCGAATTTGTTGAACGAGGCCGCGCTCCTGGCGGCGCGCCTGAACAAAAAGGCCGTCGGCATGGAAGAATTGGAGGAAGCGCGCGACAAGGTCCGTTGGGGCCGCGAACGCCGCAGTCTGGCCATGACCGCCGAGGAAAAGAAATGCACCGCCTGGCATGAAGCGGGACACGCGCTGGTGAACATGATGCTGGAACACACTCATCCCCTGCACAAGGTCACCATCATTCCGCGCGGCCAATCATTGGGCTCAACCATGCAACTGCCGGAAAAGGACATTTTAAACAGGCGCCGCAAGGAAATGCTCGATGACGTGGCTGTCACAATGGCCGGACGCATCGCCGAGGAAATTGTTTCGGGCGACATTTCGACCGGCGCCGCCATGGACATTCAGCAGGCGACGAATCTGGCACGCGCCATGGTTTGCCAATATGGCATGAGCGACAAACTGGGTATGGTGCAATACGGCAACGACGACGAATACGTCTTCCTGGGGCGCGAAATGGCGCGGACAAAGGTTTACAGTGAAATCAAGGCGAGCGAAATTGACGAGGAAATCAAGCGCATCATTGACGAAGGTTACAAGCGGGCGCAGGACATTATTTTGACCAATCGCGACAAGCTCGAATTAATCGCCAACGCGCTGCTTGAGCATGAAACGCTCGATCGGGCGCAGGTCGAGGAAATTATCAAGACCGGCAAGTTTACGCCGCCGCCGCCCAAGCCGCCAGGCGGGGCGCTGATGGGCGCGCCGGCGGGTACGCCGCTGCCCGAAACCCCGCCCAAACCAGCGCCGCCCAAACTGCCCGGGCTCGGAACGCCCGCGCCCGCGCCGGTTTGATGTTTGTTGATTCTGGCTCCCGTGGCGGTCTGCGACCGCCAGAGCTCATCGGGCGCCGCTACCTTGTTTTGCGCAATTTCAAATCAATCACTTCGGTTCCAGTACGACGCGGAAACCATAATCATTTTTCGTTTTGTCGGGGGCTGAGTACTCGCGGAATTCGGGCCGGGCGTTGATGTCAATATAGGTGTCCCAGGCTCCCCCGCGCAAAACACGATAAGGTTTGTCCTGCGGATCCAGGCACCATTCCATGACGTTGCCGCGCGTATCGTAAAGACCCAGACTGTTTGGCGCCAGACTGCCCACCGCCTCGGTGGAAGAACGGCGCGGCATGCTCAGGCTCATCACCGCATCCCTCGCCGGGGTGTCATCCGCCAGTTGCTCCCATTGGGCCTGGGTCGGCAGGGTATAAACGAAATCTTTTGGCAGTTCACCGGCCTTTTGTTCCTTTTCGGTCAGTTTTGTGCAGAAGGCCATCGCATCGTTCCAGGTCACTGAATCCACCGGATGGTCTCCGCCTTGAAAAGCGCTGGGATTGCTGCCCATCACTTTTTGGTACGACGCTTGCGTTACCTCATACATGCCGGCCCAAAAGGTCGGCGAAACTTTCTTTAAAACCATGCCAACGGTGTTGGTAACCTGATCACTTTTGAGCATCAGCTCTTTGAGCGGTGCGTTGGTGCCGCTGTCGGACGGCACGGCATTCTGATCGCTGTCGGACATGTTCGTGTCCGAGGAGTCCTCTTGCGCGCGGCTTAAAGTCGGCGGGACAGACAACAAGGCGATGATTAAAAGTGTTAAAATTCGCCGGTCAATTTTCATAACGCAAACAAGGCTTGTGGTTGACAATCAACGGACAACATAGCAAGCCATGTGCCGTTAAGGAGACTTTTCGAGGTTCTTCAAGTCTTCCGCCAAAAACCGGGTCACATCCTTGAAACGCAAAACGTTATCGGGGTTTGCTTCCATCAGCGACTGGTGCGCTTCGAGACAGGTGCGCGTCATTTGCTGGCGCGTTGGACTTGCCGATTCCGGCGTCCGCATCTGGACATCCCCGGGTAACTGCAGGGTTCCGGTGCTGACCTTGAAAAGGTGCAACGCACCCAGATTTTCGAGCAGGTCCGTTATCCGCGAGTTCGGGTTCAGCAATTCAACACCGTGATTGTTCTGCCCGCTCGACTGGTTCAGCTTCAAGCCGAAGCCGGCCAGGATGCCAAGGAAGGTGCTGTCCATCAGCGCGCATTCCGACAGGTCAATGATGAAATGGCGGTAACCCTTGCGGACGAGTTCGGTGAGCAGTGTTTTGAAATCAGGGCCGTAGGTAAAATTCGCGCGGCCCGCAATTTTCACGCAGACGAAATCCTTGCATGCCAGCACTAACATTTTTGCCACTGGTGTCGCCATTTTCCAAAGTTCCTTTTTTTACGCCGCGGCTGCGGCCCGCGGCGTGATAATCTGCACCAGGGTTTGTTGCAACACCAGCGTTTCGTCGAGGCCGCTGGACACCAATCGCTGGTTGCACCGCAACAACAAATCCATCGTCCGTACCAGTTCCGCTTCGGAATAGCGCCGGACCTGCGGCAACGCCTTGAAAAGCACGTAGGGATTCAATGCCAGCGGATTATAACGCCGGTCCTCGGGCAGCCGCTCCGTCGGCACGCGCTGGAGTTGGGCCTTGAAACGGTTGTAATCCACCTCCGGCTTGATCCAGCCCTCCCGCAGCATCTCCTTCAACAATAACATCGCGCGTACTTTACTCAGCAGGCCATACAACAAACCAATTTCCGATTTGTGGGGATCCAGCTTTACTTCCCATAATTCCTCGTCCAGCCGGCGCAACAAACGGGGCAAATCCCGGTCGCCCAGGGCATCGCCCAGGGCAAAGGCCCGCGCCGTTTTGTTCCGGATGCAGACTGAATTAACGTCACCGGCCTCAATCTGTTTCCGCCCGCTCGCATACAAACTCAGTTTTTCAACCTCGTTGTCCAGCTGGCGGGGATTGGGCCCGACGCGATTTACCAATTCGGCCAGGGCCTCTGGAGAAATCTCCTTTCCCCGCTCCCGCAGGCTTGCCTGGGCCGCAACTTCCGCACGCTCCACCCAATCGCGGTCATCCGCCGACCAGCCGGCAAAGGTTTCCACCGAACCGATTTTGTCGAGCGTTTTGAAAAAGGTCTTGCGCTTGTCCACCTTGCCCGCGCTGATTAATAACCGGATGCCGCGGTTGCGCTCCCATGCGAATTGTTTCAGTTCCTCCGCCAGCTCGCCCAGCGATTGGGTGACCGGCTGGGCAGAGGCGGTGCGTTCATCGCCGAGAAAATTGCAGTCGCGCAGCCAGATGACCTTGCCCGTGCCAAAGAAGGGCAGGGTTTGCAGCGCTTCGCGCAACCGGACGAGGGCGGTCAACGCTTCGCCGCCGTTGGCCGCGGTGGCCTCGATGATTTCATG
The DNA here is from genome assembly GCA_035508155.1 of Candidatus Sulfopaludibacter sp. Lineage (GTDB taxonomy): Bacteria > Verrucomicrobiota > Verrucomicrobiia > Limisphaerales > UBA11358 > UBA11358. Next base: position 5,260 of record DATJNM010000050.1, on the reverse strand, counting down.
GTCCATGCCTCCGATTTCATCACCCCACTGCTGGTAGAGCTGCCGGGCGCGCTGCTTTACGGCGAACTCATCGTCACCACAAATGAGAGCCGGCGATGAAGTCTGGGCGGCGGACATTTTACTCCGCTTCGCTCCCGGTTTCGTTGATTTTATTCAGCACTTCGCTCATGTCCTCGACCTGTTCGAAGAGGGAGGCGGCCACAAAAATCGGCTTTTTCTGCGCAGCAGCCAGGGCCAGGCAATCGCTGGGGCGCGCGTCGAGTTCCACGATCTTCCGTGCCAGTTCATTTTGCTGCTGGAGAATCAGCCGTGCGAAGTAGGTCGAATTTTTCAAATCGGTGATAACCACGCGTTCCACCGTGATGCCGAAACCTTGAAACATCCGGTTGATCAGATCGTGGGTGAGGGGCCGTTCTTTCGGGGTTTGGCGCAGAAACATGCCGATCACCGCCCCCATTTGCGGCTCGACGTTGATGACGAAAACCTTCTCGTCATTGCCGACAAAGAGCGCGCAACCGCTGTTGGCCGGGATGATTCCGCGAATCTGAACTGGCACAACGTCCTGCTTCATGCCTTCAATTTAGGCCGGATTGTGCGAAAAACAAGTCCCGCTTTAACTCAGGTTGGCGTCGGCAACTGGACGGGTTTGGTTAGAAACCGGTCCTTGATAAACGTCCGGTAATAGGCGTCCTTGCGCGGCGCCGACAGCAGGCTTTCGTAACGGAAGCCCGGCACGTTGTCGAAACAAAGCGCCGGCGAATTTCGGAATTTGATGTAGAGTTGGCGGTTCCTGGGGATGTAGCCGACGGCTTCGAACAAATCCGAATCCACCGGCATCATTTTGACGGCTTGCGGAGTAGGTTCCATGACTTTCCTTTTGCTGACTATGTGTTTTTATAAACGCAAAGCCCCCCGCCGTCGAGCTTTTTATCAATGCGGAAGGCCGCAGGCGCAGGAAACAGGCGCCCCCGGCGCAACGCCTGGCGGTTCATAGTTCAACCAGGGCCCCAGCCACCGTTCGACTTCCTGCAAGGTCATGCCCTTGCGCAGATGATAATCAATCACCTGGTCGCGGCCGAGTTTGCCGACGGCGAAATATCTGGACTCCGGATGGGCGAAATGAAGTCCGCTCACCGAACTGCCCGGCCACATCGCACAACTTTCCGTGAGCCGCATCCCGGCGTTCTTCTCCACATCAAGCAGCTTCCAGAGAATTTGCTTCTCGGTGTGGTCGGGACAGGCTGGATAACCCGCCGCCGGTCGGATGCCGCGGTATTTTTCTGCAATCAAATCGTCGTTCGTAAGACCTTCGTTCCGGCCGTAAACCCAATCTTCGCGGACGCGTTTGTGCAGAAATTCCGCAAAGGCTTCGGCCAGGCGATCCGCCAGCGCCTCCGCCATGATGGCGTTATAGTCGTCATGGTCGGCCTTGAACTTTTCCACCAGTTCCTTCAAACCGTGTCCGCTGGTGACGGCAAAGGCGCCGATGTAATCCCGTAGCGGCGCTCCATGGGTGTCGCCATCTGAAGTACGACGGTCATAGACCGCCTTTACCGGTTTCGGCGCCACAAAATCCGCCAGACACCAGTTCGGTGTGCCGTCCGTCTTCTCGATTTGCTGGCGCAGAAAATGAAACGTGGTGAGCACTGTGGCGCGCGATTCGTCCGTGTAAAGTTCCACGTCGTCGCCAATCCGGTTGGCGGGAAATAAACCATATACGCCGCGCGGCTGCAGTGACTGCCACGATACAATTTTCTCCAGGAGTTTCTGTGCGTCGCTGAAGAGCTTCCGCGCCTCCTCGCCGTGTCGCTCGTGCTCTAAAATCTTCGGATAAACCCCGCGCAATTCCCACGTGTGAAAGAACGGCGTCCAGTCAATGAACGGCACCAGCTCTCCCAATGCAACCGGCAGCCGCCGGCCTGAATCGCCGGCGGCCTCGAAGGAGAGAATCCGCACGCCCGTAACTTCCGGCTTTGGCAAATCGTCAAAATTCAGTCGCGGCGCGTTGGCCCGGGCGGATTCAAGGGAAACCAGCCTGGCGCGCTGACCGGTGTGTTGGGCGCGCACCCGCTCATATTCTTCGCGCACCTGCGCCACAAATCCTGGTTTCTGTACGGCATTGATCAGAGTGCTGACCACCGGCACGGCCCGTGAAGCGTCCAGGACATGGACCACCGGTTCCCGGTAACCCGGCGCAATTTTGACCGCCGTATGCGCTTTGCTCGTCGTCGCGCCGCCAATCAGCAATGGCAGTTTCAACCCTTGCCGGTCCAGCTCCCGCGCCACATGCGCCATCTCGTCCAGCGACGGCGTAATCAGCCCACTGAGGCCGATGATGTCAACATGCTGTTCGAGCGCCGTGCCGATGATTTTTTCGCATGGCGTCATGACGCCGAGATCAATGACTTCGTAATTATTACAGGCGAGCACGACACCGACGATGTTCTTGCCGATGTCATGCACGTCGCCCTTCACCGTGGCCAGAAGGACCTTGCCGGCGTTCCGAGAGGCCCCGCCGGCGGCCTTTTTTTCCGCCTCCATGAACGGTTGCAGATAGGCCACCGCCTTTTTCATCACCCGCGCGGATTTAACAACCTGTGGCAAAAACATCCGGCCGGAGCCGAACAAATCACCGACCACATTCATGCCGGCCATCAACGGCCCTTCAATGACCGCCAGCGGACGGCCGTATTTCCGCCGCGCCTCCTCGGCATCGGCCTCGATGAAATCGGTGATGCCTTTGACCAGCGCGTGTTCGAGCCGCTCCTCGACCGTGCCACGTCGCCATTCGTCCGTGACCGCCTCGGTCCTGTCTTTCTGCTTGACCGATTCGGCGAATCTAGTGAGTCGCTCGGTGGCATCGGGCCGCCGGTTCAGCAGCACGTCTTCGACCAGTTCGAGCAGGTCTTTCGGGACTTCGTCATAAACGGCGAGCTGGCCGGCATTGACAATGCCCATGTCCAGCCCCGCCTTGATGGCGTGATACAAAAACGCCGAATGCATCGCCTCGCGCACCGCGTTATTGCCGCGGAAGGAAAATGAAACGTTGCTGATGCCGCCGCTGACCTTGGCCCGCGGCAGATGTTCCTTGATCCATTGGGTCGCCCGGATGAAATCCACTGCATAATTCGCGTGTTCTTCCATGCCCGTGCCGACGGTGAGCACGTTCGGATCGAAAATGATGTCCTGGGGCGGAAACCCGGTTTGCTCCACCAACAGGTCGTAGGCGCGCTGACAAACGGCGATGCGCCGCTCAAAGGTGTCGGCCTGGCCGTGCTCGTCGAATGCCATCACCACCACGGCCGCACCGTAACGGCGGACCAGACCGGCCTGGTGCAGAAACTTTGCCTCGCCTTCCTTGAGCGAAATGGAATTGACGATGCCTTTGCCCTGGAGGCATTTCAAACCCGCCTCGATGACCTCCCATTTCGAGGAGTCCACCATCACGGGCACCCGGCAAATATCCGGTTCGGAAGCGACCAGGTTGAGGAAGCGCGTCATGGCCGCCACGCCGTCAATCATCCCCTCATCCATGCAGACATCGATCACCTGGGCCCCGTTCTCAACCTGCTGCCGTGCGACCGTCAGTGCGCCTTCAAAATCGCCGGCCTTGATGAGTTGGGCAAACTTCGGCGAACCGGCCACGTTAGTGCGCTCACCGATGTTGAGGAAATTGGAATCCGGCCGGACGGTAAGCGCGTCCAGCCCGCTCAAGCGCAGATAGGGTTCAACCTTCGGCGGCACGCGGGACGGCAGATTTTTCACCGCGGCGGCGATGGCCTGGATGTGCGCCGGCGTGGTGCCGCAACAACCGCCCACGATGTTCAGCCAGCCGTTCCGCGCCCATTCCTGTAATTGCGGCGCAAACGTTTCCGGGGTTTCCGGAAAACCGGTGGGCAATAAAGGATTCGGCAGACCGGCATTGGGATGCGCACTGACGTAGATTGGCGCCAGGCCGGAAAGTTCTTCAATCAATGGCCGGAGCTCCCTGGGTCCCAGGGCACAATTCATGCCGACGGAGAGCAGGGGAACGTTCGAAATGGAATTCCAGAACGCCTCGACGGTCTGGCCCGTCACGCCACGATTGCTCCCGGCCTGAATAAAGGTGACGGAGGCGAGAATCGGCACGCGGCGGACCGAAGACGCGGAGGGGCGAGTTTCACGAGCTCCTGATTGCTTTTTGCTTACAGAAGTTTGGGACTCGTCGTCCCTCCGGAAGGGCACCGGACTTATACCCTGTTCCTCAAAAACCTGCTGAATGGCAAAGAATGCCGCCTTGGCATTCAGCGTGTCGAAGATGGTTTCCACCAGCAGCAAATCCACACCACCGTCGAGCAGCCCGCAAACCTGTTCGCGGTAAGCGCTGACCAGATCGTCGAACGCGGCTCCTCGCGCGCCGGGATTGTTCACGTCGGTGGAAATGGACGACGTTCTGGTCGTCGGTCCGATGTCTCCCGCCACCAGGCAGACCCGGCCGGGTCGGGCCTGTTCGAACCGGTCCGCCGCGCGCCGTGCGCATTCGGCGCCGGCTTTCGACAGTTCGTATGCCAGCGATTCCAGCCCGTAATCCGCCAGCGAGATGGCCTGCGAGTTGAACGTGTTGGTCTCGATGATATCCGCGCCGGCTTCGAGGTACTGGCGATGAATGTCCTCAATGATTTGTGGCTGGGTGAGGTTGAGCAAATCAATGCAGCCCTGGAGGCTCTTGCCGCGCCGGTCTTTGAACCGTTCGCCGCGAAAGGCCGCCTCATCCAGCTTGCGTTGCTGGACCATCGTGCCCGTGGCGCCGTCAAGGATGACGAGGCGCTCGCGCAACCAGCGTTCAAGTTGTTCGATTCTGTCCGGCATCGGCTTGCTCCATGATGTGGTCCCAAAATAACGGAAAGCATCACCCATTGCAAATCAAAAATCAACGTATCATGATATGATGATATTAATCATAGACCTGGCAAATGGCGGGAGTCCGGCATTGACATGGCGATTGGGTTTGATAAGGTCCGCGCTCGTTTTTGGGGCTTTTTCCGGTTCTAACGCGCAAACACGAACTATTGATTTTATGGCCAAAGCAGCGAAGACAGCGAAGTACATTTATTTATTTGGGAACAAGAAAGCCGACGGCGACGGTTCGATGAAGCCGTTGCTGGGGGGCAAAGGGGCGAACCTGGCCGAGATGGCCCGCATTGGTCTGCCGGTGCCTCCGGGCTTCACCATCACCACCGAGGTCTGCACTTATTATTACCAGAACAAGAAAACCTACCCC
>DATJNM010000049.1:0-40798 GCA_035508155.1 Candidatus Sulfopaludibacter sp. | reverse complement strand
CCGGTGCCACAAACGCGTCTGCGGCAGCGCGTTCAGCAGCCCCACCATTGCCGTGACGACGCCCGAACGCTGGATGAATTCAAATTGGCGTTTGAAAATATCTTTTTTGTCGCTGTCGAACCCCACGATAAAGCCGCCCATGACCTCCAACCCGGCCCGCTGCAGCGTCTGGACCGAGCCGATCAGGTCGCGGTTACGGTTCTGAATCTTGCGGCATTCCGCGAGCGCTTCGACCGATGGCGTCTCAATGCCCACGAAGACCTTTTTAAATCCCGCCTGCACCATGAGCGCGTACAAATCCGGGTCATCGGCCAGATTCATGGATGCCTCGGTGAGAAATCCCATCCGGGCCTGCGTGCGCTCCCGCCACTCAATCAACGAGTGCAGGAGCGTTTTCGTGCGCTGTTTGTTGCCGATGAAGTTATCGTCCACGATAAAAACCATGTCCTTCCATCCCCGCAACCGCAGCACTTCGAGTTCGGCGATGAGCTGCGTTGGCGTCTTGGTACGTGGCACGCGCCCATTCATGACGATGATGTCGCAAAATTCGCAATCGAACGGGCAGCCGCGCGAGAATTGCACGGACATCGTCACATAATGCCGCAAGTTGATGAGATCCCAACGCGGCACGGGCGTCCGGGCAATGTCCGGCCGGTGATCGGCGCGATAGACCGGCTGCAACCGACCGCGCTGCAGGTCCGCTACCACCTGCGGCATTAATTCCTCGGCTTCACCCAGGACAAAATGCTGGATTTCCGGAAACGTTTCATGGCCGGTGGTGAATAGCGGTCCGCCGGCAATGATGGTTCTTCCCATCGCCGCGCACCGCGCGACGATTTCGCGCGCCGAATCCTTCTGGACCAGCATCGCTCCCAGCATCACATAATCCGCCCAGCGCAGGTCGTCGTCCTTGAGCCGTCTCACATTAAGGTCCACCAGTTTGAGTTTCCACTCCGGCGGAAGCATCGCCGCCACGGTCAGCAGACCCAACGGCGCCAAGGCGGCCTTTCGGGACACGAACCGCAAGGCGTGCTTGAAACTCCAGAACGTGTCGGGCGTCTTTGGACTGACGAGCAGTATTTTCATTAGAAACAATGACTAAAACCGGCGGAAGAATAAGCCCGCAGGCCGGAATTGACGAACTAAATCATTTCCATGTTGGCTTAATCCAATTCAATGCCGACCGGACAATGGTCGGAACCTGCCACTTCAGGCCGGATGAAGGCGTGTTTGAGCCGCGGGCGGAGGGATTGGGAAATCAGGAAATAGTCAATGCGCCAACCGACGTTCCGCGCACGCGCGCCGCCCATCTGGCTCCACCAGGTGTAATGTTTCCCGCTCTTTTCGAACTCACGGAACGTGTCAACAAAACCGGCTGTGATGAATGCGCTGAACCCGGCGCGTTCTTCCGGCGTGAACCCGTGGTTGTGGATGTTGGCCCTGGGGTTGGCCAGGTCAATTTCCGTGTGGGCCACGTTGAGGTCGCCACAAAAAACCACCGGCTTTTTCTTCTCGAGGTTTTTCAGATAGCTCAAAAAGTCCCGGTCCCACTTCTGACGATAGGTCAGCCGCGACAAATCGCGCTTGGCGTTGGGCACATAGACGTTCACCAGAAAAAAATCCGTGAATTCCGCGGCCAGCACGCGACCTTCCCGGTCATGTTCGGCAATATCAATATGGGGAATGACATCGAGCGGCCGGGTTTTGGCAAAAATGACGGTACCGGAATAACCCCTCTTTTCCGCGCTGTTCCAGTAAGTCGTGTACTTCGCCGGCCAGAGCTGTTCGACGTCGTTCGGGCCGCATTTGGTTTCCTGGAGGCAGAGCACATCAGGTTTCTCGGCATCCAAATAATCGAGAAAGTTCTTCTTCAGAACGGCGCGCAGACCATTGACGTTCCAGGAAATCAGTTTCATGTGCCGGCATTTTTAGCCACAGATGAACACAGATGAAACACAGATTTGCATTTCATCCCAATCTTAATCTCTCCGGTGCTTACGATTCAGAGCAAGATTAGGAGGTTGGATGCGTTGACGGTGATGATTGGGGCGGCTAACTTGTGGCAGATCGAATGATTGCGAGAAGCACGCAAACACCGTCTGCGGGGCCGAATTTCCGCGTTGGCGATGAGCGGCTCATCAAACTGACGCCGAGCGCCGCGGGCAAAGTCGCGTCCCTGTTGACCAAACAGGGCCGGCCGAACGGCGTCCTGCGCGTGGCGGTGATGGGCGGCGGCTGCTCCGGCCTGCAATACAAAATGGATTTGCAGGACAACCCGGCCAATCGTGATATCCTGGTTGAATCCGGCGGTGTCCGCGTGGTCGTGGATCCCAAGAGCGCGCTCTACGTGACCGGCAGCGAACTGGATTACCTCGACGCACTGGACGGCGGGTTCAAGGTGAAAAATCCGAACGCCGCCACGACCTGTTCCTGCGGCGAAAGTTTCAGCGCGTGAAAATAGATTTCGGAGGGACGAGCTCCGCGAGTCCCAAAAGTTAAAAATCAGGGGCTTGTAGAACTCGCCCCTCCGAATCAATGACCGACTATTTCGCCCTGCTCAACGAACCGCGCCGGCCGTGGCTGGAGCCGGCCAAACTCAAATCGAAATTTCTGATCCTGGCCGCAACCGCGCATCCCGACAAGCAACCCGGCGCGAGTGAAGCGGAACGACTCGCGGCCAACCGGCATTATGCCGAAGTGAACTCCGCGTACCATTGTCTCGCCGAACCCAAATCCCGGCTGTTGCATCTGCTGGAACTGGAACTCGGCGCGAGGCCCGGGGACGTTCAGCAAATTCCGCCCGGGCTGGCGAATCTCTTCGCCGAAGTGGCGGCGACTTGCCGGAACGCTGATCATTTTCTGAATAAAAAAAACGAGGCGACGTCGCCGTTGCTGCAAGTTCAACTGTTTGAGCAGGCACAGGAATGGGTCGGGCCATTGCGCACTTTGCAAACCAGGCTGGCCGGGTGGCACGACAAATTGATCGAAGAGTTGAAAGCGCTGGACGGTTTGTGGATGTCCCAACCGGGCGAACGAACTGCCTTGTTAAAGCGGTTGGAGGAGCTTTATCGTTTGTTCGGTTATTTCAACCGCTGGAACGGCCAGATTCAGGAGCGCATCGTCCAGCTATCGCTATGAAACGTTGGCAAAACAAGGTAGCGGCGCTCTTTGAACGCCGCATTTGTTGGAGAAGTCCGGGAAAAGTGCGGCGGTCGCAGACCGCCGCTACAATAAGAATCGCCATGCGCCTGGCCATCAGCGCGTGGGTGGCGGCAAGCACGACGGTTTTTGCTCAGGAAACCTGGCAAAACGCATTGAGCCGGATGCCGCTGGGGACCCAGGCGACGGAATTGAATCGGACAAATTGCGTGCCGCTGATGTTGAATGCGTTTCAGTCCAACGCAGTTGTCAGGGCGCTCATTTTCATGCCGGGCGCAACGGACGAACTTTTTTTCTTCCGCCGGGCGCGGGCGGAGCTGACCAATGCCGATCCCTCGCTGCTGGACGCCGTCGTGGCATTGACCAATCAAACCTATATCCGGGTTGCCTTCCAACCGCCTCTGCTGTTGCTGCACACGACGGAAGACGTGTGCGATGGCATCGCCTCCGTCAAAAACGAATCCACGGCGGCGAGATTGCATCGGCAAGTCATGCCTGACCGGTTTGTTTTCGACGATGCCGGCTGGGATGACATTCGAGCGGCTCTGAGCAAGAAAGTGAGCGTCGGTTTGCGGCCATTTTCCGACACGCCGGACTCGTGGCATTTTTACCGGCACAATTTTGCAGCCTGCGGCTTGACCGAATGGGAAATGCTCGAAGCCATCGCTTTGGCGAACAAAACGACATTCACGGTGCACTGGTTGACGGTGGATTTTCGAATTGACCGGCTCAGCGGCACGGTGCCGGATATTAAAAGGCTCCCGGCGCCTTAACCGCGCGCCGGAGTGCTTCCCGGAAAACTGTAGTCGCCATCGTGAGTCGGCGGGCCTTCTGGCGCAAGTTGCGCCTCGTTATCTCGGCAGCTGCGGAAACGATTGAACCGCTCCAACATCGGCGGCTGCCATTTCCGGCGGCTGCTAAGTTCCGGGTTGAAAGACCAGAGCGCTCAAAGGCGGAAGACAGAATTCGGCCGAGCAGGGCTGGTTATGACACGAAAAGTTTCCAGCTGTGACACCGCCCAGATTTCCCTGATTCCCTCCGCCATAAACGGCCGCGTCACTGTTCAGCCGTTCGCGCCATTGGCCGGCGCGCGGCAAGCCGACACGGTATCTTTCCCGCAGCACCGGGGTCAGATTCAAAATCACCGCGAGCTGGTTGGAACCGTCGGCCGTCTGGCGGACAAACGAGAGAACGCTATTGTCGCGGTCGGCGCAATCAATCCAATAAAAGCCGCCAGGGTCGTAATCGGATTGCCAAAGCCCGGGGGCGGCCGCGTAAAGCCGGTTCAGGTCTTCAACGAATTTTTGCAGGCCGCGATGATACGGACCGGCGTCGAGCAGCCACCAGTCGAGCTGGCCGTTTTCGTTCCACTCGGCGCGCTGGCCGAATTCGCCGCCCATGAACAGGAGTTTCTTGCCGGGGAACAGCCATTGATACGCGAGCAGCGCGCGGAGATTCGCAAAATTCTGCCAGTCGTCACCCGGCATCCGGCCAATCAACGAGCCTTTGCCGTGCACGACCTCATCGTGCGAGAGCGGCAGGATGAAGTTCTCGTGATGATGATACAACATTGCGAAGGTAAGATCGTTTTGATGATATTTGCGGTGAATGGGTTCGTGGCTGAAATAGCCGAGCGTGTCGTGCATCCAGCCCATGTTCCATTTGAAGGAAAACCCGAGGCCGCCCAGATACGGTGGCCGGGTGACGAGCGGCCAGGCGGTGGATTCCTCGGCAATCGTCATCACGCCGGGAAATTCCGTGTAAGTGAGGTGGTTGAATTTTTTCAGGAACTCAATCGCCTCGATATTTTCGCGCCCGCCGAATTGATTTGGAACCCATTCGCCCTCTTTGCGCGAGTAATCGAGGTAAAGCATCGAAGCCACGGCGTCCACGCGCAGGCCGTCCACGTGGAAGCGGTCGCACCAGAACAACGCATTGGCGACGAGGAAATTGTTCACCTCATGCCGGCCGTAATTGAAAATCAGCGTGCCCCAATCCTGATGCGCGCCCTTGCGCGGGTCTTCGTGCTCATAGAGCGCGGTGCCGTCGAAGCGTGCCAGCGCCCAATCGTCGCGCGGGAAATGCGCCGGCACCCAGTCAATAATGACCCCGATGCCCGCGCCGTGCAGGGCGTTGACGAGAAACTGGAAGTCGTCCGGCGTGCCGTAGCGGCTGGTCGGGGCGTAAAAACCCGTCACCTGATAACCCCACGACGGATAAAAGGCATGTTCGGCCGGAGGCAACAATTCGACGTGGGTGAATCCCATGCGTTTGACATATTCCACCAGCGGCAAGGCCAGCTCACGATAACTGAACGATTCGGTCGGGGATTTCTTGCGCCAGGAGCCGGGGTGCACTTCGTAAATGCTCACCGGCGACCGGAGCGGCGTCTGTTCCCGTCGGCGTTTCATCCAGGCGCCGTCCGTCCATTTGAATTTTTTTGTGTTCCAGACGATGGCGGCGTTTTTCGGCGGCACTTCAAAGAAAAAACCGAACGGATCGGTTTTTAATTTGATGCTCCCCTGCGCATCGCGGATTTCGAACTTGTAATGCGCGCCTTCGCCGACGCCGGGAACGAAAATTTCCCAGACGCCGGACGCGCCGAGCAACCGCATCGGATGCAATCGACCATCCCAATGGTTGAAATCACCGACGACGCTGACGCGTTGGGCATTGGGCGCCCAGACGGCAAAACTGGTTCCCGGAACGCCGTCAATGACGCGCAGTTGTGAGCCGAGCTTCTCGTAGATTTTCCGTTCGTCACCTTTGCCAAACAGGAACAAATCCGACTCGCCGAGGGTGGGCAGAAAGGAAAAGGCGTCGCGCGTCCGGCGCGTCCGGCCGTGATGCGTGGTGACGACCAGATCGTAGGCATAGACCTTGTTTTCCGGCCGGGTTACGCCTTCGAAAACGTCCGTGTTGGGCAGGCGCTGAAGCTCGAACTTCGGCTTATTCTTCTCGTGGACGGGCTGGATTTCGATTTTGGCGGCGTCCGGCAGGAGCGCGCGAACGACGAGGCCCGACCCATCGCCCAGCGGATGCATGCCCAGCAACGTGTGCGGTGATTGATGTCTCACTTCGACCAGGCTGCGAAGTTCATCCTGCGTCAGTATCATGCGGTCGCGAATTTAACAGAGTTTCAAAAAAAACGGCAGCAAAAACCAGCGCGATCAGGCGGGTGAATTCATCTTCCCGCTCCCGGCTTTACCGGGCCGGCGGCGGCGCCAGGATTTGCAGCAGCCATCCGGCATCGGCGACACTGAACGGCTCCGCGAACGCGGATGCGCCGGCGGACGCCGGAAATTTGAGGCGTTTCACCGCCTGAACATAAATCCGCACGCGGTTCGTCTCGTTCGCCAACAACGCAGCACAGGCGTGGCCGGCCTCGATCCATCCGCGGTCAACCTGTTCCGGATGAGCCGCCCAGTCCGGCCGGGCGCCGCCCTGCCAGTGGGCATCAACGGCAGCCATCACCCCCCGGGCCCGCGGATCCGTCGCAGGCAGCACCCCAAACAGACACGGCCAGGCCTGGGCCTGGGTGTCAGGGTACCAAACGTCGAGGTTCGCGGGAAGGCAGTGTCCGTCTTCAAATTTGGCAATCAGGAAAAGCTTTGCGCGCGGGTCGTAAAGTTCCTTGAGAATTCCCGCTTGAACCCGGCGGGCGGCAGCCCGGTAAAATGCCGACCATCCGGGGTCGTTAAAAACGTTCTGCTCCAAATCAGCCAGCGCCCGCAAGCCGGCAGACACCTCGCTGTTGTCTTCGAGGTATTTCACCCGATAACCTTTTTTCGCCCAGCACAAACCGTCAGCTTGCTGTAACTTCAGAAGCACTTCCGCCAGATTTTCCAATTGCCGCCTTCGCGGCGGGATATCGAATGTCGCGGCGGGAACTCCCGCCTGATGAGCGGCCCACAACACGGAAAAAAAGGTGGCGGCGGCGCTGTCCGTCGCATCGTTGTGCTGACAGAGCGAAGGGTCGCCCGGCTTGACGCAAGTGGTTTCGCCGGCGCCATCTGCCTGATAAAAGTGATCGCAAGGAACGCCTTCCGGCGCACTTTGCGGGTTGAGATGGGCAAAATACCAATCAATCCAAAGTTCGGCCACGTGACCGCATTCCGGCGCCCCGGTTCGCAACAACCCCAGCACGCCAAGATTCGCCGTGTAAGGGCTGACCCGGCAGTAGGGCGTGCCATCAATCCCTCTGACAGCCACGCCATCGCCGATTTTAAGCCCGCCACAACCCGGCGAACCGGCTTGGGAAAATTGCTGGCCGGCAATCCAATGCGCGAGCAAGGCGGCATCCGGCGGGAACGGAGATCCCGCACATTGGACGTGCCACGAAAAAGCCGCGCAGAGGAGGAATAGCGGCGCCGGTTTCATGGCGGTGACAGTCGGAAGTTGAAGGAAAAGCGTCAAGTGCAATGCGCCCCGCGGGCGGGGCGACCTCACCGGTTAAGGCAGGCAAGCACACGTTCAATCTGCTGCGAATGATTTTGAACATCGCCTTCGGTCCAAATGACAAAATCAGAACGCACGATTTTTTCCGCGACCGGCATTTGGGCGGCGATACGGTTTCTGATCTGGTCCGGCGTCCAGCCGCGTTCCAAAAGTCTTTTGCGCTGCTGCACCGCCGAACAGGCGACGCAAATGGTCTTGTCGAAGTCCGGTCCGGCGTTCGTTTCAAACAACAATGGTATCACGACCACTGCCAGCGCGCGGTTTTCCCGGCGCCAGTTCGCAATTTTCGCCTGCCAGCGTTCCCGGATGCGCGGGTGGAGGATGGCTTCAAGTTTTTTACGGGCGTCAGGGTCCGCAAAGACCATTTGCGCCAACTGATCACGACGCAATTGGCCGTCTGCGGAAACGATGCTTATCCCGAAAACCGCCTGGATTTCGGCCAAAGCCGGCCGGCCCGGCTCAACCAATTGATGCGCCAGTTCATCCGTATCCACAACCCGCACGCCGTGCCGGCGAAGAAATTCCGCCGCGGTGGATTTGCCCATGCCGATGCCACCGGTCAGTCCGAACAGTTTCATCGGCCCGATGGTAAAGGCCGGAGAGATTTGCGCGATGAGAAACTTCCGCTCATCCGTCCGAGAGGATGAAGTCCTTGTGCCTCTGTTCGCTCACCCTCGACCCTGCAAACTAGGGGCTGCGGACCCGGTAGTAGGTTGGACTCATGATCGTAGTCGTATCCGTGTAGGACAACGGGCCGCCGACCGCGCCACTGGGCGGATAACCTTTCACAACCGCGGGCCAGTTTGCAGTCGGCACGCTGAAGGTGTTCGTTTTGAGCACGGAGTACGTCGCGCCCGAGGTGGAATTCCACGTGAGAACAAAACCGGTTATGCCCGAATTCGTAGGGCCGCTGGAAATAGTGTCGCTTGTAATCGGGGTGATGCTGGAAATGACGATATTGGACGATGATCCGCCGCCAGCGCTCTGGCCCGCATTGGCATCCTGGATGAATTGGCCGGGGAACTGGTTTTGAAGGACGGTCGCCGTTGATTGTCCACTCAGGAGGGCAGGTTGGACATTGGCAAAATAGATTTTCATGCCGGGGTCAATCTGAATAAAGCTCGTGAGGTTTGCCGCGGTGGCGCCAAGCCCCGTCAAGTTCAGCGTGTTGACGTACATGGCGTTGTTGCCAGTGGTGCCAGAAAAATGGAAAGTTGGCAGTTGCGAAGGTTTTTGAGCGACCAGCGCCAGTGTGCCGATGGCCAGATTATCTGAGGTTCCCGTGGCCCCCCCACCGAGGTCACTGCCCGCCCAGGCATGGCCAATCACGTAATTCCCAGGCGCATTGTCTGTAATGGTGCTGGCCGACAGGTTTCCGCTTTGCGGACTGACGAACAAATTAAATCCCTTGCCGCAAACCAGAATGTTCGCCGACCCATTATCGGACAATGAGTTGGTCACGCTGAAGTTTAGCGCATTCTGGGCAAAAATCTCGGAGCTGCGCAGTTGGAATGTACCGCCTACGAGATTTATATACTGGCCGGAGAGAATAGCGGCATTTTCAACCAAGCCGGTCGAGGCGGTCACTGAAAATCCACTCGCTGCAGTTTCAGTTCCCTCTTCCTGATAATATGCGCTGTTGATTGTCTCACCGCCACCGACATTGATGGTTCCTGTTCCATTATTGACAAAGGCGGCGTAGTTGGTTGGCACGTCATCGCCAAAATGCGCGTCTTGAAAGATGGTGAGCGTCCCATTATTCGTAAAATAAAGCAAGGACGGCGCAATGGAACTGTTCCAGTTCTGAATATTACCCGAAAGCGCCAACGCCCCTTGCAGCGTCAAACTCCGGCCGTCAAAAAGAAGGGAACTGGCAACATTCGAAAAGGAATCGCTCACGATCATGTTGGTGCTGTGCAAATCCAAATCCTGGAGTGCCACCGGCACGATGTTGGTAAGTTTCGTGGCATCCACGAACAAAACGTGAAAATTCACCGGAATGGTGTTGGTAACCGCATTTGTGGTGCCAGGGTTGGCAATGACGGTCATCCCATTGGTCCAAAGAGCGCTCCAAGCATACAAACTGCCATGCAAACCAGGCACAGTCGAACTGTTGGCCAGATTCGTCACGTTCAAGTTTCCCGACGTCGAACCGATGTTGTAACTCATGTTTTGGCAGGACACCACCGCGCCGGCACTGCCCAGGAGGTTGGTTGCCTGAATCATAATCAGCGGCCCCTGGCTCGAAATCGTTGTTCGGGTGAGGTCCAAATTACCCGCATTGATGACGATCCGGCCGGGCAGATTGGTCAAAGACGCGCCAAACGGATTTTGGGCCAGATCGTCAATATAAGCGGAATAGGCGGCGTCTCCCGCTTGAACAAACTGGTTCGAAAATCCGCCCGAGGCACCAGGCGGAGCGTAGAAAAAGCCTGTGCCCGAGGGCGGTCCAGCACCATTGGTACCGAGGGCAAAGTAATCCTGGCAGTCCGAACGCTCCAAAATGTAATTGGCCGGACGGTAGGTGGGGCCGGCGCAGGAATTGAGAGGGTTAAAACCGGGCGTAGCGTTGGCATTGAGCAGAATGCTGTTGCTGCTTGCAGAGCCCAATAGGTCGGACAGAAAAAGCGGGCCGGTATTGGTGGTGGTCAAACGCACCGTGATGATTTGGAACAAGTTCGAATAATTGCCGGTATTGGTGTTGTACCCATAAAAACTGTCGCTCGCTTTGAAGATGTTGGTGTTGCTCAATACAAAAACGGCCTGCCTGAAAATCTGAGTGATATTGGTCCCAGTAGCCCCTGGTGGATTAGTTAGCGATATTGAATCCGCCAAAATAGAATTTGGAGGACTGGAAGCGAAAGTAAATGGATCCTGGCCAGAGGGGGCCAGGATGTTCGACACCAAAGTGCAGCCAGCGGAATAAGCATCCACTCCGAAAAGCGGCGAGGTGGCGTTCGTGCCATTCCACAAGGCCAAGCTGTCGATCGTCACGTTGTTGGTCACCCAATACTCGTCGTAGATGGACGCGTCCGCCGTGAAGTTAGTCTGGCTGACGTTGTTTTCGCTACATTGTGACGGGATGGAATTGGAGCCCAAGGCGGAACCTATCTGCAAAGTGCTCCGGGTCAGCATCACGTTGGAACCGGTCAACAACATCTCGCCGCTGGTGCCGGCGATGAGCGTACCGTAATTGGTGATGTTTGCGGCCGAGATCAATAAATAACTTGCCAGGTTAGGGTATGGATTGTTGGGCGGATTATCAATGTAACTGTCACTGGCCTCAATCAAGCCCGGAAAATCGTTGAAAAAACTGGTCGCCATGGTGCGACCGCCGCCCGTGGACGACCCGTAATCGAACTCCCAACCCACGGAACCAATCATGGTGCCTTCATTCACATAATTCTGCGTATCGAAGGTTTGATACGGTTTGGTGGTGAAAATATCCCAAGTACCGTAATTATAGAAGTTCGTCGCGTCCACCGTGGGTGGAATACCACTGATGGTGGCGGTGTTGGTATAACTTGAACTCGTGGCAATCGCCATCAACGGAGACAACAGTAAACCCAACAGAAACAACGGTACCTTGCCCCAGAGCCGCGGGACGGATTTGGAAAAATTCAATTTCATTGGATGCTCACCGGTCAGTTAATGGTCAATGAATAAGTCGTCTGGATCACATGTGGCGGCGTGCTGGAATCCGTCATTTGAATCGTAATGTCGTCAAACGTTCCACGTTGCATCGGAGTCCCTGACATAACCCCGCCGGAAGACAAAGTCAAACCGGGTGGCAAACCAGCCGAGTTGGAGGCCAAGGACCAGCTCAGCGAACCGCTCGTGCCACCCGTGGCGGTAAATGTGACGTTATAAGCGACGGCATTGGTGCCGCTGGGCAAATTCGGAGGCACCGGAGCAATTTGGATCAAAGCCTCCGCGGCCAGATTTGCAATGCTGGTGCCATTGGGATAAACCACCGGGGCATTCGTCGTGCCGTCATAGGATCCCCAGATGACTTCCGCCGGAGCGGAACCCGGCCCGGTCAGCTGGGCCGGTCCGAGATTCTCGTAAATCGGGCCGACCGTATTCAAAGTAATTTGAATACCGGCGCCTTCGGTGGGATCAATGGTTCCCGATCCGGCCAGTTTGTTGGCCACGGCATCCGGGCCAGCAATGAAATTAGGCGTGGTGCGCGTGCTGAAATTAAATGCAAAAAGAACTCCATTGCCGCCCACGGATAAATCCTGCCCCAAAAAAGCGAAGTCGGGCCGGGTCACCACGCGCTGGAACCATCGGGTCACATACTGCCCGTTCGTGATGACTACCATGGAATACTGGTTGGTAATGGGGGTGACGAATATCCCGTTGAGGTAATCATAATCCGCCACCCGAATAAACCGAATTCCGCCAACCCCCTGATAATCGGCGGTCGTGTTGGTGCCCAGCGTGCAAGGCTGCACCTCAAAGGCGTAGTTCGTGAAATAGGAAATGAGATTCTGGGTAAAAGCCTGACCATTCGCGTTTGTTGCGCCCACGATGGTGTTCGTCACGGCAGTCACAAACATCTGTTGGGTCTGAACAATATTGGGCCCACAGCTGCCGTTGGTAATGATGAAGTAATCCCCGGAGGGCACATTGGACTGAAATGGTTGAAAGCTGACATTGGTCACAAACGGGGACCCAGCCGGCGCACCGATCATCGGGCCGACCGTAATGGTTTGGTATGCATAGGAGGTCCTTGGATAAATTTTATTGGTGACCACATTGACAAAGGAATTCTGATAAAACTGCACAATGTTGGTCACGTAATTGGTCACCACCACCAGTGAGGCCGGCGCGCCGGCGGGACTGCCGATATAATTGGTGAAATAGGCAACAACATTTGGCGAAACCACATTGCTGAAATACGTCGGCGGGTTGGCCCCGACGACCAATCCTGGGAAAAGCGTTTGCAAGGCAGCCGGGCTATTGGTCAGCGCCGCAGTTACCAAGGTGTTGTAATCGGAGGTGTAGAGTATCTGGGGCGAGTTGAAATTCGTTATGAAAGAAGCGCTCCCGGCTGCAGGCGACTCCAGATAATTGGCAGCGCTGGCAGCGGCAAACTCGTTGTTCGTGCTTAGAAGGAAACGCAGCCCGCCTACGTCATCCCGGGTCAAGCCGGTATAAAAACCACCTGCTGGTACAAGTCCTTCGCCGTGGCCGGAGGCTACCGGCGGATTGTAGGCCAACGGATCGGCCGGCCTTTCCAATGCGTCGGCGAGCGTCGTTACGCCGCTGGGCAGACCGCAGTCTTCGTCAATGAAATAATTATAGAGTACGTCATTGACATAGGGCGAATATTGAATTTGATTCAGCGCACTGGGAACGATATCAAAGTTCCTTTGGATAACGAGGTATTCCAGGCAAGATGGACAAGGCGCTGTGCATCCTGCAATCGTATTACGATCAATCAACGCCCAAGTGTAACGAAGCGAATCAGCCAAGCCCATTTGTTCCAAGATCATGCTCATTATAAATGATTTGATATCGTACAAACCCAGGGCCTGAGCCTCATAATTGATGCTCTCGGTATTCAGGGGAAATTCCGACAAATTCGTGCTGTAATAATCCAGTCCATTTGCCAAGGTCAAATTAATCGCCGGGCCATTGAAAACCCCATTGGTCGAACCCATCAGGACACCATTGGTGGGACTATACAGATATAAGTAAGCATTGGTCTGCCCGCTCAAAACACCATTTAATACGGCGAACGCCTGATCCACCGCCGCCTCACCGTTCACCCCAAAATAACTGGCAAAACTCGGATCAAAATCATAATACAGCGCGGGCGTATTAGGGCGGTACCCCTCGTTGTAATTCTTCGGCCCGGAGGGTTGCTGGTCGGTAAAAAACGGCGGCCCAACAGGCGGAGTCAGCGGATTGTAGCCGATGGGGGTCACCTGCCAGGCGTCTTCAGTACCGCCATTTGCATTGCCGACTGGTCCCAGCAGGGAAAACGCCCCGGCGATCTGGCATCCCATTGCCAGACAGCCAATCCACAAAAAGTATTTAATCAATTGCCTCATACTCATTTCACTGGCGCAAGAGCAGGACGCGGTAATAGCCCGCGGAACTCTTCCCGACATAGATTGAATCCGTGGTCCCGGCGGCGAACCGCGGCGCGCCCAAATTGGTCCAGGCGCCGCCCAGGGTGGCCGTGGATTGCACCTGGTATGTAAATCCCGGCTCGGGATTCCAACTCAGGAACATGCCTTCCGATGTGTTGCTCAACGCTGTCCGCAGCCACGTGCCGGGAACCAACGGATCGCCACCACTCAAGAACACCTGTAACAATGTCGGCCCGCCCGGCATCAGGGGAGTATTTACACTGACCGGCCAGGCATTGGTCCCATACATCGCAGCAACCCACTCACAAGGAACCCCGCCGTTCATATAGTTGCAACCCTGCCACGTCGTGCCGCTGGCCGATGGCGACAGTGGCGATTGGCGGCCGTCCGTGGTGATATAAGCCACTTGGAACGAATGCGTGCTGGAGACAGTTAAACCATTGGCGGAAGTCATGGTCCACACATTGCTCGTGGTCACCACCGCCGGCGTCGACGCGCCGTCCAAGTAAACTTCGTAATTGGAAATGGAAAGACCCGTGACGGGTGGCCACGACACCACCAGTTGCGGCTGATAAGCATTATTGCTCACCACAAACGGCGCATAGACAAACGGCGCCGATAACGGTTCCAACGGCTGCTGGGTATTAATATAACGTTGCGCGGACAGGTCGAAACTATACGGCAAGCCAGTGAAGCCGCTCCAGACAGCCAGAAATTGACTGACGCCATCCGATGCAACCACCGGCTGGATTTGCCTGCTGATCGCGGCGGCGCTGACCTCGAACTGGCTGCCGACGGTCGAACCATCTGCGCGCAGAAATTGTCCATAAACACCTTCCTGCGGTGTCAGACTTGTCCAGACAATCAAAAAATCCGTTCCCAATGAACCGATTCGCGGCGCATATTGGTCGCCATAGAGATAAGAATTCACGCGCAACACAGTGCCTCCGACGCCGGCGCTGGAAAATGAACGGGCATAAATATCCAAGCCATTGGACAACGGGCTGGTCATGTCATAAGCATCCCAAACCACTACAAAGCCACCATCCACACCGGCAGCCACGTCGGGATTGGCACAAGGATTGAAATCTGAATTAACGAGAAATTCGTTGCCCTGAGCACTGCCACTGCCGTTGTAAAGTCGAGCATAAACATCCACGCTCGGATTGGGGGCCGTTGCCGTGTTCGTAACGAGGAATGAACCTGCGCCCGGGTTTGGCGCGGCCACGCGTTCCTGTTCGGACACCCAGGCGACAACGAACCCACCATTGGCCAGCGCCGCCACCGCCGGTGTGCGCTGGTTGTAAGACGTGAACTGGTTGATCGGGATTTCACCCGTGAGCGGCATGCCAGCCGGCGAAAAAATCCGGCCATAGACATCCTGCATGCTGGTGGAATTCACTTCGTCATAACTTGCCCAAACGATGATGACATTGCCATTGGTCAAAGTGGCAATGGCGGGAGTAATTTGAAAATTATTGGTGAAGGTGTTGACCAGCACGTCCCCGGTGAGCCAGGTATTGCTGGAAGAGAGAAAGCGGGCGTAGATGTGCTGGAATCCGTTTTGTCCGCCCTGCCACACAAAAGCTGCGCCGCCACCCTGCAGCAATGCCACCCGCGGATTTTGCTGGTCACCCGCACCTTGCAAGTTGACGCGGAAGGGACTGCCCGAACCCGAAAGCGTACCGTTGAGGGCCATTGCGCTCACCCCCCAGCCGCTGCCGTCGGTGATGTTGTCCTGCCAGACGACAAAACCACCATTGGTCGTCACCGCCGCATCGGGGAACACCTGGTCGCCTGGAAGGGAGCCAATGATGGCGTATTCCATTCCATTGGTGGCGTAATAATTCGTCTGGCCCCAAACGACGGCAGGCAGCGCGAGCAGCCACCCCCAGCAAAGACAAACAACAGTCTGGCGGCTGAAAAATCCCGATTGGATGGCCGTACTCATGATATGAATCTATGGCGAGCGAGCAGTATTTGTCTGTCAGTGGAGATACGACTGTTCCTATAGTGTTTGACACTACAAGCAGCGGTCTGGCGGCGGAACAACAATGGCATAATCAAGTCTTTTCAGTCTAAACAAGCGCGTTGGCTTTGTCCAAAAATTACTTCGGCAAAACCCGGCCGGCGCGGTTCGCGCCCGCCCACGGAAAACAAATTCTCAAGTCCGCGCCGCAATTTCATTTTTGCTAAATCAAAACCGCCTGGCATTCATGCGCCTCTTCCCCCAGCGCCGCGAGCAGTGTCTTGAAACCCCAGCGCTGATACAATTGACGCAGCCGCCCGGTGTCCGCCGGTTTTTCTGCCAATTCGCCGGGGACAAATTCACACGATAAATCTTCGCGCAGCCGCACTAATTCCCGGTTGCGCCGCACCGTGTTCTCCGCGGCGCGCAGGTTCGCGCGAAGTTTCTCCGATTTCACTTCATTCAATCGTTCATACAAAACGCGGACCGACCCAAACTGGTTCAGCAATTCCGCGGCGGTTTTGGGGCCCACCCCGGGCACGCCGGGGATGTTGTCCACAGTGTCACCCGTCAGGCTCAGCCAGTCCACCACTTGCGACGGTTTCACGCCGGTTTTCACGCGAACCTCTTCATCGGTCCAGATGGTTTCGGTCTTGTCGTTTGGATTCAACAAACCGATTTGCCCGGACACCAATTGCATGAAATCCTTGTCGGAACTGGCAATGACGGCCGCCATGCCCGCCTCCGCCGCCCGCCGCGCCAGACAGGCAATGTAATCATCCGCTTCCACCCCTTCGCGACAAAACGAGGCAATCCCCGCCGACTTCAAATAACTGACGATTTCATCAAGTTGCGGTCTTAAATCCTCCGGCATCTCCGGACGTTGTGCCTTGTATTCGGGCAGCGCCGCCAGCCGCTCGGCGCTCAGTCCCCCGTCCCAAACCACGATTAAATGCGTGGGCTGAACGGTGGCGCGCATTTTCGCCAGCATTTTGACAAAGCCGTAGATCGCATTGGTTGGCCGACCTGTCGGTGAATGCAACGCGCGAATCGCATGAAAGGCGCGATAGGCATAAGCGTGCCCGTCAACAATCAGCAACCGATCCATAAATTCATCTGGCTTTCAAGGTTTATCCCCCTCGTTTCCCATCGCATCCTTTGAATGGGTGGCCGCGATCTTAAGCCGAACCAGGATTACTGCGGGGGCAGTGTGACTTTTTTGTCGGTTTCGGTCATCTGCCCGGCTCCCGGCGGCTGCGGCGGAATGCTGGTTTGCGCAAACGGCAGCTCATCATCCGAATGAACACGATTGCCGGCGGGATCCACAATCGTCGTGGTGACAAAAATCATCAGGTTTCTCTTTACCGAGGTCTTGGTTGAACTCTGAAACAGACGGCCGAGTATCGGCAAATCACCAATCACCGGCACCTTGTCATTTTCGGTTTGAGTCGTGGACGTGATCAATCCGCCCAGCACCACGGTCTGGCCATCCCAGACATTGACCGTAGTGATGACCTGCCGCACGGTAAACTCCGGCAAAATAACGGGCAATTGGACCACGTTCAGTGAACCGGTCACGTTGGCAATGTTCGGCGCAGTTTGATAACCGGCGAATTCGGTTAGCGACGGAATCAGGGTCAGGTTGATGGTGTAACCGTCGGCCAAAACAGCCGGTACCACATCCAGCAAAGGCCCCGTTTCCAGCAGTTGGGTATTGGGCGTAATCGCGGAGACGTTGGGTTGAGAAACAACCGTCTGGGCGCAGGCGGTTTCAGCAGTGCCGACGACAACAAAAATTCCCAGCGCCAGTTGGAGAATTTTATTTTTTGAATTCGCTTTCATATTTTGCTTCAGAAGTATCGTTACGGTGTGCCGGTGCCGACGGTGGTGTTGGCTGAACCTTGCTGGAAGCTAAACCCCGTGATGACCGTTAAAATTTGTGTTGCCCGCATCTCGGTCTGTCGGCCGCTGGTGGTGGTCACTTCCGGCTCAGCCAATTCCTCAGTGCCCAGGCGCTGCTCCAGGGCATGGAGCACCACCTGGAAGTTGGGGTTGGTCAAAATACCCGTGATGCTGGCGATGGCGGGAAGACTTCCATTATTGAGGCCGCTGGTCAGACTTTGCACCGTGGTGGGGACCGTGGTGCCATTAAAAGCGTTGCCGGGAAAAGTCCCCCCGGGATTGGCCGGAGAAACCGGCACGGTGACCGACCCCGCGTTGCCGGCCGTTCCCTGGACGGAATTCCCGATATTGAATTGGCCCAGATACCAGTCAAACCCCAGCCCGACGTTGTCGTCCTGTTCCACTTCAACGAATCGCGCCTTGATATGAACCTCGGGGGCCACCTGGTTTAACGCTTGAATGGCGCTTTCAATGGTGTCCAGGTCCTGCATGGTTGCGCGGACAAACAGGAGCCCCAGACGGTCGTTGAAGAAAATGCTTTTCGGCGGGAACAAATTCACCCCCAGGGTTGAGAAGAAATTCCGCGCGGTCAGGCTGACGTCCACCATGTTGTTGGTAACAGTTACAAAGTTCAATCCCCCGGCGCCATTTTGGCCACCGCCGCCAGTGCCACCGCCGCCACCGTTCCCACCGGAGGTGCCGGACGACGAACCCAACGAAGGATTAACCACCGCAAGCAATCCGACGGTTGTGTTGTTGTTACCGCCACTGCCGCTGTTGCCCCCGCCACTGCTTCCGCTGCCACCGCTGCCGCTGCTGCCACTGCCGCTGTTGTTGTTGTTGACAAAAACCAGCGATCCAACACTTTGCAAGCCCTGCACAAAAGTGTTGGGATCTATTCTGAATGTCCGTGAGTAAAGCTGGGGCGAACGCGGTCCCTTGGCCGAGAAAACGACGGCATAATCATTAATGGAATATTCAATGGGATGGTCTGCCACCTGGACAATCGCATCCAGCGCATCCGCCATGCGCACATCGTTGAGCGCCGGGTTGATCCTGATGATAACGGAATTGATGTCCACCGCTTCCCCGCCAACCGTTGGGGTCGTGCCGCCCACCGGCAGGCCGGTCGTGGCATCAATCTGGGTCTGGTCGGCGCCCGCTCCCGCACCCGGTACGCCGCCGGGCCCGCCAAAAGGAGAACCCAGACCACCCGCCGGCGTGGTGGTTTGCACCGAGGCCGAATTGTCCGGGTTGGGATTAATCAGAAAGTTGATGCCCACCTTGTCCGGGTCGCGCAATTTGGCCTGCTCACTCAGGTTGCGAACAACTTCGCTCAACGGCAGGCCGTCGTAAAACACCTGGTCAAGCCGGATGCGGTTCAGTTTGCTCTCGATGGCCTCGCGTCCGGGGCCGGTGTGAATGAGGTTGGTGCTGGCATAGGGATTGGGCACGGGCATCGGCACATTATTTCGGGTGGGGGATTCCCAGGCCTTGCTCACTTGCACGATGCGGGTCTCGTTATCGCTCGTGTGCATTCGTTCGGAGCGGGCATAAATGCCCTGTTTAACCAGACTCAAATAATAGAAAGCACCCTGGTTCAGCGGATCCAGCTTCAGCGCCTGTTGCAATTTGACCTCAGCCTCTTCAAATTTGCCCATTTCATAAAGCAACTTGCCGTCCCGCACCAGGGTATCAGCCTCCGTTTTGTCGTTGGCAACCAGGGGAACCTTATCCAGGGTTTCGCGATCAGGCACCTTCCCGCGCAGGGAAGCGATCAGGCTGTCGTTTTGTTTCTTGAACGCAAGTGCCGCCGGATTTTTGGGGTCCACTTTCAAAACCCGGTTGACCTGGATATCCGCTTCCCGCAAATCTCCCTGACGCTGCGCTTCGCGGGCCAGTTCCAGCCTCACCGACACAAGCCCGGAAATTGTCTGCGCGGACTCGGCGTCAATGCCCGAACCGATGTTCTGTACCAGACGGTAGGCGTCCTCGTAAAGCTGGGCCGCCACCGCCAGGTCACCATGTGCCGCGGCATCCCGGGCCTGCACCAGTTGCTGGCGCAACACCACCGTGTTGGCCTGTCGCAGGACCGCCTCGCTGACGGCCATGTCAGCGGGACTGTTGGTTTGGGCCGGCGACATCAAGGCGCCGGCCAATATCATAATAAAACCGAGCGGGACAGAAACTGCTTTTGTCATGGATGAATTCAGGTTTGCCAGCATCAGCGCCGCCCGATGCTGGCGTCATTACGAAAAAAACTCATTGGGAATTATAACTTAACGTTGTTTTTTTCTGGTTCGATTTGGCGGATAATACCACCTCGTTCTGGTTGATGGCAACGATAATGTAATCATCACCCGCAAATTTTAGGTCGTCGCCGACACGTTGCTCCTGCCAGCTTCTTCCCTCCGGACCGTATTTCAAATCCGCCATGTACCCATCCACGCGACGGAACGGTTTGCCCGGGGACAATACCGCCCGCTCGCCGGAATCGGTTAATCGTAGAACCAATTGCGTCGGATTCCCGGGCGGCCCATTGGCCGAGATGATGGTGAAGGCCTCATTCTTATCGCCGACGGAAGCGTAATGCTGCCGCCGGGCCCGCTGCCACGCTGCCGCCGCCGCTTGCCGTTCAACGCCGATCACGTAGCGCGCTCCGAATTCGTTGGTCTCCACCGAATCCAGAGTCAGGATGAAATAGAGCGGCGTGATTTTGACGACCCGGGCGGCGCCCGGACCGACTTCATTGCCACTTTCAAGCTTGATGAGCGTGCCGTTCACCGCCTTTTGCCATTCAACCGGATTGAAAAGCCGGTTGGTCGTCTCAAAGTTGAGATGATAGGGTGCTTGCAGCCGTTCAATGGCATTGCTCTGTTCCGACAAATCCAGCGGCGGAAGCGGCTTGACGGGACGGTGAATGATCCCGTTGCGGGTATCGGTCAACACATTCTGGTCGTGTATAATCAGGAACGGCAAAAAAACCATGGCCCCGACCAGGCCCAGCAGCACGACGCCCAGGAGAATTTTTTCGTAATGTTTTTTCAGGAAATCCATGCGCTTAATTCCCCGGTTGTAGTTTGACAATCTCGACATCCAGGGTAATGCTCAAAAGCTGTTCGTTGAGCACCGTCTGCAACCCCCCCCGGCCGATGGACGGCGGGCTGGCCGGCGCGAAGGGTCGCGGCCCAAAAGGCGATGGCCGCCCGAACGGCGCCGCCGATTGATCCGGCACGCCCATGGGCGGCCCGCCGGGAGTTGAGGATTCCGTCGCCACTCCCGCCGCCGGCTGCACGTTGATGCCCTTGACGATGAACCCATGCGGCGACGAAGCGAAACTGGACAAGACCACGGCCAGATCCTGGCTGAAACAGCGAAAGGTCAGTTCGTAAGGCATGAACACGGCGAGATTATTCGTCACGGCCGGTTCATTATAATAATCCGCTTGTGGACCAGCGGCATCATCCGGTGAAACCGGCACGCGGCGCACACCGTCCAGGGAATTGATTTTGGCTGCAAACAGAACTTCGCAGAGCGCTCTGACTTCGCCGAGTTGTTGAGCCAGCGCGCCCAGACTGCCCGGGGCGAACCTTACCATCGTTCTTTCCGCTTCAAACGAGAAACCGTATTGAGGCGGCAACGTGACGCTGGCATTGTCCGCCTCGATTTGCAGTTGATTGATGGTATGATCGCGCGCCGCGGCGAACCCAGCGTCCGCCACCACGCCATTCGTCGGGTTCGGGATGGGAACAATGGGCTGAAAATACTGGTCCGCCTGCCGGATCCACTCGCGGAGTTGCTGTGCCTGGGCGCCCGCAATTTCGATGTTATTGACCGCGTCGTTGCCCGGTGAGGGGTTCTGCCGGAGTAAACTCTGCATCGTGGTATACGTTTGATTTAACGCATCCAGTGCCGCGTTGTTGCGCTGCCAGTTTTGAAAATCATAGACGCCCGCCGCCGCCAGCAATCCCACAGCGATGACGGCGCCGATGAAAAAAAACAAATTTCGCTTAATCCAGGCCATGCTACAAATTCAACGGGTTTTTCAGCACCGCCGTGATCCCAAACGTAAATGTCCCCGAAGTGTCCTCGGGATTGATCTGGCCGACAAGCTGTGTGGCCTTGGAGTCAAAAAACGGACTGGCCTGTAATTCATTCTCCAACGTGTAGGCAATGTCGCTGTTCGCCGCCGGGTCAATCGAAGACAGACTGACCGCGCGGCAAACCAGGGTAATGGTGCCCGCCTGATTGGTTTGACCCGGCGTTGTATTCGCCGCGCCGGGCGCCGCCGCGGGACCATTGTTGAAAGCCGGTGGCGGTCCTCCCGCGAAAGGCGGCCTCCCGGGCAGGTTGGCAGATTCGGTTGACACCATGCTGTTCAGATCTTCGATCCAGATGCCGGCCTGGACCCCCTGTCGTTCCGCCGACAACTTTTTCTGAACGTCATTCTCAGCGCGAATGAGGACTTGTCTCAGGTCCGCCAGCACATTGCCCCAATAATACCGGTCATTCATCCACGCGGTAATTTGATCGGCTTCCTGCCTGGCGGTGCCGACTTCACCGTAAATTTTGTTGAACCGGTCGGCCTTTTCCTGCATTCGCTGAACTTCCGGCTTGAGCCGGTCCAGTTCGTCCTCCTTCGACTTGGCCAGTTTATCGAAGAGGAATCCCACCGCGAACGCGACCGCCACCAGGCTGAACACGGTCGCGGTAAAATACGGTTTCTTTTCGTTGAAAGTGCGCCAGCGCAACGTGCTTTCCGGCATCAGATTCATTTCCACCGGACAATTCGCCAGATTGCGCAGGCCCAGCCCGACGACTTCGCCCAGGGAATGCGCCACGCGCGCCAGTTCCTCCAAATTCACCGCGGGATCAATCTGCACGTTACGAAACGGGTTGAAGTACTCCACGGGCGCGTTCAGCTTCTCGGCAAAAAATTGCGCCGTGTACGGCATGATGGAAGCACCCCCGGCCAGGAAGAGTCGTTGAGGCGCCGCCCCGCCCATCTGGCCGCGGTAAAATTGGATGGTCTGGTTGACCTGAATGTGCAGCTTGGTCATGAATTGCCGGGCAATCTTAGAAATGGCCGCCTGATTCGGATTCTCCGGCTCCTCGTACGCGCCGCCGAGACTGACGAAGCCCTCGGCCACTTTGATTTGTTCGGCAACTTCAAATTTCAACTTCGCTTCGTTGGCAAAATCCTGGGTGATGGAATTGGCGCCCAGGCTGATGCTGCGGGAAAAAACCTTGCCCTTTTCGAAAAAAAGCAGGTTGCTCGTCTTGGCGCCGATGTCCAGCAACATTGTGCAATCCTCCAAATCCCCGTAGTTGTACCGGAACGCGTTGCACAGCGCCGCCGGGGACACATCGCACAATTGCAGCCGCAACTTCGCCTCCTCGGCAATGCGAAACAATCCCTCCACAATCTCGGACTTGATCGCAACCAGCAACACTTCCAGTTCGCCCGTTGAACTGGAACCGAGAATTTGATAATCCCAAACGACTTCCGCCAGCGGGAAGGGCACATTTTGTTGCGCCTCGTACTGGATGATCTGCGTCACCTTGCCCGCGTCCACCGGCGGGAGTTTCACGAATTTGGAAAAGACTTGAAAGCCGGGCGCACAGACGTTGATGCTCCGGGCCGCCGCGCCCGTTTCCGCCAGCGTCTCCCGCAGCACCTTCAGCAAGACGGTCTCCCGCGTGGCTTCCGCCGCACCCTCCGGCCCTAACGATTTCAGCTTGAAATCCTTCAAGCATAAAACACCGGCTTCGTTGATTTCAAAAGTCGCCAGTTTGAGGCTGCCTGCCCCAAAATCAACCGCCAAAAATGACTTCGCGTTCAGCATTGCTGTGTTTGCGCCGTGCGCTGCCGACAAAAGACGCCCGAATTCCTGCTGTTTATCTGTGCAGCCCGTGTTGCTTACTGTAAATTTTCTGGACGGTCAATTAGAAAACTCGGAAAAATCTTTGTGGTAAATCTTGGAATTCCGGCAAGTCCTGTGATAAAAATATTGCGTCCCGGTGCAAGCTTTGGCTTTATCCCCGCCGTGTCTGGACGAACGCCGGCCAGCGATCAAACATGAAGCGTTGCCGCATGTGCA
Organism: Candidatus Sulfopaludibacter sp.; assembly: GCA_035508155.1. Classification (GTDB taxonomy): domain Bacteria; phylum Verrucomicrobiota; class Verrucomicrobiia; order Limisphaerales; family UBA11358; genus UBA11358. The sequence continues at coordinate 17,105 of DATJNM010000049.1, read as the reverse complement.
TTTTTTACTCGGGCCACGTGCAAGGCGTCGGTTTTCGTTATACCACGAAAACCGTGGCCGCCGGCTTTGAAGTGACCGGCGCGGTGCGCAATCTGGCGGACGGCCGCGTGGAATTGATCGCCGAGGGCGAGCGCGCGGAACTGGAAGCCTTTCGCGCGGCCATCCGGGACGCGGGGCTTTCGGCGCTGGTCCGTGACGAACAAGTTACGTGGAGTGACGCGCAAAATGAATTACACGGATTCGAGATTGCAGGATAAACTTAAATGAAATTCGCTGTCATCGCTGACATTCACGGCAACCTGGAGGCGTTCCGCACCGTACTGGCGGACGCCGAACAACAGAAGCCCACGCATTATGTCTGCCTCGGTGACGTGGTCGGTTACAACGCGAACCCCAAGGAATGCCTCGAAATCGTCCGCCAGATGGACATTCCCTGCGTCAAGGGCAATCACGATGAATACTGCTCCACCGACGACCATCTGGAGGGTTTCAATCCCAACGCCGCCGAAGCCGTCCGCTGGACGCGCGCCCAGCTCTCCGCCGAAGAACGCCAGTGGCTCCGCGACCTGAAATACACCAAACTGGTCCACAATTTTACCATCGTCCACGCCACCCTCGACGCGCCCCAGCGCTGGGGCTACGTCTTCGACAAACTCGCCGCCGCCGCCAGTTTCCCCTATCAGAACACGCAGCTTTGTTTTTTTGGCCACACCCACGTACCCGTCGCCTTCATGCGCGACACCGTCGTGCGCGGCGGCACTTATTCCAAATTCAAAATCGATCCGGCCAAAAAATATTTCATCAATGTCGGCGCCGTGGGACAGCCGCGCGACAATAATCCCAAGGCCGCCTACGTCATTTACGACGTGGACGCCGGCACCATTGAACTGCGCCGGCTCGAATACGACATCGCCGCCGCCCAGAAAAAAATCCGCGCCGCCGGCCTGCCCGAACGCCTCGCCGAACGGCTCGAAGTGGGAAGGTGATCACGGAATGACACGTGACCAGTGACACGTGACACGATCCGGAGCGCGCGGGTGAAGATCTTGTCACCAGTCACCTCTCGCTGTGAAGATCCTTATCCTTAAACCCAGTTCCCTGGGCGACGTGGTCCAGGCGCTGCCCGTCCTGCGTCTGCTCAGGCGTCATTTGCCCGCCAGTCAGATTTATTGGTGGATTGATTCCAACCTCGCGCCGCTGCTCGAAAACGATCCCGACCTGACCGGGGTCGTGGGCTTTGAACGCCGCCGCTGGGCGGCGCCCCGGCACTGGCCGGAAATGTTCCGCAGCATCCGCTGGCTGCGCAAACAAAGGTTCGATTGGGTGATTGACCTTCAATGCCTGGCGCGCAGCGGCGCGTTTGCGTGGCTGGCCGACGGGAAGTTCCTTGTCGGCCTGGACGAAGTCCGGGAAGGCGCGCGCGGTTTTTATGACCTTGCGGTCCGTCGCGCGTCGTTCCACACGCACGCGGTGGAGTGGTATCTGGCCGTGCTGCCGCATCTCGGCGTGCCCGTGCACAACCATTTTGCCTGGCTGCCGGAGAGACCCGACGTGGCCGCCGAAGTGAAGCGCAAATGGCTTGAACAATTCCGAATTCCGAACTCCGAACTCCGAACTCCGAAATGGATTGCGATTCAGCCTGGTGCGCGCTGGCCGAATAAACGCTGGCCGGTGGAATATTTCGCCGAGCTGGTCCGGTTCCTGTCACGGAAATTTCCCGGCTTCCGTTTCGCGATTCTGGGTGGCGAGGAAGATCGGCCGCTGGGAGAAACCATTGCCTGCGTCGAGACGCAACGTTGCCTGAATTTATGCGGCCAGACTTCCTTGTTGGAAATGGTCGAATGGCTGCGGCTCTGTGACTTGATGATCACCAATGACACCGGCCCCATGCACGTGGCCGCCGCACTCGGCAAACCGCTGATTGCGCTGTTCGGCCCGACGGAGCCGCGCCGCACCGGTCCGTATGGCCAGCTCAACAATGTACTGCGAATCGATCTGCCCTGCTCGCCTTGCCTCAAATCGCATTGCACCTACAAGAAACGGAACGAATGTCTGAATGCCCTCTCACCGGCAATGGTTCTGCAGCAGGTTCAAAAACAATTCCGATTGTAGCGGCGGTCTATGACTGCCGCTCTTTTCTTAAAGGGAATGCGGCACTCACAGAGCGCCGCTACAATCCAAAGCGACGTCAATTTCGCGCGCTTGCCATTTCATTACCGGCGGCGTTAGGCTCGCTGTGGTGAGCACATCAACCCAAGCGACACCGCCGGGAACTGGTTCGCCCGGAAATCAGGTGCCTCCCCGGTCCGTGTTTGTCACCACCCATTGGTCGGTGGTGCTGACGGCAGCGCGCAGCGACACCACCCGCGCCCGCGCCGCGCTCGAAAATCTTTGCCAGGCGTACTGGCATCCGCTTTATGCCTACGTCCGTCGGCGCGGTTATTCGCCCGAGGACGCCCAGGACCTCACACAGGAATTTTTCGCACGGCTGCTGGAACACAATGCCGTCGCCAACGTTGCGCCGGAGAAAGGACGGTTCCGCTCCTTCCTGCTCGCGAGTATGAACCATTTTCTCGCCGACGAATGGGACAAGGCACGGGCGCAAAAACGCGGCGGCGGAAAAGTGGTTCCACTCGACCTGCAGAGCGCCGAGACGCGGCTGGGCGAAATCCCGGTGGAACGTTTCACACCGGAGAAGGCCTTTGAACATCGCTGGGCCATCACGCTGCTCGAAGAGGTTTATCAACGCCTGGAAGAGGAATATCGCACGCAGGACAAAGCGGCGTTGTTTGATACCCTGCGCATCACGCTGGCCGGAAAGAGCGAGGCCGCGCCTTACGCGGAACTTGCCCGGCAATTGAATATGAATGAAGGCGCGGTGAAAGTGGCCGTGCACCGGCTGCGCCAGCGTTACCGCGCACTGTTGCGCGAAACCATTGCCGACACGGTATCGAGCCCGGACGAAGTCGAGGACGAACTGCGCTGCCTGTTCCGGACGCTGGCTGGCGGATAAAGGCTAAAGGCGATTTATCGCCGTCATTTTTCGGGCATCTTTTGGCATTCAGACTTCGATTTTCAGAGGTATCCGCTGTAACCTTTGGCTGATTCTTCCTTTGTATGGGGTGAAAGCAGAATTATGGCCGACGAAAAAAAATGTCCGCATTGTGGTAAACCGGTGCCGCCCACGGCGCTGGGCGACCTTTGCCCCGAATGCATGCTAAAGGCCGGTCTGGCCACCCAAACGGAGGGACCGGGCGGCACCGGCCCGCATGGAACCAAAGTGGTGCTTCCGCCGCCTTCGCTTGCCGAAATCGCGGCGTTGTTTCCCCAATTGGAAATCCTCGAATGCCTCGGTCGGGGCGGCATGGGCGTTGTGTACCAGGCACGCCAGCCGCGCTTGAACCGCCTGGTCGCGCTGAAAATCCTGGCCCGCGAAAAGGAGCAGGATGCGCAGTTCACCGAGCGGTTCACGCGCGAAGCCCAGGCGCTGGCGCGGCTGAATCATCCCAACATCGTCACGGTCCACGATTTCGGCGAGGCGGGCGGGCATTGCTATCTGGTGATGGAATTCGTGGACGGCCTGAATCTGCGACAATTGTTGCAGACCCGGAAGATGCCGTCGGACCAAGCGCTGACGATTGTGCCAAAAATCTGCGAAGCACTTCAGTACGCGCATGAGCAGGGCGTCGTCCACCGTGACATCAAGCCCGAAAACATCCTGCTCGACAAATCAGGCCGGGTGAAAATCGCGGATTTTGGCATCGCGAAAATGCTGGGCGACGAACCCGGCCAACAAACGCTCACGGGCGCCAAGGAGGCCGTGGGCACGCCGCATTACATGGCGCCGGAGCAGATTGAGAAACCGCTGTCGGTGGACCATCGCGCGGACATTTATTCGCTCGGGGTCGTGTTCTACGAAATGCTCACCGGCGAGCTGCCTTTGGGCCGGTTCGCACCGCCGTCGAAAAAGGTTCAAATTGACGTGCGGCTCGATGAGGTGGTCCTGCATGCACTGGAAAAGGAGCCGGAACGCCGGTACCAGCAGGCGAGCCAGGTAAAGACCGCGGTGGAAACGATTGCGGCGACGTCACCGGCTGGCAGCCCTTCGAACCCGAATGCGCCTGTCCAAACGGCGGCGGAAATCGAAGCGGCTCGCCACCGCCTGAAAATTCCCGCCCGCGGATTAATTGCTGCCGCCATGTTGCAACTGCTCTTCGCCTTGGGGGTGTTGATCTTCGCCATTCCGGCGGTGGCCCGCGAAAACGGCAGCCTGCTCGCCTTTGCCGTGATTGGTTTCACCGCCGTCGGTTTTCTGATTCCAACCGCAGTGGTTTTGACCGGCGCAATCAACATGCTAAAGCTGCGCCGTCACACGCTGGGCGTCGTGGCGAGCGTGATGGCGGCGGTTGCCGGTCCCGGCGCCATCCTGGGTTTGCCCTTTGGAATCTGGGCGTGCGTCGAATTGTTCCGTCCCGGAGTACGGGCGGCCTTCGCGACCAATCGGTCGCCGGCCGGATCAGCAGGGATGCCCGACTCCGTAAAGACGGTTTCCGCAGGCACCCAGGTTAAAGGGCCGGCTATTGGACTAGTTGTGACCGGCGTGTTCGACTGGGTGCTGATGACAGCGTTTTGCGTCTTTATCGCCTTCAATATCGCCTTGAAATCACCGGGCAGCATGTTGGTCTGGTTACCCATCCTGTCGATGGTACTGAGCGGCTGGATTATCTATGCAGGACTTAAGCTGAGACAACTGGAAGGACGCGGCGTGGTCATGACGGGTGCTGTATTTGCCATGCTCGTTTCGCCCGGCAACCTCATCGGTCTGCCACTCGGCATCTGGGCGCTGGCGGTTTTGAATCGCCGCGACGTGCGCGAAGCATTTGATGCAAACCGCAAGAACGGCGTTAAGACAATTCCGGCATCGGGCGTACCACTGTTTCCTGCGTCCGGCGGATTGGTCTTCAGATCACGCGCGGCGCTTAACGTGGCCCGCGTCGGATGGAATTTGGGATGCCTGGGCGCACTGGGATTTCTTGGTTCGGTTCCCGGCTGGGAGCCGCTCAAGTGTCTGTTCGGCTTTGCCGGATTTTTCGGACTCATCGGCGTTGCGGTTTTGATCGAGTTCATTCATCGCCGGCGGACTGGCGCCAACAGCAGCCGTCAACCGGCGCGTTTTGGTCGGGCGTGGTGGTTTGCGGGGTTCATTGCCGTGCTCCTCGTGACCTACCAGGTGACGAGCACCATTGTTTCGCACCTGATTCACGCCAGACCCAACGTGACGGCGGCGATTTGCAAAACCATCCAGAACGAAGTCGGGCGTCAATTGCGCGATGACGGAGCGAGTTACGATTCCCTGCAGGTGACGGTGGCCGAACCGCGGGACAGCGGCACGCCATTCACAGTCAATTACCGGGGACTGCGAAATTTCAAATATACTCTCGGTGGACAGCCCGATCCCAAATGGCCGGCCAGCGCGGATGGCCAATTCATCATGCAATACATCGGCGGCGGCCAGTGGCAGGGAGCGTTGGGCGACACCAAGTTCATCGTGCAAGCCGGAAACGTGGACAACATCGCCCTGCCGTTCGTCAATGATCCGCAAGTCATCGGCGAGTGGCAAAGTGTGGATTATGTCGCCCAGCCGTCCGATTTCAATCCCGACAAGCCACAGTGGAAGAGTGGCGCGCTCTTTTTGAAGGGACTGACTTTTCTTGATAACGGAAAGATGTCGCCGCCGTGGTACACCTGGACCAAGGGCGTGGTGATTCATCATGGAAACAAGACGGCCAGCCGCTACGAAATCCGCGAGATCAACGGCGCGCCCTACCTGTTCTTCGAATGGAAAAGCGGGGACGTTACCATCCTGGGACAGAAACCGGACTATTATGTGCTCACGAAGGCATCTTCTCAGCCAGCAACCACTGCCGCACTGTCACCGGAACCCGGTGATTTGCGCGAGGCCCGGGCTAAACTGGCAGAATTGCGCGCGAGCAACGCCGAAGAAAATCCGGAGGTCCAACAGGCACTGGCTCGCGTCAAAGAACTTGAGCGGATGACGACGGAAGAACCAAACGCGCCGGCCGATTTACGGGAAGCCAAAGCGCTCGAAAAAAGCGATATCGCCGCTGCAGAAACCAGCCCGATTTTAGCCGAGCAACCGCCCGTTGTCGTTGAAACCTTTCCCGTTTCGGGCGCGCGCGACGTGGCGCCGGGCATCACCGAAATTCGTGTGCGGTTCAGCAAGCCGATGGCCGATGGTTCGTGGAGTTGGTCCACTGCCTGGGAGAATTCCACACCGGAATCGGTCGAGCCGCCGCATTATCTGGCCGATCAGTGCACCTGTGTCATGAAAGTCCGGTTGGACCCGGGCCGAACTTATGCCTGGTGGCTGAACAGTAATACATTCAAAAATTTTACCGACCAGGCCGGACGCCCGGCAGTTCCCTATCTGCTGATTTTCCAGACCCGGCAAAATTGAATACCCCCAAAAGAAACCCAAACCATGAAAACCAACATATTGCTCACAACGCTCGTCATCGGTGCAATTTGCCAATTGACACTGCAAACAACCCGCGCGCAGGACGTTGATTCCATTGCGCCGGTCGTCGTCAAAACCGTGCCGGAAGCGGGAACCAAGGACGTTGCCCCCGGCGAAACGGAAATCAAAGTCACCTTCAGCAAGGAAATGAGGGATCAGTCCTGGAGCTGGTCCACCGCCTGGCAGGATTCCACCCCGGAAAGCATCGAAAAACCACATTACGACGCCGACCACAAGACCTGCGTGCTGAAAGTGAAACTCGAACCAAACAAAACCTACGGCTGGTGGATCAACAGTCAGCGCTTTCATGGTTTCCAAGACAAGCAAGGTCATCCGGCAGTACCGTATCTGCTGGTGTTTCAAACCAAGGGAAATTAAATTCCCCATTGAGTTCACTACAGAAATTGTTGGTGGCGTTTCCACCGAAGAAGTGGGCCGAGAATATGGAAGCTGCGTCACGTACTTGGGTGACGCGTTGCCCGTGCGGATACAAACGGTCACTGTGGGAAGCAGGCGGTATTCGTTGGAGAGGCAGGGGTAAAGAGCATCTTTATCTTTTCTGCCCAAAATGCGGGCAGCCCCGTTGGAACACGGTTTATAAAAGGCCGACAATTGATTGAAGACCCAAAACCCATACCCAACATGAAAACACCGCTCATCGTAATGTTTATCATCATAATCGTTCTCCTGGCCATCTGGGACGGCGTCTGGAAACTGATTGCCTTATGGAAAAGCGCGCGCCACGACCAATTGGCGTGGTTCATCTGCCTGGCCATCTTCAACACCGTCGGCATTCTGCCCATTCTGTACATCCTGTTCTTCCAGAAAAATGTAGAGGACCCGACGAGAATCCGGGATTCGGCAGTAATGTAATATAAACATTGACAAAACTGCAAAGCATTGATAGAAAATGCCATGTCGGGTTCGACGGGTTAAAAAAATATTAAATGCGTTTATCGTAACTGCTATAGAAACAAAGGTTTGATTATGAATGTGACAATAAAAACCATCGTTGGGATGACCGGTTTCGCAGGAGTGTTAATCGGAAATCCGGTATTCGCGGGAAACCTGATTCTGAATCCGGGATTCGAAACGGGTGATTTGACGGATTGGTCGGTGCTGGGTGCAAGTGGCAGCTCTGCTTACGTTAACGTGCTGTCGTCCGACAACGGCCCGTCAGCGCCGGGAACGTACGACGCGTATATGTACAATGTGATCCCAGCCGCCAATCTTGCGCTCCAGCAGAGTACAGCACTGGGCGATGCTTCGCCGGGCTTGGTGAACTATTCGCTGGATTTGAGAGTGGACAGTTCACTTAACGGTGGAGTTGTCTTCATTCACCTCTGGGATATCAATGCGACCGGCGGTGTCATTGACCAGGGACCGGGACTGCTCGGTCCTTACTTCAATAGCAGTTGGACGACACTGACCGGTTCGTGGACCGCGCCGGCTGGCGTGAATCACTTTGAAATCGAGATTGATTGTACGACCGGCGCAACCAGTGGCAGTACCGAAGCCATCGAGGTTGACAACGTCTCATTGACCCAGGTTCCCGAGCCGGCTTCTCTCTCTTTGGCCGCGATGGGATTGCTTGGAACAGGGATGCTTCGTCGTAGCCGGAAAGTCTGAGGCACTTTGGGACTATTGAACAGATTCAGACGAGGAGCCTGCTGTATCGGGCTCCTTGTTTTTTCTCAGATGCCACAGTGCAGTTGAAGTAACTTCAGTCAAAGTATGTCCAATAAACCAAACGCGATTTTAATTACCCGTTCAGTACTCGGGTGGTTTTTGATGTTTCCCATCGGTATGGGCGTGGTCAACGCACAGGTTCATCTCACGGTTCAGCCCGGTGTGCAGTTGAGCTGGCTCACGAACACGAAGGACACCTACCACTTGCAGTGGTCGCCCAATCCCATCGGCGCCTGGACGGATCTCGTCGCGGTGACAGGCAATGGCACAACGAATACGGTTTATGATCCTGTACCCAGCGGGACCCGTCTCTACCAGGTCCTGGACATCGTTCCGGGTACTCCTGCGGTTTCCGGCAACCTTGTCACGAACGGAGGATTTGAAAACGGAAACGGTGCTACTGCCAGCAATTGGACCGTGGACACGGCGGCCGGCGGCCCGGTGTATGGGGTTCGCACGAATGACAATCCGCACAGCGGCTCGTCTGACTTCCAGGTCTATCTGGCCAGCACCGGTGCCGGTCCGGTGGTTCAGTTTAACCAGTCCGGCATACCCGTGACCGGCGGGACCACCTATCCGTTCACCTTCTACGCCGACGCCCTGAGCGGCAGCGCGGGAGATAATGCCCAGTGGCGAATCCTGTGGAACGCCGGGGGAGACACCGGTTACCAGACGTTCAATCCCGGAAACGACGCCTATGGCTTCATCAGCAACTCCGTCACCGCTCCCGCCGCCGCGACCTCGGCGACGATCTACTTCCATTTTGCGGGCGCGGCGAGTCCGGGTGTGACGGCCGCCATTGACATGGATGACGTCACCCTGGGGAGCGGTGTTTCCAGCCCCGGCACCCCCCCCGTAACCAATATTCTGTCAGCCGCCCTGTTGCCGGTTGCCCAAATCAGTTGGCCGAGCACGTCGGGCATCCAGTATGATCCGGAATCCACGACCAACCTTGCCGCCGGAACCTGGACCAACAACTTCCCCATGGTCATGGGCGACGGCACAACCAAGTCGTTCCTGGCTCCAATGGTCAACAACTCGACATTTTTCCGTCTGCAAATTCCACCGGTCGTTGTCCTGCCTCCGTCAAATCTGCAACAAGTTCCCTCAGGAACCACCAATGCCATCGGCCTGACCTGGAACGCCAGCACCTCGCCGGGTGTGACCGGCTACGAAGTTTTCTATAGTGATACCAATAGTACGACGACCAATTCAATCAACGTCGGCCTTTCGACCAGTACCGTCATCTCCGGACTGATTTCCGGCGACACGTATTCCGTATGGATTGTTACCCTCAGTTCGAACGGTCAGAGCAATCCGTCAGCCGCCATCCTGGCCCCAGTAACCAATAATTCCGGGGGCGTGGTGTGGTCCACCGACTTCAGCAGTGGCGTGATTGATCCCGGCACGTGGACTTACGATGTCGGCGGCGGCGGTTGGGGCAACGGCCAATTTGAATATGACACGGCCCAGCACCAAAACACCTATATCACCAACGGAAATCTGGTGATTGAGGCTGACCGCACCAATTATTGGGGAAACTCCTTCACGTCCGCGCGCATGCTCACGCAGGGACGATTCGCATTCAAATACGGCAATCTTGAAGCCCGGATCAAAGTCCCGAACACGGCCAATGGTTTGTGGCCGGCTTTTTGGATGATGGGCATTAATTCCGGCGCCATCGTCTGGCCCAATTGCGGCGAGGTGGACGTGATGGAGTTGGGTTCGGCAGCCGGCATTGCATCAAACATTCAGCAAGAGTTGATTGACTGCGCTTTACACTATGCTGACACCAACAGCAACCCGGTGAATGTGGCGTCATGGCTCACCGCGCCGGAAGACTTGTCCCTCGATTACCATCTCTACCAGATGTCATGGACGCCGACCAACATGACGTTCTCCCTCGACAATGTCCCCTTTGGGTCCTGGAACACGGCGGGTGTGGCCATGTTCCAGCAGCCGATGTTTTTGATCCTGAACATTGCCATCGGCGGGTATAACCCCTCGTACACCGGGGTCTACAGTCCAAGTGCCGTAACAGCAAATTTTCCGGCCACGATGGATGTGGATTATATCCACATCACAGACAACGGATTCACACAATTGTATTTCGGCGATAACTACGCGGAAAACGGCAACTTCGGGGTTTTCGCGGGAGCCACACCCGTCAACGATTCATTAACTTTCGGAACCGGCTTGGAACCCAACTTTGCGTATGGAACCAATGCGGCGCTTTATGTCTGGAACAACATGACACCCAGCACCAATCCGCCGGCACCTTCCGAGGGAACCAGCTGCTGGTCGTTCGATATTGCCGGAGGCAACTGGTTCGGAATGGGTGTCTTTCTGCCAAATTTCCGCAACATGAAGAATTACTCAGATGGATATCTTCACTTTGACATTCGCACCACCGCCGGGGACGCCACGCCGATGCAGGTGGGAATCCAAAGTTGCGTGGCCGGCCAATTGGCTGGAGACGCGGCCAACTCCGTGTTGCCGTTGGGATCCGACCAGACAGCGGAGTTCGGTTTTGCCCACGATGGTCAATGGCATTCGCTGAAAATTCCCTTGAACCGGTTCGCCAACGTGGATTTCCGCACCGTGAATCAATTCTTCCAGATTTCGAGTGTCGGCAACACGGCCGCGGGACTGAACCTGTCCCTTGACAATGTCTGGTGGGAACCCAGCACCACCCGGGTGACACCTCAAAATGGAGATTTTGGTGTCTTCACCGAGACACCGTCACACATGAATGCGGGCTCATTTGCCCTGGGTGTTCAAGGCAACTTTTTCGTCTGGGCGAACACGATGGTGCCCGCCGCGCAACACCCGTATGAGGGCACCAACGATATCAGTCTGGTCGCCGCGCCTGGCCCGACGTGGTCGGGAATGGCCTTCACGCCGAACGTAAAATACAATCTGACCGCCTTCAACTATCCAGGTTGCCAATTGGAATTCGCCATGAAAACCACTTCCACCGCCCCGTTCATGATCGGCATGAAAAGCGGAAACATTGATGGAGTCGGGCAGAAATGGATCACCTTCGGGGGTCCGGGCAGCGATCCTTACGGATTTGTCCGCGACGGGGCCTGGCATGTGGTGGATATCCCGATGTCCGACTTCGGCCCGGAAGTGGATCTGTCCGCAGTCAGCCAGTTCTTCGAGGTTTTGAGCCAGTCGGCGCCAATTTCCAATATCGAGTTGGACGATATCCACTTCACAAACGGTGGGACGGCTTCACCGCCCGACCAATAAAGGGGCGGTGTGCCGGCAACATCACCCAAACCGTGAGGCCATCAGACTCCCGCTTGCGCTTTGGCCCGGTTTGGTTAGGCTTCGCCATCGGTGAGCACTTCAAACCCAGCCACATCGCCGGAAACCGCCTCGCCCGAAAATAGTGCCTCCCGGCAACCGGCCTTTGTCACCACCCACTGGTCCGTCGTGCTGACGGCTGGCCGCACCGACACCACCCGCGCTGGCGTCGCGCTCGAGAAACTCTGTCAGACCTACTGGTATCCGCTTTATGCCTACGTCCGGCGGCGCGGACATTCCCCGGAAGATGCCCAGGATTCGACGCAGGCTTTTTTTGCGCGCCTGCTGGAACACAACTGGGTGGGGCAGGCGGACCGGCAAAAGGGGCGGTTCCGCTCCTTCCTCTTGTCGGCCATGAATCATTTTCTGGCCGACGAATGGGACAAGGCCCGGGCGCAAAAACGCGGCGGCGGCCTCACCCCCGTCCCCTTGCCGTTTGACGTGGCGGAAACGCGCTACCGTCAGGAACCGGCCGACAACGTCACCCCCGAACACAGTTACGAACGGCGTTGGGCTTTGACCCTGCTCGACACCGTCCTGCGCCGGCTGCAGTCGGAATACGAAAAGGAAGGGCGCGTTGAACTTTTTGCCGTGTTGCATCCTTGTCTCGTCGGCGACCGGAGTTCCCAGCCTTATGCGGAACTCGCCCCGAAACTGGGTGTCAGCGAAGGCGCGGTGAAGTCCGCCGTCCATCGTCTGCGCCAGCGATATCGCCAGTTGTTACGCGATGAAATAGCGCAAACGGTGGCCGACGCCGATGAAGTGGACGAGGAATTGCGGCATTTGTTTGCCGTGCTGGCGGCGTGATTCCGCGGCGAAGATGGAGAAAATAGAGAACGGACAACGGCCCGGCAGCCGTTCCCTGCTCAACCCTCCAGCTTCCCTTTTCGTTAAAAACAGGCGCAACCTTTTGCCGCCGTTTCCTAAGTAATAGTTGGATGAATGATGGTGGACGACTTTGAAACCTGAAACCCTGAACCTGAAGGCGACTTTATGAAAAAGATTTTAATTCCCCTGGTGGCCGGACTCTTAACCATGACTTTCCTCACCGGATGCCTGGATTTGCGTCTCGGCGGCGGCTCACGGAGCGACACGACCAATACTGACCAGCATCCTGTCGTTGGCCAACAGATGGTTGCTCCCACGATCGGCCAGCAATTGATTGATCTGCAAAAGGCCAGGGAAGCCGGCGCCATTTCGGACCAGGAATATCAGGACCTAAGGACAAACCTCCTCCAAAACAAATGACGCGCTGATGGCCGTCAATCCATTGAAACGATATGGAAACCCAGAGAATCTGTCCCAATTGCCGGAAACCGCTGCCGCCGGATGTGCCGCTGGGGCTCTGCCCGGAATGCCTCATCAAATCCGGTTTCCCGACTGAAGGGGCTGGCGGTGTGTCGGGCGAAACCGTCGGCGCGCGGTTCGTACCGCCACCGGTCGATGAAATCGCCCGACTTTTTCCGCAACTCGAAATTCTGGGCCTGATCGGCAAAGGCGGCATGGGCGCGGTTTACAAGGCGCGGCAGCCCATGCTGGACCGCTTTATCGCGTTAAAAGTGCTGCCCCCGGCCGTAGCCGGCGACCCGGGCTTCGCCGAGCGCTTCAATCGCGAAGCGCGCGCCCTGGCACGGCTGAATCACCCGAATATTGTCGCCGTCTACGACTTCGGCAAGGCGGGCGATTTGCATTATCTCCTGATGGAATTTGTGGACGGGACCAACTTGCGCCAGGTCGAACAAGCCGGAAAATTGTCGTCGGGACAGGCGCTGACGATCGTTCCGAAAATCTGCGAAGCCCTGCAATACGCCCATGACCAGGGGGTTGTCCATCGTGACATCAAGCCGGAAAATATTCTGCTCGATAAATCGGGCCGGGTGAAAATCGCCGACTTTGGCATTGCCAAAATGGTGGGTCAGGGGCCGACGGACGTTTCGCTGACCGGGGCCAGGGATGTCGTCGGCACGCCGCACTACATGGCACCGGAGCAGATCGAAAAACCGCAGGCCGTGGACCATCGTGCCGATATTTATTCACTCGGCGTGGTCTTCTATGAAATGCTCACGGGCGAACTGCCGCTGGGTAAATTCTCACCGCCGTCGAAGAAAGTGGAGGTGGACGTGCGGCTGGACGAAGTGGTGTTACACACGCTGGAAAAGGAGCCGGAGCGCCGTTACCAGCAGGTCAGCCAGGTAAAGACGGATGTGGAAACCATCACGGGAACCAAGGGGCCTGCGGGTAAGTCGGGGGCCGCGTCACCAGCCTTTGCCGCGCAGGCGGACCGGGCTGCCAGCGATAAGGCCATCCTGCCGGCGCTGCTGCTGGCTTTTCCCTTTGGCCTGTTCGGCGCTCACCGTTTCTATGTCGGAAAGACTGGAACCGCCTTTTTACAGTTAGGCACTTTGTTCGGATGGATCGTTTTGATTGTCGCCTGTGCGCACGGCGCCCCCCAACCTCTTACGGGACTTCTGTTGGGGGGATTAATTCTCGGTTGCTTTATCTGGGCCATCGTTGACTGGATTTTGATCCTCTGCAAAGCCTTCACCGATGGCCAGGGAAGGAGAATGAGTTACTGGCTCCACCCGCAAAACGGCAATTCGAAGACCGGTACCCGCCCAATCACCGGTTCACCGTCAAGCCCGCCGCCGGGTGGAGCCATTCCTTCAGCCAATGCCGAGGCTCAACCGGCGCCCATCACGCCTGGAACGGCGCCCGCCGCCAGCTCGGGCATGATTGTGGCGCCGGCCGTGGGTCTCATCGTTGCCGCCATTTGGAAGCTGTTTTCGGCGCTCATGGCCTGGCTTTTCCTGGCCGGTGTGTTTACCAATCCGTGGTTGGGAAATCTCAGGGACTTCGGCCTCGGTTCCTTTTCCCATTGGAGCGCTCTGGCGGGTTTCAGTATCCTGCTTTTCAAAGTCATCCCCGCGCTGTTGATCCTTGTCGGCGCGATCCAAATGCTGCGACTTCGCAGTTACGCCTGGGCCATGACCGCGGCCATTTTATCCGTTGTCGCTTGCAGCCTGATTGGCCTGCCCATGGGCATCTGGGCGATGATTGTGCTGGCCCGCCAGGATGTCCGGGAAACATTTGCCCGGACAACCGCTTCGCCCACGTCCCGGAGCGGGCCATGGCTGTGGTTGGCCGCCGCCGGGGTCGGGTTGGTCTTGATCGTCGCCGGCCTGATCACTGTTGTCTCGCTGATACGCGAGGCGGTGGAACAAAAACCAGCCGCCGATGGAACACCCGCAGGAATTGTGCAGGAGGACAAAGCCAATGAGCCATCCACCCCGAAAATAGTCCCGCCGGCACGGGCACCAGCCATCCCGCCCACAACCGCGAGCACGGAAATGCCAGCCCCGCCCAAATCAGCCGGAACCTTGAACCCACCCGAAGCGCACGGGGAAAAAATCATCGGCAATCTCTCGTCATCGGATCCGTTTCAACAGGATTTCAATCAGACGTTCCCGCTCTCCGACCAGGGCCGGCTCAACCTCGACAATGTCAACGGACGCATCGAAATCGCCGGCTGGGACCGGAACGAGGTGGTCATCCAGGCGCTTAAACACGGCAAAACGCAGGAGAGCGTCGCAGCCACCACGATTAAAGTGGATGCCTCGGTGGATGAAATTGCCATCCATACCGAGGAACCGCCTAATCAAACCGGTTTCTCGGGATTTTGGTCTTGGTTCCAAAACGGCGGAAATAACAAGGCGACCGTGGATTATGCCATTCAGGTTCCCCGACACACGCGGCTGGCCAATGTTTCCAGCGTCAATGGCCGGGTCGAGATTGATCGTGTCGGGGGCGACATTGAATCCTCCACCGTCAACGGCGCCATAAAAGTTCAGGATGTGGCCGGGAACCTGAAACTTTCCACCGTCAACGGCCGGATCGAAACGGAACTGGCTTCGTTGGGCGGCAACCAATCCGTGTCACTCACCACCGTCAACGGGGCAATAGAGGCCACCCTGCCGTCGAATGCCAACGCGGAAATCACCGCCAACACCATCAACGGTGGCATGAGCAGCGACTTCCCCGAGTTGGTTGTGAAAAAGCAATTTCCGCTCTCCAAAGACCTGAAAGGCACACTTGGCAACGGCGCCGCGACCGTCAAGGTCAGCACGGTCAACGGCAGTATCCACTTTCAGCGGGGCAATGACGCCCGGTAACTCATCACGCTTGACTCACACCCGGTGGGCCGTGATTTTTCACCCGTGAAAGCCGCCTCCCTTTTGCTTGGCCTCACATTCGCGTCCATCAGAATCGCCACGGCGCAGGAAATCACCATGCCGACCAGTCATCTTGAACTTTTCAACGGCCGGGATTTTTCAGGCTGGACCTTTTGCATGAAAGATCATGCCGACCCGCTGCAAACCTGGAGCGTGACCAACGGCGTCATCCATTGCACCGGCACCCCAACCGGGTACCTGCGGACCACACGGGCTTACAGCAATTACGTTCTCACGGTGGCATGGCGTTTCATAAAAATCGCGCCCCGGGCCGATAACACGGGCGTCCTTGTTCACATCCAATCGCCCGACAAAGTCTGGCCCGAATGCCTTCAGGTCCAGGGGAAGCATGAACATCAGGGCGATTTGTTCCTGATGGCGGGCGCGGAATCCAGGGAGCACCGGGGCCTGGATGCCAACACGCCGTTGCCCAAACACGGTGAATCGGCCGAAAGACCCGTCGGCGTCTGGAACCTCTGCAAGACCATCTGTTCCGGCAACGACGTGAAAGCTTACATTAATGGCCGGTTCATGAATGAGACGACCCAATGCACCATTTCGTCCGGCTTCATCGGCATCCAAAGCGAGGGCGGTGACATTGATATCGCCAGGATCTATCTGGAGCCGTTGAAATGAGTCTCTGTAGCGGCGGTCTGTGACCGCCGAAATTTGACGGCCGCTCATAGAGCGCTGCTACAAAAATTACTTAACCTGGACCGCCGGCCGCAACTTTACCAGCGTGGCGCCCCAGCCGCCAAACTGCGGATAATCGAGCGTGAAGGAAATGACTTCCGGATGTCTTTTCAAAATCGCATGCACCGTGCGGCGCAGGTTGCCGATGCCTTTGCCATGAATGATGCGCACATCAAGGATGCCTCGCGCCCGGCATGCCGCCAGATAATCCGGCACCAGATCCTTTATTTCGCGCGGATTGAACGAGTGCAGATCCAGCACCCCGTCAATCGGCAATTCGATGGGTTCGTCAGCCATGCAGACAATAATGTCGCTCATCGGGCCACCGGGTGAAAGCTTACTGCCATTTCGAATCATGACTACTCCCCTCACCCGGCCGGGGCCACCCTCTCCCCGCCCGGCGGGGAGAGGGACGGGGCGAGGGATACGACGATTTCATGCATCATCCCGCTCAAGTTTTTTAACCTGGTCCCCTTTTTGTTGTTGGAAGACGTTTTCTGACCCACACCTTCGCCGCGCGCGGAGTCTTCAATTCATCCGCCAGTTGTTTCTCGCGGATTTCGTCCAGCAATTTTCCCATCGCCGGGCCAGGTTTCATGCCCAGCTTGATTAAATCGTCGCCGGTGAGCAGCGGCGGACGAATC
>DATJNM010000048.1:0-113645 GCA_035508155.1 Candidatus Sulfopaludibacter sp. | reverse complement strand
TCGAGCCGGATGGCAAAGACCAGTTCCTCCGGCTGATTGGTGGCCTGAAGAATTTCCAAAAACGATTCGTTCGAGACGACGTCTTCGAGCAACGGCCGCAACAGGGCGGCGGCGTTGGTGTCAACGTTGACATGCAACAATCGCCAGGGCGCGAGTGAGAGTTTGTCCAAGGTTTGTTGCTCGAGCCGCCGACTTTCAGGCAAGTTCCAAATCGTCATGAAAGAAGCCGCGTTGGTCTCGCCGGAGAGCAGGTTCATTCCCAGCCAGTGAACGCGGGCAATGGTTTGCAGGGTGGCGGGAAGTGCCGACGGCGGACTCGGCGCCGTGTTTTCGGCGGATTGGGTTGGCCGACAGCCAGTCAACAAAACGATAGCGGCAAGCAGAATGAGCTCAAGACGTCGGGCGTTCAGCATGCGCTGATTAATGCCAAAACGAGGGGCTGTTCGCAATTTCAAATCCGTAAATGCAGAGAAGGATTTGACTGACAAAGACACGAAATTTCAGACATGGATTACACCGACAACAAAGATGACTGAATTTACGATTTGCGGGTCTTCCCGAGAATGCAGCCCGGCGCGTAAATCGGATATCGTAAATCGCAAACAATCCACCGGCTCACTTCGGCGGCTGCCGATATCGCGAACGGCTTGTCATTCTCGCGCGCCGGATTATGCTTGGGGTCTGTGAACAAAACGTGGCATCGCTGGCTCCCTTTGATCTTTGTGGCGCTGGTGGCGTTGAGTCGCTGGCCGGGATTGTTCCCGCCCAATTTCAGCGCGGCCACGGCGCTCGCGTTTTGCGCGGGTGTCTATCTCTCCGGCGCCATGCGCTGGTGGCTGCCCCTGGGCACCCTGTGCGTGACCGACGTGGCACTGAACGTATTCTATTATCACGTGCCACCGATCGGCGGCTATCTGTTGTTGAATTATTTCGTGTACGCGGCACTCATCTGGGTCGGACAACTGATCGGACGGCGTGCGTCCTTCCTCAAACTGCTGGCCGGCGGGTTGCTGGGCGCGATTGCCTTTTATCTCATCACCAACACGCTGGCCTGGCTGCAAAACCCGGCTTATGCCCGAACCCTCGCCGGCTGGATCCAGGCGCTGACGAGCGGCCAGCCGGGCTTTCCGCCCACCTGGGAATTTTTCCGGAACACGTTGCTGAGCGGCGGACTGTTCACCGCCCTGTTCGTGGCGGCGATGAAACTGACCGCGCCCGCGGAATCGCCCGCGGAAAAGGAGGCCGGCGCGCGCCCGGAGCCGGAAACCGAGGGGGAACCGGAGGAGGCCAAGACGTGAAGCCAGAAGTCAGAAGCCAGAGAACAGAGATCAGAAATCGGATGACACAAGTCGGCAATCTACTCTGTCATCGGGCTTCCGGCTTCGGCGCGGCGAGCGGGTGACATGCAACCAAACTTCGGAGGGACGAGTTATACGAGTCCCAATAAAATTCAAACAACAGTGGGGCTCTTATAACTCGCCCCTCCGACCGCATGAAGATTGGCGTCATTTCGGACACGCATAATTTTCTGGACCCGAAAATCCCGGAATTATTGGCGGGTGTCAGCCACATCCTGCACGCGGGCGACGTCGGGTTGCCGTGGATATTGCAGGAACTGGAACAGATTGCGCCGGTCACGGCCGTAAGCGGCAACACGGACGATCCGGCACTGCGGTACACCCCGGTCAAAATCGTCGAACTCGCCGGCCGGAAATTTTTCATCCAGCACATCGTCCGGCCGCGCGACTTGAATGAAGAACTGAAACGCCGCCTGGCGCGCGAACGGCCCGACGTGGTGGTGTTCGGCCATACACACCAGCGGTTCTGCGAGTCGTTGAACGGCGTGTTGTATTTCAATCCCGGTTATGCGGGCCAGCCGAAGTTGGGCGCGGAACGGAGCGTGGCGATATTGCACTGCGACGAGAAGGGCATCCGGGCGGAATATGGTGGGTTCTAAGACGCGAAATTTAACCACGGATGGACACGGATGAACACCGATTTTTCAGACGCGAACACCGATGGATCGCGTGCGGGTTACATGAATTACGGTTTGAAATTGCATGTTTCGGTGGGGCGAGCGTTCTCGCGGGCACGCTCGCCCCACCGAAACAGGCAAAGAGACCCACTACCGTAAATTTGCTTTCGCTGCCAAGGCGTCTTTGCTAAAGAAATTGCGTGCGCAACCTGTTTTGGATCATTTTAAGCCTGGGCCTTTGCGGCTGGTCCGCCATCGTCCGCGCCGATACGTTTCAGTTGGCGGACGGCACATCGGTTTCCGGGGACATCATCATGTTCAACGACAGCGGTGTCAAACTCCGGATGCCAGACGACACCTATACCAACGTGGTGTGGCCGAAGTTCTCCCAAGCGGCGTTGAAGGAGCTCGCGCAAAACCCCAAAGCCAAATCATTGGTCGAGCCGTTTATCGAAACCCAGCCACCGCAACGCAAAAACGAGGCCATTGAAGTCCACGACGTCTCGCGTCTGGCGCTGCCTCCCCAGGAATCCCTGTTCACGGCGATGCTGTCCTCGTCGGTGGGGTTTGTCACGCTGTTGTTGATTTACGCGGCCAACATCTACGCCGCCTATGAAATCGCCATCGTGCGGGCGCGGCCGATCGGGCTGGTGATGGGGGTGGCCGCGGTGCTGCCGATTCTGGGGCCGATTATTTACCTTTCCCTGCCGGTGCGCACGGAAGCTCCGCCGGCCGAAACGCAAGCGCCGGCCGAAACGCCAACCTTCGTGGTACCGGGCGCGGCGGCGCCGGTGGCGGAAAGCCTGGCCGCGGCCGGAGTCCACATCGCCCCGGCCGCGACGAAGGCCGGATACCCGGAAGCCCAGGTGTTTCAGCGCGGCCAGTTCATGTTCAACCGCCGGTTTTTCGAAACGAAATTTTCCGGCTTCTTCGCCGTGGTCCGGCGGCCGGCGGAAAAGGACCTGGTGCTCGTGATCAAAACCGGGCGCGCCCAATTGATCGCCCAGCGCATCACCCGCATTGCGGCCAACGAAGCGCACTTCGAGGTTCTCCAGGGCGGGACGCGGCAGGAGGTCATGGTGCCGTTTGCCGACATTCAGGAAATTCAACTCAAACACAAGGACGCGTGAAGAGTGACACGTGGCGAGTGACGGGTGACGTGAAGGACAGCCCGGTCCTGCGCCAAATGTTCCCGTCACCCGCCACCCGTCACCCGGCACCCCTATGAAATACCGCACGATTCTCATGTTTGGCGCGCCCGGTTCGGGCAAGGGCACCCACGGCCGGAATCTCGGTGTCATTCCGGGATTTTTCCATTGCGCCTGCGGCGACGTCTTCCGCAGTCTGCGTCCGGACAGTCCGCTCGGCAAAACGTTTCTCGAATATTCCAGCCGCGGCGAGTTGGTGCCGGACCAGCCGGCGATCGAACTCTGGCGGCAATTTATTGACAGCAGCACGAAGATCGGGCGGTTCCATCCCGGGGAAGACACGCTGGTGCTCGACGGCATCCCGCGCAGCGTGCCGCAAGCGGAGATGTTGAGCGACACGCTCGATGTGGTGGCCATGTTTTATCTCACGTCCAGCCGGGAGAACCTGGTCGCCCGCATGCAACGCCGCGCCATCAAGGACAACCGCCTCGACGACGCGAACCTGGACGTCATCCGCCAGCGGCTCAAAATCTACGAAAAGGAAACCAAGCCCGTCATCAATTTCTACGGCCGGAAACTGGTGCATCGCATCAACACCGACCAGCCGCCGGTGAAGACGTTTTTGGACATCCTCAAGCAGGTCGTCAAACTCGGCTGAATTGCGATTTATGATTTATGATTCTTGATTGATGATTTACGTCCGTGCGCGCAACAATCATAAATCGTAAATCATAAATGAAAGTGGTTTTCATGGGCACGGCGGAATTGTCCTGCGCCAGTCTGGCAGCGCTGGCGGGCGACAACCGATTCACCGTGGCCGCCGTGGTCACGCAGCCCGACCGGCCCAAAGGCCGCGCGCTCAAACCGCAACCGTCCCCGGTCAAAGCCCTGGCGCAGAAATTAAACCTGCCGGTGCGGCAACCGGAAAAGGCGCGGGACGAAAAATTCATTGCCGAACTGCGCGGATTGGCGCCGGAGCTTGTGCTGGTGGTCGCCTACGGCCAGATTTTGCCGCAGAGCATCCTGGATTTGCCGCGGCACGGCTGCCTGAATGTGCACACGTCGCTGCTGCCGAAATATCGTGGCGCGGCGCCGATTCAATGGGCCATCGCCAACGGCGATGCCGAAACCGGCGTCACCGTCATGAAAATGGATGCCGGTCTGGATACCGGGCCGGTCGTCGCCCAACGGCGCACACCGATTCAACCAACAGATGATTCCGCCACGCTTCATGAGCGGCTGGCGCGCCTGGGCGCGGAACTGCTCCTCGAAACGATTCCCGATTATGTCGCCGGCAAAATCCAGCCGCGGCCGCAGCCGGCCGAGAACGCCAGTCTCGCGCCGAAAATCAAAAAGGAAGACGGGCGGATTAACTGGAATCTGCCCGCCCAAACCATTGGGAACCGGTGGCGCGCCTTCACGCCGTGGCCGGGCGCCTACACGTTTTTACCAGGCCTGCCGCTGGTGGGGCGAGCGTCCCCGCGAGCCGGAACTTCTGGAAATTCGGACCCGGACCGGCTCGCGGGGAGTCTCGCTCCATCCCCAATGCAGCTCCTGAAAATCTGGAAGGCGGAAGTCAGCGAACAAACCGGCGAGCCAGGAACCATTTTGTCAGCGGATAAAACCGGCATTGTGGTTGCGTGCGGCCGGGGCGCGTTGCGGATCCTGGCCTTGCAACGTGAAGGCGGGCGGCGGATGAGCGTCGCGGAATTTCTCGCCGGCCACGCGCTGAAAGCGGGCGAAAAATTTATGTAGCGTTGGCGCGGCGCGCCAAAATCCGGCCATAGACCGGACACCATGCCTGCGCCCGCTTCAATCCGGCAGCGCCCGTTTCAAACAAGCGGCGCATCCCGTCACGGGCCGGGCGGGAGGCATGCAGAATTTCCTCCTTGCTGCCGGATTTTTTACCGGTTGAAAAAAATGCGCCACCGATCGTTTCTCCGCCGCCGCGGCTTGCACCGGTTTTGCGCGTGAAAACGCCCGGAACCGGGCCACTTTCCGACGTCTATCTCAAAATTCGAAAAAAACGGGCGGGTTGGCATTCATCAGGCTACAGGTGGTTTCATGGAGAAGAACGAAAACGCTTCCGAACCGGCGGCAACAACCGCGGCGGATTCGGCCGCCGGCAAATCAACAAAAACCTTGTCGCCCGGCGTGCGAGTCTGGCTGGTGGATGACAACGATGAACTGCGGAAGCTGCTGGCCGAAGTGCTCGGTCTGCAAGGCGGCATCCAATGCGCACGCGATTTTTCCTCGCCGGACCAGTTGTTGAGCACGCTCGCGAGCAAACCCGGACCGGATGTGATTTTGCTGGATGTGCAGATGGGCGACCGCAACGGCCTGGATGCCGTGCGCCCGATCCGCTCGCTCACGCGCCGGACGCGCGTGCTGATGTTCACGACCTGTTACAACCCGGAATGGCGCGAACGCGCGCTCGGCGACGGCGCCTCCGATTATCTGCTCAAGTCCGAAGCCATCGAAACGGTGGCGGACCGGATTCGCCGCGCGGCCAAAGACCCTGCTCCCGTGCCGTGCCGGAAAAGATCGGGCGATCCGGCATTGACCACCGCGTCCGCCGACCGCGCGCGCCGGGAAAAACTGCCGCGCATTTTCGACCGCGCCCTGGAGAGATTGCGCAGCCTGTGGAATTGACCGCCGGCGCCAGACAGGGTTGGAACCCGGTTCGTTCGTCGTTTGACGTCGCGGTGCATCTCGTCACGGACCCGGTCAAACCAACGGCGTTGCGGAAACGGCCATTTCGCGTGTCGTGATGGTTCCACTGGTTCGTGGCCGCGAACGTCAGTTCGCGCCATTTCGTTGCCCTTTATTCGATTTGCGCCGATTCACATCGGCGGCTGTTTTTTAAAACGACGATTACGCGCCGGGAGCAGACGAGGCCTGGTTTTTTGCGCCGGCATGGCGGATGTCCTGCGCCTCATAGAGGTAAACGATGTCCTCGGCGACATTTTTGGCGTGGTCGGCGATGCGTTCGAGGCTTTTGGAGACGACCATCAGATGCAGGCAACGACCGATCATGTCGGGGTTGGCCACCATGTACTGGGCCAGGTTCTGGTGAATTTCCTTGTTGAGCGCGTCCACCTGCTTGTCCCGCGGGACCAGCGCGCGGGCGGCGGCGGAATCGTGGTTCACAAAGGCATCCAGCGCGGCCTTGAGCATGTCGAGCGCCATCCGGGCCAGCCGGGGCAGGTCGAGGACGATTTTCACGGGCGGTTCCTGGCTCAGGTCCCGGGCGCGCTTGGCGATCTTGGTCGCCTCGTCGCCGATCCGTTCGAGGTTTTGGGAAATCTTCATGGCGACGGTGACGAGGCGCAGGTTGGTGGCCAACGGCGCCCGGGTGAGCAACTGGATGACCAGTTCGTCAATTTCCACCTCGAACTGGTCCAGGATGCGGTCGTTTTCCTTCACCCGGATGGCGAGGTCATAATCACGTTGCACGAGCGCCTGGACGGCCTGGTTCACCGCGGTCTCGGCGTGGCTGGCCATCGTGAGCAATTTCTGCCGGAGATCGTCCAGGCCCGCCTCAAAATAATTTTCCATAAGTCAAATTAGCTCAACCGAACCGGCCGGTCACATAATCTTCCGTGCGCTTCTGCGACGGGTGGGTGAAGACTTTGGCGGTCGGCCCGAACTCGATCAGTTCACCGAGATAGAAGAAGGCGGTGAAGTCCGACGCGCGCGCCGCCTGTTGCATGTTATGCGTCACAATCACAATCGTGTAATCCTTTCTCAACTGCACAATCAAGTCTTCAATTTTGGCCGTGGCCAGCGGGTCGAGCGCCGACGCCGGCTCGTCCATGAGCAGCACTTCCGGTTCCACCGCCAGCGCGCGGGCGATGCACAGGCGCTGTTGCTGCCCGCCGGACAGGCTGATGGCGGGGGCGTGCAGGCGGTCCTTGACCTCGTCCCACAACGCGGCCATGCGAAGGGTCTGTTCCGTGCGTTCAGCCAGAACTTTTCGGGCGCGCACGCCGTTCAAACGCAACCCCACGGTGACGTTGTCGGCGATGGACATCGTCGGGAACGGATTGGATTTTTGGAACACCATGCCGATGCGGCGGCGCACAATCACGGGTTCGATGCTCCGGGAGTAAAGGTCCTGGCCGAACAGCCGGATTTCGCCCGTTACGTGCGCTTCGGGATTCAACTCATGCATCCGGTTGAGCGCGCGCAAAAAGGTGGACTTGCCGCAACCGCTCGGCCCGATAATGGCCGTAACGGCCCGGGCAGCAATGTCGAGCGACGCGTGTTTGATGACCTGGTTGCCGCCGAAGGACACCGAGAGATTGCGGACCGTCAAAGCCGGCGCGCCGGTGGATTTCAGGTCCGGCGGAGTGCTGACGGCCTGGGTGGAGATGAGGGGCATGGCAATTGGGGTTCAGGAACGCCGGGCAAAACGATCGCGAGTCAGGAACCGCACGCCGATGTTGATGGCCAGCACGAGCACGAGCAGCACGAACGCGCCGGCCCACGCCTGTCGGT
Source organism: Candidatus Sulfopaludibacter sp. (assembly GCA_035508155.1). GTDB lineage: Bacteria > Verrucomicrobiota > Verrucomicrobiia > Limisphaerales > UBA11358 > UBA11358. Next base: position 106,022 of record DATJNM010000048.1, on the reverse strand, counting down.
GCTGGTCGTCGTAAGGCCCGATGGCGTAGATAAAAATTTGCAGCGGCATGGCGGCGATGGGCTCGGTCAGCTTGTGCGCCCAGCCGAGGTTGCCGAAGGCGGTGAACAGCAGCGGCGCGGTTTCGCCGGCCACGCGGGCCAGCGCCAGCAGAACACCGGTGACGATGCCTTTGAGGGCGGTACGGACGACAATCTGCGCGATGGTTTTCCATTTGGCGATGCCGAGGGCGAGCGCGGCCTCGCGGTAGCCGCCGGGCACCAGTTGCAACACTTCCTCGGTCGTGCGCATCACCAGCGGAATCATCATCAGTCCCAGCACCAGGCCCCCCGCGATGGCCGAAAATCCGCGGGGGATCAGCACGTGGCCGAACAGGCTGACGTTGTGAACGACCAGCAGCGCGAACACCACAATGCCCCAGATGATGGACGGCACGCCGTTCAAAATATCCGCCGCGAAGCGAATCCACCAGTTCAAGTGCGGGCCGCCGTATTCGGAAAGGTAAATGCCGCCGAGCACGCCGACCGGCACGCCGAACAAGGCGGCTTGTCCGAGCAGGAGGAACGTGCCGACGATGGCGTTGGCCATGCCGCCGCCGGCTTCGCCCTCCGGTCTGGGCAACTGGGTGAAGAACGCCCAGTTGATGGAAGTGAAACCCTGGGTGACGAGGTGGTAAAACACCAGCACCAGCGGCGTGACAACCAGAACTGCGCACGCGAACGTGGCCGCCTGGATGACGGCATTCTTGAAATTGCGCCAGCGATGGTTGGAAACGGTCATGGTCAGTGTTGTGGTTTCACGCTGGGGCCGGCGAAGGTTTTCAGCAGCAACTGTGCGGCGACGTTGACCAGCACGGTCACACCCAGCAGGACCAGGCCAAGTTCAATCAGGGCACTGGTGTAGAGACTGCCGGTGGCTTCGTTGAATTCATTGGCGATGACACTGGCCAGTGTGTAGCCGGGCGCGAACAACGACGCGGCGATTTGCGGCGAATTGCCGATGACCATGGTAACGGCCATCGTCTCGCCCAGCGCACGGCCCAATCCGAGAATCACCGCGCCGAACAATCCCTTTTTCGCGTAGCTCAACACGGCGATGCGCGTGACTTCCCAGCGCGTCGCGCCCAGCGCGTAGGCGGCTTCGCGCTGCAAGCCGGGCACCGAGCGCAGGATTTCGCGGGAGACCGACGTGATGATGGGAATAATCATGATGGCGACGATGATGCCGCCGGCCAACATGCTGACGCCATAAATCGGCCCTTTGAAAAGGGGCAGGAAGCCGAAACATTTCTGGAGCCAGGGAAACAAGTGGTCACGCAGCCACGGGACCATCACAAAGATGCCCCACAAACCGAGAATCACGCTCGGCACGGCGGCCAGCAATTCGATGAACATGATCAGCGGCTGACGCAGCCACAGCGGCGCGAGTTCGGTCAGATAGACCGCCGTGGCAATGCTGATGGGCACGGCGACGAGCAGCGCGATGGCCGAGGAGACCAGCGTGCCAAAAATAAACGGCAGGGCGCCAAATTTTTCGTTGACGGGATCCCAATCGGTACTGATGAGAAAACCCCAGCCGAATTGGTGCATGGCCGGCCGCGCGCCGCGCGCCAGTTCCCAGCCGATAAGAACGATGAGCGCAAAAATGACCGCCGCCATGGCCAGGGTCAGCCATTGGAAGGCGCGGTCTCCGAAATGCCAATCGCCAGACCTCGTGGCCGGCAGGTTCTCGCTGGTCGCAACGGCGTTCACACGTTCCTTATTCGTCAAAAACCAAAAGGACGAAGAGCGGGAGGAACAGCGCTCTTCGTCTGGCTCACGCCCACAACAATAACGGGAGGCGGAGCGAAGTCACTACTTAATCGTGTCCAGCAAACGAAATTCGCGCTGCTGGACGCTTTCCGGCAGCGGCGCGTAGTCGAGCGTGGCTGAAATTTTCTGGCCGTCCGTGACCGCCCATTTTAAAAAGGCGACGAGCTTTGCACCACGATCGGCGTCTTTCTGCCGTTGATAAACCAGAATCCAACTGGCGCCGGCGATGGGATACGCCCTGTCCCCGGGCGCATTGACCATCGAGAACCGGAAATCAGCCGGGATGTTGGCGGTGGCCAGCGCGGCGCTGACGGAGTCCGGCGCGGGAGCGATAAAATTCCCGGCGGCGTTCCTCATGTCGGCGTAGGGAATTTTATTCTGGTCGGCGTAAGCCAGTTCGGCATAACCAATGGCCCCGGAGAGTTGCTTGACCTGGCCGGCGACGCCTTCGCTGCCCTTGGCGCCCAGGCCGACGTTGGCGGGCCACCTTACGGCGGTGTTCTTGCCGACCGTATCCGCCCACACGCGGCTCACGCTGCTCAGATAGTCGGTGAAGATGAACGTCGTGCCGCTGCCGTCGGAACGATGGACAACAATCACGGGCAGATCGGGCAGGTTTATCCCGGGATTGAGCGCGGCGATTTTCGTGTCGTTCCATTTGGTGATATTGCCCAGATAAATGTTGGCCAGCGTCTCGCCGTCCAACTTGAGCCTGGGATTGCCCGGCAGGTTGTAAATGATGGCCACGCCGCCAGCCACGACCGGCAGGTGCAGGATTTTGCCGGGGGCCTTGGACAGGGACGCATCGGTCATCGGCGCGTCGGAAGCGCCAAAGTCCACGGTCTGGTTGAGCAACAACTTCTGGCCGCCGCCGGAGCCGATGGACTGGTAGTTGAAGCGGACGTCGGAATCCACTTTGGCGTAGGCCTCGAACCATTTGGTGAGAGCCGGGTAATCGAACGTCGAACCGGCACCGTTGATCAGGGTCTGGGCAGGCAAGCCGCTGACCGCCGCCAGGCAGCCGGCGCAACCAATGAGGGAGAGAACGGTATTGTTCATTTTCAGTCGGGGAGTTTAATCGGTTAAGTGTCGGGTGTTCACGTTACAATCAGGTTAAAATTACACGTCAAATCCGGCCATGGCATGAAAGTCCGGCGGAGGCAGGAGCGGGAGAATTGCGGTGTGCCGAGATTACATCGCGCGAAACGCGGTCAGACCCAGCAGGACGATGAAAATCGCAAACGCCAGCCGGAGGGTGCTGGTCACGCGAACACGCGTCTCGGTGGCGTTGGCCCAATTTATCAAATCCCGCAGCTTCCACGGAGTCACGGTGAACCAGATGCCCGCGACGACCAGCACATAGGCCCACGTTTGCATCACCCACACCCAATGCGTCTGACCCAGATGCGGCCGGCCCGTGTCCACCATCAATTTGGCGAGCAGCAACGCCACGACCGCCAGTCCGCGCACCGCCAGAAAGTCCTGGATGAAAACACAGCTCAAGACACCCACCGCCACAAATCCCGCCATCATCGCCGGCTTGAAAGACGCAAAATCCGAGACCGATTCGTTATGGACGTTCCAGACAAACCACGCCGTGCCGAGCAGCATGAGCGCGACGCCCAGCGGCAGGTTGCGCGGAAACCTGCGGGCTGCCGCCGCGAACTGCTGCGGCCTGGCGATGCCATAAACCTGCGGCACGGCCATGCCCAGTCCCATCACAATGGACAATAACGATAAACTCATTTTGAAAAGTTAACCACGAACTCCGGCAAACCGCGAGTAAATTGATTGACACGGGGGAGACTTGAAAAATTCAATCTGGACAGGCCGGGGTTTGAAAAGTAACGTGGCCCGAATAAAATCAGCGAGCGGACGGTGAAGCGCCGGTGACTGTCCGTCATGAAACAGGTGGAATTGCATTTTGAAATTTCCGGTTCCGGCAACGTTCCGTTGATTTGCACCCACGGCTGGGCCTGCCACGGAGAACAATTCATTCCGTTGAGTCAATTTCTGGGTGAAGACTTTCGCATCTTCCGTCCCGACCTGCCCGGGCACGGCCGGACATCCCTGGACGGATTTTCGCCCACTTTCGCGCATTACGCCGACGCGCTCGTGGACTTCGCGTTGGCGCAAGGATTAACGCGGCCGGTTCTGGTCGGGCACAGCATGGGCGGCGTACTGTCCGTGATGGCTGCCGCTTCGGGCCGGTTGCGGCCGCGCGCGGTGATCAATCTGGATGGCAGCCTGCCAGCGACGGAAAAAACCCTGACCGGCCAGGAGTTGATTCGCGGTTGGTTGGAGGAACCTGATTTCCGGGGCCGGCTGGCCGGATTCCTCCGCAAGGTTTTCTTTCTGCCTGCCGAACGCGATGCCCGTTGCGACGCCATTCTCCAAATGATGTGTTCCGCGCCGGAGGCCGTGCTGCGCTTTCTGCCGGAGCAGGCCGGCGAACTGCACCCGGAGCACATTCTCCCCCGGGTAAAAGCTCCGGTTTTGTATATCGGCAGCTCCACTCCACGATTTGATGTCCCCAAAGCGACGGCTTTGCTGCCCCAACTTCACCTCAAACAGATTTTCGACGCCGGCCATTTTCTGCACGTTTACGCCGCCGGCCCGGTGGCCATTCTGATCCGGGACTTTTTGAAGGCAACAATTCGAGGCTGAAACGGTTCACAGATTCACAATCGCCGGATCGCCGTAGAGCGTGAAGGAGCCGGCGCGGGTGATTTTCACGTCCAGGAGCTGGCCGCGATGCCGTTCCGAGCCGTCGAACACCACAATCCGGTTGCAGCGCGTCCGGCCCGTCATCCGCGCCGGGTTTTTCTTGCTCGGCCCTTCCACCAGGATTTGCATTGGCCGCCCGACCAGCCCGCCGTATCTGCGTTTGGCGATTTCGTTGATGACTGCGAGCAACCGCTGGTTACGTTCTTCGCGCACATTTTGCGGCACCTGGTCCGGCATCACGGCGGCCGGCGTGTCGCGCCGGGGCGAGTATTTGAAGATGAACGCCTGGTCAAATTCCACCTCGCGCGCCAGGGAGAGGCTTTCGTTGAAATCCTCCTCGGTTTCACCGGGAAAACCGACAATGAAGTCCGTGCTGACGCCGATTTCCGGTCTGGCGCGGCGCAGTTTTTCGACGATGGCAACGTAACGTTCCCGCGTGTAGCCGCGGTGCATCAATTTCAGCACGCGATTGCTGCCACTCTGGACGGGCAGATGCGCGCTCTCGACCAGCTTGGGCAGCCGCGCATAGGCCTCAATCAAATCGTCGCCGTACCCTTTCGGATGCGGCGAGGTAAAGCGGATGCGTTCCAGTCCTTCGATCTCCTGGACGGCTTCGAGGAGTTGGACGAAGGGGGAAAGTGACGGGTGGCGGGTGGCGGGTGACGGGACATTCGCGTCACGCGTCACGCGCCACTCGTCACGCTTCTCGCGTTTTCCATAACTCGTTACAATCTGTCCAAGCAGGGTGATTTCCTTCACGCCTTGCGCCACCAACTGGCGGCACTCGGACACAATGTCGGCAATCGTCCGGCTGCGTTCCGCGCCGCGCGTGTAGGGCACAATGCAGAAGGTGCAATACTGGTTGCAGCCCTGCATGATGCTGACAAATGCGGTGACCTGTAGCGGCGGTCTATGACCGCCGCCATTTCCACCGTCATTCCTCGCCCCATTTCCATAAAGGAGATGTTCCCGAATCGTCGCCTCGCTCCCCGGCTCCTCCGCCACATCCACAATTTTCTCCTCACGCCCAGCCAGAATTTCGTCGAGACAATCCGCCGTGCGATGGAATTTTTGCGTGCCGAGGACCAAATCCACGTCCGGCAAGCGGTCAATGAGTTCCTGTCCCCGGCTTTGGGCCATGCAGCCCATGAACCCAAGCACGACGCGGGGCCGTTCGCGGCGGACATCCGCGGCGAGGTTTTCCATTTTCCGGAGCGCCTTTTGTTCCGCGAGATCGCGCACGCTGCACGTGTTGAGCAGGATCACGTCGGCCACGGTTTCGGACGGCGCCAGTGTGTAGCCCCTGGCCACGAGTTGCGCGGCGACGGCTTCGCTGTCGCGCTCGTTCATCTGGCAACCGTAGGTCTTGATGTAAACACTCGGCATGGGACGAGAGTAGCGGCAATTTAGGCGATTCCCATGGGCTTGAAAAGTCGGAAAGAAAACGGCAGTCGGGCGGATCGGCACAAAACACAAAAATTTTGCGAAAATTTCACTGGCCAGAACCGCCTACTTGAGCTTTATTACAGGTATATTCGGGTCATGAGAACAGTGAAGCGTTCAACGACCGCAACTTTCCGCCGCGCATCGGCGCGACGGATCAACCTTCAACCGGAGACACTCCCATGGACATCCATCATCCGTTCGTGACGGAATTCCCCGAACATCGCGAAACCATCCGTTCGCTCAAGCTGGCGGACGCCCGGTTCCGCGCGATGTTCGAGGAATATCACAAACTCGACGACGAAATCTGCCGCATTGAGGAAGACATCGAGTACGCCACCGATCAGGAACTCGACGAACTCAAGTTCAAGCGCGCCAAATTGAAGGACGCGCTCTATGCCGCCGTCCGCAAAAGCGAAGCGGCGCTCGTGCACTGAGCGCCGATGATTTGCCCGGGCGGATGCCGTTTCCGCCACGTTGATTTCGCCATCAAGGCTTGCCAGCGCTTGAGCCGAAGTTGAGTGTTCTAGTGCGCTTCCACCGCGGCTTTCCGCTTCTTTGCCTCTTCAATTACTTTCTCTGTTGCCTCGCGCGGCATTTCCTCGTAGTGGCTGAAGTCCTCGGCGTGGACACCACGCCCGCCGGTCAGTGACCGGAGCGTGCTGGAATAATGGTAAAGCTCCTTGGCCGGCACCTGCGCCTTGATCAGCTGAAAGGCGCCATCGGTGTCCATGCCCATGATTTTTCCGCGCCGTGACGACAGGTCGCCCATCACCTTGCCCATGCAATCCTCCGGAATGCGGATCTCAACGTTCTCGATCGGTTCCAGCAAAACCGGCCGGGCGGCCAGGAACGCTTCCTTGAACGCAAAATAGCCGGCGATTTGAAACGCGATGTCCTTGGAGTCCACCGGATGCATCTTGCCGTCGTAAAAATCAATCTTCACGTCAGTCACGCGGCAGCCGGCAAGGATGCCCTCCGTGCAAGCCTGGCTGACGCCCTTTTCCACGGACGGCACAAACACGCGGTCCACGTTCTGGCCCACGAGCGAGTTGGTAAACTCGATGCCGGAGTCACGCGGTTTCGGCTCGATCCGCATCCAGACTTCGGCGAACTGGCCCGCGCCGCCGGTCTGCTTCTTGTGGCGGTATTTGGAATCGCCCTTGCCCCGGATGGTTTCGCGGTAACGGACCCGGGGCTCACCGAGCTCAACGTGAACGTTGTGCCGGCGGCGCAAGCGGTCGGCGACCACTTCCAGGTGCAATTCGCCCTGCGCGGAAATGATGGTTTGATGCAATTCCGAATCCACGACGTAAAGAAAGGTCGGGTCCTCATGGTGCAACGCGGCCAGGCCGGAGGCGACCTTGTCTTCTTCGCCCTTGACCTTGGTAATGAGCGCCGCGTGGATGTTCGGTTTGGGATAAACCACCTTCGGCAGCCTGACCGGATGCTTGGCGTGGCAGAGCGTGTTGCCGGTGTGGGTGTCCTTGAGCTTGACCGTCGCCCCGATGTCGCCCGCGCCCAGCGTGGGAACGGCCTCACGGGTCTGGCCGTTGAGCAGGTAGATCTGCCCGACGCGCTCGCTGACCTTGCGGTCACTGTTGAACAAATCCGAGCCGGCCGTCACCGAGCCGGAATAAACGCGGAAAAAGGTCAATTCGCCGAAGTGCGCCTCGGCCATGGTCTTGAAGATGTAGGCCACCGTTTCATTACTGTCGAGCGCCACCTCGATCTCCTTGTCGTTGGCGTCCATGGCCTTGACTTTTTTGCGGTCCACCGGCGAGGAACCGTATTTGGCGATGAAATCCATGAGCCGCGCCACGCCGATGTTGTTCTCCGCCGACGTGGCGAAGAGCGGGATGAACAACTCCTTCTGCACCGCCGCGTGGATGCCGGCCCGGAACTCCTCCTCGGAAAGACTGCCCTGCTCGAAAAACTTGTTCATCAGCTCGTCGTCGGACTCGGCGATGTGTTCAATGAGCTGGCCGTGCAGTTCCTTGACTCTGGCCGCCCATTCGCCGGAGGCCGGCTCCTCCTGATACTTGCCCGAACCGTCCGTCGCGTAGGTGACGATCTCATTGCGCAGCACGTCCAGAACCTTGTTGAAACCCGGCCCGGCGTTCACCGGCACCGCCAAGGGAAACACGTGCCGGCCAAAATGCTCCTGCAATTGCCGGACCACGGCGTCAAAGTCCACGTTCTCCTTGTCCACGGCGTTGACGACAATCATTTTCGGAATGCCGTAGCCGCTCGCGTAATTCCAGACGCGGTCCGTGCCGACGCCGAGGCCATGATTGGCGTGGACGACCACCAGCGCGAAGTCGCCGACGCGCAACGCGCCCAGACCTTCGCTGATGAAATCGAGATAGCCGGGCGTGTCAATGATGTTGAACTTCTTGCCCGCCCATTCGGTGTGCAACAGGGACGCCGAAACGGAAATCTGCCGGTTCTTTTCGCTCACGTGATAATCCGAAACGGTGGAGCCGTCGGCGATGCGGCCCATGCGGTTGATGACGCCGCCGCACAGGAGCATCGCCTCGCTGAGCATGGTCTTGCCCGACGAGGCGTGGCCGACGACGGCGAAGTTCCGGATGTCTGCAGGTTGATAGGTTTTCATAAATCCAAATCACACATGGGGGTTTTGCCAACCCCGTCGGCGCCGGCGTTCGCTGGAAGCTGGAACCCGAAACCTTCGGCAGAAATTAACCCCAGGGAGTTCAGGTCGCCGATTCATTGAAACGGATTGAACCAAAATTCCGGCGCGGGCGCAACTCGCTTGCGGTGGCGCGTTAATTTCGTATGTTCATGGCCGGACGGGTCAAACTGAACCGGCCCGTGCCCACCGCGCGGGCCCGGTTCACACTATGGAATCTGAATTGTTGAAAGTTTTGTTGATTGCCGGCGACGGGCTTTTGGCCGAGGCCGTGGCCCAGAAATTGCGCAAAGAAGGACAACCCGTTGAAATGGCCACGGCGCCGGCGCTGGATGGCGGAGCGGCCCGGTTGGCGGCCGGTTCCTTTGATGTCGTTTTATTTGAACTTCCCTCGGCCAACGCCGCCGGCCTCTTTCAAGTCACCTTCCTCGCCACCAAGGCGCCGGGCGTGCCGATGGTGGTTTTGGGCCCCACCCAGGATGAAGCGTTCGCCGTGGAAGTCATTCGCGCCGGCGCTCAGGAATATTTTGCCCGGGAGAATCTGGGGGAACGCGCGCTGGAACCGGTGATCCGCTGCGCGCTGGAACGCCATCTGGAGCAAACGGCCCTGCTCCGGGAAAAGGAAAATTATTACGGCCTGTTTGATCACCTGGTGGAGGGTATATTCCGCACCACCCCGGACGGGCATTACCTGCTGGCGAACGTCGCGCTGGCGCGCATCTATGGCTACGCTTCGCCTGTGGAATTGATGGCCAGCATCAAGGACATTGGGCGCAGCCTGTATGTGCAGCCGGCCCGGCGCGACGAATTCGTCCGGTTGATGCAAGCCAACGAAACCATCACCGACTTCGAATCCCAGATTTATCGCAAGGACGGCACGGTCATCTGGATTTCGGAAAATTGCCGTGCGGTCCGCGACGCCCAGGGCAAGCTGCTTTACTACGAGGGCACGGTCCAGGACATCACCGAGCACCAGCAGACGGAGATGAGCCTGCGAAACTCCGAGTCCCTTTACCATTCGCTGGTCGAGACCATGCCCCAAAACGTGTTTCGGAAGGATTTGCAGGGCCGGTTCACCTTTGCCAATCAGCAATACTGCAAACATTACAAATGCAAGCTGGAGGACATCCTCGGCAAGACGGATTTCGATTTCTTCCCGAAGGAGCTGGCCGAAAAATACCAGCGCGACGACCGGCGCGTCATTGAAACCGGCCAGACCTACGAAATCATCGAGGAGCATCAGCCGCTCGGGCAGGAAAAAACCATCGTTCAGGTCGTCAAAACACCGCTTTACGGCGCGGATGGCAGCATCATCGGGTTGCAGGGGATTTTCTGGGACATCACGGCGCAAAAAATGGCCGAGGAACAAATCCGCCGGGCGAACGCCGAGCTGGCTCGCAGCCGCGAGGAGTTGCGCACCAAAAACCTGTTGATGGAGGAAAACCTCCACATGGCGCGGGAAATCCAGTTCGCCATGCTGCCCCAGCAATATCCCGCTTTCCCGGCCGGCGTGCCCGCGGAACAAAGCGCCTTCCAGTTCGTGCATCGCTACCAGCCGGCGGAAACCGTCAGCGGCGATTTCTTCAATGTTTCCGCGCTCTCGGAGGACGAAGCGGCGGTCTTTATTTGCGACGTGACCGGACACGGCATGCGCGCGGCGCTGGTCACCGCCATGATTCGCGCGCTGGTGGAGGAGCTGAAACCCATTGCACGCGATCCGGGAAATTTTTTGCGCAAGGTCAATGCCGACCTGTTTACCATCCTTAAAACCACCGGCTCGCCGATGCTCACCACGGCCTTTTATCTCGTCGCCAACTGGCGCACCGGCGTCCTCCGCTTCGCCAACGCCGGCCATCCCAAACCTCTGATGATCCATCGCGGGGCCGGCCGCGTTGAGCCGTTGGTGAACGCCTCGGGCAAAAGCCAGCCCGCCCTCGGCTTGTTCGAGGATCCGCCGTATCAAACCACTGAAATCGGCCTCGCCCCCGGCGATCTCCTGATGCTCTTCACCGACGGCCTCTACGAAGTCCAGGGCCCAAACGAGGAATTATATTCCCAGGAACGGCTGATCATGGACGTGAAAGACCGTCTGCAAAAGCCCGCCGGCCAGTTGTTCGACGAGTTGCTGGCAGCCATCGGCAATTTCTCCGTGGACCATGAGTTCGCCGATGACGTCTGCCTCGTCGGCATGGAATACCGGGGAAAGCCCGCCTGAAAAGCCGGACGCACCCGCTGGGGGCAGAGTTTGCCGCTTTGTGCGGGGCGAGCGTCCCCACGAACCGGCTCGACTGAGACTTCACTCTGCCAAACGGTGCCACTACCCTCCCGTTACTCTGCAAGGATCTTGATCACGCGCGAGCGCTCGGCGCGTTTGCGCCGCGTTTCGTCGAGGATTTTTTTGCGGAGCCGGAGATTTTTCGGCGTGGCTTCCACGTACTCGTCGGAACCGATGTATTCCAAAGCGCGCTCCAACGAGAGCTTGAACGGCGCGTTAAGTTGGATGCCCTTGCCTTCACCCTGGGAACGCATGTTGGTCAGCTTCTTCGCCTTGCACGGATTCACCGGGATGTCGTTGTCACGCGCGTTTTCGCCCACAATCATGCCGGCGTAAATGGCGTCGCCGGGTTCCACCATCAACCGGCCGCGTTCCTGGATCATGTTCAGGGCATAGGCCATGGCCTCGCCGCTTTCCATGCTGACGAGCGAGCCGTTCTTGCGCGCCACAATCTCGCCGCGGTCGGGGCCGTATTCATGGAACAGATGGCTCATCACGCCCAGACCGCGCGTCTGATTCACCAGATCGGTCTCAAAACCAATCAATCCGCGCATCGGAATCAGCGCCTCAATGGTCACCTGGTCGCCGTGATGGTTCATGTTGATGATTTCCGCCTTGCGGCCGGAAAGATTTTCCATGATGACCCCCATGAATTCCTGCGGGATTTCCAGAAACAATTTCTCAATCGGCTCCAGCAGGTTGCCGCCGGCGTCCTTCTTGTAAAGCACCTCGGGGCGGGAAACCAAAACCTCGTAACCCTCCCGCCGCATCTGCTCCACCAGAATGGCGATTTGCATTTCGCCGCGGCCTTCCACCTCGAACACTTTCGGGTCGTCGGTCTGCTTGATGCGGAGGGCGACGTTGGTGCGGATTTCCTTTTGCAGCCGCTCCCAGATGTGCCGCGCCGTGACCAGCTTGCCGTCCTGCCCCGCCAGCGGGCCGTCGTTCACCGCAAATTCCATCTGAATCGTCGGCGGATCTATCGGAATGTACGGCAACGCCCCGCGTTCCGGCTTGTCCGCGATGGTCTCGCCGATGAACACCTCCTCGAACCCGGTAATCCCCACGATGTCGCCCGCGTGCGCTTCCTGGATTTCAATCCGTTTCAAGCCTTCGAAGTGGTAAATCATCGTGATTTTGCCGCTCGTCACCTTGCCGTGGCCGTGCAGGCATACCGCCGGTTCGCCCGCCTTCACCTTGCCCGCCATGATTTTGCCGAACGCGATGCGCCCCAGGTAATCGCTGTAATCCAGGTTGGCGACGAGGATCTGGAAACCGTCGCCGGCCTTGGCGCGCGGTGACGGAATGTGTTTCACGATTGCGTCGAACAACGGTTCCATCGTCCCGCTGACGTGACTCAAATCCATCTTCGCGTAACCGGCCTTGGCCGAGCAATAGACGAATGGAAAATCGAGCTGTTCGTCCGTGGCGTTGAGCGAAATGAACAATTCAAAGACCTGGTCGAGCACCTTCTTCGGGTTCGCGTTGTCACGGTCAATCTTGTTGATGACCACAATCGGCTTGGCGCCGGCTTCCAACGCCTTGCGCAGCACGAACCGCGTCTGCGCCTGCGGTCCTTCGGCGGCGTCCACCACCAGCAGCACGCCGTCAATCATGTTCATGATGCGCTCCACCTCGCCGCCGAAATCCGCGTGGCCGGGCGTGTCCACGATGTTGATGTGAAAATCCTTGTATTTGAACGCGGCGTTCTTGGCGCGGATGGTGATGCCCTTTTCGCGTTCGAGGTCCATCGAATCCATGATGCGTTCCTCGCTGGCCTTGGCCTCGTTGGCACGGAACGTACCCGACTGTTTGAGCAGGCAATCCACGAGCGTCGTCTTGCCGTGGTCCACGTGCGCGATGATGGCGATGTTTCGAATGTGCTGCATTTTTTTAATTTTCAGTTCAAAATTTTAAATTCAGTCCGCCATGGCGTTCTTCCCTCTTTAACCAACCAGGAATTCAAAATTAAAAACTCAAAACTTCAGTATGCCGAGCCGGATAGTCTGCCTTTTCAGCGGCAAAGGTCAAGAAAAGTGTCGAAAATAAAGACACGGATTCCACGAATTCCCGCGGAGTGAAGTCCGCGTAATCCGCGCTTAAATGAGCTTTTTGAGCTTCGCGTCCTCGCCCAGTCTCCGGACCAGCTCCTTGACCTTCTGCGCCTGCGATTTGTGCGCCAGCAACACCGCGTCGTCGGTCTGCACCAGAATGGAATCGCGCAAACCGACGACGGCAATGGGCGTCCGGTTTTTTGTCCGCGCGTCGTAGATAATATTGCGGGCGCCATCCACGTGGATGAAATCCGCCACGGCGCAATTCCCTTCCGGATCGGCCTGGAGATGCCGCCCCAGCGCCGTCCACGACCCCACGTCATCCCATTCAAACGCGCCGTCGGCCACAATCACGTTCTGCGCCTTTTCCATCAGCGCGTAATCAACCGAGACTTTCCGGATGCCGGGATAATCTTTCGCCAACACCTTCGCGAGTTTGGCCGGCTGTTTCGCCACTTTAAACCAGCGCTGGCAGGCCGCGTACATCTCCGGCTGATGCTTCTGCAAACCTTCGGTGACGGTCACAAACGACCACACGAACATGCCCGCGTTCCAGCGGTACCGGCCGCCGTTGACGTATTCCAGCGCCCGCTGAAAATCGGGCTTTTCGACAAACCGTTCCGCTTTGAAGAAAGTGGTCTTCGTTTTTTTTGCACCCTGCGCCGGCGGCAATTCCTGGCCGACCTGGATGTAACCGTACCCCGTGTCCGGCCCGGCCGGCTTGATGCCGATGGTAATGATGGCCTGGCCGCGTGAAGCCAAATCGAATGCATCGCTCAACACCTGTTGAAACTTCTTCTCCTCGGGAATCACATGGTCGGCGGGCAACACCGCCATGACCCCGGTCGTGGAACGGGCGCCCACCAGCGCCGCACCCAGCGTGACGGCAGCGGTGGTATCGCGGCCGATCGGCTCGGCAATCAGATTGGCTTTGGGAATTTTGGGAAGCTGTTTGCGGACCTCCGGCAGTTGGGTCTGGTTGGTGATGACAAAAATATTCTTCACCGGCACCAGCGGCAACACGCGGTCCACGGCCTGTTGGAGAAACGATTTTTTACCGAGCAATGCCAGCAACTGCTTGGGCGTCTTGTCCCGGCTCACCGGCCAGAAACGCTCGCCGCGCCCGCCCGCCATGATGATGACAAACCGGTCTTTCGTGTTGGATTTACTTTTTGCGCTCATAAATTCTTAACCACGGATGAACACAGATGGATACAGATAGAGACACCTGAATGCTGAAGAGGCCCCTCTCCTGGCTGCGTCACCCCCTCCCCGCCGGGCGGGGAGAGGGACAGGGCGAGGGGTGAATTTAAAAATCCGTGCCATCTGTGTCCATCCGTGGTTCAAATGCTTTTGACCGCATCCGCCAGCGATTTCACAAATTTACCGGCCTGCTTCACCAAATCCTTCGATTTCCAATGTATCGCAATCTGGTTCACCACCGCGCTGCCGACGACGACGGCATCCGCACTTTGTGCGACAAGTTTCGCCTGTTCCGGTGTCGAAATGCCGAAACCGACGGCGATGGGCAATTTCGTATGCGTGCGGATTTTGGCGACTTGCTGTGCCAGATTCGTCGCCACCTGTTTCTGCATTCCCGTCACGCCTTCGCGCGAGATGTAATAAATGAACCCACTGCCGCGCCGCACGATGAAGTCCGTGCGCTCCTGCGGCGTCGTCGGCGCCACCAGATAAATGTGGCAAAGGCCGTTTGCCTTCATCAGCGCCTCGTAATTGTCCGATTCTTCCGGCGGCAAATCGAGTACGAGCAAACCGTCCACGCCGGCCTTGGCGGCGTCTTTGATGAACCGTTCCAAACCGACGCGGTGAATCAGGTTGAAATAGATGTAAAGGACGATGGGAATTTGCGATTTCCCTCGAATGGCGGCGACGGTCTGCAGGACCTTGGGCGGCGTCGTGCCGGAATCCAGACCACGCTGGGCGGCAAGCTGGTTCACCAAACCATCGGCCAGCGGGTCGCTGAACGGTACGCCCAATTCGAGAATATCCACACCCGCCTGGTCGAACGCCAGGGCCAGCTCGCGCGTGGCCGTCAGACCCGGGTCGCCCGCGCCGATATAGACGATGAAACCCTTCCGGTCGGCGCGTTTCAGCCGCGCAAAGCATTCCACAATGCGATTCATTCGCGGCACATTATCTCAGAGGGACGAGTTACACGAGTCCCAATTATTTCGGAAGGACGAGTTACACGGGTCCCTGTCTCCCTTCAAATAAGTTTTAGATGGGGACTCGGATAACTCGTCCCTCCGAAATGTGGGGTTTGACCGGTGAACGGTAATTTTGCATCCTTCCCCCATGGCCAGCACCTTCGGGCAATTGTTCCGCATCACGACGTGGGGTGAATCCCACGGCGGCGGCGTGGGCGTGGTCGTGGACGGCTGCCCGCCGCGCCTCAAGCTGACCGAAGCCGACATCCAGCCCGACCTGGATCGGCGCCGGCCGGGCCAGTCCAAAATCGTTTCGCCCCGCCAGGAATCCGACACGGTGCAAATCCTGTCCGGCACGTTCGAGGGCAAGACCCTCGGCACGCCAATATGTCTGTGGGTCAAAAACACTGACGCGCGCCCCGAGGCCTACGCGGAAATGAAAACCAAATTCCGCCCCTCGCATGCGGACTTCACCTACTTCGCCAAATACGGCATCCGCAACTGGCAGGGCGGCGGCCGCGCCAGCGCACGCGAAACCGTCGGCCGCGTCGCCGCCGGCGCCATTGCCAAAAAAATCCTGCGCGAACGCTTCGGCGTCGAAACCCTGGCCTATGTCAAACAGGTCCGGAACATCATCGCCCGCATCGCCCCGGACCAGGTGAAGTTCGCGGACGTGGAAGCGAACATCGTTCGTTGCCCCGACCGTAAGACGGCCGGGAAAATGATCCGGCTGATTGAGAAAATGCGCAAAGCCGGCGACACCGTGGGCGGCGTGGTCGAAGGCATCGCGCGCGGCGTGCCCGCCGGCTGGGGCGAACCCGTGTTTGACAAACTGGAGGCCGACCTGGCCAAGGCGATGCTGAGTCTGCCCGCGTCCAAGGCGTTTGAAATCGGCTCCGGCTTCGGCGGCATTCTGCTGACCGGCCGGCAACACAATGACCCGTTTCGCGCCCGGGGCGGAAAAGTTTTCACCACCACGAATTTTTCCGGCGGCGTCCAGGGCGGCATCTCCAACGGCCAGACCGTCTTTTTCCGCGTCGCCTTCAAGCCGGTGGCCACCGTGATGCACCCGCAGGACACCGTGGACGTGCGCTTTCACAATACGACGCTCCAGGGCCGGGGCCGCCACGACCCGTGCGTGTTGCCGCGCGCCGTGCCGATGGTCGAGGCGATGACGGCGCTGGTGCTCGTGGACCACGCCCTGCGGCATAAGGCACAATGCAGTTGACTTGCTGCAGCCTTGGGGATTGATTTTTGAACCGGCAGAAGCAATCTTAATCAACACAGCAAACAACATGACCGAAAAGGAAATCAACGAAATTTCGCGCGACGCCCGGGTTTTATTCAACAAGGGCGCGGAAGCCGCCCAGCGGGACAACCTCGATTATGCCATCGCGCTCTACAACCAGGTGCTCGAAAAGGAGCCGGGCTTCTTTGAATGCCGCAGATTGTTGCGCGATTTGCAGCTCAAAAAAACCGGCGGCGGCGGCGGCTTTTTCAAAAAAATGCTCAGCGGCGCCAGTTCCTCGCCCCTCGTGGCCAAGGGCCAAATCGCCTTGCACACCAACCCCGCCAGCGCCCTCGCCATCGCCGAACAGATCCTGAACACCGACCCGAACAGTTCCGCCGGACATCGCCTGGTCGTCCAGGCCGCGCAGGCGCTGGAATTGCCGCGCACCGGCACCATGTCCCTCGAAATCCTCGTCAAAAACTCGCCCAAGGACAAAAATCTGGCGATTGAATTTGCCAACTCCCTCTCCGCCAGCGGCGGTGACACCAAGCAGGGCGAACGAATCCTTGCCGACCTGTTGCGCAGCTCGCCCAATGACGGCGAGTTGAGTCAGGCGCTGAAAAACCTGTCCGCGCGCACAACGATGGACGAGGGCGGTTACGCCGCGCTCGAAGGCGGCAAAGGCTCCTATCGCGACATCCTGAAGGACAAAAAGGAGGCCGTCTCGCTCGAACAGGAAAAGCGCGTCGTCAAAACCGAGGACAATGCCGAGAAACTGATTGGCGAATATGAACAGCGCCTGCAAACCGAACCCAAGAACCTCAGGCTCGTTCGCTCCCTCGCCGAGCTGTACACGGAGAAGAAACGGTTCGACAAGGCAATGGAACTGTACGACCGGGTCAAAAACTCCGAGATGGGCAACGACCCCTCGCTCGAGCGTGCCATGGCTAAAACCATTGTGCGCCGGTTCGACCACCAATTGGAGCAGCTCGATCCCGCGGCGGCCGATTACGCGGAACAATCCGCGAAAATCCAGGCCGAGAAACTGAATTACCAGATCACCGAATGCCAACAGCGCGCGGAAAAGTACCCCACCGACCTGGCCATCCGGTTTGAAATGGGCCAGTTGTATTTCCAGGCGGGCAAAATCACCGAAGCCATCCAGGAATTTCAGAAGGCGCAGGGCAATCCGCACAAGCGCCTGTTGGCGATGGGCTATCTCGCCCAGTGCTACGCCAAACGCAAGATGTTCGACCTCGCCGCCCGCACGCTTCAGAACGCCATCAAGGAAAAACTGGTCTTCGACGACGAAAAGAAGGAACTGGTTTACAACCTCGGCTGCGTGCTGGAAAGCATGGGCAAGAAAGAGGAAGCCGTCGAACAATTCAAGCTCATCTACGAAATGGACATCGGCTACAAGGACGTCGCCGCCAAAGTGGACGCCTTCTACGCCGGCCAGTAGCGGCAGGATCTCCACTCCGTAGCCGAGTTTGTCCCGTGGCCGCGCTTGTGAAAGCGCCGATCTCCCTGATACTTTCGCCCCTCGTCTTGGTCTCCGGACTTGGCCTTCCTCTCCGCTTTGACCGGGGAGAGGAAACAAGGATGGTTTTGTGCCTCCGCAGGCTTGACCGGGCGACGGCAATATAGAAGAGTCGCCATGCAATACGGACAACGCCCTCACGAGCAGTCGTTGAGGGTCAAGCCGCGCCCAGCGTGGGGTCCATAAAGCTCAAAATCGTTTAGGCGACGGGACGTTAGCAGACCTGACCCGCCGGGAGCGGGAAACCGATGCACCGGACACACAAAAAACCAAGAGCCTACCGGCACCAATCCGGCGGTGGCGAAGTTATGCACCGCCGGTGGCGCGGGCTATCGCCAGCGACCCGCTGGCAGCCCGCGAATAACTTCGGATAACCTATATCCGGCATCAGGCTGCATGGAATGCTGTTATGCTGATGGTCGGTTGCATTCTTTATTGGATCGGATTAATTGCATGGTTCATCGGCAATTTGATGTTTTTGGCCGTCGTTTTTCGCTATAGCACGGCTTGGTTCCTTGGTTGTATGTTTGTTCCCTTTGCAGACTGGGTTTATTTCTTGTTGTACATGAAACAGACATGGAAACCGATGCTGGTTGGCACTGTGGGATGTCTGGCGACATTCATTGGATGTTGGATGGTTGGCACGTTTGCACGATGATTGCAGCCTTCTCTGAGGGTTGAACAGTCAAGGATTAAGAGAAGGGCCTCACAAATTCCTTTTAAAAAGCATTTTTTGCTTGTGGCCTTTGAGAACGTAGAGTCCGCGTCTTCTGCACGCCTCAGCGGGCGGTTCTCGCACGGGGGACCAATGCCAGTTCCGTGTTCAGCGGCGCGTGATACCAGCCATCCGATTCTTTGGGGACCGCGTGGCCGGTGGCGGCAATTTCCACCTGCCATCGGCCCGCTTCGAATCTGAAAGGAATGGCGGAACCGGCAAAATTGCCGCCGGGATCGGAGAAAGTAAAGAGGACCCGCCGGCTTTGTTCGATCGGCAAACCGTCCGCGGCGCTCATGGCCAGGAATGGAAAGACCGTTTTGGTAGTTTCGACCTTGAAAAGACTGTCACCGCTATCGAAGTCGAATATTTCCCGAACATGGCCGGCAATGGTGCGGTCGCGGTCGGGATTGGAGCCGAGCACCCGTTCGTTCTGATAATTGCCGAGCAGATAATCCATCGCGACGGCGGAGGACCAGGAGAACGCCCGGTTGTTCTGCCCCAGCCCCGTGCGCGAGTCGTACCACTCGGCGGGGCTATGGGCAAATTGGTAGTAGGGACCGACGGAGCCGGACTGGTTGGCCATCATATTGAGCAATCGCGCGGCCATGCTTTTAGCTTCTTCTTCGTAGCCGTACTTGAACAAACCTTTGACGATGATCCAGGTCTCCGGCATCCAGATATTGCCGCGCCAAAGCCCGCCCGGCCGGTCCTGGAACGGCGGCTTTTGATGGTAATAACGGGGGTCGTCATAGGCGACGGTTGGAACCGGAAACAGACCGTTGAATTCCTTCGGATTCAGAATGTGCTGCTCAATCACCCGTTTAATCTTCGCCGGGTCGCGGCAAAGGTCGCAAAAAATCGGGTAGATAATCGAACTGGTCAGGACATCGTCCCGCTGCGTTCCGCGGTAGGTGACGATCCAGTACCCCTTCTGCCCATCCCACAGCGAGTCAATCGCCTGCCGATGGCGTTGGATCTGGTGCGCCCAGGCCGCGGCTTCCGCATCCTTGCCCAGGATCAAGGCCAGCCGGCGCAGCACCACCGCGCCGTAGCCCAATTGCGAACTGGGCGCGGGGTCGTCGAGTTTGTTCTCGCGACAGCAACGGGTCAGGTCGTTCCACCAACTGTTCCAGCCGGGTTCATATTTGATTTCCTTGAAGATGAGATCGTAGCGCGGATTGTCGTCCCAATTGTCGGGCGTGGCGGTCAACAGGTCGCCGTCAATGTCAACCTTGTTCGTCCAATCCCAATAAGCGTTCGTCAGCAGCGGGTAAACTGTGGCGGCGAAATCGTGGCGCGGCTGGCGGCCGGGCAGGCGGGAATACAGTTCCCACATGGACCAGAAGAAATGCGGGTCCATGATTTCGCAAGGCGGGTCGAGAATCGGCACGGCATTGCCTTCCGCCCATTGTGGATTCATGTCCAGATAACCCAGAAGGTTCCAGCACGAATCGCTTTGGAAATAGTAATTGAAGCCGCCGCGCGCCGGAAACGACGCGCTGTACAATTGCCCGTCGCACTCGCGTAAATAGCGGTTCTTGCGCAGTGCGGTGGCCGCCGAATAATAGAGTTTGAGGTCGGCATCCGTTGGGGCCTCGAGTTTGGGCAGGCCCGAGAAAAATCCGTTCCAGTCGTTTTCCACCTGAGTCAGTGCCCGCCGGGGCGAACGGGTGAAAGCTCTGGTGGCGGTTGCGCACCGGGCAGCGGCGGTTTCATTGTCGGCCGCGGCAGCGACGATAAAAACGAATTCGAACGTTTTTCCCGGTTTTAACCGCATGGTTTTGGCCATGAGCACCGCCGTTCCGGCCGGGGCATCCAGCGAAGAAGTGAAACCGCCTGCGAGCGTCGAATGGTTCGTTTCGCCAATCCCGGTGGGGCGAGCGTCCTCGCGAGCCGGATTTGAGGTGCCCATCCGAAGCTGCGGCGGCTCGTCAGTAGCCTCGCCCCACCGAACTGTGTCGGTGCCGGCCAGCGCCAATTTCAGTTCAGCCGGACTGGCGCGGGTCAGGTCCAAAGGCGCAAACGTGGCCCGGAGCGGCGTCAGCGTCGAGCCGATGGCCAGCGTGTCGGTGTAGAGCGCGGGCGTGGTTTTGGAACCGACCCGGGCGTTCCGAAACCAAAGCTGCTGCCCGTCTTTTGCGAAGGAGCCGGTGACTTTGCCATCCACGCGCCCGTCATAGCCCGAGCGCGCCGTCACGAGCAGGCCCGGAGCGACGGAAACCGGTTGGTCTCCCGTATTCGTGACTTTGGCATAAATCGCAACCGTGTTGAAGGCAGTGAAGAACGTCGCGGATTCGATGGCCAGGTTTCCATGCCGGGTGACGGTCCGCCAGCCGTACGGATACCAGGTGACGGCGGCTTCCGTGTCGCCAAAGATTTTTTCGCCGGTAGCGGTTTGAAAGACAAGCGAGAGGACGCCGACGTCGCGCGCTGTGTTAAAGAACTCGTTGTTCGGACCCACCCCTTGCCGGACCGAACCGAGCATAAAACGGTTGATGCCGCCGGCATAAGCGATGTCGTACCAGGACCCGAAATCCGACAGTTCGCAGCCCATGACCGGCTTTTGTGGCTGGTCACCTTGAAGGACGGGCGCCAGATACGCGATCTGGTTTTGCATTAAATCCAGGGGTTGCTCCCCGTACAGGATGTTCGTGGCGATGAACACCGATCCAATGACGAAGCAACTCAAAACCCGTGATCGGCGAAGGACGACGCTTCCACAGCCGGGCCGGTTTACGACGGTCGCGCCAGCCGGTAAATTTGAAGTCGCCCGCATTTGGTTTGAGGTCATCGGGTGATGGAAGCCACGCTAACACCGGGGCGAGGCAAGTCAATCCGTGGTAGTGGCTCAGTTTGGCGGGGCGAGGCTGCTGACGAGCCCGTGGTGAAATCCGGCTTCGCCAACCGCGGCTCGCGAGTACACCTGTTCATGAGGAATGGCCTTGCGCCTGCGCATCTTTTGCGCGGTAACAAAAACGGCCGGAAACCGGCCTGGGGAGGCGGGTGACGCGCCGGTTGCAAGTGCCTGGGCTCAAGCGAAATCCCGATATTCCAGCGGATGTAACCAAATAGTTACTTAGACGTCTGGGTGGGTATGGGCAGTCACGCCCCGAAAAAAGGAAAACATGCTATGAAAACGAAAATCATACTTCTGGCCGCGCTGATCGGTGCGGCCGCTCTGTCGGCCAACGCCGGAGTCCGTTTCGGCGTCTCCTTCGGGTTCCCGCTGCCGGTGGTCGTCTCGCCGCCGGTGGTCTACGCAACACCAGTCGCCCCTGCGCCAGTCACAGTAGTGCAAACCGTCCCGTCCTGTCCGGGCGTGGATTATGTCTGGGTGGCAGGGTACTGGTCGTATCTCCCGACCGGCCGGGTCTGGGTGCCCGGCGCCTGGCACTATCGTCCGGCCCGGGTCGCGTATAGGTACGACCGGTACGACGGACACAATCGCGACGGATACCACCGGTAAATGATTCGTCAACGCAAGGGCTGCCGTCGCTGACGGCGGCCTGTTGTCTTTCCGGGACGGTCAGCGTTCGCAGTTTGATGCGCCGGCGGAAATCCTGTTCAAACGCGGCGCCTTGCCGTAGAGTTTAAAGAAGCATGGATGCAGAAGCGGCACTGCTGGCGCGTTGCCGTCGCGGCGAACCGGCCGCGTGGGACGAATTATTTGATCTCCATTACGCGGCGGCGGGCCGTTTTATTTTCCAACTGGCGCCCGATTTCACCCGTGAAGACGCCGAGGAAATCTGCCAGGAAGCCTTCCTGTCGGTCATCAAAAACCTGGGCTCGTTTCATGGGGAAAGCCGGTTCCAGACCTGGTTGTTCCGGATCGCGACCAATGCCGCGCGCGATTACCGTGAAAAACGGAATGCCCTCAAGCGCGGTGGCAGGCAAGTCACCATCTCCTTGCAGGCCGAGGATCCGGAAACCGGCTTGGCGCCCGACCCGCCGGCCAACGCACCGGGGCCGGACGATGCAGCCATGAACGCCGAACAGATGGCCGGCGTGCGCACCGCCCTTGACCGCGTGGGCGAACCGTGCCGCGAAATCCTCGAATTGCGCTATTTCGGCGACTTGAGCTACGAAGAGATCAGCCGCACATTGAACCTGAATCCGAAGACCGTGAGTTCGCGCCTGAGCAAGTGCCTGGACCGGCTGGAGGAAATCGCGCGTGGAATTTTTCACGGGAAAACCCGGGCGCTTTCCCGTCCAACTGATTGAACGAATGGAACCGGAACGCGAAATTGAAAAACTGTTGCGGGCTTACGTGCGGAAACGCCGGGCTGACGCCGGTGACCCGTTGAAACTGCACCCGGCGAACCGGCGGCAGTTACAGGACGAAGTGTTACGCGGCGCACCGAAGCCGGAGGCGGAAGAAGCTTCGCTCTCGCTGTGGCAATTGTTTCGTCAGCGGTGGGCCTTCCTGGTCGGGTTTGCGCTCGTGGTCTTTCTCGGCGCGACATTGCTGTTGCCCGGCTTGAGCAGCGCAAAACGCAAGGCGGAAAGTGTCGGCGCCATGAATAATCTCAGGCAAATCGGCGTGGCCGCGCAAATGGCGGCCGAAGACAACCACGGTCGGCTGCCGGCGTCGCTAGACGAATTAGCCAACACGCTGGGCACCCGAGCCGTGCTCACCGATTCGATCAGCGGGAAACCGTTCGTTTATATCGCCGGCGGAAAGGATTTGAAGACCTTGTCGAGCAACACTGTGCTGGCGTATTCGCCGGGGAACAAAAACGGACGGGCGGTGCTGTTCGCGGATGGGCGGGTTGCGCTGGTGGCCAATGCGGATTTTAACGGACTGATGAGACAAACGCCGGTTGAATTTGCCCTGGCAGACAAAGTTGCACCCGTCGCACCCGAAGACATGGCGAAAGCCGCCATCAATGCGCCGGCCGCCGCCGCGGCGCCTCCTCCCGCCACACTCGGTGCCGCCGCCAGCCTTCCGGCTGCGCAAACGGTCGCCGGGGAATTTAAGGAACAAGAATCCGCCGGCGGCGCTATGCAATTATTTGTCCAGACCGGTACTTCCAATCTGCAAAACCAGTACCGGAACGTGGCTGTCTCCGCCCAGGCCGCGCCGGTGTTGCAATCGTTCCAAGTGCTGCAAAACGGGGACGCCGTGTCCGTCGTGGATCGGGACGGTTCGGTTTATCAGGGCTCCGTGCGGTTGGCCGCGGCGGAACGCAGCCAGCCGGCTCCAGTGGAGGCACCGCCGCAGATCCAAACGAAGCTGGTTCAATCGCTCGTCAACCGGCAACAGCAGGCGGTCCAATACTATTTCTTCCGCGTGACGGGAATGAACCGGACATTAAAACAGAACGTGGTGTTCAGTGGCAATGTGGAGGCGATTCCCGGTGTGACCTCCAACGCGATACAAACCTTTGGCGGCGGCGGTGGCGGCGGCATTACTCAAAACAACCAGCAGATTTCCACCAACCAATTGCAGTGGCAGTTGTCCAATTCCCGCGTGGTGGGAACGGCGGTGATTGACCACACCAACCAAATCGAGATCAACGCCGTGCCCGTGCTGCGGTGAAAAGCCGGTGCGGAAGGCATTGCTCATCAAATTTTATGAACCATTCCACCGGCTTCGGTTTTCCCTGCGGGTGCTGTCTGCCAGGGATTGAATGAACTTTGCCGCCGGATTACTTTTGTCTGGCCGCCGTTCATTTCGTCGGCAACATTACCGTCCCGGACCAGCCAGGTCATGAACCCGGAAAGAATGTGAAGACGCCAACCATGAAAATCTTCTGCTGCCTTTTGTTGGCTGCACCGCTGGCATCGGGTTGTCGCACGCCGCAGGCGCCGGCCAATCCCGCCGCCAACGTCCGCGCCAAAGCCGTTCTCAGATACTTCCAAAGCCTGGAAACGCGATCGGACCGGCGACTGGTGTCCGGTCAGTTTTCCAATTTTGGAGACCGGGCGAATCTGGACTTGCTAAACGAAATCCACGACCGGACCGGGCATTGGCCGGCGTTGTTGGGCGTGGACTACGCCGGTCGGGGCGGCATCTCCACGGAAGCGCCGGACCGGGCGGCCATTGAGTATTGGCAGGGCGGCGGTCTGGTAACGGTGAGCACGCATCTCTATGATCCGGCGCGGGCGACGCATAGTGCCTTTGGCGGGCTGCGCGACAAGGACGTGGACCTGAACATCCTGCTGGAACCCAACTCGGAAGCTCACGCCCGCTGGCTGCGCGAACTCGACCGGGTGGCGGCCGGTTTGCAGGAACTCCAGACCAATGGCGTGGTGGTTTTGTGGCGGCCGTTTCATGAAATGAATGGCAACTGGTTCTGGTGGGACGGCAAGGACCCGGCGACTTTCAAAAAGCTCTGGCGCCAGATGTTTGATTATTTCACGAAGACCAAGGGCCTGGACAACCTGCTCTGGGTCTATGCGCCGAACCACGGCACCAACACGGCGGTGTATTATCCCGGCAACCGTTATGTGGATCTGGTCGGACTCGACGCCTACACGGATTTCGTGGATACCAATCATATATTCGGTTACCCCGCAGTCGCGCGGTTGCCCAAGCCATTCGGCTTCACGGAATTCGGGCCGCACGGGCCCAGCAACCCGCCGGGCGACTATGATTACCTCCGGTTTCTCCAGGGCGTGCAGACGAATTTCCCGCGGACGGTGTTCTTCATGAGTTGGAACGCCAAATGGAGCCTGGCGCAGAACTCGAATGTCACCGAAATGCTGGGCAGCCCCTGGGTTGTCAATCGCGATGATTTGCCGAAGGGACTTGCCGGAAGCCGATAATTCAGTCAAATAAACCGGCGCATGGCGTTCAAGAACCTTTCCCCACCCCCGCATGGCGCGCAATTGCTCCAACGCTCGCTGGCCCGCGGACGGCTCGGCCACGCCTATCTTTTCACCGGGTACCGGCTGGAGGAACTGGAGTTACTCGCCCGGACGCTGGCCAAAACGTTGAATTGCCAGAAACCCGTCAAGACCGGCGGTGTGGCAACGGATTGCTGCGACGAATGCCTGAGCTGCCGGAAGATTGATCACGAAACGCACGCCGACATTCATTGGGCGCGCCCCGAATCCAGGTCGCGCGTCGTCACCGTGGAACAGATGCGCGACTTGATGCGCGAGATCCAACTCAAACCGACCGAGGCCGAATACAAGGTCGCCATCATCGCGGCGGCGGACCGTTTGAATCCGCAGGCGGCCAACACCTTCCTGAAAACGCTGGAAGAACCGCCGGCCAAATCCGTGCTGATTCTGCTTTCCACCGAACCGCAGCGGATCCTGGAAACGATTCTGTCCCGCTGCCTGCGCTTGAATTTCGCCATTGAAACCGGCTACACGCCGGACGACGCGCAGTCCGAATGGCTCGCCCGATTCGGCGCTTTGGCGGCGGACGAGCAAAAGAGCCTGCTGGGTCGCTATCGCCTGCTGGATGTGTTGCTGCAAAAGCTCGGCCAAATCCGCGCGCGCGTGGACGAGGCGCTCACGGCGCGCTCGCCGCTGCAACGCTATGACGACGTGGAAAAGGATTTGCGGGAACGATGGGAGGATGAACTGGCGGCGGCCATCGAGGCGGAATACCGGCGGCAACGGGCGGATTTGCTGCTGCTCGTGCAATGGTGGCTGCGCGACGTCTGGCTGCGGACCCTGGCGGTGGGCGGTGAATTATTGAATTTCCCCAAAATGGCCGGGACGGAAGCCGTCGCCGGAAAAATCTCGCCGCGGCAAGCCCTGGAAAATCTGCAAACCCTGGAACAGACGCAACGTCTGCTCCACACCAACGTCCAGGAAGCGCTGGCGCTGGAAGTGGGGCTTTTGAAACTTCATCTGTGATGGGCGACCCAAGGGAGCGCGGCTGTCTCCGCCACGGAGGGGCTTGGCAAGCCCTGAGGCTGCGGGCGGACACTCGCGCTCCGCGCATCCGGCCTCATCATTTTTCGCGACAGTTTTTAGCGTTGCCATCGTGGATTAAATTCTTAATTTGCGCCAAAATGAAAGTCATCGCCATTGCGTGTCGTTTCTTTCCCGTCATCTTAATGACCCTTGCCTCCGGAACCATGTTTGCCGCGGACACGTCGCCGCCCAGCCTCGGTAGCATTGCGACCGTGGAGGGTGGACGCGAAAGGTTGTTATTGGACTTCGGCTGGAAGTTTCATCTGGGCAACGAGTGGGGCGCCGCCATCAACTGGGCCAAGGCGGGCACCGGCAGCGGGCCGGCCAGCACGTCGTTCAGCGATGCGAGCTGGCGCACGGTGAACCTGCCGCATGATTGGGCCGTGGAACTGCCGTTCGACCGCACGGCGGACAGCGGGCATGGATTCAAGCCGGTGGGGCCGGGATTCCCGCAAACCAGTGTCGCGTGGTATCGCCGCTCGTTCGAGCTGCCGGAAACCGACGCGGGCCGGCGGCTCTGGCTGGAATTCGACGGCGTGTTCCGCGACTGCGACGTGTTTGTAAACGGCTGGTTCGTCGGCCATCACAATAGCGGTTACGACAGCTTCCGTTACGACATCACCGACGTGGCCAACTATGGCGGCAAAAATATCGTTGCGGTGAAGGTGGACGCGTCGCAATTCGAAGGCTGGTTTTACGAAGGCGCGGGAATTTACCGCCATGTCTGGCTGGTGAAAACGGCGCCGGCGGCCATCGCCCCGGACGGGATTTTTGTGTGGAGCCATTTCAAAAACAACGTGCCGGAAGGCCCGGCGGAAATCTTCACACAGACTCGAGTGACCAGTTCAACCACAAACACCATCAAGGCCAGGGTGAGCTATGAAATGGCTGCCCCGGACGGGGAAATCAAGACGTTAAAGAATGAAGTGAGAATCAGCCAGGAAACAATTTCCGGGAATACTTCTTCGGACTATATTGGAAAGTTCGCAATGCCCTCCCCCATCCTTTGGTCGCCCGAAGATCCGAAACTCTATCGGCTCACCACCACGGTCGAAGTGGACGGCGAAATTGTTGACCAAAAAGAAACCGAGTTCGGCATCCGCACGGTCGCATTTGATCCCGATAAGGGATTCCTCCTGAACGGCAAGCCTTACGAATTGAAAGGCACCTGCAATCACCAGGATATGGCGGGCGTGGGCGCGGCGCTGCCGGACCGTTTGCAATATTTCCGCGTTGAGAAATTAAAGGCGATGGGCTGCAACGCCATCCGCACTTCACACAACGCGCCGACGCCGGAACTGCTCGAGGCCTGCGATCGTCTGGGGATGCTGGTGATGGATGAGAACCGCCTGCTCGGGAGTGATAAGGCGAACCTGGCCCGGTTTGAAGGACAAATCCGCCGCGATCGGAACCATCCCAGCGTGGTCATCTGGAGCCTCGCCAATGAGGAGTTCACCGTGCAGGACACGCCCGCCGGCAAACGCGTCGCCGAAACCATGCAGACCCTCCTCCGGCAGCTCGACCCGACGCGGCCCATCACGTATGCCGCGCCCGTGGGCGACGATTATGAGGCCAACATCAATTCGGTCATCGAAGTGCGCGGCTGGAATTATCACGTCGGGCGGGACATGGACAATTATCACCGGGAACATCCCGACCAGCCGGAGGTCGGCACCGAACAGGGCAGCACCGTGAGCACGCGCGGGATTTACGCCGACGACCCGGCGCGCGGTTACGTGAGTTCGTATGATTTGAACAACCAGCCCTGGTCGAGCACGGCCGAGCGTTGGTGGAGTTACTTTGCCGATCGCCCGTGGTTGTCCGGCGGTTTCGTCTGGACGGGTTTTGATTATCGGGGTGAACCGACGCCTTACGGCTGGCCGTGCATCAATTCGCACTTTGGGGTCATGGACACGTGCGGCTTTCCCAAGGACCTCTACTACTACTACCAATCCTGGTGGACGGACACGCCGGTGCTGCATCTGCTGCCTCATTGGAACTGGCCGGGCAAGGAAGGCCAGGACATCAGCGTCTGGTGTTTCAGCAATTGCCGGGAGGTGGAATTGTTCCTGAACGGCAAGAGTCTCGGCCGGAAAACGATGAAACCGAATTCGCACCTGGAATGGACGGTGAAATATGAACCGGGCACGCTGACGGCGCAGGGCTATGATCCTGACGGCAAGTTGATCGCCACAACGAAGGTGGAAACCACCGGCGCACCGGCCGCGGTGCAACTGGAACCGGACCGCACGACCATCAAGGCTGACGGCGAGGACGTCACTGTCATCACCGTTTCTGTTCGCGACGGGCAGAAGCGCATCGTGCCGGTGGCCACCAATCTGGTGGAGTTTAACCTGGCCGGCCCCGGCAAAATCATCGGCGTCGGCAATGGCGATCCCAGTTGCCACGAACCGGACGTTTATCTGCCGGCATTGCGGAGCGAAACCGTGGCCCTCAACAATGACTGGCGCTGGGAGAGCGTGACCAACGTGTATGCGCCGGATCTGCCGGAAGAGAAAACCGATTACGACGATTCGAACTGGGCCAAAGCGGATCCCCAATCGGCCACCGGGCCATTACAGGGGCGCGCGCAGGCGGTTTTTCGCGGAAGAATTCAAGTGACCGAACGGCAACTCGATTCGGAAAGCGTCGAATTGTGTTTTGGCATGATTGACGAAGACGGCTGGGTTTACGTCAATGGACAGAAGGCCGGGGAATCCCACGACTGGCAGTCGTCGCCGTCTTTTGATGTGAAACACCTGCTCCACCCTGGCGAAAATGTCATCGCTGTCGCCGTGGCGAACTGGGATGGTCCGGGCGGCATCAACAAGGGGGTGACGCTGCGGCTGGGCGAAAAGCCGGAAATGCCTCAATGGCAACGCAGCGTGTTCAACGGCCTGGCCCAAATCATCGTGCAATCCACGAAAACGTCGGGGGAAATCAAATTGACCGCGCGGTCGGAGGGATTGTCGCCCGCCACGGTGGTGATTGAAACCCAACCCTGCACGCCGCGGCCCTGCGTGCCCTGATGGAGATTTCACTCCGCTTTCATTTCCGGGTCCACATCCTCGATTTCGAGGAACCCGTGCAACTGGCGGATGCGCGTGGGGTGGCGCATCTTGCGGAGGGCCTTGGCTTCGATTTGCCGGATGCGCTCGCGGGTGACCCGGAATTGCAGGCCGACCTCCTCCAGTGTGCGCGCGCAGCCGTCGCCGAGGCCGAAACGTAATTCCAAAACCTTCCGTTCGCGTTCGGTCAGACTGCACAACACGTCACCCAACCGGTCCTTGAGCAGACTGAAACTGGTGATGTCGAGGGGGTTGTCCGCCCCCTTATCCTCGATGAAATCGCCGAAATTGGCGTCCTCGGTGTCACCGACCGGCGATTGCAGGGAAATGGGTTGTTGCGACATTTTCATCAGCGCGCGGACGCGTTCGACGGGTATTTGCATGTCCTCGGCGAGTTCCTCCGATGTCGGCTCGCGGCCAAAATCCTGGAGCAATCGTTTCTGCGACCGCATCAGTTTGTTGATGATTTCGATCATGTGCACCGGGATGCGGATGGTGCGCGCCTGATCGGCGATGCTGCGCGTGATGGCCTGGCGGATCCACCAGGTGGCGTAGGTGGAAAATTTGTAGCCGCGGCGATACTCGAATTTCTCGACGGCTTTCATCAAACCCATGTTCCCTTCCTGAATCAAATCGAGGAACGACAGTCCGCGGTTGGTGTATTTTTTGGCGATGGAAATGACCAGGCGCAGGTTGGCCTCGACCATTTCGGTCTTGGCCTGCAACGCCCGGGTGGAAAATTCGCGCAGCCGGTCAAAGGTCTTGAGATAATCCGCATAGGGCATCCGGACAAATTCCTCCAGCGCCTTGATTTTCTGCCGTTCGGCCTCGGCCAGGTGCTGTTGGGCGGTGGATTCGCGTTGCGCCTCGGTTTCCGTCAACGCCTGCAGGCCGTATTGAAGCTTGTCATGAATGTTTTCGGCGACCAGGGCCATTTCCTCGATCACCTTGTACTTGTAACAAAACCGGGGAAAGGCAGTCCGCAGCTTTTGATCCAGGCGCCGGAAGGCCGTCTGCGCGCGGCGGCGCTGGGGGTTGCCGCGGGCGTCGCGCCATGCCGCGTATTTGTGGTCCGTATCCAGATCCATCTTATGAACGCGCGCGATGAGTTTGCGCAACGCGCCCAGGTGGGCGTTGCGGTTGTCCACTTTTTTATCCAGGATAACGCGGTCAAAACGCTCCCGCGGCGGTTCGGCGAGGAGTTTTTCGGCCAGCGCGATGTGTTCCTTGCCGGCAAAACCAAGGCTGTAAATGATTTTACGGACCTCGTTCTCCGCCGCTTCAATGCGCTTGGAAATCTCGACCTCCTGGGCGCGGGTCAGCAAGGCCACCTGCCCCATCTGCTTGAGATACATCCGCACCGGATCATCGAGCGCATCGAGCCGGCTCGTGTCGTCCTCCTCGGACTCGGCCGTTTTGATGCGGTCCACCTCCGCCTGGTCCACGATTTCGATTTCCAGACTGCGCAATTTGCCGAACACCTCATCCAACTCCGGTTCCGTCACCGTGTCCGGCAACGCGTCACTGATATCGTTGTACGACAAATGTCCCTGTTCCTGTGACAGCCGGATGAGTTCCTTGATAATCCCGGCAATATCGGCATTCGGAGCGACGGCGGCGGCTCCATTCCGTGATTTGGCCACGGCGGAATCAAGCAGCGGTGGTGCGGGCAGGGACAGATCAGTCGCTCCTCGGTTCGGGGCGGAACCCGCCTCGATTTTACAAACCTTCGATTTCGACATACGCACTCAATACTTCCGGTTCACCGACCGCCAGCGGCCGGAGAATATGGGAAGCCCGTTTCGCTCCGTCAATGGGGAAACTTCATGATCTCATGCTACAATACTTTTTCCGGCACCATGTAAATCCCACGGCCCTTCAGATGTTCCAAAATCATATCCAGCGTGCGGCCCAGGGCGCCCAAATTTTCATGGACGACCCGGAGCGCATTACGCCCCAATTCCTCCCGCCGGTTTTCATCCGCCAGTAATTCCGCGATTGCGTTTTCCAAAATTTCCGCGTTGCCGGCCTGAATCGCCGCGCTCCGAGTGACGAAATCCCGCGCAATGTCTGTAAAATTCTGCATATTCGGCCCGAATACCATGGCTTTGCCCACGGCCCCCGGCTCGATCGGATTCTGCCCGCCGACCGCCGTGAGGCTTTTGCCGACGAAGACTACTGTCGCATGTTCATAGAAGAATCGCAACTCGCCCGTGGTATTGACCAGCAAACACTCGGTTTTGCCCTCATCAAACCGGGCCTGGGCAAGGATTTCATTGCGAAAAAGAAATTTGACGCCGCGCTCGCGCAATTGTCGTCCCACCTCCCGGCAGCGTTCAAAGTGCCGGGGCACCAACACCAGAAACAGTTTGGGAAACAAGATCCGCAAACGCTGCGCCATGTCTGCCAGTGCAATCTCTTCACCCGCGTGGGTGCTGCCGCCCACCAGGATCGGCGCGTCCGGCGGCACGCCGATCTGCCGGAACAACGCCGGCACGTCGAGCCGGCGGGGCCCGTCAAGCTTGGCCGCGTCAAATTTCAAATTGCCCACGACCCGCACCGCTTCGGGCCGGCAGCCGACCTCCCGCAATCGGCCGGCATCGGCTTCATTTTGAGCACAGACGCCCGTGAACGAAGCGAACAGCGGGCGAAACAGGAATCCAAACCGCCGGTAGCCGCGATAGGAGCGGTCGGACAACCGGGCATTGGCCAGAAACACGGGAACCCGGAGGTCGCGGGCGCGCCACAAAAAGTTCGGCCAGATTTCCGCTTCAAAAAGCACAACGGCTTCAGGATTAATGGTGTCGAAGGCGCGGGCGACCGATCTTCGCCAGTCAATGGGATAGTAAATTTTGCTGATGTGCTTGGGCAAATGGTGTTGCAGCTGGGCCATGCCGGTGGTGGTGGTCGTGGAAACGACGATTTTAATGTTGGGCATGCGCGGTTCCAGGGCGCGGATGAGTTGCGTGCAGACATTGACTTCGCCGACGCTGACGGCATGCAGCCAGATGACCTGGCGGTTGGTCAACGCCTGCTTGAGGTCCCGGCTGCAATATCCAAACCGCTCGAGAAAGCCGGGCAGCCAGTTGCCGCGACGCCACATCCGCAGAAAATAATATGGCGCGGTCAGCACGAAACAAAACGTGAACAGGATGTTGTAGAGTGTACGCACTCCAATGTTTAAACGGTGCGATTCCTATTTTCCCGAAAACGGCGGCGCGCGCAAAGAAAATGTTGCGACTCAGCCACGAAAGAAAATCAACCAGACCGCCAGCAAGACGGGCAACAGGAACGGCAAGGTGAATTTTGTGATAAATCCCGGAAATGTCGGCGTGCGGATTTTTTCGTGGTCGGCGATGGCCTTGACCATGAAATTCGGCCCGTTGCCGATGTAGGTCGCGGCGCCAAAAAAAACCGCGCCGACACTGAGGGCGGTCAGATTCAACGCATTTCCGGTCAATAATTCTTCCATGCCCCCGGCGCCGCTCGTTCCAAACAGTGCGCTGAGAAAACTGAGATAGGTCGGCGCATTGTCCAATCCGCCGGACAAAAGGCCCGTGCCAAAATAAAAAACCGCCGGCGCCGGCTGGCTGCCCAACACCGCCCGCGCATTCAAATCGAGCCAGTCGAGCGCGGGAATCATCGTGGCAAAAATCCCGAGGAATAGAATGGCCACCTCCTGAATGGGGTGGAAATGAAACCGATTCGCCTCATGCACGGATTGGGCGGTTGTGAAATAAGAACCCGCCGCGGCCGCCAGCATGATTCCTTCCCGCAGAAAAAGCGGCCGGCTGACGAACACCGCGCCCAGAATAACCGCCAGGAAAAATAAATTAGCCAATCCCTCGAATCTCCAGGTTTCATGCGCCGTCTCCCGCTGGCGGATTTCCCGCGGCGCGCGCATGAAGTTGAGCCGGTCCACACCGTAAAAAATGGCCAGCAACAGACCAACCCCGGTCGCCCACATCGGCCAGCAATTCCCGGCCACCCACCAGAAGGGAACCCCCTGCAAGTAACCCAGAAACAACGGCGGATCGCCGATGGGCGTCAGGCAACCGCCCACGTTCGCCACGATGAAAATGAAGAAAACGACATGATGCGCCGTGACGCGGTATTGGTTCATCCGCAGCCACGGCCGGATCAGAAGCATCGCCGCACCGGTGGTGCCCAGCAGATTTGCCAGAACGGCGCCGATGAACAAAAAAATCACATTGGTCAGGGGTGTCGCTTCGCCTTTCACGCGGATGTGGATGCCGCCGGATACCACGAACAGCGCGCCGACCAGCAGGATGAAGCTGAGGTAATCGTGTGCGACGTGCAGCACGCGGTCCGGGTTCTGCAAGACCAGCAGGTAATAGCCCAGCGTGACGGCACCCAGGCCCAGCGCGACCTTTGGATAATGCCGCAGCCACCACTCCGGAACGAGCAACGGCGCCAGGGCGATGGTACCGAGCAACAATCCAAACGGTAAAATCATCCAGGGATTGGGCGCGATGATGTTTTCGCTCATGCGGCGGAAGATTGCGTGGTAGAGGGAAACCGGGTCAAACAGAAACATTAGCAATGGCCTGATTGGCGGGGAGCGTGGATGGTCCTCAATCTGCGCCGGCTGGAGAGGCCGAACCGGCTGCGCGCCCCGAACACTTTCGGAGCTCGCGCTCCGCTTCAGCAATTCGGACTCCAAATCGGACGCTACTGAAACATTGGTTAGTGGTACATTTTGCCACTTTCGGTGGGGTGAGCGTCTCCCGCGAACCGGCTCGTCAGTAGCCTCGCCCCGCCAAACTTTAACAATACCGAAACATTTCAGTCGCTTGACGGCTGCCATGGCGGCTGCGACCTTCTTTCCGCTTGGCGCAAAACGCGGCAGCGTCGGCGACAGGCAATTTGTTCGCTGACATTTCGCAAGCTCCCTCCGTGCAGTCCCTGGCGCGGCGACTGGAGAATGGCGGAGTGTTGGCTTGTCCGGGCGTGAGCCGGGCAGCCCAGCCGTTTTTCGCGGTCCTCCTTTGGACAATTTTCCCGGGCCGGCCATTCGTTCTGGTCACAGCGGATTTGAAAACCCAGGAAAGTTACCAGCAGGATGTGGAGACGTGGCTTTCCTTGGGTCGAGGGGCGAAGGTCGAGAGTCGAGAGCAAAAGTCGCCGGCCAAAACCGGCCCTCGCCCCTCGGCCCTTGATTCTCGACCGCTTTTTTACCCGCCCTGGGAGGCTTTTCCCCACGAAGACAAACTGCCCCACGCCGATACCATCAGCGATCGGCTTGAAACGCTCGTCACTTTGTCGGCCCAACCCGAAATCCGAAATCCGAAGTCCAAAATCATCATTACCTGCGTCACTGCCCTGCTCCAGAAAACCTTTTGGCCGGATGACCTTCAGAAACGGACCCGCGCGTTGCGCCGGGGCGCTGAAATCAATCTGCTGGATTTGATTGAATGGCTCGAAGCACAGGGCTACGAACCGGAAGCCCAGGTCACGCAGAAAGGCGAAATCGCCCTGCGGGGCGGCATCCTGGATGTTTGGCCGCTCACCAGTTCGTGGCCGACGCGGTTGGAATTTTTTGACGACGAATTGGAATCGCTGCGCCATTTTGATCCACTCACGCAGATTTCGCGGGAGGAAGTTTCGAGCCTCATGGTCCCACCGGCCGGTGAACTGGGGCTGCTAAAGCAAATCCAGCCGGAGGGGCGGGTGACACCAGCGCCTGAAAAGGAGAATGGGGCTCGTATAACTCGCTCCTCCGAAGTTAATGTCCTCGGCACCCTTTCGGATTATCTGCCGCGGGAAACGATTTTTCTGCTTTGCGAACCGGAGCGACTCGCCGCGCGCGCCGACGAATACGCCCACCAGGTTCCCGCCGCTCAGCCCTTTTTTATTGCCTGGAAGGACATTCTGGCTGATCTCGACCGTCGCGCCATGACGCGACTGGAATGGGGCGAGGCGGAAACCGGAACTCCTTTATTCACTTCGCTGGATGCCTTTCGTCCGCTGGCCGAACGCGCGCCGGAATTGCAAATTGCCGAGGCCCAGCGCCGCGAGTTTTTCAACCAACTCCATCGCTGGCTCCGGCAGGGCTATGCCGTCCATGTCTTTTGCAACAATGACGGCGAGCGGCAGCGGTTTGAGGAAATCTGGACGGAAACCGGATTGGAGCAAAAGTCAACCGTCAGGAGCCGGCCGTCCGCAGACCGGCCGCTGAACGCTGACAACAAACTACGAACCCACCTCGGCACACTCTCCCGCGGCTTTCTGTGCGACGAAGCCAGACTCGTTGTCGTGACCGATGCCGAAATTTTCGGGCGTTACAAAATCCAGCGGCCGCGCCGGTTGAAATCGCCGCACGCGCTGGCCACCCGTTCCGCGCTCGATATTGATTTCTCCGAACTCGAAGCGGGCGACCTTGTGGTCCATCTCCAATACGGCATCGGAAAATTTCTCGGCCTGAAAAATCTGCCGGCGAGTTCGCGGGCGCAAGACCGGGCGGGCACTCCGCTGCCCGCCGCCGACCGTTCCCAGGACGGCGCGCCGGGGACTGCGCGCCCTGCCGAAGAAGCCGGCACCGAATGTCTGGTGATTGAATATGCCCCGGCCAATCCCGGTGACGAACCGCCGAAACTGTACGTGCCGGTCACCGAAGCACATCTGGTCGGCAAATATGTCGGCGCCGGCAAGGCGCATCCGCCGCTGAACACCCTGGGCGGTACCCGCTGGCGCAAAGCCCGGGAACAGGCCGAACGCGCCGTACGCGATGTCGCCGCCGAATTGCTCCGGATTCAGGCCGCGCGCGAAACGCAACCGGGCCACGCCTGCAAACCGGACGTCCCCTGGCAGCGCGAATTTGAGAGCGCCTTCATCTTCGAGGAGACGCCTGACCAGTGGCGGGCCATTCAAGAAACCAAATTCGACATGGAGAAACCGAAACCGATGGACCGGTTGATTTGCGGCGACGTCGGCTTTGGCAAAACCGAAGTCGCCATCCGGGCCGCGTTCAAGGCCGTGATGGACGGCAAACAGGTCGCCGTGCTCGTGCCGACGACCGTGCTCGCGCAACAACATTTCAACGTGTTCCGCGAGCGCATGGCGGATTACCCGGTTCGCATCGAATTGCTCTCCCGTTTTCGCACCCGTCGCCAGCAACAGCGGGTCGTGAAGGATCTGGCCAAGGGCGGGGTGGACGTTGTCATCGGCACGCACCGGTTGATTCAAAGCGACATCACCTTCAAGGACCTCGGCCTGGTTGTGATTGACGAGGAACAACGGTTCGGTGTGCTCCACAAGGAAAAATTCAAGCGGCTGCGGACGCTGGTGGACGTGCTCACGCTCAGCGCCACGCCGATCCCCCGCACGCTTTATCTGGCGCTGACCGGCGCACGCGACATGAGCACCATCCAGACGCCGCCGCACGACCGCCTGCCGGTCGAAACCATCGTCACCCAATTCGACGAACGCATCATCCGCGATGCCATCCAGCGCGAACTGAACCGCGGCGGGCAGGTGTTCGTTCTGCACAATCGCGTGATGACCATCCAGACGATGGCCGGCCGGTTGAAACGGCTTTTGCCCCGCGCCCGCATCGTGGTCGGCCACGGCCAGATGGACGCGGACGAGCTCGAAGAGGTCATGACGAAATTCGTCAATGGCGAGGCCGACGTGTTGCTCTCCACGACCATCATCGAGAGCGGCCTGGATATCCCGAACGCAAACACCATCATCATTGACCGCGCCGACCGCTTCGGCCTGAGCGACCTTTACCAGTTGCGCGGGCGCGTCGGGCGTTACAAGCACCAGGCTTATGCGTATTTGTTGCTGCCGCGCCACGTCAGCCTGCTCACCGACGTGCGCAAACGCATCAGCGCCATCCGCCAATATGCCACGCTGGGCAGCGGGTTCAAAATCGCCATGCGCGACCTGGAAATCCGTGGCGCGGGCAATCTGCTCGGCGCGGAACAAAGCGGCCATATCACGGCAGTCGGTTTTGAGCTTTACTGCCAGTTGCTCAAGCAAAGCGTCAGCTCGCTGAAAGGCGAGAAGGTGAAACCGCGCGTCGAGGTGAGTGTAAAACTGGATTTTCTGGATTCGCCCGGGAGGGACGAGTTATACGAGTCCCAAACTAGAAACGAAAACATTGGGGACTCGTATAACTCGTCCCGCCGAAACGCTTCCTTGCCGCACAACTATGTCACTGAACCGCAGCACCGCATCGAGATTTATCGCAAACTGGCGCAGGCCGCCGACAAACCGTCGCTCGAGGCATTGCAAAAGGAACTGCGCGACCGGTTTGGTCCGCTGCCGTCGCCGGTGGAGCTGCTGTTGCTGGTGGCTGAACTGAAAATTCTCGCCAGCGAAAAATTCGTGACGACGATCGAGGTAAAGGATGACAAGTTGATGCTGACGCGCCATGGCGATTTCATCACCCTCGGCGGAAAATTTCCGCGCCTTGCAAAAAGGGACGCCCGGGCCCGTTTGAGAGAAATCAAAAAAATGCTGCTGGCGTTGTAACGGCTGAAGCAGGCGGGCAGATGTTCGCGCATGATTTCGAGTCGGTCATTGACGTGCCACAGTTTCGTCGGTCAATCTCAAGGTCATGTCCTGGAAGCAACTGTTAAAACCCCGGGTGGAAACGGCCGCGGCACTGATTGGGACTGCGTTCTCGGCGATGTTGCTGGTGCTGACGGCAATGAACGCGGGACCGCTGTGGCGTGATGAAGTCAACACCCTCAATCTGGCGCAGATGCCCTCGCTGAAGGACCTGTGGCACAACATGCCGTTCGAATCGTTTCCGTTGCTCTGGCCGTTGTTTTTGCGGGTGTGTGGCTTTCTGGGCATGGCGGGCAGTGACGCGGGCATTCGGGTTTTGGGGTTGTGTGTGGGCCTGGCCTTCCTCGCATCGTTGTGGTTCTGTTCGCGCTGCACCGGCGGACGCGCGCCCATCCTGAGTATCGCTCTGTTGGGCACATTGCCGGCGTTCATCTTCATTGTCGGAGCGAATCGTGCTTACGGTCTGGCGGGTTGCCTGCTGGTGGTCAGCTTCGGAATGATCTGGCGGGTGCTGGAGTCTCCCACGAAATCGCGGGTCCTTTGGGCCGGGCTCGTCGGTCTGCTGTTTGCGCAGTGCGTTTATTTTGACGCGCTCTTCCTGTGTGCGATGCTGGCCGGCGGGGCCCTGGTGGCGATTCGCCGGCGACGATGGCCGGCGCTCTGGTCACTGGCGGGGATTGGAATCGTGTGCGGTGCCTCCGTGACGCTATACCTGCCCATCATCCGCCAGGGTTCGATATATCTGCCCATGATTCGGATACCATTCTTCAATTTCTCAATTATCTGGAATGGATTCTGCGATACCCTGGCGGGCCGGAGCAGTGCCGACCCCTTTGGCCCCGGCGGTCCGCAGATCTGGCTTTGGATTGACTCGTTATTGGTTGGGTCAATCGTTGCCGTGGCGATGCAATGGCGGCGCGGGCATCAGACACAAAACCCCGGGACTGGAGCGGCGGGTGCCGATCTGGCCCGACTCGATCTGGCACTGTTCTGTGTCGTCGGCATGCTTTTCGGAATCGCGGGATGTTTCGCTTTTCTGGCAACGTTACACTCGTTCATGGAGCCATGGTATTATCTTGAACTGCTCGCGCTCTGCGCCGTTTCGCTCGACGGAATACTCGGTGCGAACTGGCCGGAGTTGCGACCGTGGGGGTGGTTACGCGTGGGAGTCTTGGCGGTCATGATCCTCATCAGCACCAGGCCGGCTTGGGAGGAAGCGCACGTGCGGCGGAGCAACCTGGACCTGATTGCCGCCTGGCTCGCCCAGAAAGCCTCGGCGACCGACCTGATTGTGATCGAAGATGCGTGGGAAGGAATCACCTTTAACCGGTATTATCACGGTCCGACCCCCTGGTTGACGGTGCCTCCGGTTGCGTCGCATGAGGTTCATCGCAACGACCTGTTGATGGAAAAGATGAGCCAGCCGGACGCAATGTCTTCCTTGTTGCGTGAGATCACGAGCACCTTGCGCAACGGCAAAAGTGTCTGGCTGGTGACAAGCACACCCCCCGTGCGCCCAAAGGAGTCGCCGCCAAAGCCAACTCCGCCGGCGCCCCCGCCATCCGAGATGCCGACCCGGTGGTGGGTGGGAGCCTATTTCTATTGGTGGAACCGGCAAGTAGCAACGCTCCTGCTGGAGCAGGCATTGAACGAACAGACCCAAACCATCCCCGTACCCGGACCGGTAAATGCCTACGAGAAGGTCTCGGTGATGCGGTTTTCGGGTTATAAACCGGACCCGGAACGACTCCGCTGATTTGTCGTGGAAACCTGGTTGGAACATCGCATGATGAGGTGGGTGTAAGGCACACGCAACAGGTCATGCCGGAGATGAGGCTCCACTTTCGCGAAATGCGCCGAGGCCAACTTCAGGTAATCACCCTGCGACCGGACAAATTTCCCGCGATCCCTCGCCAGCAACCAACGCGCCACCCGTGACTGTTGGGGCACATAACACCCGTCGAAAGTGATCAGGCGTCCGGTTGGGCGTAAAGCCCGGTGCGCCAGGTCAAACAATCCGGCGGCCAGCGCATCGTTCAAATGGTGCACCACGCCCGTGGCCAGAACGAGGTCGAAACCGCCCTGCTCGGCTTCCAGCGAGGCCAGGCCGACGTCACCACAGAGGAACCGTCCCCGGGATCCAAAACGCCGCGTGGCCGAATGGATATAGCCGGGATTTATGTCCAGCCCCGTGTAATTGACCTCCGGCAGATAATGCAAAACATCCGCCGGCCCGCAACCGAGATCGAGAATTTTTTCGCCCGGAACGGGTTTGACGTACTCCGCCAGATAAATGCTCCACGCGGATCCCCCTCCCACCAACCACCGGAAGAAACGGTAACCGGCTGGAATATTCAGGACCGGCGCAAGCTTTCCGACGATGTTCATGGCTGGAACTGCTGCACGGCCGTGATCACCTGGTCCTGATCGTTTTGACTGAGACTGTTGTAAAAGGGCAACCGGACCAGCCGTTCGCTTTTCTGTTCGC
Organism: Candidatus Sulfopaludibacter sp.; assembly: GCA_035508155.1. Taxonomy (GTDB): domain Bacteria; phylum Verrucomicrobiota; class Verrucomicrobiia; order Limisphaerales; family UBA11358; genus UBA11358. The sequence goes on along the minus strand of DATJNM010000048.1, from coordinate 65,435 downwards.
TCACCGGACAACTTCCGGGCTGTCCACCCATGCGCCGGCCCATGGGCGAAAGATGCAAAGGCACGTAGTGAAATACACTGAGAATGCCATGGGACTTGAGATGGGCCATGAGCGCCTGACGCTGTTCCAAGGACCGCATGACGAGGTAATACATGTGGTAGGACTGCTCACAATGGGCGGGCACCACGGGGCAACCAATTCCCCGTTCCGTTGCCCAGCCGCGCAGTTGCTGATCGTAATATCGCCAGAGGCGCTGCCGCCGGGCCTGGATGTTTTGCCATGCTTCCAACTGGGCAAAGAGAAAAGCGGCCAGGACATCGCTCATCACATAACTGGAGCCGAGATCCATCCAGGAATATTTATCCACCTGTCCCCGAAAATACCGGCTGCGGTCCGTGCCCTTTTCCCGAATGACCTCGGCCCGCTCTGTCAAGCGGGCGTCATTGATCAGTAGGGCGCCGCCCTCGCCGCACGTGATGTTCTTGGTTTCGTGAAAGCTTTGGGTGGCCAAGCAACCGAAGGTGCCCAGCCAGCGGCCCCGATATTTGCCGAATAATCCATGCGCATTATCTTCCACCACGGCGCAACCGTGCCGGGCGGCAATCCCGCCGATCACGTCCATCTCACAGCCCACCCCGGCGTAGTGTACCGGAACCACGGCCCGGGTCCGGGAATGGATGAGGGGTTCCAGACGCTGCTCGTCCAGATTCAGCGTGTCGGGCCGGATATCGGCAAATAGAATCCGGGCTCCCCGCAAGGCAAAGGCGTTCGCGGTGGACACGAAGGTAAACGAGGGAACAATGACCTCGTCACCCGGTTGGATGTCAAGCAGCAGAGCACACATCTCGAGGGCGTGGGTACAGGAACTGGTGACCATTGCCTTGGGCACGCCCAGGGTCTGCTCCAAGAAGGCATGGCAGCGCCGGGAGTAAGTCTGGTCTCCGGCAATCTGGCCAACGGTCACCGTCCGGAAGATGTATTCCAATTCACGCCCCTGGAGCGATGATTGGTTGAATGGAATTGAATAACGTTGCTCCATTTGATCGGGTCGGTTGTATCGGTTCAATTGCTAATCCAGGTTTGGATACCATTTATGATACCAAAGTTGCAGGTCGCGGCTTAAAAAGCCGCACTGCTGGTAAAGACGCTGGGCGGCAAGATTGTTGCCTTGGGTGACCACGGTCACCGCTTGTGTACCTTGTGACCCAAACCAGTCCAACGCGGCCAGCACCAGGCTCCGGCCGATTCCCTGCCTGCGAACCTCTGCGCTGACACCCACGAGACCAATCTGTCCGTGTGGACGAACCGGATCCCGATGGCACGACACATAACCCAAAGGCGAATTGGCAGTCGAGGCGGCGACCAGGACGGTTTGGGCGCAACCCTGAACCTCTCGCGCGATCCAGGTTGAATAGAAGTCTTCGACGCGTTGATGGGGAAAATGTGGATCATTGAAAAAACGCGTGGCCGTGTGCGCCGTCCGGGCAACCGCCTGTAATCCGGCCATATCTCCGGGCTGGGCCGGACGGATGCTGACGGCGGCGGCCAGGCCGGTACGAGCCGGCCCGGATGAACGCCCGAGGGCACGTTCGAAAGTGACCCGAATATCAACCAGGGCGAAACCATGCTGTTCGGCAGTCCGAATGGTCACCGGGTCATCGGCGCTTGACAGGAAGTACAGACACTGGATCCGCTGGCTCCGGCTCCAGTCGTCAATTTGCAACCCCTGTTCCGGTCTTAGCGTGCCGCCGCAAACGCGGCCGATGCGACAACGGAAAAAGTCGGTGTCCCATGGCAGCAACTCGCAGGGAACCGGGGTGGGAGCGCTCATGTCTTTACCTCGTCACCGGGGCCGATTTCCTCCCGCACGGTGTAGGTGGGGCGTTCCATCATCCGGAAATGCATCCGGGCCAGATACTCTCCGATGATGCCCAGAGCCAGAAGTTGTGTGCCCGAAAAAATGGCGATAATGGATGCGAGAAAGGGAAATCCTTGCTGCGTGGTGCCGTAGAGCAGAAACCGGCCCACCACAAATACCAGAACGAGACCGCCGAAGGCGGTGCATAAAAAGCCCATGAGATTGGCCAATTGCAGGGGGAGGATGGAAAATCCGGTCATCATGTTCATGGCATGCCGGAACAGCATGCCAAAGGTGTAATTCGAAACGCCGGTTTGCCGGGGATCGTGCCGGACCTGAATCGCCACAAAACGGGTGGTGGCCCAGGTCAGCACCACATCAATGGAAACAAACGGGCTGTGATAGCCGACAAAGGCATCGCGCGCCTGGGTACGAAACGCACGGAAGGCCGACACGTGCCGGGCCGTTTCCGCCCCCATGGATTTCTGGAGCGCCAGTTTGGTCAACCCGGAAGCCACATCCCGCAAAAAACCGTGCTGCTGGTGTTCCGGATAACCATAAACCGCCTCGAATCCTTCATCGAGTTTCGCCAGCAACTTGGGGATTTCCTCCGGCGGATGTTGCAGGTCGTCATCCATGGTCACCAGCGTGCCAAAACGGGCGGCCCGGATGCCGCAGAGCAGCGCGTTATGCTGCCCGTAATTCCGCATCAGGTTGATACCGCGAACCCAGGAGTGGGCGCGCGACTGTTCCTGAATGATCTTCCAACTTTGATCCCGGCTGCCGTCGTTGACCAGCACCAGTTCGTAAGCGCGCGCCACCCCGGCCAGGACCGGTTGCAGGCGTTTGACCAGTTCCGGCAGTATCAACTCGCTGTTATAAACCGGCACCACGACCGAGATCGAAGCTCGGGTTTCATCGCTGGTTGGCATCGAAAGACTCTTTTGCGGTGTAGGATGAGAGTTCAGCCACGGCAAGACAAGAAGTTCCGAGCGGAATGCTCTTCCCCTGGACCAGCCGGCCCACTTCCCAACGCCAAACGCGCTCCATCAGGGTTCGCCCTTTGGGTTGATGCTGGCGGAAATAGCTCCGGACCGCCTGACGGCGATGGCCAAAAAGACTGGGCAGGGTCCGGCATAAAAATAACGGCAAAGGCAAAGGAGAAAATATGCGGCTGAGAAACAGCGGCCGGAATCCGGCGCGATTCAACGCCGCGCGCAAGCGCCCCGGTGTGTAACGGCGAAAGTGCCCGGCCTGCACATCGGCGTCCGACCACAGCCAGCGCCCCGCCGGCACGCTGAGATAAATGCGACCGTTGGCAGCCAGGCAGCGCCGAATTTCACCCAGAAACCCCTGCTCGTCCTCAATATGTTCCAACACGTCAAAGAATCCGATGGCCGGCAGCGATCGGTCACGAAAACGCGCACCCGTCAACGTCGCCTGCACGACCGCGCGCAATCCGCGCGCCTCCGCATGACGAACACCGTCGGCCCCTGGTTCGACCAAAACCACGGGCAAGCCTCCCTGCGATTGCAGCGCCGCGGCCACAAAACCGTTGCCGCCACCGATGTCGAAGAACGGGCCGGCGGCGGGAAACCGCCGGAGCAGGGCCAGCAGGCATGCATTGCGATGAGCAAACCAGAACGAGCTGTCCTCAACCGTAAAGCAGTCGCTATTGCCCGCCGCCGGGTAGGAAATCGCCTCCGGACCACACCCACGCCAGATTCCGTCGGGATCCTGTCGCAGGCCATTGGCAAAAACAGTCAGGTCGGGTGGCGAATGGCCAGGCGGCGGGTTGCCGGAAGGAATCTGATGCTCAGCCATGGAACACAGGGTTGGAACCAATCCGCGCGCCGGAAAGCGTCCCGAGACCGCCATCCTTCTTCCCGAAAAGGCAAACCGGCGCCAGCACCGCGACAAAACATAACTTCTTGAATCCGGAGTCCATTGGATTGTCAATGCCCAAGCCCCGCCGCTTTGTCACGGAAAAACGGAATCAACCCGGTTCCCAAGGCGTTTCACCCGCGGGTTTCACGGCCACCGCCCGCCAAGATGGAACGCCACCTCGTTGTCACCAACTTCTGCTTGACAGCCTGATAGAAGGTACTATCATCGCATTTATAAGCCGATAAAGGAGTTGCCCGCGTGAATTTGACTGGAAATGGAAAGGGTGGCGTATGAACGCAATACCTTGGCGCCGGGAAGCCGGCCGGTGGTTGGTTTTGCTTTTTGCCTTTCTGACCTGCGGGTTGAAGGTTTTTGCCCAAAGCTCCGGTTCAAACCTCATTCCGGTTGTTACCATTGAAGCGACCCAGCCGCTGGCGACGGCGACCAATCCCGGCGTGTTCACGATTTTTCGCGCCGGCAACACCAACGGCGCCTTGAACGTGTATTGCCAAATCGGCGGCGCGGCGTCCAATGGCGTGGATTACGCGCTCATTCCCAATCTCGTGAACATCCCCGCCGGCACAACCTCCAGCACCGTCCTCATCACGCCGCTGACCCATCCGCCTTCCTCCAGCGCCGCCAGGACGGTGATACTAACGCTGACGAATCCGCCGACACTCAATCCGGTTAATTACGGAATCGGCTCGCCCAGCAGCGCGACGGTGTATATTGCAGGCAGCGGCGTGACCAATCTGCCGCCGGAGGTCGGCATTATTTCGCCGCCGGGCGGCGCTGTGTTCTACACTCCCACAAATATTATTATTCTGGCGAAAGCGGGCGACCCGGATGGCTCCGTCACCAACGTTGAATTTTTCGCCGGCACAAATGACCTGGGGCCAGGCGTGATGGTTGTGCTCGACCCGCCGGGTGTGAATGGTATAACGGGCCCGGTTTATCTGTTCAACTGGCTCAATCCATCACCGGGCGATTATCCGCTGACCGCCGTGGCGACCGACAACGACGGCATGTCCACCACCTCCGCACCGGTCAACATCACAGTATTGCAAGGGCCGCCGACAAATTTGCCACCGGTCGTTCGAATCGTCAGCCCGGCCAACGGATCCGTTTTCCGCGCGCCCATCAACCTGCCGCTCTACGCCTTTGCCAACGATCCAGGCGGTTACATCACCGCAGTTCAATTTTTCGCGGGAACAAACAGCCTGGGCTTTGGCGAGCGCCTGCCCGTGGTGGAACCGCTCGCCAGCGGCAACGTCATCGTCGTGGGCGGACCGCCGCCGCCGATTTATCCGACCAATTTATTCCTCCTGATCTGGACCAACGCGCCGGTCGGCACGGACTTTTTGACTGCCGTGGCCACGGACAATGGCGGGCTGTCAACCACCTCCGCGCCGGCCAAGATCATAATCCTGCCGCCATTGCCGCCGACGACGAACCGGCCGCCGATTGTGAGCATCGTGGCGAGCGACCCCGTGGCGATTGAAGGCACGAATTGCTGGGTCTGGCCGGGTGAAACCAATTCGCCGCCGACGTGGGCAGCCTGGCCCACCGCCGTCTGCCGGCCCTTCACCAACTGCGCACCGAAAACCGCCACGTTCACCGTGCGCCGCTTTGGCGACACCAATGCCGACCTGACGGTCACTTATGCCATCGGCGGCACCGCCAGTAATGGCGTGGATTATGTCGCCCTGCCCGATTTTGTGACCATCCCGGCCGGTGAACGACGCGGGTTCATCACGATTGTGCCGATTGACGACGGCCCGCCGGACGTGAACAAGACCGTCATCCTCACGCTGACGCCTTCCACAAACACGCCGCCGGATTATTTGCCCGGTTTCCCGCGTTGCGCCGCCGCCATCATCCTTGATCCCAAGCCGTGTGCGACCAGCGGCATGTTGCCGGGAGGATGTTTCCATTTCACCGCGCCGGGACCGGACGCCGCCTGGTTCTATGTCCAATGCTCGACCGATTTGGTTGATTGGACGACGATTTGCACCAACCAGGTCATCAACGGCTCCATTGACTTTGTGGATCCCAACGCGGCAAATAATCAATCGCTTTTCTACCGGGCCGTGCCACTGGCGACTCCGCCATCGGAATAAAAATCTCGCGAACGAGCCTTCTGCGCCGCATTTTCTCCGCGTGCATCTGGCCCATCTGCGACTTCGCGACTTCCGCAACTACGCGCGGCTGGATGTTGATTTTTCGCCGGGCTTTCATTTGCTGCTGGGCGACAACGCGCAGGGCAAAACGAACATCCTCGAAGCGATTTATCTCATGGCCACGCTGCGCTCGTTCCGCGGCGTCGGCGGGGCGCAGATGATCCGGCATGGCCAGCGCGGCTACTTCGTCGGCGGCACGGTGGTGGGCGGAACCCTCCCGGCGTCGCTGATGCCCTCCTCCCTCTCTGCCAGCGAAGTTGGGGGAGAGGGCCAAGGAGAAGTGGCGCCTCACAGCCAAACAAAAAACCCCGCGCCACCGCCCTCGCCCCGCCTGGGCGGGGTAAGGCAGACAAGCATTCTCGCCAGCCAAAGCTCACGCGAAATCAAAATGTTCTGGTCGGCGCGCGAACGCAAGCTGGCGCTGGACGGCCAGCCGGTGAAAAAGCTGACGGATTATCTCGGCGCATTGCGCACCGTGGCCTTCTGCACGGAGGATTTGCAACTGGTCAAAGGCGCGGCGCGCGCGCGCCGGCGGTTTCTCGACCTGCTGCTGGCCCAGACGCAGCCCGGCTATCTTCCACTGCTCCAGCGGTATATGCGCGCCGTCCGGGCGCGAAATGCCTTGCTCAAACAACGCGCCGTGGACGAGGCGGCGCTGGACAGTTTTTCGCAGGAGCTGGTGAAATTCGGTGATGAAATTATCCGCGCCCGGCGTGAACTGGCGCCGAAATTTTCGCCGCTGGCGCGGCTGGCGTACCGGCGGATTTCCAACGATGCGGAGGAATTGCGCATGGACTACCAGCCCAGCGTAAAAAGGGATTTTGCCGTCGAGTTGGCGCAATCGCGCAATCGGGAGCGAAGCTGTCGTTCCACGCTCGTCGGGCCGCATCGCGACGATTTGCAGTTGTTGCTGAACGGAAAGTCCGCCGCCCAGTTCGGCAGCGAAGGCCAGAAACGCACCCTGGCCATTGCGTTAAAAATGGCGCAGGCGGAATTTCTGGCCGGCCTCCATGGGTCGCCGCCCATTCTTCTGATTGACGATGTGATGGGCGAACTGGACGTGAAACGCCGCAGCGGTTTCCTGCCCCTGCTCGAATCGGCGCGCAAGACCAGCGGCCAGGTCTTCATGACCGCCACCGAGGAAAACTGGCCGCGCGAACTGGGCGAGGCATTGCAGCGGTGGGAGGTGAAAGCGGGAAGTCTGAAAAGGTTTTAACATCCAACATTCAACGGAGTGGGTCGGCGCTCCACTTGAATGTTGAATATTGGACGTTGAATGTTTTCCCGCTATGCTTTTCTCATGCGAATCTTGTCAGGCATCCAGCCCAGCGGCGCGCTGCATCTGGGCAATTATTTCGGGATGATGCGGCCGGCCATCGAGCTTCAGGAAAAGGGCGAGGCGTTCTATTTCATCGCGAATTACCATTCCATGACGTCGCTCTTTGACGCGAAGCAGCGCCGCCAGAACACGCTGGACGTGGCGCTGGATTTCCTCGCGTGCGGCCTGGACCCGAAGCGGACGGTTTTCTTCCGACAATCGGATGTGCCGGAGGTGACCGAGCTGACATGGCTGCTTTCGACCGTCACGCCGATGGGGCTGCTCGAACGCGCGCACAGCTACAAGGACAAAATCGCCAAAGGCATCGCCCCGAGTCACGGTTTGTTCGCCTACCCGGTGCTCATGGCGGCAGACATTCTGATCTACGACTCGAATGTGGTGCCGGTCGGGCGCGACCAGAAACAGCACGTCGAAATGACCCGCGACATCGCTGTCAAATTCAACGAAACCTACGGCGAGACGTTCGTGATTCCCGAACCGCAAATCCGCGACGAGGTCGCCGTGGTGCCGGGCACGGACGGCCAGAAGATGAGCAAGAGTTACGGCAACACCATTGAAATTTTCGGAGACGAAAAGGCGATCCGCAAGAAAATCATGGGCATGGTCATGGACAGCCGCACTCCGGACGAGCCGAAACCCGACGCCGACAAGAATCTCGCCGTCCAACTGCTCAAACTGGTGGCGTCGGCGGACGTGGCCAAGGATTTTGAGGATCGTTTGCGCGCCGGCGGACTCGGTTATGGTGACCTGAAGCAGGCGCTGTTTGAATGCTACTGGAATTATTTTGCCGGGGCGCGGCAGCAGCGCGCGGAACTGGCCGCTCATCCGGATTTCGTTGACAAAATTTTGTCTGATGGCGCGCATAAGGCGCGGACACTGGCGCAAAAAGTTTTGCGCCGGGCGAAGGTTGCCAGCGGGCTGATCTGAAGCGTTTTCTGGCACATGACTTGCGGTACGTCACCCGCATGGCCAAGAAAACCAGTTTGTCGAAAGTTCTCCCACAAACTCGCGCCTCTGGCGAAGCTGCAACCCAGCACCGCGCGCCGCGAGCCCCGGCCCTTTGCCTGATGCAACTCCGCTCGCACGTCATGCGTATCTCCATGTCCAAACGCCGTCTCCAGATTGCCATCGAAGACCCGGCGGAGGGGGACCTTCCCCAGCCGGTCAAAATCAAGCACGCTGGCTAAAATTTAGGCACGTCGTCGGGGACGGCGCCGATCGGGCGTTTGGCAACAAATTCCACCGTTTCAAACCCCGCCTGATGGAGAAACACGGCCAGTTCCAGACGCGCTCGATCGTCGGCGTCCTGCAAAATTCCAGCCGTTCGGGCGGCCCGGCTGATATCATCCACCGCGTTCTGGCGCGCGGTCGTTTCCAGGCCCTTGTCGAAGTCGCGCAAAAATCCCCTCTGCCAGTCAATGACCCGGGTTTGACGCTCGTCGAGATAGGCGTCGGTAATTTGCGGCGGCGGCAGGCGAAGGACGATTTTCCTGCCGACAATCGCGACGTCCTCCGGTTGGATGCGCTTCAAATCAATGCCCGCCTTGACGATGCCGTGCGCCAGCAACAAGACGCGGTTTTCGCCCTGCACAAACTGCCCCAGCGCGCTCGTCGGCGGTGAGTCCACTATCTCGACCCGTTCCATGACATATTTGACGGTGACCAGATCCGAAAGCGTCTGAACCTGCCGCACCACCGTGGCGGTGTTTTCCACGCGAACCCCGGCGACCGGCGTCAGCCAGCGAACCAGCCTGAGGCCGACCCAGGCGCCGGCGACGAAAACGAACGCCACCGCCAGCACCCAGAAAATTTGTTTCACCCGCCGCATGTCAAAATCCATGACACGAATCCCCCGCATTGTCACGAATGGAATTGGCCCGCGACGGCAAACCCAAAGCAGAAGAAACGCTTGACCCGCGGGTCCGTGAATTCATATCCCTTTTAAGCAAGTTTAACCCTAATAATCTTGTGAATCGTTCCGGACGAGTGGTTCAATTGCCGGTCGTTCTGTTTGGCATTTGGCTTGCCGGTTCTGACATCGGCCGGACGGCGGAAACCAATCCACCAGCGGCAACGGCACCGCCACGCTCAGCACGTCGGTTTCCAACATGACCTATCAATGGCTTAAAAGCGATTGGTTGAAGATTCCGGCTGCAACCCGCCCGACGTTCAGTATCAGCAATGCGGGTCCGAATGACGTGGATACTTACACCGTGACGGCCAGCCCGGGCACCAACAGTCAGGGTGTGGACAGCGCTCGCGCCACGCTGGAGATCGGCCCCTCGCTCTCCTTCCGGAAACCCGAGTTGGTGATTCACGGTTTATACGCAGGCGGGCGGTCATTTGCTTCCCGCCGCCAGGTTCAGCTCGGCAGTTGCGGGTTTCCCGTCAGTGGCCGCCGGCAGCATCAACAGCCAGCTTCTCAATAATTACAACTCGTTGACGACGCAGAACGAACCAACCACCAACCGCATCGGCGGATCTCCCCGATGGTATCTCCTGACGGCGGCGACCAACGCGACTCTGGAGATTGATACCGAGGGCAGTAACGTGCGCACCATGATGGAGGTTTATACCAATTTTCTAAACTCGCCTTTCTGGTCCACCGTCGCCAGCGATGTCGCCAGCGCACCGGACGGTCAGAGTCTGGTGCGCTTTTCGGCCGTCTCCAACGCCCCCTATTTGATCGAGGTGGGCGGCGACGATGGCGTGCAGGGAAACAGCATCTATATGAACTGGCGGATGGGCATCCTGCCAAATACGGCAAGCTCGGTGCAAATTTTGGCGCTCACCAATGGCCAGCCATTGCTGCTAATAGCCGGTGAAAATGCCAATGTCACCGAACCGATCGCCTATCAATGGCAACTGAACGGTACAAATATTCCCGGCGCCACACTCTCGGATTTTCAACTGCCCGGCATCCTGTTCAATCAATGTGGCGATTACAGCGTCGTGGTGAGCAATTTGATGGGCGCCGTAACCAACGCCATTGCCCTGGTCACGGTGGATTCGGCCCTGAAAATCGAGCTGGATTCCCCCACCCAACCGGCAAGCGCCCGGCTTAGCGGCAGCGCGCCGGAGGCCACCGTGCTCCTGCTGAGCACCAACCTGGCTTCGTCCTTGTGGTCGCTGCTCTCCACCAACCCGCCCCCCCTGCTCCCGGTGAGTTATCTCGACACCAATTCCGCCGGTCGTCGGCAGGGTCTCTATCGTCTGGAACCGTGGCCATGGATTGGGCCCGGGTTCCGGCTCTCAATTTCCGCTTTGCAGTTCCGCCGCAAAACTTAAACTGTTCCCATGACAATACCCGGATTTCCGATTTATCGCCCGCGGCGACTGCGGCAGTCGCCGGCGTTGCGACGGCTCGTGGCCGAAACGCATTTGAACGTGGACCAACTGATTTTGCCGTTGTTCGCGCGTTTCGGCAAGGGAGTCCGCCGACCCATCGAAGCCATGCCGGGTGTCTTCCAGCTTTCGCCGGACGAAGTCGTCCGCGAAGCGGCGCGCGCCCAGGCCGCCGGCGTTCCGGCGATCTTACTCTTCGGCGTTCCCGACCGGAAGGATGCCCGGGCTTCCGGCGCTTACGCGAAGAATGGCATCGTGCAACAGACCGTCCGGCTTTTGAAAAAGGAACTGCCGCCGCTCCTGGTCATCACCGACGTCTGCCTGTGCGAATACATGGAGCACGGCCACTGCGGCATCGTTTCCAGCGGAAAAATTTTGAATGATCCGTCGCTGAAACTGCTGGCGCGCACGGCCGCCAGCCACGCGGAGGCGGGCGCCGACATCGTCGCGCCCAGCGATATGATGGATGGTCGTGTGGCCGCGATCCGTGCCGCATTAGATGAAAACGGTTTCACGGACACGCCCATCATGAGTTACGCGGCCAAGTTTGCGTCGGCGTTTTACGGACCGTTCCGCGAAGCCGCCGAGTCCGCGCCGAAATTCGGCGACCGGCGGAGTTACCAGATGGACGCGGCGAATGCCAACGAAGTCTTGCGCGAAGTGGCGCTGGACATCCGGGAAGGCGCGGACATCGTGATGGTCAAGCCCGCGCTGGCGTACCTGGATTTGATTCACCGCGTGAAAACCGAATTCGGTTATCCCACCGCCGCCTATTCGGTCAGCGCGGAACACGCGATGATCAAGGCGGCGGGCGCCCGGGGCTGGATTGACGAGCGCGCGGTGACGCTGGAGAGCCTGCTGGCCATGCGCCGGGCGGGCGCCGATATTCTCATCACTTACGCGGCGACGGACGTGGCAAAGTGGCTGAAATGACCAACTCCGAATTCGTCATTCTACCTTGGGGGCTTATTTCGTCATTCGAGCGGTTCCCGGAAAACTGTAGCTCCCGACGCGCGTCGGCGAACCTTCTGGCGTGAGTTCCGCCTCGTCACCCCGGCGGCTACGGAAACTATTGAACCGCGCCGCGATTTTGTCATCGGACATTTTGGGGTAGTCCCCCAAATTCGCTTGGAGTTCCGCCTTGAGACGCCCGGAACCGCGTGAACGCGGAGCTCCAAACTTCAAATTGGGACGCTGCCATTTTTGGGTTGGCCTCGCTTGTTGGTGCTGCTACGCTTAAAATTCCTTTTTTGACCTATGATCGGGACAATTCGCAAACATTCAAAATGGCTGTGGTGGTTCATCGCCGGCCTGACGATTATTTCATTCATCTGGTGGGGCACCGCCCCGGGCAGCCGCAACAGCGGCGGCCGGGAATCCGGCTCTCTGGGTTCCATCGCCGGTCAGAAGGTCACGCCCGACGCCTATTACGGCGCCAAAGCTGAAATGTATATTGAGCATTGGCTGAACACCCATCGCTGGCCGGATCGGGACCCCAATTATTCCAAGGCGGATTTGGATCGCGACATCTACATACGCCTGTTGCTCATTCAAAAGGCGGAGGCTCTGGGCATTCACATTGGAAACGACGCGGTCGCGACAGTAGCGAAGGTGATTTTAAGCTCGCCGGCGCTCGTCCAGGCGTTCGGGAACAACGTTGGCAGTGTGCCCCTGGACAGCTTTGTGAAAGGCGTTTTGCAACCGGAAAACCTGGGCGCCGCCGATTTTGAAAATCTCGTCCGGCACGAATTGGTCATTGATCAATTGCGCCAGATGGTGGGGTTGCCCGGCCAGCTCGTCACGCCGCAGGAAGCCGCCGCCTTTTATCAACACCAGTATCAGAACCTCTCCGCGCAAATCGTCGTCTTTTCCGCCTCGAATTATCTGGCCGCCGTACCGGTGACGCCCGCCCTCGTCGGCGAATTTTACACGAATTACCTCGCGGAATACCGCCTCCTCGACCGGGTGGCGGTCAATTACGTCGCTTTCTCCGTGACCAATTTCACAGCCGAAGCGGAACAAAAACTAACCAATCTCAACCAGCAGGTGGAAGGCATTTACAGCCGGTACGGCACGAACGCCGTTCCGGACGCGAAAACACCCGAGGACGCGAAAGGAAAAATTCGCGACGCCTTGATCCGCGAACAGGCGCTGGCCGATGCGCGCCAACAGGCCGATGATTTCGCCAATACGGCGTTTAACCTGGATCCCGTGCGGCCGGAAAACCTGGCGACTGTCGCCAAACAAAAAGGGCTGGCGGTGCATCTTACCGCGCCGTTCAGCCAGGAATACGGGCCGGCGGAGTTCACCGCGTCGGATGCCTTCGTCAAAGCCGCCTTTGGTTTGACGCCGGACGAGCCGTTGGCCGGCCCCATTCTCGGCCGCGACGCCATCTATGTAATCGCGCTCAGCCAGCAACTGCCCAGCGAAATCCCGCCACTCAGCCAAATCCGCGACCGCGTCACGCGGGATTACCAATTGCATGAAGGCACCTTGCTCGCCCAGGAGGCTGGAACCAATTTTGTTCGTACCTTGCCAAGCGGGCTGGCGTCCGGAAAAAGTTTTGCCGCGGTTTGTGCCGCCGCCGGACAGCGTCCCGAAACACTGCCGCCGTTCTCCCTGAGCACGGCGGACCTGCCCGAATTGGGCGATCGCGTCGCCTTGAATCAACTCAAGGCGGTGGCGTTTGCCACGCCGGTTGGCCATGCGAGCAATTTTGCGGCGACGGATGACGGTGGCTTTATTGTTTATGTCAAATCGCTTCTGCCGCTCGACACCGCCGCCATGAATGAGGATCTGCCGCGATTTACCGAAGCCTTCCGGCAACAACGCGAAACCGCGGCGTTTGACAATTGGCTCAATCGCACCGGCAGCCGGGACTTGCGCGACACGCCCCTCTTCCAACAACAGGCGGGAACCGCCGCACAGTAGCCCGGGCCGGGCCGCCATCCGGGCCCGCGGTCGAAAGGGCGGCTCAAAACAACCCTGCGATTCAATGCCGTGAGCGTCATCAAACTTTCTTCCCCGGCGACAGCGGCGCAGGCGCGTGAATTCTGGGAGATTCCGGTGTTGTTCGAGGACGATCATCTGCTGGCGCTCGACAAACCCGCCGGCCTGCTCAGTTCGCCGGACCGTTACGATCCACAGCGGCCCAATCTGATGAAACTGCTCCATGCTGCCATCGCCGCCGGTAAACCATGGGCGCGCGAGCGCGGGTTGAATTACTTGATGAACGCCCACCGGCTCGACTTTGAAACCAGCGGCGTGATTCTGCTCGCCAAAAACAAACCGGCGCTCGTGGCGCTGGCCAACCTGTTTGGCTCCGAAAAGCCGCTCAAAAAATATGTCGCCTTGGTCCAAGGCGCGCCCGAAAGGAACGAATTCGAGGTTGACGCAAAGCTGGCGCCGCATCCAGTGAAAATTGGCCTGGTGCGAGTGGACGCAAAAAACGGCAAGAAATCGAGAACCCGGTTTGCCGTGCTGGAAAAATTTTCCGGTTATGCGTTGCTCCGCTGCGAACCGCTCACCGGCCGCACCCACCAGATTCGTGTCCACCTGCGCCACGCCGGGTCGCCGGTCGTTGGCGACCAACTGTATGGCGGTAAAAAACTCTGGCTGTCGCGGCTCAAGGGCGATTACCGGCTCAAAGCCGGACGCGAAGAGCGCCCGCTGATTTCCCGTGTGGCGCTGCACGCGGAAGAATTGGCGTTGCCGCATCCTGCCACCGGCCGGATCGTGACCATCAGCGCGCCCTGGCCGAAGGATTTGAAAGTGGCCGTGAAATACCTGCGGCAGTTTGCGGTGTAGCCGCGCTTGTTAAAGCGCGGATATTTACGGCGAACGATGCGCGTTTTAAAAACGTGGCCACGACATCACGACACCACCCAGTTCAATACCCATATTGACACGACGACTCAATTAAGCCACAGAGCGCGCACGTCACTGGACGCCGACGCGATAGAAGAACGGGCCGTTGCCTATGGCATTGGTGTCCGTGCGACCACGAGTTGCGTTTCGTTACTTTCTTGACGGCATCCATGCACACGCGCTTTTCGATTGATTGCTTTATGATTGCTTTATGGCTGTCATACGCAAAGGAACGCAAATGCACACATGCGAACCGGTGACAGCAGCAAAAGCATTGTTAACATTGGAGAAAGCGACAATTTGCTCGTCACCATTGGCGAAAACCGAAACCGTCAGGAAACGACCCAATTTAATACCGCCTTTTGCGCGTGCAGCCGGTTTTCGGCCTGTGTGAAAATCGTGTCGGCGTTGGCTTCGAATGTTTCCGCGTCAATCTCCTTGCCGCGATACGCCGGCAGACAGTGCATCACCAATGCGTCCCGCGCGGCCAGCTTGAGGAGATTCTGGTTGATTTGGTAGCCGGTCAATGCCTTTAGCCGTTCGGCCGACTCGGCTTCCTTACCCATGGAAACCCACACGTCGGCGTAAAGCAAATCGGCGCCTTTGGCAGCGGCCGGCAAATCGTCGGTGCAAACGATTTTTCCACCGGCGCGTTTTACAATTTCCACCGGCGGCTGGAATCTTTTCGGCGCGGCAATCCGCAATTCAAATCCAAGTTTTCCGGCGGCGAACATCCACGACCGCGCCACGTTGCACGTGCCATCGCCGACGAACGTCACCACCTTGCCGGCAATCGGCCCGCGTTGTTCCCGGAACGTCAGGATGTCCGCGAGGATCTGGCAGGGATGCTCGTCGTCGGTCAGCGCGTTGATGGTTGGGATGCCGGAATACTCGGCGAATTCCTCCACGTCAGCCTGCGCAAAGGTGCGGATGACCGCGCCGTCAATCATCCGGCCCAGCACGCGCGCGGTGTCCTTGACCAACTCACCGCGGCCCAATTGAAGCTCGCTGGCATTGAGAAACATCGTCTGGCCGCCGAGTTCCCGGATGCCGACCTCGAACGAAACGCGAGTGCGCGTGGAGGATTTGGAAAACATCAGCGCCCAGATTTGCCCCGCCAGCGGCAGCCGGTCGCGCCGCGCCCACTCGCGTTTGCACACCGCGCCGTCGCGCAGGATTTTTTCCATGTCCGCGCCTGGCAGTTTCTCCAATGACAAAAGATGTTTCATTTCTCAAAGGATTTTGGGAATTCTGCCCAAAGAAAAACCCTACCCGAACTCCACCGGTCCGTCACTTCTTTTTAAGCGCGTCTGCGGCGCACCAGAGATACCACGCGGCCGTGGTGCGGTACGGACGCCACCGCTCGCCATAAACGAGCAACTCTTTCACCGTCGGCAGATTACGCTTTTTGTAAGCCTGGCGAAAACCGGTGCGCACGCCAAAATCGTCAGCCGGCAATACATCCGGACGGCCCAACTGGAAAATCAGCAGCATCTCCACCGTCCACCGCCCCACTCCGCGGACTTCCGTCAGACGCGCCACAATTTCGTCGTCAGACAATTTTACTATTTGCCGCGAAGTCGGAACAACACCCGACATCGTTTTTTCCGCGATGTCGCGGATCGCCTTGATTTTGGCGAAGGAAAATCCGCAGGCGCGCAGTTGGACATCCGTTACCCTCGCCAGATCTTCGGGACGCGGAAACCGGCGTCCGGGAAATAATTTGATAAACCGCCGCAAAATATTGCCCGCCGCGGTGGCGTGCAGCTGCTGGTGCGCCACGGCCAATACGAGCGATTGAAACGGCGACCGGCGCGTTTCCGGCTCCAGCTCACACGGACCGTGTTCGCGGATGAGCCGGCCCATCACCGGGTCGCCGGCGGCGAGATGTTTAAGCGTTGCGGGTGTCATCGTCTCAAAAAAAATGCCCTCACCCTGCCCCTCTCCCGTCCGACAGGAGAGGGAACAGCCGTTTTTTGCGATTAAGGATTCGGAAGGTCATGGAGCAGAAACCAGTCGTGGATTCGCTAAACGCCGGGAGACCATTCTCCCTCTCCGCTCCATCGGATGGAGGGGAGAAGGCCGGGGTGAGGTGAGGTTTTCCGCAAACCAATCATGCAAGCGATTTCACGACCTCCTCAATTTTACTGATGCCTTCACCGGCTTCCTGCGGCTTGAGGTTCAGCGCCGGCAACAACCGCACAATTTGCGTCCCCGCCGGAATGGTCAAGACTCCGGCCTGATGCAGCCGGCTGACGAACTGGATGGCCGCCGGCTTGTCGGATGAGGTAAACGCCGAAATCCTCTCTTTTTCCGTCAATTCCAAACCAAGCATGAAACCGAATCCCCGCGCCCGACTGATCACTTGCGGATATTTCGTCGCGAGCCGTTCCAGCTCATGCTTCATCCAATCGCCGAGCTTGCGCGCGTTTTCCTCCAGCCGCTCGCGCTCGACGACTTCCAGAATTTTCAGCGCCACGGCGCAAGCCAGCGGCGTGCCGCCGAAGGTGGTGGCGTGCGTACCCGGCCCCAGCAAATCCGCGTGCGGCGCCCGCACCCAGAACGCGCCGATCGGAAAGCCACCACCGAGCGACTTCGCCATCGAGACGCCGTCTGGCAGAAAACTGGAGCTCGGAGTTCGGAGTTTGGAGTTCGGAGTAACGCCTTCCAGAATCCGCTGGAAACTGAGGAATTTTCCGCTTCGATAATATCCGCACTGCACTTCGTCCATGAGCAGCAGGAGTTTTTTCTCGTCGCACAACGCGCGCAGGCCCAGCAGGTATTGCGGCGTGGCGGGCGTGACACCGCCCTCGCCTTGTACGCCTTCAATCATAATGGCGACCGTTGCCGGCGAAATCGCATTGCGGGCGGCGGCCAGGTCGTTGAATGGAACGTGCCGGAAACCGGGCGTCATCGGCTCAAAACCCTTTTTGACCTTGTCCTGTCCGGTCGCCGCGATGCCGGCCAGGGTCCGTCCATGAAATGAATTCGTCGCGGTCAGAATTTCAAACCGGCCTTCCTCGTGCCCAAATTTCCGCGCCAGTTTGAACAGCCCCTCGTTGGCCTCGGCGCCGCTGTTGGCAAAAAAGCATTTGCCCGCGCCGATGCGTTGGACGAGTTCGGCCGCCAGCCGGCCCTGCGGCTCGGTAAAGTACAAATTGGAAACGTGAATCAATTTTTTTGATTGCTCGACCAGTGCCTCAGTGATGGCCGGGTGCGCGTGGCCGAGGCAGCACACGGCGATGCCGCCGCCGAGGTCGAGGTAACGCTTGCCGGCGACATCATAAAGGTAGCTGCCGGCGCCGTGGCTGAGCACGAGGTCAAAACGCCCGTAGCTCGGCACGACGTTTTTGCTGAACAACTGCCGCACCGCTTCGTACTGGTTGTGCACGAGCGGCGGCGGCGGTGGTGAAACAATTTCTTTCATTTACGATTTGTCGCTGGAGTTCACGCTTCAGCGTGTTCGTCGAACCGGGCGCAAATTCTGACAAGCTAAAGCTTGAACTCCAACACGCCCGCGTCAATCGTAAATCGCAAATCGCAAATTACAAAACGATTTCCGTGCCCACACCTTCGTCGGTGAAGATCTCCAGCAGCACGGCGTGCGGCACGCGACCGTCCACAAACGACACCTTCTCCACCCCGGATTGGATGGCGGCAACCGCGCTGTCCACCTTCGGAATCATGCCTTTATCAATCACCCCGTTCTTTTTAAGTTCGCCGACTTCGCCGGTTTTGAGGTGGGGCACGACCGAATCCGGCTGTTTCGGGTCGTTCAGCAGGCCGGGCACGTCGCTCATGAACACAAGCCGCTTGGCCTTGAGCGCGATGGCCGCCTGCGCGGCGGCCACGTCGGCGTTACAGTTGTAAATCTTCCCGTCCTCACCGCGCGCCGTCGGGCTGATCACCGGCGTGAAGCCGCACCAGATGGATTCCTTCAACGGCGCGGTGTTGACCTCCACGACTTCGCCGACGTAACCGATGTCAATTTTTTTGCCCGGGCTTTCCCGATCGTCCAGCCAGAGCTTGCGGCACTTGAAAATGTCCGGCCCGGCAAAACCAATGGCGCGGCCGCCGAGCGCGTTGATGGTCTTGACGATTTCCGGGTTGATCTCGCGCGACAGCACGTCGTCCACGATTTGTGCCGTTGCCTCGTTGGTGACCCGCTGGCCCTGGATGAATTCCGCCTTTAACCCGGCCTTTTCCATCGCGCGGGTGATGGCCTTGCCGCCGCCATGCACGACCACCGGATCAATCTCGACGGCCTCCAGGAAGACAATATCGCGCGCAACACTGCTGCGAACGTTGGCATCCGGTGAATCCATGAAGCTGCCGCCATATTTGACGATGAAGGTGGCGCCGCTGAATCGCAGGATATACGGCAGCGCTTCCAGCAGCGTTTCGGCTTTGGCGATGAGGTCTTGCACGGGCTTATTCCTAGCAGGAAGCCCGGCGAAGAAAAGCGCGTTTCGTCACCACGATTTCACTTTCGTCCGGGCGGGGATTTCCCTAAATTGCGGCCGTCATGCCCGAAATTGCCAAGTTCGTGAACAGCGCGGCGGCAAGCATCACCCCGGCCATCGCGGAGAAAGTCCTGCGCCAGTTGCCACAGTGGAAACTGGAATTCACCCAGATCAACGCGCCGAAATTTCCGCATCTGGTGGACCAGTTGGAGTTTCTGGCCAACGCCGCCGAGGACGCCATTGAAGGCGCCTACAAGGAGCTGCCTTATCAGACCCTCGCGCAATCGGTTTTTGCCCTGCTCTACGCGCACAAGAAAATGGGCATCATCCCGGACAGCATTCTAGAGCTGGGCCGCGCGGACGATTCGAGCGTGGTGCGCAGCGTGCTGATTCAAAACGAAAAGGTGTTTGAGAAATACGCCGGGTCGCAGGGCGTGAACTGGCAGCGCATCTCCAGCCAGCCCTAAGGTCATTACCACCCCGGCTGTTTTACGAGGTCCACGGTTCCGTCCGGAGCAATATCAATCAGATAAAGCCCTTGAGGCGATTGGTCCGTCTTCACTGCGACCGCCCTGACCAGTCCGGTGACTGCGGTTATAGTTTCCGGACCTTCCGAATCCGTTTTGGAACCCAGCGTATCCAGCATCCAGCCATTCTGCAGTTTCACACTGCCATCCACGGTTCCCCAGCCGGGTTTGATTTTGACGACATAACGGCGGTTGTGATCGGGCAGCCAGAGGATCTGGCTCGTAAACTGGTTTTCCACATTGCCTTTGTCACCCGTTTTCTGCGCATTACTCACCAGCAGGTACGGCCGGGGCTCGTAGAAATGCACGCCGTCCGAGGTGTCCCGGTCATCAACGTGTTTCACCTGTACCTCCGCGCATCCGGAAATCAGGAAGACGGAACCGACGAGAGCGGTGGTCCATTTAATCATATCAGCCCTTTCCATGAAAGTTGTGCGGTTCAGTGGCACCAACGCCACACGATTCACTCTTCAAACCGGTAATGCCCTTCCGAAATGGAGTTTGTCTTGCTAATGTGCCAATGCCGCGCACATCAGCCAACCTGTTGATAAAACTGTCCGACGTCAATCCCGAACCGGACCCGGAGTTGCTTCCATCCATTTCCAACACCGCATCCAATCGCCAACCTGCTATCCCGCACAAACATGCTATGGAAGTCCTTAGTGAAATTTGCTAATCGTTATTGTAATTCACCTTATGTAGCGTTGGCGGGAGAAGCCCGGGTCAGCTCGAGTTGCAGGTGAATTGGTTTTACCGGCGGCGTGTGCGTTGTCCGGTTTCCCGGCTCAAGGAGTTCCGGGAACGCCCAGCTTCTTGGGGGAATGAAGTGTTACCACTCACTTCATGACCAAAAAACGAAAGGATAGTTATGACTCGTTCGGTATTCGCATCCCGGACTCTCAACCGGGCCTCTCAAGCCGCACCTCATCCTCAGCGTTGCCGCACCGTACACGGGCGCTCCCCCGGTGTCCGCTGGTTGGCGTTACTGGTTGCGGTGTTCTTGTCGGCGTCCTCCGTCCTCGCCGGCGTCATGATGGAAGGGTTTTACTGGAATTGTCCCAGCCCCTGGTATCCCACCATGCAATCGAATGCGTCCGCCCTCGCGAACATGGCCGGCGGTTACGGCATTGACCGCATCTGGTTTCCGCCGCCGCAGAAGTGCCAAAGCGGCGGATATTCCATGGGGTACGACCCTTACGATTATTATGATCTGGGGCAGTTGAACCAGGAAGGCACCACCGCGACGCATTTCGGCACCCAGACCCAGTTGAAGAGCGCCATCGCCGCTTTCAAGGCGCTGGGTATTTCCTGCATCGGCGACATGGTCTTGAATCACCGCGCCGGCGGCCAAAGCGAGTATAACAGTTATGTCGGCAGCAACACGTACACAGACTTCAGCCACGTCGCCAGCGGCCAATGTCTTTGGCATTGGGAGAATTTCCACCCCAACTCGTGCGAATACAGCGACGAAGGCACGTTCGGCGGTTATCCGGATATTTACTATGGCAGTTGCGCGTCTTCGCAATCCGATATCCAGACCTGGATGCAATGGCTGGAAAACGCCAACAACGCCGGCTTTGACGGCTGGCGCTATGATTACGTGAAGGGCTATCATCCGTGGGTGGTGCAGGACATGAACAACGCCACCAGCCCCACGTTCTCCGTCGGCGAATATTGGGATGACTCCGATAACATCAATAACTGGGTCAACACGGTGGGCAATTCCTCGGCGTTCGATTTTCCGCTCTACTACACCATGCAGACCTTCTGCAATGACACCAGCGGCGGGGGCAATCTCGCCGACATTCTGAACACCGAGGACTGTTATGCGTCGCGGAACGCGTTCAAGGCGGTGACGTTTTGCGCCAACCACGACACCGATCAGATTGTCAATGACAAGATGATCGCCTACGCCATTATCCTGACCTATCAGGGCTATCCCTGCATTTTCTGGGAGGATTATTTCAACTACGGGTTGGCCCATGGCGGCGGCGCGTCCCCCGCAGGCTGGGGCAACGGCATTGCCCAATTGGTCTGGTGCCGGGAAAAACTCGCCGCCGGCGGGCCGAACATCCAGGTGCTGGAGAGCAGCGACCCGCAGTGCCTCATCTACGGCAGCTATGGCTATTCCTCATCCTCCCCGGGCTACATCGTCATCATCAACACCAATCCCAGCAATTGGAAGGGTTACACGGTGACCACGGGGAACGGGTATCTGAAAAATCAAACCTTGAAGGCGTATGCCTGGTCCTCGACGATCAGCGGTCAGAACGTCCAGCCGAACAACCAATCGTGCGACGGTAATGGCAACGTTCAGGTCTGGGCCGCACCCCGGGGTTACGCAGTCTATTCGGTGAACGGGCTCTAAAAACCGGGCCTGCTATCAGTCGTAGACTGATTGGTTCCACCCGCCGGCTGACGGCGTGGGCGCAACCGCGCTGTCAGCCGAAACTGATTTGCCATCCCTAAAAGCCCGCCGGTTTTTTCTGGTAGCGTTGCTGCTGATCAGGGGAAAGGTCGCTCAGATTAATCCGGGTCATCGCCCAGCCGCCGCCCGCGGGCGTGTAACTGATGATGATGGCATCCGACATCACTCTCTCCACCTCCGCATTCCGGTAAACCGCGCCGGTCGTGGTCACCAGTTGATTGGTTGGTCTTACGCGCGCCGTTGAGACTGGCGGTAATGGCGCCGCGTGAAGGACCAGGGTCGTTTGGAACGTTCCCGCTGTGGCCGGTGGCGAAGTTTTGACCGGTGCCGCCGCAACCGGTTGCGCGTGAGCAGCAATCGGAGCCGCAGATGCAAGGACAACTTTGGGAACAGAACCAACCGTCGCCGGCGCCATCTCGGACGTTGCCACCGGCGTCACTTTGACCGGAGCAGCAGCAGCAGGGGCCGCAGGTGCCGGAGCGGCGACGGCCGGGGCGACGACCGGGGCTGGGGCTTTGGTGATCGCCGGAGCAGCGGCTGGAGTTTCAGTTACCGTAGAAAGAGCAGCACGCGCTTCAGACGCCGGAGGGCCAGCGGGCGCAACGGCCGGAGTGGCAACGAGGGGAGCCGCCACGGCCGGCGCACTGGCAACCGGAGCGGTGTCCGCCCGGGTTGCAGCCGGAGCCGGGGTGGCCGCGGAGGGTGGAGCCGTCGCCGCTGGAGTTGTCACCGCGGTGCTGGCAACCGGAGCCGGGGCAACTGGCGGAGCCTCCGCCGGAGCAGAAGGTGCTGGAGTTTCATTGGCGGAACTGCCGGCAGCCGCCGACGCAGCCGCAGGAGCTTCCGCCGACGGAGTTGCAGTTGTCTGAGGCGCCACCGCCGGGATGGTTGCAGTCGTGCTGGAAAGGACGGGTGGCACCGCCTCGGTCGCAGAATTTGTATCCGTTGACGTCCGGGCTTGTGCGCTGTCCAACTCGTACATTTTTTGTTCCATGGCAGCGCGCGCGGCGGCCATGTCTGAAACCGTGACGGCGGGAGCAACCGCTGGAGTGGCGGCCGACGTAGCTTCACGGGCGGAAACGGTATTAGTCGGCGTTTCGGTCGTTGCAGTTTCAATTGCGGAAGTGGCCGTGGCCGAAGTTGCATTGGTGGAAGCCACCTCAGCCGGAACCGTCGTGGTGGAAATGGAAGTGGATGGAGTTTCGGCGCTGGCGGCAGCGGGAGCTTCCGCAGCCGGAGTGGCCGCCGGATTTGTCGCCACTGAAGCCGTGGGTTGAGTCACCGCATTGGTGGTGACCGTGCCCGTTGCGCTGGCGACCGACTCGGCGGGCGACGCCGCCGGCGCCGGCACGGAATTTTTATCCGCTGACGCCTGGGTGTCCGGGTGGTCCAGCTCATACATTTTTTGTTCCAAAGCAGCGAGGGCGGCGGCTTGCGCATCGGTGCCGGTCGCGGGACTTTCAGGAGCCGGAGCATTGCTGTCCGGGGCAACTTTCGCCGGCGCCGGGGCGGTTTCCGAAGTTGCCGCGCTGGGGGTTGCCGTGTCGGTCACACCGGTTTTGGACTCGCCGGGTTGTGCCGCGGCCGTCACGGAATTCGAGTCCGCCGACGGCTGGGTTTGCGGGTGGTCCAACCCGGATGGTGTTTGTTCCAAAGCTCCCCGCGCCGCGGTATTTTGCGGAGTCCGGTGCGCGCAAGCGGAAATAAAACTCGCCATCAGCACGAGATACAGACCAACAAAGAAACGATATTTTTTCATAAATTTACCCATAGTCACCTCCCCCTGCGAGCATGTCTGGGGCCAATTGGGAATTTCTGTTTCAAGAAAAGTTCGCCTGCTGAATCCAGCATCGGCGAATGTCCAAATAACAGGCAGTGCTGGCGTGGATTGTTGGCGCATTTTCTTCCCTTTTGGGACTTTGGGCATCAATGACGGGGGGAAACCCTTTGAAACAGATAAAGCATACCGTCCAAGTGAGTCGCAATTGCGAAAGCGGCGGCGAACATTACGTTGCCATGTCTGGGGCCGGCGGCGTTGCCAGGGCCATCAATCATTACCTTGAGAAACATGGCCAGCCTCGCTCCACCAAACTGCGCAAGCGCCCGCAACGCACAACATCAATGATGCGTCAAATTCCACTCTGGATATTTGGTGGATTTGGCGCAAGTTGTGCGCCGATGGCAACCGACCCCATTTGCGGCATGATGGTGGACGAGTCGTCCGCGCTGCGTGCCGAGCGCGATGGACAGACATTCCATTTCTGCTCGGAACATTGCCGGCAAAAGTTCCTCGCCATCCCGAATTCCGGAATTCGATTTCCTGACTCAGCGAGGCTGGCCACCAAGGCAAAATACTTCTGTCCCATGTGCCCCGGCGCGGAATCAGACCGGCCGGGTGACTGTCCGAAATGTGGCATGGTATTGGAACGAAATCACGCGTGGCTCGGGCCAACCAAAGCCATTTACACCTGCCCGATGCACCCGGAAATCGAGCTGGACCGTCCCGGGGATTGCCCGAAGTGCGGGATGCCACTCGAGCCCGGAACCATCTCCGCCGAACCGGGGGACGCCGGCGAAGCTCTCGCGCTCGCCCGCAAATTCTGGATTGGCTTGGCCCTGACGGTGCCCGTTCTGTTTCTGGCGATGGGTCGGGAAATCGCCGGAGTAGGAATTGAACAATGGATTCCCGGGCCGGCTTCCCGATGGCTCGAATTCCTTTTGAGCACGCCGGTGGTGGTGTGGGCTGGCGGAATGTTTTTTGGGCGGGCCTGGCGTTCATTGAAAACGTGGCAGCTAAATATGTTCACGCTCATCGCTACCGGCATCGGCGCCGCTTACGGCTATAGCGCCGTCGCCGTCGTCGCTCCCGGGATATTCCCACGATCGTTCCAGCAACACGGCGAGGTGGGTCTTTACTTCGAGGCGGCGGCCGGCGTCACCGTTTTGGTGCTGTTGGGACAGATGCTCGAAGCCAAAGCGCGCCAACGCACCGGGCAGGCCATCCGCGCGCTGCTCGGCCTGGCCGCCGGGATTGCGCACCGTGTCCGCGACGATCAGGAAGAAGACGTGCCGGTCGGAGAAGTGCGGAAGAGTGACCTGTTGCGCGTCCGGCCCGGCGAAAAAATTCCCGTTGACGGTGTGATCGTCGAAGGCCGGAGCAACGTGGACGAGGCGATGATTACCGGCGAACCGATGCCCGTCGCCAAGGGGGCAAATGATTCTATCGTCGGCGCGACGGTCAACCAGACTGGAACTTTCCTCATGCGGGCGGAGAAAGTCGGCTCCGAAACGTTGCTCGCGCAGATTGTGCGGATGGTGGCGGAAGCCCGGCGCAGCCGCGCGCCCATCCAGAAACTGGCGGATAGTGTGGCCGGTTATTTCGTGCCGGCGGTTATCGGCATTGCCATCATCACATTTATAATTTGGGCGATTGGGGGACCGGCGCCGGCGATGGCTTACGCACTGGTCAACGCGGTATCGGTGCTGATTATTGCCTGTCCGTGCGCGCTGGGTCTGGCGACGCCCATGTCCATCATGGTCGGCGTGGGCCGCGGCGCGCAATCGGGCATCCTCATCCGCAACGCCGAGGCGATTGAAATGACGGAAAAGGTTACACACCTGGTGACCGACAAGACCGGGACGTTGACTGCGGGAAGACCGAAAGTGACAAGCGTTATTTCTTTTCGTAGCAGCCAACGCGAGTCGGCTGCCACCATTTCCAAGGACGACGAACAAATTCTCGCCTTGGCCGCCTCGGTCGAGCAACACAGCGAACACCCGCTCGCCCGCGCCATCGTGGACGAAGCGAAGGAAAGAAAACTTTCATCGTCGCCGGTCAGCGATTTTGATTCCACCGCCGGCAGCGGCGTGTCGGGAAAAATCGGCGTTCAAATGGTGCGGGTCGGCAAAGAGAAATTTTTGAGCGACGCTGGCGTGACGATTCCCGACGATTTGCAGCAGGCATCACAGCAACTTCAGACGAAAGCGCAAACAGCGGTCTGGGTGGCAGCGGATGACACGGCGGTCGGCATCATCGGCATTGCCGATCCCATCAAGGAAACGACGCCCGCCGCCCTCCGCGTGCTCCACGACATGGGATTGAAGATTATCATGGCCACCGGCGACAACCGGAAGACTGCCGAGGCCGTGGCGCGGGAACTGGGCATTGATGAAGTCCGCGCGGAGCTGACGCCGCAGGGCAAACACGAACGGGTCCGGCAACTGAAGGCCGAGGGCAAAATCGTGGCGATGGCCGGCGACGGCATCAACGACGCGCCGGCGCTGGCCGAGGCGCACGTGGGGATTGCGATGGGCACCGGCACGGACGTGGCCATCCAGAGCGCCGGCATCACGCTGGTCAAAGGCGACCTGCAAGGCATCGTCAAGGCGCTGGTCTTGAGCCGGCGGGTGATGCGGAACATCCGGCAGAACCTGTTTTTCGCCTTCGTTTATAACGCGCTGGGTGTGCCGATTGCGGCGGGGCTTTTATATCCGGTGTCGCACCTGCTGCTCAACCCGATGATTGCCGGCGCCGCCATGAGTTTCAGCTCGCTCTCCGTCGTCAGCAACGCGCTCCGGCTGCGGAAAGTGAAATTGTGAGAATTGCTACAGCTTGATTCCGGGATTATGGCACGACTTCCGCTCACTTGATGTCCCGGTCAAATCGAAATTACACCGCCGGTTTGAATCAAAATGCAAACGAAAGGGAACCTGTTTCAAATCTCGTTGTTGTGCACAGTGCTTTTGCACGTGCCTTCCAGCGGGGCACAACCTGTGAGCAAGATTACGGCGGGAGCTTATCACAGCCTATTTCTCAAGAGTGACGGCAGCCTGTGGGCGATGGGTTATAACGGTGAAGGCCAGCTAGGCGATGGAACTTACACGATGGGAACTAATTCCCCCGAGGAGATTGTGGCCGGCAATGTTACGGCGATTGCGGCGGGGGCATACCATAGTTTGTTTCTTAAGAGCGACGGCAGCCTTTGGGCCATGGGCGCTAATACCACTTCTCCGCCGGGTGGTTCTGACTCGGGCCAATTGGGCGACGGGACCTACAATAATACCAATCAGCCAGAAATGATTGTAGCCAGTAATGTTACAGCCATTGCCGCGGGCGGTTACCACAGCCTGTTTATTAAAAGTGACGGCAGTCTCTGGGCCATGGGCGACAACGAGTTCGGTGAATTAGGCGATGGGACCTTTAATAATACGAACCTTCCTGAGAAAATTGTGAGCAGTAACGTCGCGGCTATTGCTGCGGGATACTACCACAGCCTGTTTCTCAAAAGTGATGGCAGTCTATGGGCTATGGGATACAACTACAATGGACAGTTGGGCGATGGCACTTACAACACCACCAGCCAGCCTGAGATGATTTTGGCCAGCAACGTCACAGCCATCGCCGCAGGACTGTATCACAGCCTGTTCATAAAAAGTGACGGCAGCTTGTGGGCGATGGGCAACGACGGAGAAGGCCAGTTGGGTGACGGCACTTACAGCAGCCCCGTAAGCGGGACCAACCAACCCGAACAGATAATAGCCGGTAATGTCACGGCCATAGCCGCAGGAGATTGGCACAGCCTGTTTGTCAAAAGTGACGGCAGCTTATGGGCGATGGGCAGCGACCAATTCGGGCAATTAGGTGATGGGGTTTATAAGTTCGGGACCAACCTTCCTGAGCAGATTGTAAACAGCGGCGTCACAGCAGTTACAGCCGGAAACGGGGATAGTCTGTTTCTCAAGAATGACGGCAGTTTGTGGGCCATGGGCGAAAATCCGGTTGGCGAGTTGGGCGATGGTAATACTGACGACGCCAGTTACGGAACCAATCTTCCAGAACAAATTGTGACCGGTCCACCGGGTTACAATCAAATTTCCGTCAAGCTTCTGAGCGGAGGCGATGTAAGTTTATTCTTTGAAGGCATTGCCGGAATGAATTATGAATTGGATTGGTCAGCGAGTTTGTCCCCGGCTAATTGGCTGCCGCAGGCCACCAATCCCGCGGGTGCCGGTGGAGCTCTGGTGTTCACCAATACACCGGATGCCACCACCAACAATTTTTGGCGCATCCGTTCCGCACCTTGAATCGTTGACAACCTTTGGGCTTCCGCAACAATAGCCGCGTTACATGCGGTTATTTACAGCCTTTTCTAAATTCCATTTTCTCGCAGCAGCCGGCGCCAACCGGCTCAAATCGTCTTGGCGCATTTTGTACCCGGGAAACGGAGTTGGGGCCACACCCGCCGTCGGGTGTGATTGGACGCGGCTCGCGTCCAACGCTTTTGCGCATGACAGACCACCGAAACTTCGAGAGTTTCCCTCGCGCTCGATATTTTCCGCGAGGCCGTGGCGAATCGCACGCGAGGGGCGTGCCCTCCCCATATCCGTTGCTCTGGCTGTCCTCGTCTTTTTCTGCGGTTGTCAGACGACTCAAAATCTGTTCACTGCTTCCGGTCCCGGCTGGCACGTTGAACAAGGCCAGGCACTGTGGCGGCCCAAAAGCGGCCTGCCGGAATTCGGTGGCGACCTCGTCCTGGCCAGCAATCCGGATGGCCGCGCGCTCATGCAATTCGATAAAACGCCTTTGGCGATGGTTTTCGCGCAGGTCACAACCAATCGCTGGCTCATCCGGTTTCCGCAACAGCAACTGAGTTTCTCCGGTCACGGATTGCCTCCCACCCGATTTGCCTGGCTTTATCTGCCGGCGGCGTTGGACGGCCAGCCATTGCCCCCGCCTTTGCTGTTCGGGCATAACCCGGACGGCGGCTGGCGGCTGGAAAACACCCGCACAGGGGAAATTCTGGAAGGTTACCTTTCGCCGTGAAACCTGAACCGCGAATGGGCGAACTTGCCGGACTGTTGAGGCGGGGTCCGCTGAAGAGGAGATTTTGGAGTGCGGCGACGTGTCGCCGTACCCCCGCGACGCGACATGTCGCGTCGAACCAAAGCGCGGACATGTCCGCGCACTCCACACGCTTTGACGCTTCAACCTTTCAACGCTTCAACGAAAAAAGGTGAGTGCTTTTTTCAAACGCTGGTGGGGGGCGCTGCTCCTCGTAGCGGTCGGTCTCGGGCTGTGGCGGCTGCGCTTCGACGTGGACATTCTCAACCTGTTGCCGCCGGACGAGCCGACGGTGCAGGGACTTGAACTTTACCAGCAACACTTCGCCAATTCCCACGAACTCATCATCACGCTCCGCGCGCCGGACGCGGGACAAGCCGAACGGCTGGCGGATGAATTGGCGGAGCGGTTGCGGCAGCAAACCAATCTGGTCGCGGAAGTCACCTGGCAGGCGCCGTGGAATGAACATCCGGAGCAACTCGGTGAATTGCTCGGCTGGCTGTGGTTCAATCAACCGCCGGAAGCGTTTGGCGAACTGACCAACCGGCTGGCTCCCGACCAGCTCACGGCTTCATTGGAGCAAACCAAACAGGCACTCGCCACGTCCATGTCGCCGCTGGACCTGGCCCGGCTTGAGTACGACCCGTTCAACTTGCTGACCATGCCGGCCCTGACCAATCTTGCCGGCTTTTCCACCGATCAGAGCCAGCAGATGTTCGCGTCGCCCGACGGGAAATTCCGTTTGTTGTACGTGGAATCTGCCGTGGATTTGAACAGTTACCGCTCGTGCGAAACCTGGTTGAAAGCGATTCATGTCATCGTGGACGATACGCTGGCGCGACCGCGTCTTGGCGGTGGTTCGAACGATTCGCGGAACAGCGTGGTGGTCCGCTACACCGGACGCCCGGTGTTTGTGGAGGAAATCGCCACCAGCATGCAACGCGACATGAGCCATTCGGTCGGCATCACTTCCACCGTCATCGCCCTGCTCTTCTGGCTGACACACCGGCGCTGGCGGCCCATGTTGTGGTTGCTCGCGTTGTTGATGCTGATTCTGGGCGCGACGCTGGCGCTGGGCGGACTTGTGCTGGGAACCGTCAGTGTGGTGAGCCTGGGTTTCGCGGCCATCCTGCTGGGATTGGCCGTGGATTACGCCGTGGTGCATTATCAGGAAGCGCTGGCGCATCCGCAAATGACGGTGCCGGAAATCCGCCGCGCGATTGCGCCAAGCATTTTGTGGGCGGCCATCACCACGATGAGCGCGTTCCTGGTGTTGAACCTGGGCGGTCTGCCGGGTTTGGGCCAACTCGGCACGCTGGTCGCGATCGGCATCGCGTTGTCGGCCCTGGTCATGGTGATGATTTATCTGCCGCCGCTCTTTCCCGAACGCCGGCGACCGCGGCCGGACCAGCCGGTATTCCGCTGGTGGAATTATTTCGTCGCGCCGCAGGGGCCGGAGCGCCGGGCACCGTCCCGGCCTGTTGTTGCCACACCTGATGATCGAGCCGGGGCGGTGCCCGGCGTTCCTGCCATGTCCGCAGAACAATTTCGCCATCACGTCCCCCTTTTGCTCACGGCTTTAATCCTGCTCGGCGCGGGCGCGGTGTTGTGTTTTCGCCAGCCCGGACTGGATCGGACGGGCAACGCCCTGGAACCGCAACATGGCGAGGCGCAAACCGCCTTGGACGAAATCACCGCCGAGCTCGGCCTGCCGCCGCAGCCGCTTTGGGTGATCACGCCCGGAAAAAATGAACGTGAAGTGTACGAGCGACTCACGAACGCCGATGCCCTGCTGGCTGACGCGGTTTCCCATCAAGTCATCGGCCGATATCTGCTGCCAACCGCGCTGTGGCCGCGGGCTGAATTTCAGGCAGCCAACCGGACAACGGCAACGATCCTAGGAACGAAAGGCTCTCTGCTGCAGAACGCGGCCCTGGCTGAGGGTTTCAATTCCAACGCGCTGGTGCTGACCGAGGAACTGGTTCAGACTTGGAAACAGGCCGGTAAAAACACAAGTGTGTTCTGGCCGACCAATCATTTGAGCCAATGGCTGCTGAAACGGTTCATCACGCGAACGCCGGATGAATGGCTGGTGATGGGCCTGGTCTATCCCGCGACGAACCGGATCGGATCGGCGGCGTTGACGGATTTGTCGCGGCGTCTGGCGCAGGACGGCGCGCTGCTTTCCAGTTGGGAATTGCTGGGCAATGCCACCCTCAAGCGCGTCCAGTCACGGATGTGGGAGGTCGTGACACCGATGGTGGTGCTGGTCCTGCTCTCGCTCTGGTTTGCCTTCCGGCGTGCGACCGAAATTCTGTTGGGCGGCGCTGTGCTGTGCCTGAGCGGGTTGTGCCTGCTCGCGGTCATGGTGATGAGCGGTTGGACCTGGAACCTGATGAATTTAATGGCCGTGCCGCTGATGCTCGGCACCGGCGTGGACTACACCATCTTTATCCAACTGGCTCTGCGCCGGCACGGTGGTGATCTGGTCATCGTCCGGCGTTCCGTTGGTCGGGCGCTGATGTTGTGCGGCGGCACGGCCGTGGCCGGGTTTGGGTCGCTGGGATTTTCCAGCAACCCCGGCATGGCGAGCCTGGGCCGGGTCTGCGCGGTCGGCATCGGCGCCAACATGCTGATTTCGGTTTTCCTGCTGCCGGCCTGGTGGACGTTATTCAGCCGGAAGTCGGAAGCCGGAAGGCAGAAGCCAGAAGGCCAAAGCGGGAACGGGCGGCACGTGGCGAGTGACGGGAAAGTTCACGTCACCCGTCACCCGCCACAGGCCACTCAACCGGCTTTTTATCGCGCCGGGTTGTGGCGGGCGGGATTGGTCGTCGTTCGCATCCTCCCGGTGGGGCTGGTGAAGGGATTCGCCGTAATCGTAGCGGAACTCTATTGGCGGTTCCAACGACCGCGCGGCGAAGTGGTGGTGCAAAATTTTCTGCCGCTGTTTGCCGGGGATCGCGCCGCCGCGGAAAAAACCGCGCGCCGGCTTCATCGGAAATTCGCCGCGAAGATGGTGGATTTATGGCGGGTCGAAAGCGGCGTGCCGGTGCAAAACTGGCTGACCAATCTGGAGGAATTGGAAATCATCCGCGCCGCGCGGCAACGCGGGTGCGGAACGCTGTTCATCACCCTGCACCTTGGCAATTGGGAGCATGGCGGCTTGCTGCTGACACAACTGGGCATTCGTCTGACGATTCTCACGCAGGCCGAACCCGATGACGGCCTGACCGACCTGCGCATCGAAGCACGCCGGCGGTGCGGTGTTGAGACCCTGGTCATCGGCCAGGATGATTTCGCCTTTGTCGAGATCATCAAACGACTCCAGGCGGGGGCGGACCTGGCCCTCTCGCTGGACCGGCCACCGGAAAAAGGCGGCGTGCCGGTCGAATTTTTCGGGCACCCGTTTGAAGCGTCGCTGGCGGCGGCGGAACTGGCGCGAGCCTCGGGTTGCGCGCTGATTGGCGTGACGATTGTCCGCCGGCCGGAAGGTTACGCCGTGAAGGTGCTGCCGGAGTTTGCTTACGACCGCAAGGCGCTGGGCAATCGTGACGCGCGCCGGGAGCTGACGCAGCAAATCCTGCGTGCATTCGAGCCGGAAATCCGCAAGGATATTGACCAATGGTACCAATTCACTCCCATCTGGCCACGTTAATAATGACTGGAGAAATCCCGATTCCAGAGGTTCCAATCGCCGATTTCCGTTCTCGTTTAGAAAATCGTTTGGTCATTCGGCCTTCGTCATTCTTTGGGCATTATGATTCAGGAATTCGTCATTTGGCGGCGCTATGGAGACTGCGCTTTGTCTTCGCCTTTTGTTTTGGTGCGGCAAGGGTCCAGGCTGCGCCACAAGACGAACAATTCAACCATTGGTTCGAGGTCCAGACCAATTTGCACAGCTGGTCCGGCGATTTCATTCAGACGCGCACGCTCAAGGTTTTGAACCAGCCGTTGGTGTCCACCGGCAGGGTTTGGGTGGCGCATCACGAATTCCGCTGGGAACTGGGTCAGCCGGCGCAAACCATCGTGCTGCGCAAGCCGGACCAGTTGCTCATCATTTATCCGCGGCTCAGGCGGGCGGAGAAATATCCGCTCGACGCCGTTCCGTCCGGCCCGATCAAGGACGCTCTGGCCCTGCTCGACGCTACCCTGCCGCGTGACCGCGCCACGATGGAAAAAAACTTCCGGTTGCTGTCGGCGGCCGAAACGAATTCGATTCTGGAAATGACGCTCCAACCGAAAAGCGATTCCGCCCGCAAATTCATCAGTGAAATCGTCATTGGCTTTCACACGAATGATTTCACCATTGCCGCGACGGAAATGAGATTCGCCGATGGCTCCCGTCTGCGGAACGATTTCACCCACGTGGCACTGAACCAATCCATTGCGCCGGACCGGTTCATGGCGAAACTGCCGCCGGGCTACACCGTGGTGGAGCCGCTAAAACAATGAGCGCGTCGCCCGACATTCTGCAATTGGCCATGAAATCGCTGCCGCACGGACCGGAATTCCGATTCGTGGACCGGATGGTGAGCCTGACGCCGGGCAAAGAAGGGGTGGGTGAGTATCGGGTGCGCGGCGATGAATTTTATCTGCGCGGTCATTTGCCGGGTGAACCGATTCTGCCGGGCGTGCTGCTGGTGGAAGCGGGCGCGCAAGTGGCCGGCATGGTAGCGCAGGAAGACCCGGCCAACCCGACCTGGCCGCGCATGAAACTGACCGCGTTGCGCGCCGTGAAAATCCTCGGCTCGGCCCGACCCGGCGACACGCTCCGCGTTGAAGCCGTCATCACCGGCCGTTTGGATTATCTGATTCAAGCCGACGTTTCCGCCTTCATCGCGAACGTCCGGGTGCTCTCGGCCGAACTCACGTTGGCGGGCATCGTCAGGCCCGGCGGACCGGCCGAAAAAAACGCCCGCGCGGCCCCGTGAACCGAATGGCGCCGACCGAGCTGTCCAACCGCATTTTCCAGTTCGAGCGCGACACGTTCGCGTTTCCGCACGAGTTGGTGTGGCAATACCATTTTGATCCGGTAACGGGGGCGATGACCACCTTCAACACCGACCCGCCGCCGGCATATTATCATCGTTGCTTTGTGATGGTGCGTTCCACGCGGCAGTTTTTTTACCACGCCCGCTTTGAACCGAATCAATCAAAAACCGAACCCGAGGTTTACCGCCGGCTGGTTCGCGAAGTCGTTTCCCGCAATCCGCGCCGGGCTTGCGCGGAATCGGAGCGCGTGGCCGTTCCCGGCTTTGACGGCCTGCGTTCATTCAGCCGGGCGCAGGAACCGTTGCTCAAGGCGGAATTGGGCGGGCCGTGGCAATCTTATTTTTTGCGCAGTCATTGGCGCATGATTTTTCCCATGATGCCGTGGCATCGGGAACGGATGGCCAACAAGCTGAAACATTCGTTGCCCAAACGCGGCCTGACACTGGTGCATTTGTTCCGTTTTCCCCGCATCACCATCAACCACGGGATCGCACTGTATGGTTTGAAGGAATCGGAACAGACCCTGGAATTCGAAGCGTACGACCCCAACCTCCCGGAACATCCGATGAAACTGGTCTATGAGCGGCAGCGCCGGGTCTTCACGTTTGCGCCGAGCCGTTATTGGAGCGGCGGGGAATTGAGCGTGGTTGAAATCTTCTGCAATTGGCCCTACTGATTTGCGATTTAAGATATACAATTCACGAACCCTTCCGCACTCCAAGCCGCGCGTAAATCGCATATCGCAAATCGTAAACGCTCAGCGTCTTCGCCGCGGTTGCCAGAAGGCGATGCCAAAAAAGATTGTTCCACACGTATTGATGCCAAAAATGTAACCCATGTTATAAAGCCTGCCCGTGTTGCTGGGCGCGTAGATCGGCAGCTCCTGTCCCATCAACAACCCCGGCAACGCCGCGGGCATCAGGATGCCATGCAACAAACCCATGTGAAAACCGGCGACGTGGTCGGGCCTGTAAAGCCGGGGCGCCGCCCAGCCCTGCGCCAGACCCAGCACGACCGTCAGAAGAGTCAGGAGGATGATTTTAATCGTAATCATCTTCGCCCGGGAAGCGCGGGCGGGCACGGCGACCGGTGGAATTGCCATGGGCTCGGGAATGGATTCTGCCATCCGGCACAGCATGTTCCGGCACGGTGACGCCGGGCAAGCACATAATGTTGGCCTGCACGGTCCGCTTCCAAGCTTGACGCCGTTTCAAGCCGGGTCATACTGATAAAAATGAGCATTGACCCTAATCACTGCCTCTTCGCTTGTGCAAAGGCCGGATTCGAGAGCCGACCGGTTTTTTCACCGGCCACCCCTGTGGTTGCGACCGCCCGTGACCACTGCTTCGTCACCGACCCAATCGAGCAATGACTCCCGAGAAGGACCCCCAGACCATTGCCGCGCAGCTCTGTCAGTTCGCGCGGACCAATTTCGTCGCCGAAGGAACGGCGTTTGATGAAAACAGCCCGCTCGCCCAGGCCGGCATCGATTCCTTTGCGCTGGTCGAACTGCTGCTCTTCTGCGAGCGCGTCATCGGCGTCCGGGTGCCGGACTCGCACCTGACGGGCAACAATCTGACCTCGATGGCCACGCTGGCCAAATGCATTTCCGAACTGGCCCGCAACGGTCACGCGCCAACCTGAGGACCGACCGTCCGTTTTCTATGCCTGACCTGCCCCGACAGATTCGATCCGCTGCCGGAGATTACTTCATGCACGGCCAGGACCACCGGATGCGGCGGTTTGGCCTGCCGGGCAACGTTTGCTGCGCCATCTTTCGATTGGACCGGGGCTTTGACGCGGCCCGGCTGCGCCAGCGCATCGCCGAATCGCCCATCCTGGACTGGCTGGCACGGGCGCGTCTGGTCCGACCGCTGCCGTTGCTGCCGCCGGTCTGGCGGACGGCATCCAAACCCAAAGACATCTTCTTTGAACACACCGATGAAAACGGCGTCGGGGAAACATCGTGGTCACTGCCCGCCGCGGTGACCGAACGCGAATTGCGCGCGGAACACGGACCCGGGCTGACCTTTGACGTGGTCCGCCACGCGGATGGGACCCATCATGTGTACCTCTCCTGGAACCACACGCTGCTGGATGCGCGGGGGTTGGATTTTTTATTGAGTCATCTCAACGCCGGCGGCGCAACGAATGGGGCGCC
The DNA here is from genome assembly GCA_035508155.1 of Candidatus Sulfopaludibacter sp. Classification (GTDB taxonomy): domain Bacteria; phylum Verrucomicrobiota; class Verrucomicrobiia; order Limisphaerales; family UBA11358; genus UBA11358. The sequence goes on along the minus strand of DATJNM010000048.1, from coordinate 29,547 downwards.
GACCCTCCAGGATTTCGTCAGCCCGCGGCAAACGGCGCGCAGCGGCGGGATTGCCGGTTGGTGGTCCAATGCCAAACAGGCGCATGGTTCGTTGAAATGGCTGCACGAATCCGGGAAAGAGCCGCTCTTCAGCCTCCTGCCGCCCGGCGTCCACTCCGGCCCGCGCCGGAATCATCGCCGCGTCCTGCGCCTCACCGAGACGGAAACCGCCAGCATTGATGCGCGCAGCCAGCAGATCACCGCTGGTTTTCGGCGCAGCCACTTTTATCTGGCGGCTTCGATCCGGGCTTTGCATGCCATCGCGGTCCAACGCGGCAATCGCGATGGGGCTTATCTGGTTCCGGTGCCGCATGACACGCGCCGACACGGCGCGAAAGGCCCCATCTTTTCCAATCATCTTTCCATCCTTTTTTACCGCATTGAGACGAAGCACGCCGGGCGAATAACCGACATCGTCGGCGAACTCAGCCGCCAGATGATGGATCAGATCCGCGACCGTTTCCCGGAATGCTGCATGGCGGCGCTGGAAATGTTCAAACCGTTGCCGCTGGGATTTTATGTGCGTCATCTGGGCGGACCAACCCATGGCAAGGTCGCGTCCCTGAGTTTTTCGGATTCGGGCGAAATCTGCCCCGGCATGACCGAATTGTGCGGCGGCCGGATTTTGGATGCCATTCATCTGATCCCGTGCTGGCGGGTGCCCGGCTTGACCGTGTTGTTTTTGAGATTTGGCAACCGGCTTTCCATTGTGCTGTCGTGGGTGGACGATTGTCTGACTCCGGCCGAGGTGGACGGGCTGGAACGGGACGTGCGCCGGGCGCTGCTGGAGGAGGCCCTGTCATGAAAGCGCTCCTGGTGGCGACCAATCGGGAACGCTCGCCTTACCCCGTCGCGCCGTTGGGCGCATTGTGTGTGGCCGCCGCCGCCCGGGCCGCCGGCCACGAGGTGACGTTTCTGGATTTGGGAACGGAACGGAAACCGCAAAAGGCGCTGCGGCAGGCCCTGGCCACAGACAAATTCCAGGCCGTCGCATTCGGCATCCGGAATTTGGACAACTGCTGGTCGTTTGCGCCACGCCTGTATTTCGACGAAGTGCGGGAACTGGCGGAAACGGTGCGGCAACGTTTCGCCGGACCGTTGATCCTGGGCGGCACCGGCTTTTCGGTTTCGCCGCAAGGCTGGATGCAACGGTTGATGCCCGAATGCGGAGTGATCGGCGAAGGCGAACATGCCTTTCCGGAAGTGCTGGCGCGTCTGGAAGCCAAACGTCCGTTGGAAGGAATCGAAGGCGTCATCACCGGCACCGGAACCAACGGCCCCGGCGTAATGACCGCCCGCGCGATTGAGCCGCTCGCCCGGTTACCGGCGCCGGCCCACGAACTCTGCCGTTACCCGCGTTACCTCCGGCGCGGCGGCTTTGTGGGCGTGCAGACCAAACGTGGATGTCCCTTCAAGTGCGCCTATTGCATTTATCCCAAACTGGAAGGACGCCGGTATCGGCTCCGTCCGCCGGAGGCCGTGGTGGGCGAGATGGCCGCGGTAGTCGCCCGCGGAAAATCGCGCCACTTCTTTTTCGTGGACAGTGTTTTTAACGATCCCCGCCACCATGCGCTGGCCATCTGCCGCGAACTCGCGCGGCGGCGGTTGCCGGTCCAGTGGTTGGCCTTCTGCAATCCGACCGGCTTTGACGCGGAACTGGCGCACGCGATGAAGGAGAGCGGTTGCCACGGCGTCGAGTTCGGCCTCGATGTGGCTTCCGACAAAATGCTGGCGGCGTTGAACAAGCCATTTGGACAGGAGGAAACCCGGATTGCCCTGCAAGCCGCGCATGATGCCGGCCTGCCGATCGCCATCTACCTGCTGTTCGGCGGTCCTGGTGAAACCTGGGCGGATGTCGAGGATACCCAGAATTTTTTGAACAGTTGCGCCCGCGCCAATGCCGTGTTTGCCACCGTCGGCATCCGTGTCTATGAAGGCACGCCCATGGCCGACGTGGCGGTGCGGGAAGGCCAGGTCAGGCCGGATCAGGACCTCTTCGAACCGGCTTATTACCTTTCGCCCGGTCTGGCGGACAACACCGAGAGAAACCTGGATCGAATCGCCCGGCGTCGCGCGGAGTGGACTTCGCCGGTGGACTGGCGCAAGGCCGTGGTGCGTTTGGGACAAAAAATTACGGTCCTGCTCAACGTGCGGCCGCAGTGGAAAAACATCAGCAGCTACGGCAAGCACGTGCGACGGAGCGCGTCGTGAACAATCCCGGCCGCATCGGTCCGGCGACCATTGCCTGCGACGTGCTGGTCATTGGCGGTGGCGCGGCCGGCGTGGCGGCGGCCACCGCGGCCGGGCGCGCCGGCGCGCGCGTGGTCTTGTTGGAACGATATGGATTTCTGGGCGGGCTGGCCACCACCGCACAGGTCGGCACCATCTGTGGACTCTATCTGCGCGATACCGCCGGCGACGAGGCCGCGCCGGCGGGCGATGGTTTTGCGCAGGAATTTGCCGCGCGCTTACAGCCTGCCGCCGACACCCAGCCCATCCGGGTGATGGACACCGGTCTGTGGGTGCTGCCTTATCCCCCGCCCGCGTTCGCCCGCGTGGCCGATGCGCTGGTCACTGAATCCAAAAACGTCACGGTCATATTGCACGCCACGGTGGCGGAAGCACAGGCGGAAGGTTCCCGGCTGAATCAGGTCCGCGCCCTCGCGTGGAACGAGCCGGTGGTCTTGCATCCGAACGCCGTGGTCGATTGCACCGGCGAAGCGACCGCCGCCGTACTGGCCGGCGCCAATTCGGAAAATGGCGGCGCCGACCAGGCGCCCGCCCTGGTGTTTGTTCTGGAAAATGCGGACCCGGGACTGGCGCAACGCGGCCTGCTGGAAGTGCGGCGCGAATTACATTGGGCCGTCGAAAATGGAACCCTGCCCGCGCTCTGTGAACGGCTGTCGCTCGTGCCCGGCACCGGCGCCAATGGCCGCTTCGCCTTCAAGCTGAGCCTCTTGCCCGCGCATCCCGACCGCGCGCTCTGGCAGCAAGTCACGGATTGGGAACGCGAGGCGCGCGCCCTGCTCGAACCGCTCGGGCAATTTCTGATTAAACGCATCGCCGCCTGCCGGAACGCCCGCCTGGATTCGGTTGCCCCGCAACTGGGTGTTCGTTCAGGCCGCCGTATTCTCGGGCGCGCCCGGCTGACGGTTGAGGACGTGTTGGGCACGCGAAAATTTCCATCGGGGATTGCCCGGGGCTGCTGGCCGATGGAACGCTGGACAAGGAGTCCGCGGCCGGAAATGACTTATTTTGCCGAGCGCGATTACTACGAAATCCCCTTCGACTGTTTGCGTCCGGTGGAGCTGGACAACGTTTTTGTGGCCGGCCGCTGCTTTTCGGCGACGACCGGTGCGATGACTTCGGCCCGTGTCATCGGCACGGCGCTGGCCACCGGCTGGGCAGCTGGGACCGCCGCCGCGTTTCAAGCGGCTGGTCGCTCTCTCGACGACGCTGTGACTGCGATCCGGCAGCAGATGGAAATGTGATTAGGATTAAGAGCAGAATTACGAATATGAGAAAGAATGAAATTGGGGTTGAAGAGGTTTTTTCTTAATCTTAATCGTAATCATAATCGCTATCCCATTTCGCTATGAAAACCTGTTTCGACCACGAAAGACTTGAGGCGTACAAAAAATCGCCCGCCTTCGCTCAGTGGGTCGAACCGGTCTTGGAACGCCTGCCCAAATCCGCCGCCGTTCATAATCAACTTGACCGGGCACGGACCTCTATTGTTTTGAATATTCCCGAGGGGGACGGGCGGTTCACTCCGGCTGACCGGGGCAACTTTTTTGACATCGCCCGGGGTTCAGGCTTGGAATGTGCCGGCTGTCTTGATTTGATATTCATCAAGAAATTGCTTTCGGAGCTGGATCAAGGCAAGGCGTTGCTCAAGGATATTGTTTCCCTGCTCGTCGGATTGATCCGGAGCAATTCGCCGGACCGACTGCATGAAGAGCCGGTTGAGTACCGGGTACGGCATCAGGGTTAAGGGCAAGATTACGATTAAGAGGAAGGTTGGGATCGAAAGCCTTTGCTCTTAAACTTAATCGTAATCATAATCTGTTCTCCATGTTTGATCCGACAGACTGAGAGAAAGATTAAGATTAAGATTTGAGATGAACGTTTTTGAGAAGCTTGCGCAATCCGCAAAGCGATGGCCCGACCGCATCGCCATCATTGACGCCGCCGGGGCGCTGGATTACCAATCGCTCTGGCGCGAAGTCGAAGCCTTGCACATCCAGTTGGAACGATTGGGTGTGCGCGAAGGACAAGGCGCCGGCGTGCGGGCGCGGAACGGGCGCTCGTTTGTCATCGGCGCGCTGGCGGCGCTGGGCTGCGGCGCGGTCATCATGCCCATCCACCACCAGATGAAGCCGGCCGAGTTGGCGGACATGCTGGCGCGCGCGCTGTTGTGCGTGATTCTCGATGACGGCAGCAATCCCGCTCAGCCCGGCAAAACCCTCGCGCTGGAAAATCCCGGCGGCAATGGTCTACGCTTCACGCGGCTGGAAAATCAGGCGCCGCTCTCGCCAAAAATCAAGGGCGCTGCATTTGTCCGGTTCACGTCGGGAACAACGGGCCGATCCAAGGGCGTGGTCTTGACGCATCGCGACGTGCTGGAACGCACCCAGGCCGCCAATTCCGGCCTGGGCCTGACCGGCGATGATAAAATCCTCTGGGTGCTGCCGATGGCTTATCATTTTTACGTCTCCATCATCCTTTATCTCGAAGTCGGCGCCACCGTCATCGTCAATAACGATTATCTGGCCGAGAACATTCTCGACGCAGCGGCGAAGCATCAGGCGACATTTCTTTACGTTACGCCGATGCACATCCGTATGTTGAACAGCGAAAGCTCCGGACGAAAGCTGCCGGATTCGATGCGGACGGTGATGTCGGTTTCCAGCCGTCTGGATCCGCAGGCGGCGCGGGATTTTCAGGCGCGGTACGGCCGGCCGGTCTCGCAGGGCTTCGGTATTATCGAAGTCGGCTTGCCCATTATGAACATCGCCGAAGCGGCGGAACATCCCGAAGCCATCGGCCGGCCGGTGCCCGGTTTTGAGGCGATGATTGTGGATGAAGCGATGAAGCCATTGCCGGCGGGCGAGACGGGCCAGCTTGTGCTGCGCGGGCCCGGCATGTTTTCCGGTTACCTGAACCCACCGCAATTGCGGGAGCAGATCCTGCACGACGGCTGGTTCCTGACCGGCGACCTGGCGCATCGCGATAACGGCGGGCGAGTGGTGTTGGACGGACGGACTTCGTCGGTGATTCAAATCGCCGGGCACAAGGTTTTTCCGGAGGAAATTGCGGGGGTGCTGGACCAGCATCCGGCGGTGTTGCGTTCGCGCGTCTTTTCCCGACCGCATCCGCAGTTTGGCGAGGCGATTTGCGCCGAAGTGCAATTGCGCAATGGCAGTTCACCGAATACCAGCGAAGACATTCTGGCCTTCTGCCGCCGTCAGCTTTCGAGTCACAAGGTGCCGACCTCGCTCGAATTCGTCGCCGAAATCAGCATGACGACCAGCGGTAAAGTCCGCCACGGTTCGGGAATCTCGCAGCCGAGTTTGAATCGGGCTTAAACCTTGATACCCGGTTTGGCGCGATTCTTGAGAAAATCCTCCCGCCACTGGGCGCGCGCGATTCCCCGCCCGTGTCCGTTGATCTGGAGCGACCCCACAAACCACCACTCGCGCGGCACCTGCCAGCTCGGCAGTTTTTGCAGCAGGAATTGCTTCAATTCCTCCTTGATGCCGTGCCGGTCCGAGATGACGCAGGCCACGATGTGGTCAATCCGGTCGGCGTTCCCGCTCGGCACACCAAAGACGAGGCACTCGTCAACGGCTTCATGTTCCCGCAACGCCCGTTCAATCATATCCGGGCAGACTTTTCTCCCGGCCACATTGATATGATCGCCCGTGCGGCCGCGCAAGTAAATCGTCCCGTCTTTGAGCTCGGCGAGATCACAGGTCTGAAAGACGCCCCCGTTGAGAGTGTCCTCCGGTTCCGGCCAATAGCTTTCACCCACGGCCCGGCTCCGGACGGTCAACACACCGTTTCGCTTAAGCACAATCCGGACGCCTTCCATCGGCCGACCCACCGAGGTCTCGTCCGTCCGCGGCGTGTCTGACGCATCGTAAGCGATGCCGCCGCATTCGGTGGAACCGTAGAAATTGTGGATTTTGACGCCGTGCTCCTCAAAGACCGCGCGCTCCAGGGACAAGGGCAGCGTCGCGCCGGCGGAGACAGCCAGACGCACATTGCTCAGAATGACACCGGCCTTGTGCCAGGCGTGCCAGAGGGCCGGCACCCCGGCCACGGTCAGGTTCCAGTGGGCCCTGGCGGCGCCGCGCAAAATTTCCGGCAACGGCGCCGGCGCCAGAAAGAGCGGGATGCCGTACAGCAACAGCGGCAGAACCAGATTGGAGAAGCCGTAGGAATAGGCCATGGAAATCACGCCCAGGTTGGGCCAGTCCGGACGCATGCCCATGGCGGTCACAATGTTTCGGGCATCCGCCATCAGTTGTTCCCCGGTAAAGGCGACGGCGCGCGGCACACCGGTGGTCGCGGGCGTGATTTTAAGATGACAGCACGGCGGCGGCGGCGGCGGAACCGCGAGCGGCTGATGATGCGCTTCGAGCGGGCAAATCACCCGGCCCCGGCGCCAGGCCCGCAACACGGTGAAAATGAACTCGGGAGAATGACCTTTAGGAAAAATCATCACCGGGTCATCAGTCAGGCGGATCTCGGATTCGCGGTCCAGTTGCGCAAAGGTCCAACTCCGTCCGGAAGCCAGATCGCGCAAAGCCACTTCGTCACCCCTGTCCCGAATCACCTTCTGCCAGGCATCGTAAAGCATCTGCTTTTGTTGTAAGCGAACTGTCATTTCTCTGGCAAGCCCGAACTTGACCGCGCCAGCGGGATTTGTCCGGCCTCGGGCATTGACCCGACAAATCAGCCGAAAATGGAGCCTTCCGCAAAGGGCCCGGCCAACCCCGGGAAAATTCAGTGGATCGCCAGCGTGGCCGGATCGGTTTTCCAGGCCGCGGGGCGGGACATGATTTGCAACATGCCGTGGCCAAACCGCGAGGTGGTGGTCAATCCGGAGGCCATGCAGGCGATTTTGCGGTTGAAAAAATCGTGCATCGTCCCGGAAATTTTGCCGGGGAATTTCTGTTCGAAAAACATGCCGGTTTTATACATCGCAAAGATGCGGCCGTCATAGAAATATTGGATGAGCCCCATCCAGGCCCTGATGAGCCGGCGCATCTCGCGCGTGTACGCCGGCAACTGGTCCAGCCGCTCGGCGAGCAGTTCGGCGGAATGCAACGCCAGCCACATGCCCGGCGACAACATCGGATCCACAAACCCCAGCGCGTCGCCCGTCATCACCCAGCCCGGTCCGTGGCCAACCCGGGAAACCAGTTGATAGTTGGTATAGGTGGCAACCTCGGTAACGCGTCGGCGATCCCGGCCGGCGGCGGCCAGCAGCGGGTCGTGATTGATAACGCCTTCCAGCCGTTCCTCGGGCGTGTCGCCAAATTGCGCCGCGTCGTCCTTGTTCATCACCACGCCGATGGAAAGGCAGTCGCGCAACGGAATGCGCCAGCACCAGCCGCGGGCCAGCCGGCCGATGATAACCTGTCCGCGCGGCGCGGGGTCGGCACAACTTTCATAATGGGCGAAGTAAGCCGCATCTTTGCGCGGGCCGACATCCGCGGGAATCTCCAGCGTGCGCGCAAAGAGCCGGCCGCGTCCGGTGGAATCCACCAGCAAATCCGGTTGCCGTCCTTGAAACCAGGGAGCGTGTTCCAGCGTTTCGGCGGCCAACTGCAATCCATTGCGGTTCACCCGCTCAACCTTCGCCCGCACCCGGGCGCGCTTGACGCCCAGTTCCGTGGCACGCTGGTCCAGAAGGTTGTCGAAGGCGGGACGCGGGGCATTATAGGCATACGTCGGCATGGGCGAACCCGACAGCGAGTCAAAACAGAACGCGACCTCTTCCTCCGGGCTGAAGGTGAACGTGACGCCCGGCTTGTGCTGGCAAATCGCCGCCGCGCGTTCCTCCAGACCCAGTTTCCGCAGCACGGGCACAATCGCCGGAATCAGCGATTCGCCGACGATCAGATCGGGCCGGCGGCCATCGTCGAAAAGGGTCACGTCCACACCCTTCATCGTCAGCAGTGAAGCCAGCGTCGCGCCGGCCGGGCCGCTGCCGATAATGCCGACGGTTCGAATTGGATTCAAGCGAGCCACCCGGCAAAAACCCTCCGTTTCCGTTGGAAATTGAAACCCATCATTTTCTAATACGAAGTATTAAACCCGTCGCCACGGCGGGTCAAGCCGGGAGATGGGCGGATGCCGGACAGCGTTCAGTGGTTGGAACACTTCGCTGACATCTCCGGACAGGGTGGCGGGTGCGGCCTGATTCAGCGCTTGACTCATTGCCCGGCAAAAATAAACTCGCCGCCAACGAATGTGGAGCGGGATGGTCTTTTATCCCTGTCCGGAACCAAAAAAACGAGGCTCAAAAACTATGAAAAAATTCCTGTTCTCACTGTTGTTCGCGGCGGCCACCCTGAACCTGGCGCCCGTGTGCATCGGCGCGCAGACGTTATATCCGGTGGTCGTCAACGGCCGCTGGGGATTCGTGAACAAATCCGGCGAAACGGTCATTAACCCGCAGTTCGATCACGCCGGGGGATTTGTGGGAGGTCTGGCGCCGGTGCGTATGGGCCGGTGGGGTTACGTCGGGGCCTCGGGACAAATGGAGATCAATCCGCAGTTCGACAGGGCCGATATTTTCAGCGAAGGCCTGGCGGCCGTAAAATTTGGCGGTGGCCCCGGTCCTTTTGTTCCCTACGACCCCAGACCTTTCAGTCCGTTTCACGACGGCGGCGGTCGCTATGGCTACATCAGCCCGGACGGCAAATACGCCATCAATCCACAGTTTGAAGACGCCGGAATGTTCAGTGGCGGGCTCGCGCCGGTCAAGCTGGGCCGGTGGGGCTACGTGGACAAGTCCGGAAAAATCGTGGTTAACCCGCAGTTTGAAAAGGCGCAACCGTTCTCCGAAGGGCTCGCGGCGGTCCGGCTGGGCGGCAAGTGGGGGTACGTGGACAAGACGGGAAAATTTGTGATCAATGCGCAGTTCGATGACGCCGGATCTTTTGTCAAGGGCCTGGCGCCGGTGCGGCAGGGCAAACACTGGGGTTACATTGACCCGACCGGGAAATTTGTGATTGACGCGCAGTTTGACGGCGCTGCCGAGTTTTCCGAAGGCCTGGCGCCGGTGCGCCAGTCGAAGCACTGGGGTTTCATTGATGCCACCGGAAAGTTCGCCATTAATCCGCAGTTTGATGAAGCGGATCCCTTTGTTGACGGCCTGGCGAGCGTCAAGGTTGGCGGCAAGTTTGGTTACATCAACACGGCGGGAAAGTACGTCTGGAACCCCACCAAGTGACCGGCCGGCTTTTCATTTGAGGGCGTCTGACTACGACGACCCCTGAGCGTGAGCCGCGCCAGGCCGGAGCGCGCGTGCTTCCGAATCTTCTGGCGCACCGGCCCCGGTCAGCCGCTTGAACCGGCGCCACCATTTCCACCACCGCAGCGAGTCGGTGACCGGGCGGATGCGGCTTCGGTATCCGCGGCCGATGACCCGGATGGGAACGAACTCAACCGGATGCCCCGCCGCCAGAAAAGCCATCAACATCTCGGATTCGATTTCGAAATGTTCCGTGCTCAACGGCAAAGCCGCCCACGTTTCCAAATGGACGAGACGAAAGCCGCATTGGGTATCGGGCAGGCGCCGGTCCGCGTGGCTCGACAACCGGCGGCTCATCCAGCGGTTCACCTGCCGGCGTGTCCAGGGAATGGCCTCCGCATCATGCATGCGGTTGCCGACCACGAGTAATGCCCCGGTCTGTCCGGCGCATCGCCAAAAAGCCGGCGCATCCTCGGGCGCGTGCTGGCCATCGCCATCCAGCACCAAAGCCCAGGCGAAACCCCGTTTCCACGCCCGCGACAATCCGGTTTTAAGCGCAGCCCCCTTGCCGAGATTCCGCCGATGAGCAATGACCTCCGCGCCCGCCCGGCCGGCCAGGGTTGCGCTACCGTCCGTCGAGCCGTCGTCCACAACGATCACCGAGGGAAGATATCGCTTCACCGCGGCGACCAACGGCGCGATGGTGCCCGCCTCGTTGAAACAGGTGATGACGGCGACACATGTTGTGGTTCCCGGCACGTGCCCAGCTTGCCCGGCATCCTTCGGAGAATCGAGGCAAAACTCGCGCTCCACAGCCCGTCGAACGCGGTTTTGCGTTGCCTGGCGGGAGCGGAGGATTATACTTTGGCATTGAACTGAATGATGCGAACCATCCTGTAAGCGCCAGACCCGGCCGGTGCGTGGCAAGTCACCATTTATCGGCGCCCTAACGCAGCAAAATCTATCGTCACCGACTGTCATGCTCTTCCCGACAACGTCTCCGCCTGAAACGCCGCCGCGCGTCGTCATCACCGGAGCGGGAATCATCACGGCTTTGGGCCCGGGCTGGAAAACCAACGCGGCCGGTTTTCGGACCGGGCGCACGGCGTTCGGGCCCGTATCACTGTTTGACGTCAGCCGCCAGCGGGCAAAACAGGCAGCGGAGGTTGATTTGCCGGTGGCGCTGCCGTCCACCCGGCTCAGCGCAAAACAAATCGCCCGACTTGACCGCGCCGGGGTCATGCTGCTGCTGGCCATTCAGGAAGCGTGGCAGCAGTCCGGCTGGGAACCTGCGGAAAATTTGCCATTAGTCCTGGGCACCACCGCCGGCGGCATGTCCTTCGGCGAGGCGTATTTCCGTCAGGCAGTGCAGGCGCCGCACGATCATCGCCATCAAGCCACCCGGGCGATTCATTATCAACCGCAAGTCCAGGCTCTGCTGGCGCTGGAGGCGCTCGGTTCCACCGGGCCGGTCACAATCGTTTCCAACGCCTGCGCTTCCGGCGGCAATGCGATCGGCCACGCCTGGGAACTCATTCGGTACGGCCAGGCGGAACGCGTTCTCACCGGCGGTTACGACGCGCTGACCCAGCTCGTGTTTTCCGGTTTCGACGCTTTGCAGGCGCTTTCGACCACTGTCTGTCGGCCCTTCGATGCCCGGCGCGATGGTTTGGCGCTGGGTGAAGGCGCGGCCGTCATGGCCCTGGAAACGCTTGAAAGCGCGCGCCGGCGGGACGCGACGATTTTGGGCGAACTCATCGGCTACGGCACGTCCATTGACCAGCACCATCTCACCCAGCCACATCCCCGGGGCGACGCGACCCTGACCGTCATGAAACAGGCGTGTGCCGTCGCCGGTGTGACACCCGATGACATTGATTACCTCAACGCTCACGGCACCGGCACGGCGCTCAACGACAGTTCGGAAGCCATCGCCATTGGCCACTGGGCCGGACCCCGGGCTGCAACCCTGCCCGTCAGTTCCACCAAGGCCGATATCGGACATCTGCTCGGCGCCGCTGGTGCCGTCGAAGCGGTCATTTGCCTGATGACCTTGTGCGAACAATGGCTGCCGCCGGAAACAATGTTCGAAGTCCCCGACCCGGCCTGCCGCTTCCCCATTGTGCACAAACCCCAGGACGCGCGGGTGAATGTCGTCCTGTCCAACTCGTTTGGTTTTGGCGGCGTCAATGCGAGCCTGATTTTGCGGAGGTGGGCATGAGCCGGATTTTTGTTGCGGGCATGGGCGCGGTATCACCGGCCGGCTGGAAGCTTGCCGATTTACGCCAGGCGCTCCGGAACGGCGAACCCCTGCCGGTTCAAACTCTACAACGACCCGGCTGGCAGAAACCGCTCCGAACCCGGCCGATACCCAATCCCGCCGAACGCCTGGAGTTTCTGGCGCATCCCCGGCTGCGGCGCGCGAGTCCGATTACGCATTACGTCGTGGCCGCCGCGCTCGAGGCCACGGCCGGCTTGCGCGCAAGCCGCGATTCCAACCTTCGCCTCGGCCTGGTAATCTGTCTGCAATCCGGTTGTGTGAATTATTCCTGCCGATTTTTTGAAGAAACCCTGAAGGACCCGGCGACTGCCAGTCCGCTGCTTTTTCCCGAAACCGTTTTCGCCGCACCCGCCAGCCATCTCGCGGCGGTGCTGGGAAACATTTCGCTCGCCAGCTCGTTGGTTGGCGATCCGGCGGCTTTTCTCCAGGGGGTTGCCCTCGGCGCCCAATGGCTCGAAGAGAATCGCGTGGATGCCTGCGTGATTATCGGCGCCGAAGAAATCAACTGGATCCTGGCCGATGCCCTCTGGCACCTCGAACGTCCGGCCATCCTCACCGCCGGCGCCGGGGCCTTGTGTCTCTGCCGCGAACCGGAATGGTCAACCGGCGTTGAACTGGCCGCCATCACCGATGCGCACACCTGGTCCTCGCGAAAGAACCGGACCCAGGCCGCCTGCGCCATGCGCGAACAATTAAGCCAAAGCGTTTTCCTTAAACCTGGCCGGGCCGAACGGCCGCTCGGCCCGGCAGCGCAGCAGCGCCGCCCTGCCACGGCTCGTGATTCCGAGCTGCTCTGCGACGGTATCGGAAGCAGCCCGCGGGTAGATGCTGCGGAATTTGCCGCCTGGCGTGATTGGACGGGCCCGCGTCTCAGCCCGAAACGCATTTTGGGTGAAGGATTGATGGCGGCAGCGGCGTGGCAATGTGTCGCGGCGTGCGATGCCATCGCCGGTGGGAGTTTTGCCGCCGCCCATGTCGCTCTCATCGGCCCCAATCAGCAGGCGATGGGCGCCCGGTTTGTGCGGGGTGATTCCGATATTTCTCGTTTGTCCGCCGGGCCGTCGCCGGGCAACATCCGGGCATGAGCACGCGGCTCATATTGCTTACGGGCGCGAACGGCGGCCTGGGCCAGGCGCTGGCGCGGACTTTCCTCCAAGAATCGCCTGACAACGTGGTCTGGCTTGGCATCCATTCCCGACGGGAACATGCCGACCGGCTGGCGCAGGAAAATCCCAACCGCTGTTTCTGCATTGCCCTGGACGTCGCTTCCCCGGAATCCTGGCAGCACGCGGTGAAGGAAATCCTCGCACGCCACAATCAGATTGATGTCCTGGTCCACAACGCGGGCAGTCACGAAGACGCCCTGCTGGCCACAATGCCGCGAGAGTCGTGGGATCGCGTTTTGGCCACAAACCTCAATGGCGTCTTTCACGGCTGCCAAGCGGTCTTGCCCGGCATGATCAGCCGGCGTGCCGGACGAATTGTGAATGTATCATCCCTGAGCGCGCTGCTCGCCCCCGCCGGTCAGACCAATTACGCCGCGGCCAAGGCCGGTGTCGTCGCACTGACCCAGTCGCTGGCCAAGGAAGTGGCGCGCCTCGGCATCACCGTGAACGTGGTCTGTCCGGGCTACCTGGAAACCGAGGCGCTGGCGAAACTGGCGGAGGATGAGAAAAAGGCCGCGCAGATGCGGGTTCCGATGCGCCGGTTTGGGCGGCCCGAAGAAGTGGCGGCGGCGGTGCGTTTTCTGGCGAGTGCCGAAGCCGGCTACGTCACCGGCTCAGTTCTAAAAGTGGACGGTGGGATTTTGTAAAATCTATGATTTGCGATTTATGATTTATGATTGGCAAAAGCCAAAGAAGCCCGCCGCGCTGTTTTCAAATCATCAATCGTCAATCATAAATCATAAATGAACCCCGCCTCTCCAAAGGTCATCATCATCGGCGCCGGCATTGCCGGGCTTTCCTGCGGTTGTTACCTGCAAATGAATGGTGTTCAGACCGAGATTCTCGAGGCGAGCCTGCTTCCGGGCGGTTTGTGCACCGCGTGGCACCGGGGACCTTACGTCTTCGACGGCTGCCTGCGCTGGCTGATGGGAACCAACCCCTCCTCGATCTTCTACCAGGTCTGGAAGGAACTGGGAGCCATTGCCGGGCGAAAAACTTTTCTCTCCGACGAAATCCTCCGGATCGAAGGTCCCGAGGGTAAAAGCCTTTCGGTCCCGGCAAACCTTGATGCCGTCGCGCGCGAGTTCAAGCGCCTTGCGCCCGAGGATGCCAGCCGGGTGGATCAACTGGTGCGGGCGGCCCGCCGCTGCGCCTGGCTGGAACCGCCTTTGGACCCGGTTGAACTCATGACGCATCGCCAGAAAATGCGGCTGGGTCTCCGTTGTCTGCCCGTTCTCCCGGTTATTCTCAGGTGGAAAAACGTTCCCATGAACGCCTATCTCGCCCGATTCAAAAACGATTTCCTGCGCAAGACGCTCCAGATCATGGTGGGCAATGACGACATGTCCGCCCTCGTGCTGGTCATGTTGCTGGCCTTCCGAACCCAGAACAATACGGGGTTCGTCGCCGGCGGCTCGTGGGATTTTGCGATGGCCATCGCCGACCGTTACACCCGTCTCGGTGGAACCCTACGCTATAAAGCCAGGGTCGCTTCGGTCATCGTCGAGAACAATCGCGCCATCGGCGTGCGCTGTGACGATGGAACCGTGGTGCGGGCTGCGACCGTGGTTTCCTGCGCCGATGGACATGCCACCATTTTCAAAATGTTGGACGGCCGTTTCCTGAACAGAAGAATCCGTTACTTGTACGAGAATTGCCAACTCTTCCCGGCGCTCATCCAGTTGTCCCTGGGAATCAAACGGGTCTTTCCGGACGCACCTCATACGCTGAATTTGCTGTTGTCCAAACCGCTGCGCCTGGCCGACGGGTCGGCCTTCGATTGCCTGGAAGTGGAGACATTTGATTCGGACTCAGGGCTCTGCCCGACCGACACCACGGTGATGACGATCCGGTTGCCGACCAGTTACGAATTCTGGACCAACCTGAAGAAAAGCGATATCAAACGTTACCGGGCTGAAAAGAAAGCGCTGACCAGGGAAATCATCGGCATTCTCGACCGGCGGTTTCCGGGTCTGGCCGACCATCTGGATCGCTCGGACATCGCGACGCCGGCGACGTTTGTGCGTTACACCGGCAACTGGCAGGGCAGTTACGAAGGCTGGCTGCCGACGCCGCGGATTCTGGGCCGGCGTATTCCCAACACCCTGCCGGGACTGAAGGATTTCTACATGGCCGGTCACTGGGTGGTGGCGGGCGGCGGCCTGCCCTCTGCCGCGCTTTCCGGCCGGTACGTCGCCCAGATGATTTGCACTCAAAAGGGAAAAGTTTTTACGGCGACTAAACCGTAGCCAAAGAGGTTCACCAGGGGGCGATTTAACTGATCTCGTAGCCGCAACGTCAGTTCGCGCCATTTCATTCCCCTTTATTCAATCCGCGCCGACTCGCCTCGGCGGCTACAGTTTTCCGGGAACCGCTCCAATTTTAACGGAGTAAACCGTGCTTGCGAACCAAGGCGATTGGGGGAAACTCCGTTTCGACCAGGATTCTCAACATCTTGTGTGCATTATTTTTTGCTGTTACTTTAATCTGCCAGGGAATTAATCCGACTGGCGACTGTATATTTGCTTTATGATTATCGGCCTTCCCAGGGAAATCAAAGAGCAGGAATTTCGCGTGGCGCTGACACCGTCCGGCGTCTATCAGCTCGCCAAACGCGGACATGAAGTGGTTGTCGAACGCGGCGCCGGCACGGGCGCCGGTTTTCCCGACGCCGAATACGAACACGCCGGCGCGGTTCTGGTGGATTCGCACGACGCGGTGTTTGCCAGGCCGAATTTGATCGTGAAGGTCAAGGAGCCGTTGCCGTCCGAATTCAATCTCTTGCGGCGCGGACAGATTGTTTTCACCTACCTGCATCTCGCGGCCAGTCAGCCGGTCACCGAAGCATTGATGCGGTCCGGCGTCACCGCGCTGGCCTATGAAACCGTCGAGGTCAACCACCGCCTGCCCCTGCTGGAACCGATGAGTGAACTTGCCGGGCGCATGTCGGTGCTGGTGGGCGGCTATTTTTTGGCCAAACATTTCGGCGGCAGCGGCGTGTTGCTGGGCGGCGTGCCGGGCGTGTTGCCGGGCAAGATTGTGGTGTTGGGCGGCGGCACGTCCGGCATCAATGCCGCACGCATGGGCCAGGGTCTTGGCGCGGACGTGACCATTCTGGAAGTGGACCTGGAACGGATGCGGTTTCTCGACATCACGCTGCACACGGCGCATACGTTATACTCGAACGAAATGCATTTGCACGAACTGTTGCCGGAAGTGGACCTGCTCATCGGCGCCGTGCTCGTGCCCGGCGCCCGCGCGCCCCGGTTGATTACGCGGGAAATGCTCCGCTGCATGAGGCCGGGCAGCGTGTTTGTGGATATTGCGATTGATCAGGGCGGCTGTGCCGAAACTTCGCGCCCCACGACGCATCACGACCCGGTGTTTGTCGAGGAAGATGTAACGCACTATTGCGTGACGAACATGCCCGGCGCCTTTGCCCGCACCGCCACCCAGGCGCTCACCAACGTGACGTACCGTTACATTGAGGCGCTGGCCGACCACGGCCTGGCTGAAGCCTGCCGCCTGTTCCCGGCGCTCGCCGGCGGCATCAATGTAATGGACGGCAAACTAACGCACCCGGCTGTCGCCGAGGCGCATGGAATGAAGTGGGAAAGGCCGGAGTTGAAGTAGCGGAAAATCTTTTGGCCGCCGGGCCGTAAATGGGAAATCCATCAATCTGGGGCTGGCCCGTTATTTATTACTGCCAGCCATTTGACGACGCAGCAGATTTCGACCGGGTATGATAACCACGGCGATAATCCCAAAGGCCAGCAACCCCAAATCCGGGGGTTCAGGCACGGGTAACCCCTCGCCCTGGAACGCGAGAAGGGTGGGGCCATTCAATCCGAAGGCAAAGAGACTTTGCGCTCCTCCCGGAGTGAATTCATAGATGTCGCCGCTGTTAAAATCTCCCTCAAACAAATTGCCCGCGCTGTCAAAGGCCAGGCCAACGGGGTGGTCCAAACCGGAGGCAAAAGTGCTTTGGGTCCCGCCCGGAGTGAATTCATAGATGTTGCCGCTTCCCGAATCCGCCTCAAACAAGTTGCCCGCGCTGTCAAAGGCCAGACCCCAGGGACCATTCAACCCGGAGGCAAAGAGGCTTTGCGTTCCACCCGGGGTAAACTTGTAAATGTCGTCGTTGAGGTAATCCGACACAAACAAATCGCCGGCGCTGTCAAAGGCCAGACCCACGGGCCGGGACAGTCCGGTAGTGAACGTGCTTTGGGTTCCACCGGGCGTGAATTCATAAATATCGCCGGCATTGCCATCGGCCACAAACAAGTTGCCGGCGCTGTCAAAGGCCAGGCCATTGGGCCGCTCCAATCCGGAGGCAAAGAGGCTTTGCACGGCACCTGAAGTAAATTCGTAGATGTTGCCGCTGTTGGCATCCGATTCAAACAGATTGCCGGCGCTGTCAAAGGCCAGACCCAAAGGTTGATTCAGCCCGGAGACAAAGGTGCTTGGGGCGCCGGCCGGCGTGAATTCGTTGATCTGGCCACTGCCATAATCCGATTCAAACAGATTCTGTGCCTGCGCGTTGATGGCAATGAGCAGGAAGACCCCGGCGCCGCCGAATGAATGGCTCGCGACCCGAAGGGAGGATTTAAGCTCCGAGAACATCAGCTTGCTCTATTGCGTTAATATCAGTTTGCGTCTTCTCCAACCGTCACCGCCGAATTTCTCCGATGAATCCCGCCGGGAATCGGCGCGACGGAAAATCATTACATCATCCTGCGAATTTTCCAGCATAAATCTAGCCAATGTGGCATTAAAATAGGGTCATGTCCCGATTTGCGCGATGACGGCACTGTGCGCCGAGTGCGAGCCGCGGGCCCGGCGTTACCGCGTATGAGGACACTGCCTAAAATTGGGCCTTTTGGCGCCGGATTATCGGGTGAATCACGGTAGAACGGTTTAGCGACCGCGTTCGATCCTGCCCCCTAATCTCACCCCGAGCCGCCAAAATATGAAGCACCAGGCCGATGCGCCGATGCGTCAGGCCCCCCGGTTGTCCCTTGGTTTTTCCACCAGAGCCGAGAGTTTCTGGTCGGCGGCATCCAGGCCCGTCGTTTGTTTGGGCGAAGTGGGCGTGGTCGCCGACACGACCCTTTCTCGTTGCGCCGGAGCAGGAGAGGGAATCCCCGGCGGCTCCGGGTAAGCCCTGCGTATCAACCGTCCGCCGCCCAGCAACCACCAGGCGACGGCCAGGTTAAAGACGATGGGCAGCATCGCGCTGAGCAGGTCGCTCTTGGCGGCGGTTTCGAGGGCACCGAAATCCAGCAACGGCGGAACGGCGCTCAGGCCCAGATAGAGAAAGACCAGTCCCAACAGCCGGACGGCCAGGGTGAAGATGTCCTTGAACAGGTCTCGTGATTTCATGGCGCGTCAGATTTGAGTTTGCGCGGGTTGAATCTAAAAGACGCCCTTGACTTGTTCAAGCGCCATCCGTTCCGGGATTACCGGCGAAAATCGGGTTGGGTTCCTTTTTGAATGATTTCGTTTAGACACATCCGACCGGATCAGCTAAATGTTGGCCCCATGTTTTTTGGCGCGAATTCCGGCCGGCCGGTTTATCCTGGCAACAGCGCGCGCTGGTGCGTCTTCCTCTTTTTGCTGGCGCTCCACGCTTTCCCGATTGCGGGCCGGGCGCTTCCCCAGCGGCTGGTTCTGGGCCTGGACGGAATTGCCTACCGCGACATGGAAGCCCTGCAACGAGGTGTCATTTGCACCAATATCCGGGGAAGGCCATTCCGCCGCCAGGCGTTCAGCGCCGGCGAAGGATATTTTCCGGTCAGCCGCCTCGTTTCGACGTTTCCCTCCACGAGCGATGTGGCGTGGACCGACATTTTCGGCGACCGCCCGTTGCCCGGTTATCAACGCACATATTTCAGCGCGGCGGCGAATTCGCAAATTGTCATCAACGGCATCACCACCACCATGGAGCACGAAAGCCAGATGCATTGGCAGTTGGAGAATAACATGTTTCGCACCATGGGCTACGTCTATCCGATGCACACGTGTGAACTCGAGATCCACGAGGCGCTGAGGGCCTTTTGGAATGACACGGATAACCACGGCAGTTATTACGTCTATATTCGCGCCACGGACGACGCCCAGCACCTCGACCGCGATGTCTTCGACATGCTCTGCGGCCTGGATGACCAGCTTCAGGCATTGCGCGCCCGCTATCGGAACCAGACAGGGCGCGACCTGCAAATCCTAATCCTCTCGGACCACGGGCATAATCACGCCAGCTCCTTCCGGCGCGTGGAGGTCCGGTCCTTGCTGGCAAAGGCCGGATACCGGATTACGGAATCCCTCCAGAATCCCAGGGATGTGGTCCTGCCCACGACGGGCATTGAAGATTGGGTGGAAATTCATAATGCGCCTGCCGAGACCGAAACGCTGATGTCGTTGCTTACGCATCTGCCAGGCGCAGACCTCGTGACCGGCCGGGATCCGAGTGATCCCCATCGTTTCCTGGTCATGAATCCCCGGGGCGACCGGGCCGATATTGACTGGAATCCCACCAACAACGCCTACCGCTACCGCGCCCGGCAAGGAGACCCGCTCCATTATCTGCCCGTCATCGAAACGCTGACCCGCAGCCAACTGATGGATCCGGATGGTTTTGCCGCCGCCGACGCCTGGATGGCGGCAACCCTGACCAATCACTATCCGCTGGCGCTGGAGCGGATTGCCCGCGGCCTCACGCGGGTGACCCTCAACCCGGCGACCATTCTGATCAGCCTGGACAACGGCTACGTTCACTCCGGCTGGCTCATACAAAAGGGCGCGGACTTGTCCACGTTCAGCAGCACCCACGGCGCGCTGGACAACCTCAACTCGGACGGCATCGTGTTGAGCAATTTTACGCCAACCCGGGACACGTCCAGCGACCGGGTGGCCGGATTATTCGACAATTTTTCCGACGTGCGTAATTTTCGCGCCGACGAGAACGGCGCCGAGCTGGTCACCAGAAACGAACAGGCCCTGGCACGGATTGCGCACGACCCGTTTGATTCAGATTACCGGGAGCTGTCGGGTAAGGAGGTCTATCTCCGGGTCTGGTCGCCGCAACTGGCGCGTCTGGACATCCACACGCCGGTCCAGGTAACGATCGAAAAGGTGAACCATTTCCCAAAGGCGCAGAACCCGCGCCGGGTTCCCGGCCCCGACGCGGCGCTCGGACGGCGCCTGGCCTTTAATCAGCCGGTTTCTTTTTCGGACCCACCCGCCTGCGAACGGGTCTATGCCCTGCCGTCGGATTTGATTCTGAAACCGCTGACCGAGTACCTGATTTCAGGGTGGATCCGCGGCCAGAGCAAAAGTCTCAGCCTCTTTGAATTCAATTTTTATACCGACCGCCGGGGCCGGCCGGCGGCTTACTGAAGTTCGCCCGCCGGCAAATGGATCTGGAACCGGGCCGTGCCTCTCATGGAAAATTTATTTCCTTCGCTTTCTGCGCCCGGATTTTTACACTTTGGCAATGGTTCACGTTGGCATCGGCTACGACGTTCACGCGCTGGTTGCGGGACGCAAGCTCATCCTCGGCGGCGTCGAGATTCCGCACACCAAGGGACTCGACGGCCACTCGGACGCCGACGTTCTCATGCACGCCGTCTGTGACGCGATTCTCGGCGCGCTCGGCGAGCCGGACATCGGCCATTTCTTTCCGAATTCCGACCCGCGTTGGAAAGATGCGCCCAGTCGGATTTTTCTGGAGGAAGCGGCGCGCATCATCGTGTTGCGACAGGGGAAAATCGTGAACGTGGATGCAACCGTGATCGCGCAGCAACCGAAACTCTATCCGCACATCGCCGAAATGAAACGACACATTGCCACCGCCCTCCGTATCCCGGAAAAGAACATCGGCATCAAGGCCACGACGAACGAGCACATGGGGTTTATTGGCCGCGAAGAAGGCATTGCGGCTCTGGCGGTGGCGAGCATTGATTTGTGATAAAATCCGTGACCCGTGACAGGTGACCCGAAACTGCCATCTCTTGCCCGGATAAACTCTCCTGTCACCTGTCACTCGTCACGTTTACCATGAAATATGCCCAAGGCTGAAATCAGTTGGAAGCGGGTGACCGACGACGGCATCAAGCTGCAGATTTATGCCCAGCGCGTCGGCCGGGAATGGATTTTCTTCCAACGCGAACGGCGTTACGATCAATGGCAGCCGGTGCCGGAACCGCCGTTGGAAGATTGGCTGGAACTGCTGGATGCCGTGCAACGCTTCATTCCGCGCCGCCGTTACCAACCCGCCGATGAGGAACATCTGCGCCGACGCATCCGTGAACGGTTTCCGGAGGCGGGAATCTGACCGGCCCGTGTCATCCGTGTCCTGTCAGAAGTGTCCCGAAATCAATGCGTGCAGTTCAAAATCAGCCGGACGAGGGCCACCATCCCCATGATTAACCCCACGATAATCACTATCCCCAATGCGTCGGATTCCGCTTTTTGCCGGTGGTTGCAGGGAATAATGGTATTCAACAAATGGTAGATGTTGCTTCGATTAATCTTGCGTACGACAAACTTCACACCCCCTTTCAAGCACAAATCAGGCCAACCGGAAGGCGCCCAGCGAAGCGTTTCCGGAGGTTGTCCCGCCGGAAACAAGTTTACCGCTGACAATTCACGGGGGCATCTTTACATTGCGCCAGATGGCCGGAATGCCGTTGATTCTGATCTCGCCCAGCGTCGAAAAACGCGGCGTTGAATTCCACGACTTTTCCGTCAGTCTGTCCGTTAAATACGAAAACGCCGTGCTCCAGGCCGGCGGCATTCCGGTAACCGCACCCGCCACGACCGACCGCCGGGCACTGGCCGAAATGGTGGGGCGCACCCAGGGCGTGTTATTGACCGGCGGCGACGATATCAATCCCGATCTCTATGCCAAACGTCTGCCGCGCGCCGTCCGTCCGACGGTCGGCGCCACCCCGGACGGCGGCGGACGCGACTTGCGCGAGCTGATGCTGATTGACGAGACGTTCCGCCAGCGCAAGCCGTTGCTGGCCATCTGCCGCGGACATCAGTTGCTGAACATCGCCCTCGGCGGCGGATTGATCGCCGACATCCGGCAGCAAGTGCCCCATGCGCTCAACCATCAGCGTCTGGACAGGGCGAACGAATTAGTGCATGAAGTGGCGTTGACAAAGGGTTCACTGCTTGCCAAAATCGTTAGCAAGCGGATTTTGGGCGTCAACAGCTCGCATCATCAGGCCGTTCTGCAACCGGCGGAACCGCTGATGGCCGTGGCGCGAGCGCGTGATGGAATTGTGGAAGCGATGGAATTAAAATCAGACGTGTCGCAGCGAATGCCGTTCTTGTTAAGCGTGCAATTCCATCCCGAAAGACTGACGGAAGGGCACGCCGAACACCGGGCGATTTTTTCGCGGTTCGTCCGGGCGTGCACGCGGAAATCCAAAACATGAAATCAAAAGTTCTTATTGTGGATGATCAGGCCGACGTGCGGGACCTGCTCCGCTCGGTGTTGGAGGACAACTACGACGTCAACCAGGCCGCCAGCGGCGCGGCCCTGCAAAAATGCTTTCCGCAAGACCCCCCCGACGTGGTGTTGCTGGACGTGAAATTGCCCGACGCGGACGGCCTCGACCTCCTGCCGCAGATCAAAAAACGCTGGCCCGAGACGGAAGTCATCGTCCTCACCGGCCACGGAACCATCACCATGGCCGTCGAAGCCGGCCGCCGCGGCGCGTACAACTTTTTGTCGAAGCCGTTTGAAAATGAAAAGCTGCTCGCCGATGTGAAATGCGCCGTGGAGCGCAAGGAGCAGAGCCAGGAAAACAACACGCTGCGCCGCGCCCTCGAAACCATGAGCGGGGTGGCCTCGCCGATTTACCGCAGCTCGCTCATGCGCGAAGTCGTGCGCACCGCCGAACGCATCGCCCCGAGCGACGTGACCGTGCTCATCACCGGCGAGAGCGGCGCCGGCAAGGAAGTCATCGCCGACCTCATTCACGCGCGCAGCACCCGCAACAAGGCGCGCATCATCAAAATCAATTGCGCCGCGCTGCCGCGCGAGTTGATTGAAAGCGAATTGTTCGGCTCGGTCAAAGGCGCCTTTACCGGCGCGCATTCCGACCGGGAAGGTCTTTTCCGCCAGGCCGAAGGCGGCTCGCTGTTCCTTGACGAAATTTCCGAGATGCCGATTGACACACAAAGCAAGTTGCTGCGCGTGTTGCAGGACCAGGAAGTCCGGCCCGTTGGCGGCAAAACGAGCTACAAGACCAATTGCCGGATCATCGCCGCCACCAACCGCATCCCCGAGGAAGCCATCAAGGACGGCAAATTGCGCGAAGACCTTTATTATCGCATCAGCGCCATTTCCATTCATCTGCCGCCGCTGCGCGAACGGCGCGAGGACATCATGCCGCTGGCCGACGCCTTTCTGAAACGGTTCGCGGCGCAGGCCAATCGCGACATTCGCGGCTTCAGCCTGGAAGCTACCGAGCGGTTTACCTCGTTTGACTGGCCGGGCAATGTCCGCCAGTTGCAAAACGAGGTCCAGCGCGCCGTGCTGTTGAGCGAAGGCAACCAGGTGGAAGCCTCCGACCTTTCCATCACCACGGTCCGCACCGGCCCGACCGACGGCGTGGATACCAACTTCACCCTGCTGGAAGGCGTCGAGCGCAATGCCATCATCCAGATGCTCAAGGAAACCGACGGCAACAAACTCGAAGCCGCCAAACGCCTCGGCATCGGCCGCCAGACCCTCTACAACAAGATCAAGGCCTACGGCATCGAGACCTGATCAGCTTTTGCCCGTAGCCGCGTTTGTAAAAACGCGGAGCACCAAATAGTATGCGGTGGCTGCAAAACCTGTCGCCTGCCGCTTGTTAGGCCACCATGAACGTCATTCGCCGAATTTGGATGGGAATTGTTGCTGCTATCGCAGGAGTTGCGCTTGCCGTATTGGTTCAGGTCGCCGGACAGATGGCGTTGGGATTTCAGATTGATTATTTGAAGTGGACAGTCTGGGCATTTTCAGCCGTCGGATTTTTGCTTGGATTCGTGATTGGACCGCGCAGCACGAAGGCAACAAGCCGGAGCACAAAGACACAGAAGTGACAGATTTTGGGTTGTGGAGACGAGTGGCTTAATTGGAGAATAGGTCGCATCATTCTCAAACCAGGTCAAGGCTTCCTTAGTTCCTCCCGCAGCATTTTGGCCAGCGGCTGGATGGTTTTCTCGTTGAATTCAAACCTGCAGCCGGCGGCGGCGAAGAGTTCCGGCAACGGCCGCGAGCCGCCCAACGCCAAGGCCTGTTTGTAATCGCTCACCGCCTTAGCCTTGTCGCGCTTGGAATTGACCCAGACCTGCAAGGCGCCGAGTTGCGCGATGCCGTATTCGATGTAATAAAACGGATGCAGGAAAATGTGTAACTGCCGATGCCAGAGATTGGCGCGCGCGGTTTCATAGCCGCTCCAATCCACGTCGCCACCAAAACGGTCCATTAAATTCATCCATGCCTGTCTCCGTTCGTCACGGGTGTGATGGGGATGCGTGTAAATCCAGTGCTGGAAGGCGTCTATCGTCGCAATCCACGGAAACACCCCGACGACGCCTTCAAGGTGAACCCGTCGCGCGCGGTTGGCATCGCCTTCGGAATAAAATTCCTCAATAAATTCGTTCCCGAGCAGTTCCATGCTCATCGAGGCGACTTCGCAAAATTCAATCGGCGCGTGGCGGTAGGAGCGCAAATCCTCGTCTCGCGTGGCCAGCGCATGAAAGGCGTGGCCGGCCTCGTGCAGGATTGTCTCCACGTCACGCTGCAAGCCGACGGCGTTCATGAAAATGAACGGCAACCGCGCCTCGTTGAGCGTGTCCTGATAGCCGCCCGGCGCCTTGCCCTTGCGATTATCAAGATCGAGCAAACGCAGTTTCTGCATTTTCTGGAAGCCGCCACCGAGTTCGCCATCCAGCCGGTTGAAGATTTTCTGCGTGCGCGCCACCATCTCGTCCACGCGAGCGAACGGCTTGAGCGGCGGCCGGTTCAGCGGGTCCACGGCCAAGTCCCAGGGACGCAGTCGTTCCAAGTTCAACTGCCCGCGCCGTTCCGCCTGCAACTCGCGCATGACCGGCATGACGTGCCGCGCCACGGCGTCGTGGAATTTTTCGCAGTCTGCCGGCGAGTAATCGAACCGTCCCAGCCGACGGAACGCATAATCGCGGTAATTCTCAAACCCGGCGTTGTGCGCGATTTGTTGACGCAATTGGATCTGCGCGTCGAGAATGTCATCGAACTTGCCGGCTTCCTGCAAACGCCGTTGGGTGACGAGTTCCCACGCTTCCTGCCGCAAAGCGCGGTCCGGTTCCTCAAGGTAACGCCCCATTTGGACGAGGGTTTTCTCCTCGCCGCGAAAATTCACCGTGAGCGAGCCGCTCAATTTCTGGTATTGCTGGCACAGTTTCGCCTCCCCGGTTTCGAGCGGAACATTCTCGGGCCGGAACAACTCGACATGGCTTTTTACATCCCGGTCGAAAATCTCGTAGCGGAATCCCAAGGGACGATCTCCGCGAGTCCCTTGATCACGCGGAGTTTGGGGCTCGGACAACTCACCCCGCCGATCTTCCTCCCGCCCAACTTTGAGCAATGCTGCGCGCAGTGGATGGGTGACATAGATTTTCTCAAGCGCGAACTGGCGGGGTTTGAGTTCCGGTTCGACGTGCTCGACAAAATGCAGATAGGACTTCTCCGCTTCGGCGTTGTCCGTGTGGCAGGTCATGGCGATGTAGCGGCGCGAGGATTCCTCGTCGAGGGCGGCATTGAGTTCGCTCCAGTCGAGCAGCCAGCGTTCCAGATCGGCGGCGGTCCGGCAGGGCGCGGCGCGTTTCTCCAATTGATCGAATAACGGCGCGATTTGCGGCCAGTCGCCGAGGTTGAGGGCGGGCGGGACAAATCTCCGCGGTTTGTAGGCGGGCAATTTTCCGAACGGCAACAAATTCATCCGGAGAATTTACGATTTACGATTGAGGATTTACGAGTTCTTTTTCAAGCCGGCCGCGTCCACCACAACTTTATCAGAATTTCGTTTTAATTCCGCAAGCGCGGACCACGCACCACCTGGAAATGGCCTCTACAATGGCAAACAACCCCGCGCCCACCAAAATCAACCCCCATAAGGTGATGTCTCCCGCCACGATGATGCCGGCGATGAGCAATAACGCGCCAATCACCCCGCGTGCCATGCGTCCGCGATGATTCAAGTTGGGATGGAAAAAACGCGTCACGGAGGAAATTTAGCACATTGCGTGCCCAAAAAACAAGTTTTGCCGCATGAGACACTGGCTCGGCCCGGCCAGTTGCGCCATAATAGACTGTGAGCTGGTTCAACGAAAATGCTCTGTTGGCATCGCTGTTCTGGGGTTCGGTCGCCACCGGCTATTTAATTTACGGCTGGAAACAAAAAACACTCCTGCCGTTCCTCGGCGGCCTGGCCATGACGGCAGCGTCATTTCTCATCGGCAGCGCACTGCTGATGTCATTGACTTGTGTCGCGGTGATGGCAATGGTTTACTGGCTGGCCAAACAGGGTTATTAATCCGGCATTACAAATGAAGATGGTAAAAGCCTTCCCCCTCGGTGTTGTGCTGGCGCTTCTGGTTCATTCCGCTTGCGCCGGCCCGGA
The DNA here is from genome assembly GCA_035508155.1 of Candidatus Sulfopaludibacter sp. Taxonomy (GTDB): domain Bacteria; phylum Verrucomicrobiota; class Verrucomicrobiia; order Limisphaerales; family UBA11358; genus UBA11358. Next base: position 2,910 of record DATJNM010000048.1, on the reverse strand, counting down.
CCCAATTACGGCACAGGACGCTTTCCAGTCAACGGCGCCGGCGTTCCCCACCAACCGCGCCAGCCTGCGGATTCCGGCGGCGGATACGCGCTTCCATTACGAAGGCCGAATTGATTTCTCGGACCCGGATGCGCCGGTCATTATCTGGCAGGCGAGCCGGATCCGCATTGATTTTGATGGAAACGCCATCCGGCTGCTGTTCGACGACGCCAAAGGCCAGAATTACTTCAACGCGCAGGTGGACGGTTCAAATACAATTATTGCCGCCAACGCAGGAAGGCCGGTTAACCCGGCGACCCTCTCCGGTTTCGGTCCTGGACGACATCATCTGGAACTGTTCAAGCGCAGCGAGGCCACCGCCGGCACGGTGCGATTTCAGGGGATCGAAATTCCGTTACCGGCCAGGGTTTGGGCGCCGCCACCGCCTCATTACCGGCTTGTCATGGAATTCATTGGCGATTCCATTACGGCGGGCGCTTGCAACGAGGATGGCCCGGCGGATCAGTGGGACAATCGCCGCACCCATAACTGTGCCTTGAGTTACGCCACTCTCACTGCGAACGCGTTTTCGGCCGACTATCGCAACATCTCCGTGAGCGGCATGGGCATCGCCATTGGCTGGGTGCCGATGAAAGCCGGCGAAATCTGGGACCGGCTTTATCCGGACACGAACTCGCCGCCCGCCAACCTGCACGCCTGGACGCCAGACATTGTCCTGGTGAACTTTGGTGAAAACGACGGTTCTTATCCCGCAGCTCACGGACAGTCATTCCCCACCAATTTTACGGCCAATTATGTCGGTTTCATTCGCGCCATCCAGACCGCCTATCCGGAGGCTCATCTTGTGCTCTTGTGCGGCGGCATGTTTAACGGCGCGCGAAACGAATCCCTTCACAAAGCCTGGGAATCGGCCGTGGCACAACTGGAAGCTACGGATAAAAATGTCAGCCATTTCATCTTCCAGCACTGGACCTCAACGCACCCGCGAGCGGCCGATGACTGTATCATGGCTGACGAACTAAATCGCTGGCTGGAAACACAGAATTTCATGCAGGCCTATCGGAACTGAATCGGTCAGACGACATCCCCGGTGACAAAAAACCGGAAGTCATTCTATTGACTTCCGGTTCCGAATTTTGTAGCCGCCGATGTGAATCGGCGGAGCGTCGAGGCCGCGTACGGCGACGCACAGCTTACCGCTCTTTGGGCAGCGTGCTGGTGCCGGCATAAACGGCGTTTCTACCGAGCAATTGTTCGATGCGCAGGAGTTGGTTGTATTTCGCCAGGCGATCCGAGCGGCTGAGCGAGCCGGTCTTGATCTGGCCGCAATTGGTCGCTACTGCGATATCCGCTATGGTCGCGTCCTCCGTCTCACCGGACCGATGCGAAATGACGGCAGTGTAGGCGTGCGTTTTGGCCAGTTCGACGCAATCCAGCGTCTCGGTAAGCGAGCCGATTTGATTGACCTTCACCAGAATCGAGTTGGCCACGCCCAACTCGATGCCCTTGCGCAGAAACTTCGGGTTGGTGACAAAATTATCGTCACCGACCAGTTGGATTTTATCGCCCATCTTGTCGGTGAGCTTCTTCCAAGTCGCCCAATCGTTTTCCGCGCAACCATCCTCAATGGAAACAATCGGGTATTTCGCCACCAGTTTGGCGTAAAAGGCGACTAGGTCGTCGCCGCTGACCGTTTCGCCGGTGCTCTTCTTGAAGGTGTATTTCGCGTTGCCGGCATAAAACTCGGACGACGCCGGATCCAGCGTGAGGTAAATGTCCCTGCCCGGCTTGTAACCGGCATCCTTGATGGCCTGGACAATGGTTTCCAGCGCGTCTTCCACGCTCTTGAGATTGGGCGCAAAACCGCCTTCGTCACCGACCGCCGTAGAAAGCCCGCGTTTCTTCAAAACCGCCTTGAGCGCATGAAACGTTTCCACAATCGCACGCAACCCTTCGCTGAACGTCGGCAGTCCGAGCGGCATGATCATGAATTCCTGGAAATCAATCGGGGCGTCCGAATGCGCGCCGCCGTTGATGACATTGGCCATGGGCACGGGCAGGACTTTCGCGTTCGGCCCGCCCAGGTATTTAAAAAGCGGCAGATTCAAGGAAGCGGCGGCGGCCTTGGCGTTGGCGAGGGAAACCGCGAGAATGGCGTTGGCGCCATACTTGGATTTTGTTTCCGTGCCATCCAGTTTGAGCATCGTGCTGTCCACGGTCAGTTGATCACAGGCCTCAAGGCCGATTACTTCGGGCGCGATGAGATCAGTGACATTTTTAACGGCCTTTTGCACGCCTTTGCCCAGAAAACGCTTCTTGTCGCCGTCCCGGAGTTCAATCGCCTCGTTTTCGCCGGTGCTGGCGCCGCTGGGCACCGCCGCCCGGCCAAACACGCCACACTCCAGCGTTACGTCCACTTCCACCGTTGGATTACCGCGCGAATCGAGGATTTCACGCGCCTGAATGTCTTGGATTTTGCTCATTTTCCTTTATTTCCTGTATTTTTTCGTTCGTTTAAAAAGCCAAACTTGGCAGCAAGGATAATAGAATCGGTAAACCCCGAGTCAAGGAATGCCTGCGACACACATTCGTTACTAACAAATGGTGGAAAATGCTTGACATTTGTCCCCAATTGCCACAAGGTCGCGAAGAGTCAGACGGACGAACAGGCAAAAGACATTAAATTGTGGCTCTTGCCTGAAGGGAGAAGTGAGAAACAGAACTTGGAAGTACAAGTGATGACTGGTCGTACGTAAGTTTAAAAGCAGTTCAGACGGCTGTAAATTTAACCGTAACGCAAGTATGTATTATAGAAGCCATCCCCGAAATGTTGGAACAGGCATGTGGTTCACTTCGGTTGGTGTGGGTGCGTGTCTGTTGATTCTTCAAACAGCAAGGAGTTCTGCCCAA
>DATJNM010000047.1:0-37006 GCA_035508155.1 Candidatus Sulfopaludibacter sp. | reverse complement strand
CAGTCAAAGGCCATGCCAAAGACCGGCTCGGCAAGGAATAGTGCACACGGCTTGAGCAGTTCAATGTTTTTGCTAACCACCACCCACGACCACCGTGGTAAGGCAATTTTTAGCGCGGGGTGCCGGGGTGGTATGGCGGGGACGGGTCGGCGATTTTAGAAGGTTCCCTGCTGAACATTCGCCGTGACGACGGGCACCACGGAAAGCCAGGCAACCAACACGATGCCGCTATAACTTCGCCAGAGGTTGTAGGACGCGTGTTTGACTGACTGTGAGGTTCTGAGGCGGGACGGTTCTTGCAATTGAATAATACGGAGTGAAAACACAATACTACCAAACTGACACCTGCGAACACCATTGACGCGGGCAGATTTGTTGTTACCAGGCGTTGTTACCGGCCTTAAATTTATAGCAAGTAACTGATTATAAGGCTGGTGGAGCCGAGGGGAGTCGAACCCCTGACCTTCTCATTGCGAACGAGACGCTCTACCAACTGAGCTACGACCCCGGCCAACTTGGGTGATGTTAGAGCAAAATGGCGCCGAGGCAAGATGAAACGCCGGCCGAAATTTAAGTGCAAACCCCTCTCCTCGGACGTTCCCCGGCGATGATCCGCCCACCGCTCGCCTTGCGTTCTGATCCGCCCGGAAGGCCGGCTCAGGGCAAAAGTAAGACACGATAAAACCGTTGTCCGCTGGTTGACCCGGTATCCGACGCGGTCGCGGTGGAATTCGTCGTGATGATGGCGGCATCCAGGTTGCTCCAATCGAGCTGGGTCAAATTCGTGATGTATTGCACCTGATACGGTTGTCCGGCGATCGCATTCCACGCAAAGCCGACCGTGCCGCCCGTCAGGGTAACAGATTGAAGGACCGGCACGTTCGTTGGGCTGGCGTAGGCGGTGGCTGAAAAAACATAGGACGACGAATTCTGGTTTGCCGCGAGGATCCAGGTGGCGGGCGTATCGGCGAAGCCGGTAATGTGAGCGATGCCGCTTCCCTGAATATCAACGGCGTTGTTGGTACGAAAGACCAACGTCACCGAAGTTGCGTCCAGGCTATAGCTCAAACCACCGTTGGTAAACGCCCACAGCGGCACCACCGGCGCAGTGGGTGGACTGAATGTGAACGGCATCCAACTGACTGCCGTAAAAACGGGCACGTTGCTGTAGCTTCCCGGGGATTCGACTGCGCTTACGAACACGCTGGAGAAATTGGTAAACGCGGCAGCCGTGAGCAACGGAGCATTGGGAACGGGCGTCCCCACGAACGAGATGGAACCATTAATAAACGGAGGCCCCGCCTGCGCCTCAATACTGCAAACTGCAACCGCCAGACTAATGACCCAACTCCATGGATATCGCAACAGGTTGGTGTTCATTTTGTGCGTCTGGCTCTTCTTGCCTTGGAATGGGTCCCGCGGCTGATGGTAAAAGTCCGTACCTGAACGGCTAACACAATCAAACCTCGCTGACGCAAAATATTCAGTAAGGTATCCGCAATCCAAATTTCAACTCCAAAGAAGCTGGAAACAGTTAATTGCCGCCTCTCGACCTCACCGGCGCGTACGAAAGCCTATACCTCGCACCGGCGCGCACGAACACCCAGCCCATTGCCGCCAAACTCAACCCCATTGCGAGCACTGATGGTTCCGGAACCTGTCCCACCGTCGTGGATGCGCCGAAGGTGAACGTGGCGGAACTGCCCCCCGTGTCAGTGATAGTCCAATTTCCCGGCGTGTCAAAATAGCCGGTGACTATGGCAGTGCCGGTTCCCGAAAGATTCAGGAACGAAGAATTTTGGAGATCAACCTGAACGCTGCTCGCGTCAAAAGTATAGGTTGTGGCTCCGACCGTCAGGGTCCACAACTGGAAATTCGAGGCGGGCGGGTTGAAGGAAAAAGTCGAAAACGTAACGGGCGAATATGCCGGAATGGAGGCAAAATCCCCGGTTGCCCCCGGTAGAACACCCGGGTCGCCGCTAAACGGCCCGGTAAAGGAAGTAAAAGCGGTTGCGGTGTCCAGCGAACCATTTAATGTCGCTCCTCCAAAAAAGTTGATGGAACCGTTAAAGTATATCTGGCCATGCACCGCCATGCCAGTGACCATCGCGAACAAAGTGGCGCCTCCGCCCAAGAACTTCTTCCAAAAACTAATTTTCATACATCACGGGACCCTTTTGCCAGACTGCTGATATTTATTTCACTGATTAAAATTACATTACGCTCGGACGCCGCGCGCTCTCGCTTCACGCCCGACGTCTCCGGCCAAAAGTGTCTTCATTCCAAAAAACACGATACGCCTGTCTTAATATTAGCCTGCCTGTCTAATTAGTCAACAGCCCGCTTTCATTTTTTGGTTATCCGCCTTGAGACCGAGTGACAGGTCGTTAGTTCATTAGCTATTGTCCAGTAGCATGTTACGCATCTGACTGACCCGCAAGCCGTGAAAACCGGCACATAAAACATGGATGAGTGTTGAGGCCGAGGTCCCATCCATAACCTGAACGTAGACAAGATTGTGCCGCCGGCGGACATAAATCAGTCGCATCCCCCAGTCTCGAGAAAACTTGATCCCATTCAATCGCCGGTTGGCAATTACCCGCGGGCTTGTTACCTTCCGCGCGCATGTCGGACTCGGCTGTGGCAGCCCAAACGCCTTCCAAGGCACAAGTGTTTCTCCGCCGGTTGGTCACCACGGTGATTCTCTGGACGGTGATTCTGCTTGGCTTGTTCTTCAGCACTGCGTTGATTGCCGACTCCCTTTTTTTACTCGTCATCTTCCTGCTCGCCCTGGCCGGCCTTGCGGAATTCTACGGGTTGGCGGAAAAACGCGGCCTTGCCTGTTTCAAATATTGCGGCCTCGTCGGCGGCGCGCTGCTCATGGTCGGAACCTTTCTCAATCTGACCGGTCAGATCGGCACGTCCGGCTCACCCGCGCGCGTGAACGATTTTGAAACGGGTTTCATCATCTTGTTCGTCTTGGGACTATGCGTGCGGCAACTGATGTCGCGCAACGGCGCCACGGGGATGATGGCCATTGCGACGACACTTCTCGGCCTGATGTATGTGCCCTGGCTGTTGAATTTTATTCAGAAAATCAATTTCTTTCCGGGTGTGGAGGGCAGATATTTCCTCCTCTACTTCGTGTTGATCACCAAGTTCAGCGACACCGGCGCGTATGTCGTCGGCTCGCTCATTGGCCGGCACAAGATGATTCCGCGTATCAGTCCGGGCAAAACCTGGGAAGGCTTCGGTGGCGCGATCGCGCTTTCGACGGTAGCCAGCCTCGTCTTTGTGCAATTCTGGGGTTCCCGGATGGCAGGCATGAACTGGTTTCACGCCGTGGTGCTGGGCGTGGTCCTGGGCGTAACGGCGGTCGTCGGCGATTTGATCGAATCCTTGTTCAAGCGCGAGGCGGGTGTGAAGGATTCAGGCCGGTTTTTTCCGGGCATCGGCGGCATTCTGGATTTGCTCGACAGTCTTTTGTTTAACGCCCCGATCATGTATCTCTATCTACGGCACATCCTCACCTACCGGTGAGATTTGCGATTTACGATTTATGATTTGCGATTTCAACCGCGTGTCTCTGCCTCCGGCAAATCATCAATCGTAAATCATAAATGAAAAACGTCGTTCTATTGGGCAGCACCGGCTCCATCGGCACCAGCACTGTCAAGGTGGCCGAGGATTTGCCGGAGCGCATCCGCCTGCTTGGCCTGGCGGCGGGCAACAATGCCCGGCTGTTGCTGGAACAAGCGCGCCAGCACCGACCGGAGTTCATTTCAATTTCCGACCCGGCCAAAGCCAGGGAACTGGGCGATGCACTCGGCCCTTCAACCAGGGTTTATTCCGGCGCGGAAGGGCTGCTGAAACTCGCCACGCTGCCGGGCGCGGACATTGTTTTGATTGCCATCGTGGGTACGGCGGGGTTGCAGCCCGCGTTGGCCGCGATTCGCGCCGGCAAGGACATCGCCATCGCTTCCAAGGAAATCCTGGTCATGGCGGGCGAAATCGTCATGGCGGAGGCGCGCAAACAGGGCGTCCGGGTGCTGGCGGTGGACAGCGAACACTCGGCCATCTTCCAATGTCTCGACGGCAAACCGCCCCAATCCATCCGTAAACTATGGTTGACTGCCAGTGGCGGGCCGTTCCGCAAGACGCCCAAGGAGGATTTTCCCGACATCACCGTCGAGCGCGCCTTAAAACATCCGTCGTGGGTTATGGGCCGGAAAATCACGATTGATTCGGCCACGCTGTTCAACAAGGGGCTGGAAATGATTGAGGCGCGCTGGTTGTTCGACGTGGGCATCGAACGCGTCGGCGTACTGGTACATCCGCAAAGCATCGTGCATTCGATGGTCGAGTTTGTGGACGGCTCGATGCTGGCGCAGCTTTCGACGCCCGACATGTGCCTGCCGATTCAGTATGCGCTCACTTATCCCGAGCGCGCGCCCAGCGGGCGGGTACGGACGGACTTTGCCAAACTCGGCAGCCTGACATTTGAAGAGCCCGACCAGGAGAAATTTCCGGCCCTGGCCCTCGCCCGCCGCGCCGGTGAAACCGGCGGCACCCTGCCGGCGGTGTTGAACGCCGCCAACGAAGTCGCCGTGGAAGCCTTTGTGAACCACAGGTCTAAATTCCCGCAAATTGCCGCAACCGTTCGACGCACCATGGACGCGCACCAGGTGGTCCACCATCCCACTTTGAACCAGATTTTGGAGGCGGATGCCTGGGCGAGAAGCGAAGCCGCCAAATGACGAATGACGAATGGGATCATAAAGGACGTGGGAGATGGTGCGGCCGAAGAACGGCAATTTTGGGAAATTGCTTCAGAAGACAAATGGAGCAAACTCACGTTCGCAGCTACGAGATTAATTGAATTGCTATAGCGTTGGTGCGAAATATTGTGAGGTGGACGAAGGCATTTCCAGGCCGGATTTCAAACATCGCACCGGTGCCTGCCGCAAGGCGGGACGGTAAAGCAAACTCGTCCTGCGCATGGTTGCGATGGCTGAGCCAGACTTGAATCGGAAGCGCGGGAAATCTGGCGGTAAGCTCACGCACCGCACCGCATCTTCAGTCGCATCTGGCGCAATACAAAGCGTGCGTGCCACAAGCCGGATGGCGATATTGGAAGATTTGGCCGCTGCTTCCATTTGTCATGCGCCATTCGTCATTTCACCGCAGAAAGCCGTGATTGCGGGCAGGCCTTTTGCTGTTATAATCATCCTGTCCCGTTGATGGGGCGGTTTTTACATGATTATTTTGACCACGATTTATGTTGTCGCCGCCGTGCTGGTGTTATTCGGCGCGGCCATTTTTATTCACGAATTCGGCCATTTCTGGGTCGCCCGAAAGCTGGGCATGAAGGTTGAGGAATTTGCCATTGGTTTCGGCCCGAAAGCCTGCAGTTGGAAACGCAACGGCATCGAATATTCATTGCGTTGGATTCCCGCGGGCGGTTTCGTGAAGCTGCCGCAAATGGTCACCTCCGAAGCGCTGGAAGGTCACGCGACTGAGAACGTGCCGCCCGCGCCGCCGTTTCACAAAATTCTTGTGGCCTTTGCCGGGCCGTTCATGAACGTGGTCTTCGCCTTCGCCATCGCCACCGTGATTTATTTCGTCGGCCTGCCGGTGCCCGTAAACCCGCCCATCATCGGTTACGTCGAGCCCGGTTCGGCGGAGGCCAAACTGGGGATTCAAGAAGGTGACGTCATCAAGGCCGTCAACGGCAAGCAAGTAGATTCCTGGCAGGATATCGTTCAGGACACGGCGTTGGCCCGCACGAGCATCCTGCCCGTGGTCATCGAACACGCCGGAAAAGAAACTTCCTACCAGCTTCAGGCGACGACCGACAACGCCATCGGCCTCAAAATGCTGAATCTCGACCCGCGCGATCATCCGGAAGTGATGCAGGTAATGGCGCACACGCCCGCGGACAAAGCCGGACTGCAAGCCAAGGACATGATCATTTCATTCGCCGGCGTGCCGGTCGCCAGCCGCGAACAGTTGATTGATCTGATTCACAAACGCGGCGGCCAGCTTACGGAAATGCGCATCCAGCGCGGTGCGAACAAAATCACCTTGAACGTCACGCCGACGCTGGATCCGCAAACAAAATCCGGCCAGATCGGCGTCATGCTCGGCACGGATTCGACGCAGGTTTACATCGTTCAAAAACCTGGACCTGTGCCCTGGGAATACGTGTACGGAAAACTGAACCAGACGCTCATGGTCATCAGCGCCCTCGTTCATTCCCATCAAACCGGCGTGGGGCCCAAGGATCTGACCGGGCCCATTGGCATTCTGACCCTGCTCGCCGTGTGGGTGAAAACCGACTACCGGCTCGCCCTTGATTTCATGGTCCTGTTGAATGTGAACCTTGCCATCATCAACCTCCTGCCCATTCCCATTTTGGACGGCGGCCATATCCTGATGGCCGTGGTGGAGAAGATCCGCCGCCGCCCCTTGAGCTTGAAATTTGTCGAATACACCACGACCGGTGTCTTTGTGTTGCTGATTTCCTTTTATCTTTACATAACCTTTTTCGACATCAAACGGCTGACCTTTTTCCGCGCCATGTTCAATACCAGCGCACAGATCGAGCAAACGACCCCGCCCGGCGCATCTCCGCCGCCGCCAGCCAGGTAATCCATGCGCTACTGCAAATCACCCTATTGTTACCAGCGACGAACAACGCGCGAGGTCGTCATCGGCGACCCGAACCGGGGCGGTGTCATCATCGGCGGCCATCACCCCGTTGTGATGCAGTCCATGCTCACCTGCGACACCATGGATACCGCCGAGTGCGTGAAACAGACGCTGGAGCTGGTGGACGTCGGCTGCCAACTGGTGCGCATTACCGCGCCGACGGTGAAGGACGCGGCCAATCTTGAGAACATTGTGGCCGAACTGCGCCGCCGCGGTTGCACCGTGCCGATTGTCGCCGACATTCATTTCAAGCCCGAAGCCGCGATGGAAGCGGTGAAATGGGTCGAAGTCGTCCGCGTCAATCCCGGCAATTACGCCGACAAAAAGAAATTCGCCGTCAAGGAATACACCGATGCCGAATACACTGCCGAGTTGAAACGCATCGAGGCGGCGTTCACACCGCTGGTGTTGGAATGTATCCGGTTGAATCGCGCCCTCCGCATCGGCACGAATCACGGCTCGCTCAGCGACCGCATCATGAATCGCTACGGGGACACGCCCCTCGGCATGGTCGAGAGCGCGCTGGAATTCGCCCGCATCTGCCGCCGGCATAATTTCCACAATTTCAAGTTCTCGATGAAATCGTCCAATCCCAAGGTGATGATCGAGTGTTACCGGCTGCTCGTGGCGCGGCTGGAACAGGAAGGGCCGGACTGGAATTACCCCATTCATCTGGGCGTTACCGAGGCGGGCGAAGGCGAGGACGGCCGTATCAAATCCGCCATCGGCATCGGTTCCCTGCTCGGCGACGGGCTCGGCGACACAATTCGCGTTTCGCTCACGGAAGATTCACCGCGCGAAATTGAAGTCTGCCGGGATTTGCTGGCGCAGGTTCCTCAACTCACATTTTCGGAGGAACGAGTTACACGAGTCCCTGACCGGGAAAGCTCTGAAAGTTCGGGACTCGCGAAGCTCGTCCCTCCGAAAGAATTCCCTTTCGATCCCTTCCACTTCTCCCGCCGTGAAACGCCCGAAATTGAACTGGCCGATGGCGTGAAATGCGGCGGTGAACAACTCATCCGGGTGGTGGTCACCCGGGCGACCTGGGAGAAGGTGGCTCGCAAAATCCGCCCGAAAGACGACGTGAAGCCGGAGGCGGTTTACGAAGATCTAAATGTCGCCGAGCTGGACCCGACCCAGGGCTTTGAAGTTAATTGCGAAACCCAGCTCGTCACAGTGAAGGACGGCGTGGGCCTGCCGGCCATTGCCGCGTTCCGCCTGCTGGCCGCCAGGTTGAAGCGTCTTGGGCGCAACAACCCGATTTTGCTCAAAGACTGCACCAATTTCGGTGACGCGCCCCTCGCCGCGCCAGGCGGGGAGAGCGTGACGAAGCCCGGAGTGGGATGGCCCTTGGAGCCTAAGATTGCCCTGCTCCGCGCCTCCGTCGTCATCGGTTCGCTGCTCGCGGACGGCATCGGAGACGCAATTTTGATTCGCGGCGAATCCGGCGCAGGCCAATCCCTGCGGCTGGCCTACAACATTTTGCAGGCGGCGGGCTGTCGTTCGTTCAAGACCGATTACGTGGCGTGCCCGAGTTGCGGGCGGACCTTGTTCAATCTCCAGATTGTTACGGCGCGCATCAAGGCGCGGACGGAGCATCTCAAGGGCGTAAAAATTGCCATCATGGGCTGCATCGTGAACGGACCGGGTGAAATGGCGGACGCAGATTTTGGTTACGTCGGCGGCGCGCCCGGCAAGATCAACCTCTACGTCGGCAGGCAGGCCATCAAATTCAACATCCCCGAAACCGAAGCCGTGGAACGTCTCGTGGACCTCATCAAGGAACACGGCAAATGGGTGGAGCCGGTAGTCAAAGAAGCGGCAGTCTCGTAAAAATCAGCTTTCCGGTTTCAGGCTTTGGGCCGCCTCGCCCGCCGCAATTTGATGCTATCCATTAATCGCGCGGCACCCGCCGTGTCACCGGAGTTGGCTTCACCCGTCTGAATCCTCTGAATTGACGGGGCCGATCGTGGCGAATTCCGGCATGAAACCGGCTGCAGGAGCCGCAGTTTTATGAAAAGAACCGTTGCGTTCCTGGCCGCGATCTTTATTGCACTTCTGTTCGTGAAGCCGGCTTCCGCCGCGCCGACCACTCCCGGCGTCGGCGATCAACTGGCTCTTTCCCTCACCAATAAGTACGGGGACGTGCTGGTGAACCCGACCGTGGCCCAAATCCTTCCTGACGGGTTGGTCCTGCAAACCGGGACGCTGGCCATGAAGGTCAAATACGAAGACCTCCCGGCGGAGATCAGCAAAAAATACCAAACACTGGCGGCCGGCGTAATTAAGAAAGAGGTGAAAGAGGGTGTGGCGAATGCCTACTATCTCGCTTACACCGCACGATTGCAGGATGAGCAGGCGGATCATCTGGCGGCACAGGAAAAACAGGAAAATCAGGAGGCCCAGGCGCGGGCCCAGGCCCAATCCTCCCCCACCAATGAATACGTGATCATCCCCATCCCCAATCAGGACTGGAAGGTCAGCTTCATCAATCTGGGATTCAGCAATTGGGACAAGAAGCTGGATAACAACAATCAATTCGTCGTGCATGGTTTGCCCGGGCCGAATGGCTTCAATCTGGTTTTATTTGTGGACGTTCCCGCCAACAGCTTGCCCGGCAACGACCCCGTCTATAATTACTTTTGGTCAAACATGGCGCACGATTCGTTGATAGACCCGCAGTCGGTGAAAGTCAAAAAAACGGACAAATTCGTCGCGGTCGCCTACAGCGCGCAGGGCCAGCCCAATGTGAATTACTTTTTTGCCTACCAGGGCAGTTGGGTGGATTTACACCTGGCAAAACCGTCATTTGCGCCCGGGGACGACAAGCTGTTTGCCGCGTTTGACAACAGTCTTTCCTACGGCCCATAACACGGCGGACCGACGCGGTTTATGATTGCGAGACGTGGTTGAACTCGGCGCCCGGCCTCGGGGCGCGCCATTCCCCGGCATCTCCACTCCAAGTTTCAACCAATAACGCTTGCCCAAAGGCGCGCGCTTGCATACAGTGAGCGACCACTTTCGGAATATGCACATGAATCATCTGAATGAAATTCTGGCCCAGGCTGCCCCGCCCGCCGGCCAAACGCCGCCCGCCGGTCCTCAGTCGCTCTTCGGCAGCCCGATCATTTTCATCATCCTGATGGTCGTCATGATGTATTTTATCCTGTTCCGCCCGCAGCAGCAGCAGCGCAAGCGACAGGAGAAAATGTTGCAAGCGCTCAAGTCGGGCGACAAGGTGGTCACCTCCAGCGGCATCGTCGGCCAGGTCATCACGGTCAAGGACAAGACCGTTTCCCTGCGCTCGGCGGATGCCAAAATGGAAGTCACCAAGTCGTCGGTGGCCGAAATTCTCGAATCCGGCAGCTCGTCCGACTCCTAGGCCGTCCATGAAAAACAACGATTTCTGGAAATTCATCCTCGTCGCCTTCATCATCTGCTGGTCCCTTTACGAAACGTACCCGCCAACCAGCCGGGATCTGGTCAATGAATTCAAAACGCGCGCGGTGAATCGGGACAAGACCTTTGCGGATATTTTGACGCGGCTTGAGCCGTTGCAAAAAGCCCGGCCGGACCGTGAATTCGCCAATCTGGAGGAGGCCATCGGCACCAATGACATCCAGGACTATTTCAAGTTCATTGACGCCAAGGCCCAACTACACCCTACTACCTTCATCCTGAACCAACTGCAACGGGACGCGTCGGGCAAAATCAAGCTCGGCCTCGATCTCCAGGGTGGCACGTCGTTTCTGGTCCAAATGGACACCAGCAAGCTGGAGACCACGGAAACCCGGACCAATTCTTCCACGGGCCAGGTCACCATCGTCACCAACGTGCCCGACGTTTCCGGCGCCCTGTCGCAAGCCGTGGAAGTTTTGCGCAAGCGCGTGGATGCCTTTGGCGTGGCCGAACCGGTCATCCAGGCGGCCGGCGGCGACAGCATATTGATCCAGTTGCCCGGATTGTCCGAGGACGTCAAGGAACGCGCCAAGGAGCAGATCCAAAAGGCGGCTTACCTTGAATTCCGCATGGTGAGGGAGGACAGCCAGCAAATCATTGACAATCACCTGCCCATTCCGCCCGGCTATGAATTGCTCAAGCATATCGAACCCCAACCCAACGGCCAACCGCCGAAGATTGAACAAGCCGTGGTGAAGAAACGGCCGGAGGACGGTCTGGCCGGTGACATCGTAAAGAACGCGATGGTGGTGCGCGGCAACATGGGCGAACCCGAGATTGATTTTACACTCAACGAAAATGGCGCCAAAAAATTCGCAGATGTCACCCGCAACAACATCGGCCGTCAACTGGCCATCGTGCTGGATGGCGAGCTTCAATCTGCGCCGGTCATTCAGAGCGCCATCGAAACCGGCAACGGTCAGATCACCGGCCATTTCACCCCGGAGGAAGCGCAGTCGTTGGCCAGCGTCCTGCAAAACCCTCTGCGGGCGCCGCTTAAAATCATTTATTCGAGCGATGTGGACCCGACGTTGGGCAAGGATTCGATCCGCAGCGGCATCCGCGCCTCCATCGCCGCGGTCGTTTTTGTTTCCGCTTTCATGCTGGTCTATTATTGGATCGCCGGTTTGACGGCGAACATCGCGCTGGTCACCAACATCATCATTTTATTTGGCGTGATGTGCTCTATCGGCACCACGTGGACGCTGCCGGGCATCGCCGGCATGGTGCTTACCATCGGCATGGCCGTGGATGCCAACGTGCTAATTTACGAACGTCTGCGCGAGGAAATCGCCAAAGGCAAATCGTTGCGCGGCGCGATTGCCGCCGGTTACGCCCGCGCCTTCGGCACCATTTTTGACTCGCACGTCACCACGTTGATTTCATCCGTCATCCTGATTTTCATGGGCACGGGCGAAATCAAGGGGTTTGGCGTCACCCTCACCATCGGCGTCGCCGCCAGTCTGTTCACGGCGCTGGTCGTCACGCGCCTGATTTTCAATTTTCTGCTCGACCGCAACTGGCTGAAATCGTTGCCGATGCTTCACGTCATCCGCAGTACACAGGTTAATTTCATGAAGGCCGCCACGCCCCTGTTTATCATCACCTGGGCCTTCGTCATTCTGTCGCTGGGTTATGGCGCCCTTGGCCGCGGCGAGAAATTGTTTGGCGTGGACTTCCTGGGCGGTGACAGCACCACTTTCAGCTTTCAACAGAAAATCGGAGTGGACCAAATTCGCGAAGCGATGACGGCCATCGGTGAAAAGGATGCCCAGATCCAATATCAAAAGGACGCCAGCGGCGGTGGTGAATCGCTACGCGTGACCACTTCCAGCGGTTCCGAACAAAAGGTCGAACAAGCGCTCGCCCAACAGTTCCCCCAGGCGCACTTCGTCGCCAAGATGCGTCAACAGGTCGGCGCGACGGTCGGCGCGCAAATCCGGCAATCCGCCGTCATCGCCTGCCTCCTGTCCATGTTCGGCATCCTGTTGTATGTCGCTTTCCGTTACGAATTCTCCTTCGCCGTCGGCGCCATCGTCGGAGTGCTGCACGATGTGTTGCTCGCCATCGGTTGTTACTGCATTGCCAACGCCGTCTCGGGACGCCAGTTCAACGCCACCGTCGTCGCCGCCCTCCTGACCATCATCGGCTTCTCACTCAATGACAAGGTCGTCATCTTTGACCGGATTCGGGAAAATTTAAAATTGGGCGTGCGCGGCACGTTCCGCGAAGTCATCAACCAGGCGCTGAACCAGACGTTGAGCCGGACCATCATCACCAGCGGCACGGTGTTGATCGCCACGCTCTGTCTGTTCATCTGGGGCGGCGGCGTCATCAACGACTTCGCCTTCACCTTCCTGGTCGGCATCATCACCGGCACCTATTCGAGCATTTACATCGCCAGCGCGTTTGTGCTCTGGTGGCACAAGGGCAACCGTCCGGATATCGGTGGTTCGCAGGTGGCCGTGCAAAGCGCGGAATCAGTAAAGGCGTAGTATTCGCAATTTGCGACCTGCGCCCGCTGCGTGGTGCCCCGGTTTGACAGACTGCGGATTGTCCTTGATCCCCGGCGCCGGAACTGGTCGAATCTGCTGCGAGCCACGAATGCTTTCGGGGCTCCCACTCCACTTGAGCAGATCGGGTTTCAAATCAGGACATTACCGCCCGCTGAATCCATTTGCCGTCGGCGCGCAAATCGTCAATCGTAAATTGTAAATGGACCCGGTTGTAATCACCCCTTGGCATTGGGCGGGCTTCATTCTTTGCGTCTTGATTTTTCTCGCGCTTGATCTGGGCCTGTTCCATCACCGGGCGCGGGCGGTCAAATTCAAAGAAGCCCTCGCCTGGACGGCGTGCTGGTTTGCTCTGGCCATGCTGTTCGCGGGCGCAATGGCGTATTGGCGCGGGCGTGAAGAGGCCATCCAATTCACCGCCGGCTATGTCATTGAACTTTCGCTCTCGTTGGACAATATCCTCGTCATCGCGCTCATCTTCGCGTGGTTTCGCGTACCGCGGGAATTTCAACATCGGCTGCTGTTCCTGGGCATCGTCGGCGCGCTCGTCACGCGCGGCGCGATGATAGCCGCCGGGGCGGCCCTGATCCATCGGTTCGCCTGGGTGCTCTATGTTTTCGGGGCGTTTCTCGTTTTTACCGGAGTTAAAATGCTCCTGGCGCGCAAGACCCTGGTCCAGCCGGAAAAGAATCTCGCTTTGCGGCTCGCGCGAAGGCTGTTTCCCATCACGCCCGATTTCGTCGGCGGCAACTTTTTCAGCCGCCGGGACGGGCGCCTGGCCCTCACCCCGCTCGCGCTGGTGCTGGTGCTGGTGGAAACGACCGATCTGATCTTCGCGGTGGATTCCGTTCCGGCGGTATTTTCGGTGACGCGCAAGGCGTTTATCGTCTTTACCTCGAACGTCTTTGCCATCCTCGGTTTGCGCTCCCTCTATTTTCTCCTGGCCGGCGCCTTGGATTATTTCCGCTACCTGAAAATCGGATTGTCGGCGGCGCTGATTTTTATCGGCGTCAAAATGCTGGTTGAACCGCACGGCCCTGCGTCGCAATGGTTCCAGGTCAGGATACCCACCGGCGTTTCCCTGCTGTTCGTGACGGCAATCCTGCTGGTCGCCCTCGCGCTGTCAGGCTTCGCGGCCTGGCGTGAAAAGAAGGCCGCGTCATGAAATTCCGCTGGTCGCTCGCCCCGCCGCAGCCGTTGCTCGCCGACCAACTGGCGTCGCACCTTAAAATCCCGCCGTTGCTGGCGCAATGCCTGCTGAACCGCGGCCTCAGCGAGCCGTCCGCCATCGAAAAATTCCTGCAACCGCGTCTCAACAATCTGGCCGACCCGTTTCTTTTGCCGGACATGACCGTGGCCGTGGAACGGTTGTTGCGCGCCCGCCGAGAGAACGAGCCGCTCGTGATTTTTGGCGATTACGACGTGGACGGCGTGACTTCCACCACCCTGCTCCTCGAAGTCTTGCGGGCGCTCGGCTGGCAGGTGGATTTTTATCTGCCCCATCGCATGGACGAAGGATACGGCCTGAGCACCGACGGCGTTGAAAACTGTCTCAAAAAAATTCCTGCCGCGCTGTTGCTCGCGGTGGATTGCGGCTCCACCGCCGGGGAAACCATCCGCCGGCTCCGCGCCCGCGGTGTGGACGTGATTGTGCTCGATCATCATCAGGTTTCCGACCCGCCGCCGGAGGCGGTTGCCCTGGTGAATCCGCAAATGGGATGGCGCGACGT
The DNA here is from genome assembly GCA_035508155.1 of Candidatus Sulfopaludibacter sp. Classification (GTDB taxonomy): domain Bacteria; phylum Verrucomicrobiota; class Verrucomicrobiia; order Limisphaerales; family UBA11358; genus UBA11358. The sequence continues at coordinate 22,593 of DATJNM010000047.1, read as the reverse complement.
GTGTCGGGTGTCGAGTGACGAGAACGGCCCCGCCGCCCACCACCCGCCGCCCGTCGCTCAGACAGAACTTTGCTCCGTCGGCCTGGCCTTCAAACTGGCCCATGCTTTGGTCAAACGCGGACGCGAAATCGCCCTTCCCGGCGCGGCGGAATTCGACCTGCGACCGTTGCTGGATCTGGTTGCCTTGGGCACGATTGCCGACCTGGTTCCGCTCACCGGTGAAAATCGCATCCTGGTTTCCGCCGGTTTGCAGCGGCTGAACGCGACGCAACGCCCGGGACTTGTCGCTTTAAAGAAAGCCGCGCAATCGCCGCCCGTCCTGGGGACCTACGAGGTCGCATTTCAACTGGCGCCGCGCCTCAACGCCGCCGGCCGGCTGGAAACCGCCGAGGAATCACTGCGTCTGTTGCTGGCCCCGAACCTGGCCGAAGCAACGCCGCTCGCGCAACGACTCGACGCGCGCAATCGTGAACGCCAGAAAATCGAACGGGGCATCGCCGGGGAAGTGACCGGAGCCGTCCGCGCCAAATTCAATCCCCAAACCGATTTCGTCATCGTGGAAGGCCAGTTGTCCTGGCACATCGGCGTGGTCGGTATCGTGGCATCGCGGGTATTGCAGGAATTCTACCGGCCCACCATCATCCTTGGCGGTGAAAGCGACGAATGGCGGGGGTCGGGCCGCAGCATCGCCGGGTTCGATCTGGCCGCAGCCTTGCGCGGGTGTGACGACCTGTTGCTGCGCCACGGCGGACACGCCATGGCCGCTGGACTGAGCCTGCACCCGGATAAAATCGGCGCGCTGCGCACCCGGTTGAACGAACTGGCGCGTCGCGCGTTGAAACCGGAGGATTTGCAGCCGCCGATCCACCTCGATGCGGAAGTGGGGCTGGACGAAATGACGCTGGAAATGCTCCAATACCTGTCGCGGTTGAAACCGAGCGGACAGGGCAACCGCGGCGTGCAATTCTGTGCCCGCAATCTCACCCACGCCCGGCCGCTCCAGCGCATTGGGGCGGACAAGCAGCACGTCAAGATGTGGGTGACGGATGCCGCGGCCACTCTGGAGGCGGTCTGGTGGAATGGCGGCGATGAATCGTTGCCGGTGGGGAAATTCGATCTGGTCTTCGCGCCGCAGATCAACCAGTTCAACGGCCGCCACACGGTGCAATTGAAAGCGCTCGACTGGCAGGCGGCATCGCCGTAAGACAGGCTTCCTGCCGGTCTTCGACCTCCTGTCTTATTGAAGCCACGATTTTTAGTTTGAGACCGGCGGGACGCCTGTCCTACCTTAACAAAAATGAATGCCGCGATCCTCGTTGCCGCGGGCAAAGGCGTCCGCATGGGCGCCGGGGTGGACAAGTTGTTTCTCGAAGTAGCCGGCCGCCCGGTCGTCGCCCACACGTGGCAGAGATTCAACGAGACGCCATGCATCGATGAAATCGTCCTCGTTGTGCGGGATGGCATGCAAAAGGCATTCACGGATCTGGCGACGAAGTTTGACCTGAAGAAGCCGTTTCGCATCGTCGGCGGCGGGACGGAACGTCAGGATTCGGTTTGGAACGGCCTGGAAGCCCTGCCGGTCACAGCGGAGATTGTGGCGATTCATGACGCGGCCCGGCCCTGTGCCACCGGGGAATTGATTGCCACGACCGTCCAGGCGGCGGACGAGACCGGAGCAGCCGTGGCGGCGCAACCGGTGACCGACACCATCAAGGAATCTGCTGATGGCCGCCTGATTCGACGCACGCTCGACCGTTCGAAATTATGGGCGGTGCAAACACCCCAATCCTTCCGGGTCGAGGTCATCCGCCGCGCACTGGCGGAGGTGCGCCGCCGACGCCTGATTTTCACGGACGACACGGCAGCCTGCGAACTGATTGGCCAGCCGGTCCGGCTCGTCTCGAGCGTCGCCCCGAACCCCAAGGTCACCGTGCCCGGCGACCTGCCGTTCATTGAAATGCTGCTGCGAAACAAAACGTGACTCGAAATTTCCGCAATTTGTGATAGTTTTCCTCCGTTTATGAAACGACGTTTGATTTATGGACTGGTCCTCGCCGTATTGCTGTTGAATCTGGCCGTCGGTGCCTACATTTACCTTGGCACCGCCCGGGCGGCGGAACAGAAGGATTCGGTTTACCCCAACCTGGAACTGTTCGCCAACGTGCTGGAAAAAGTGCGGACGGAATACGTGGACGGCACCAACCTGACGTATCACGACCTGGTTTACGACGCGCTCAAGGGGATGATCGACTCCCTGGATCCGCACAGCGAGTTCATGGACCCGGAGGAGTATCAGGAATTGCAGAACGACACGGAGGGCGAGTTCGGGGGACTGGGGCTGGTGGTCACCATGAAGGACGATTACGTGACAGTGGTCACACCAATGGACGACACGCCAGGATTCCGCGCCGGCATCCTGGCCGGCGACCGCATCGTCAAAATCAACGGCCGGAGCGCGGAAAAGATGGCCCTGCCCGACGCGGTGAAGCTGTTGCGCGGCAAACCGGAAACCCAGGTCACCGTGACGATTCAACGTCCATCGTCCGGCCTGACCCGTGATTTTACACTGACCCGCGCCATCATCAACGTGGACATGGTGAAGGACATTGACGGCAAGAAGGAGTTCCCGCTGGGCCCGGACAAGATCGGCTACATCCGCATCACCCAGTTCGGCGACAACACCAGTGATGAACTGGAAGACGCTTTGAAGAAGCTCAAAAGCGAAGGCATGCAGGCGTTGATTCTTGATTTGCGCGAAAACCCCGGTGGCCTGCTGGATGAGGCGGTCGGGGTTTGCAGCAAATTCCTGCCCCGGGGACAACTCGTCGTCACCACCGAAGGCCGTGATACGGAGCAGGATTCAAAGCGCTACGCGGAAGGCCACGGCGATGAATTGAAGGGCATGCCCATGGTGGTGCTGGTCAACCTCGGCAGTGCCAGCGCCTCGGAAATCGTGACCGGGTGTTTGCAGGATTTGCATCGCGCCGTCATTCTCGGCGAGAAAACGTTCGGGAAAGGTTCCGTGCAAAGTATTTTCCCGCTGGACGACGGTTCGGCGCTCAAGTTGACCACGGCCAAATATTACACCCCCAGTCATCGAGTCATTCATGAACACGGCATCACGCCCGACGTGGTCGTGCCCATGACGGATGAGGAAAAGGCCGCGTTGATCTTCAAGCGCTCGCTCGGCGGATTGTATTCGCTAAGCCCGGAAGATCGTGCCCGGGTCGAACAAATCCAGGACGTGCAACTGGAACGCGCCGAGGATTTATTGAAGGGCATTTTGCTGTACAGCAAACTGGAAAGCCCGGAAAAGGTCGCCGCGAAATGACGGGCAGTAGAGAGTGACTGGTTAAATGAGTGATTGGTCAATCCGGGCACCGCATTTAACCTGTTTGCCCGGTTGCTCATGGAACCAATGACTTTACTGGCCATTGAAACGTCATGCGATGAAACCAGCGCCGCGGTGGTGCGCCATGGCGAAGTACTTTCCAGCGTCGTCTCTACTCAAGTCAAATTGCACGCTGAATACGGCGGCGTCGTGCCGGAGCTTGCCGCGCGCGAACATTTGCGAAACCTGATTCCGGTCACGCAGGCGGCACTACAGGCGGCGCGGGTGCAGCCCGCTCAACTCGACGCCGTCGCCGCCACGCAGGGCCCCGGTTTGCCGACGGCGTTGCTGGTCGGTTTCAAGGCCGCCCAGGCCGCTGCGTTTGCCCTGCAAAAACCATTCCTCGGCATCCACCATCACGAGGCCCACCTCTACTCCCCGTGGATTGAGGCGTCGGATCCTCTCAGCCGATCCCGCAACGGCGGGACCGCCCCCTGCCCGCCCGGCGCGGAGCAGGAAGGGGCAAGGGATGGTCGCGCGACTGAACGATTCACCGCCGATTTCTCCCGTTTGCAGCCCAACGTCTCCCTCATCGTCAGCGGTGGACACACCCTGTTGGTCCTGGTGGAATCCGAATTAAAACATTCCGTCCTTGGCTCGACCGTGGATGACGCGGCGGGTGAATGTTTTGACAAGACCGGCAAGTTGATGGGATTGCCCTACCCCGCCGGCCCGGAAATGGACCGGCTGGCGGAATCGGGAAATCCGAAGGCATTTGACTTCCCACGCCCGTTGCTCAAGGACGCTGGCGATGATTTCAGCTTCAGCGGTCTAAAAACATCCGTGCGCTATTTCCTCCGCGACCATCCGGACTTGTTGAACCGTCCGCAAGCGGTGTGCGACCTGTGCGCCAGCATTCAGGCGGCGATCGTGGAAGTGCTGGTCGCAAAAACCGTTCGGGCGGCAAAACGCAGCCGCGTGCGTTGCGTAACCGCGTCCGGCGGTGTGACCTGTAATCGCGCTCTGCGTCGCGAACTGGCCCGGGCGTGTGGAAAGCAAGGATTTACCTTGCGCCTGGCCGAGAAGAGTCTCTGCACCGACAACGCGGCAATGATTGGCATTCTGGCCGAACGAAAACTGTCCGCCGGTGTTCGACCAACATCACTGAACCAGGAAATCACGCCGGGTTGGGAATTGGCTTAATCCAGCCAGCCCTCCGGCGGAAACTGCTGTAGGGTCGAGCTGCGGCTCGAAATCGGCGCGCAGTGCCGACGCCACGACTCGCCAATGAGGAAACCACCCTGCCGGCTTCGCGCTTGCCAAGCGGCACCGAGAGGGGCAGTTTCGAGTTGCTGATGGTCTGAAATCCCATGAAAAAAACATTTATCCTCATGCTGGCCGGACTGTTCGCCGCGACACTGCTGACCGGATGCGAAACCCATCTTGGAGGCGGTACCACCAATCGAATCGAGCAGCCGACGGTCGGACAACAATTGATTGACTTGCAGAGGGCCAAAGAAGCCGGGGCCATCAATGACGCGGAGTATCAGGCCCAAAAGGCTAAATTACTCAATGGCAAATAAGACAGCATCATTCCCGGAGCGTCGGCCTCTGGCCGGCGATTCTCCCTATCCACACGACATCACCCGGTTTGATGCGGGCACTCCCGTTGCCTTATTTGGGCAGCGCTTTTAAGGTTTCGCCGCTGAACGGCTGCGGGTGCGCGCCCAGTTTGGCGCGGATGGCCTTGACCTCATCCGCTGTCACCGGCCCTTGCTGGTTGCCCCAGGAAGCGTGGATGTAGGTCAGCACGTCGGCGAGATCTTCGTCGGACATGGCCGCGCCCATGGCCGGCATGGAGAGACTCCAGGTCTGGCCTTTGACGGGAAGCTGGCCGCTGACGCCCGCCAGCGGAATGGATGCGAAACGTTGGATGCCCTCCACCCATTCGGAACCGGCCAACGGCGGCGCCTGACCGGGTTTGCCCAATCCGTCCGCCCCGTGGCACAGACCGCAGACCTGGTCGTAATGCGCCTTGCCGCGCGCCAGGATGGCGGCCGCGCCGGATTTCGGTTGATACAATTCCAGTTCCTCAGCGGAAGCATAAGGGCCATAGACCTGGGAATCAAACCAGCCGCCGTGGTGGTCGAAATAGACCATGCCCAGGAACAACAGCATCAGGGTCAACACGATGATCCAAATCGGCACCGTTGAACGCGAAACCGTTGGTGCGGCTTCAGGCGTCGGGGGCGTGTTGGATTTCAATGGGTCGTTCATGGTTTGGGGACGGCGACCAATTGGCTGAAAGGCGCGTCGTGCAATGGAACCTCCGCGTGCAAACTCATCAAATACGCCGCCAGCGCTTGCGCTTGCGGCTTTGGCACCACTTCATAACCGGCCGGTGGTCCGTAGCCTTTCGGAAAAACCAAGGCTTCCGGTGAAGGTGCGCTGCCCGTTTTTCCGACCCGGAAAAGATAACGGAACGGGGGCATGGCCGAATCCTTGACAACGCTTTGGGGCGCGTACAGGTGAACCAATTGCCAGTTGGCATCGGGCTGGCGCGTTCCCACGTCCGCCAGGTCCGGACCGATGCGCAGACTGCCGAGTTGCACCGGGTCATCATAGAGGAAGTCCTCGGCGACGCTATGTCGCCGGCCCCAACCGCGCGCAATGTCTGGTCCGGTGGCGACGATGTGAATTTCCGCCTTGCCGCCGGCGGCGGCGATTTTATCCAGCAACGCATCGGCGGCCTCTTTGTCGAGGTTGTTCAATTTCAAAGACGAAATCAGATTCGTCGTTGCCGTCGGATTTTTGCCGGCGTCGGTCAGTGCCACGTCGCACGCGACCCCGTTCTGCTGGACCTGCTCGGTGTGGCAGGCGGCGCAGCCGTTGGCGCGATAAACCTGCAATCCTTGATTCGCCAGGCCGGGCCGGTCCACCGGATACAACTCGGTGGAATTGAGCACGACGGTCTGTTTCCCGCCACCCAGTTGCGACACCGGCGCGAGCACGAAACCGCACCACGAACCGCCCAGTGCAACCAAGGCTGCCAGAAAAACCCGGAAACCGCTGCTCATGCGCGTACCTCCCTGCCTTCGTTTCCAGTCCTGGCGGGCGTTGCTTCCAGCGGCGATTTTACGAAGGCGATGAATTGTTTCAACAGCGCAAGCTTCCAGTGAAGCGTCAGACCCATGACGTTCGCGAAAAACAGCAGGTTACCCAGCAACAGCAGCAGCAGACCCGTCGTGCTCACCCGCAGAAACGGGAGCATGGCTTTGGTGGTGTCGGCGAAGGCGACATTGGGATTCTGCAATTTCAAGCCCTGGAGCACGCCGCCAAGTGCCAGCGGCACGACGAGCAACGCGACACCCGACAGCGACAACCAGAAGTGCACGCGGACAAGTTTCGGGAAGGGAAATTCAAAGCCGACGACGCGTGGCAGCAGGTAATAGACTGCGCCGAACATCGTCATGGCGAAGAAACCGTAGAGGCGCAGCTGGGTTTGCGCCGGGCCGAACCAGGTGAATTGCGTCATGGGAATCAGTTTCGGACAAGCCATTGCCACCAACATCAGGCCGGAAAGGAAGAAGGAATCCATACCGAAACCGACGAAGCAAAAAGGCCCATTGTTCCAGCGGGAGGAAATCGAGCCCCACACTGTTCGCCACCCGATGATCGCGACGACGAGCAACGGGACAAGGAACAAGACAGTGGCAGCAGCGCTCAACACAGGGATCCACACCGGCACCGGCGCACCCGGCGGGATGCCGCTCCAGGTGGCGAAAAGGATGAAGGTCCAGAACGCGAACAGCGCGAGGTAAAGGCTTTGCAACGGACGACCGGTGAGTTTCGGCAGGAAGTAAAACGCCGCGCCCAGGCCGACCAGGCCCGTCCAAACAACGAGCAGGTTGTCGGCGAACCACCAGCCGATGACGGCCTGCGCCACGCCGCGCACGGGCCTGGCGACCAGGAATAGATTGGCCGTGGAATAAATCCACGGAAACCAGAAAAGCGCGGTGACCAAAAACCACTGGGAGGGATAGAGGGCGCGCTCACGGCGGGCGGCAAAAATCATCATCGCCCACAATGCCAGCAGCAAATAAGCAAAGAAAATCGGGACCGAACCACCGCGCGGGAACTCGAGCCACGCAAAGCCGGTGCTGTCACCGATGAAAATGGCCGTCAGCCCGACGAGCACACCGAGGTGCCAGAGGTTTGCGGCAGCAATGGGAACCACGGCGCCCCGCAGCGGGGTCTGACTGAGGCGCGTCAGCAGCCACAACGCGACGCCCAGGCCGGCGGGAAGGCAAAAGCCGTACAGCAGCGCGTCGTCGGCCGCCGGCTGCAGCCGGCCGTAAGTCAGCCAGGCGCAGTTCGCCAGAAAGTCCGGCGCATGAAACTTGATGGAGGCCATCAGGCCGAGCGCCGAGCTCACGACGAGCCAGAGTGCCGCGCCGCCGAAGAGCGCCAGCAACGGCACGCAGCAGGAACGGTCAATCTCCACCGGCAAAGCCGCTTTCGGTGGAGCAAGGCTGCTGGCGAGCCGGCTCGCGCGGACGCTCGCTCCACCAAAGCTTGAAAGCTCGCCGCTATTGGATTTTTGGCGGTTGCTCATTCAAATACATTCGGGGTTGCCGGCGCCACGGGTGCCGGCGCGGTCGCCTTCTCCTCGCGAGCGATCAGGTTTGTCCGCGCGCCGGCTGGATTTTGCCATTCCTGCGCGGCGATCTGCATGGCGAGGTCAATCGGCAGGCGCACCACGCCGCGTGATTGGTCAATCCAGCCGGGCTGTTCGAGCGCCTGGGCTTCGGCGGCGCGGATTTCGGCCAGATCCCTGGTGCGCTCGGCCGCCCGACCGGCGTCAATCGCCGGAACGCGCACGGAATGCCTCACTGCCAAAAACAGCACAGCGAAGAGAAAGCTCGCCGCGAGAAAACCGAGGCCGACATGCCAGACGGGCCGTTCGTGGGTCATTTCAGGATTCATGACTGACCTCCCGACGCCGGTGTCGTGGCGGCGATATCCTCCGGTGTCTCATATTTGACGCCCATGGCTTCCAGTAAACGCGGATCTTTCCGCGGAAACGGCGCGTGCGCGTGGAAGTCCTTCAAGAAAACTTTGGTGAGCAGGCCGCCCATGAACGAGAGGCAGCCGAATGGCAGCCAGAACCAGCGGAATGGGTACCCGTCCTGGTGCAGCACGGGCAGGATGTTGAAAGTCAGGTCGGCAAAATTCATGGCCCACGCCCAGAGGCAGACGCAGAACATGATTTTGAAATTGGACTTTGCGCAAATGGGCAGCAGCACCAGGAATGGCAGCAGGAAATGGCCAAAGATAATCAACAGGTCCAGCCCCCACCAGGAGCCGTTCTCGCGAATGAGGTACCAGAAGTTTTCATCCGGGATATTGCCGTTCCAGACGACGAAGTATTGCGCGAAACCGAAGTACGAATACAGCAGGGTAAAGGCGAACAGCAATGTGCCCAGGTAATAAAACGGGCTGTCGCGGAGCACGCCGGCCAACACGCCCTGCCGCTGCAAGATCATGGCGATCAGATAAACCGTCGCGGTGCCGGCGAACGCGCAACTCCCGAAGAAATACATGCCGTAAATGGTCGAGGCCCATTGATATTGGAGCGATTTCATCCACAGCACGGACGCCAGCGTGAGGGTCGCCGCAAAGGCCAGGATTCCCCACCCCGAATGGAACCGCATCCGATAGGTGCACAGCGCGTCACCGCTCTCATCCTGTTTGAGCGACCAATAGCGCAGCCGCGACGACAACAGCCACCAGATACCGAACAGCGCCAGCGACGCCACGACGAAGCCCGGCCAGGTAAACAGCGGCCATTTGGCGCTCAAGGCCCGGTCATTGCGCGGGCTGAGCGACATCCAATGATAAATCTTCGGCGCCAACACGAGGACCGGCACAAACAGAATCGCCAACCAGGGGAACAGCAACGCGCCGAGGTGTTCACAGAATCGCCGGATGCCAACCGACCAGCCGGCGTCGGTCAGATGATGAATCATCACCAGGAACAAACCGCCCAGCGCGATGGTCAAATAAAACATGAACGCCGTCAGCCAGGCATAACCGAATTCCGCCCGGTTCAACACCAGCCCCAGCACGGACAACGCCGCGCCGATGACCAGCAAAACGCCGGGCAGTCTCCGCCAACCGGACAAGTCCAGCGGCGGCGGTGGGTTCGATCCCTTTGACGGATTCATGGTCATTATTTCAGCGCGGACTGTAGGGCCGGCGGCAAATCGTTGGTTGAACCCAGCCAGCTCAATTGCAGGGCCCGCACATAGGCGATGATGGCCCAGCGATCCTGGATGGTCACGGTCGGGCCATACGCGGCCATCAAACCTTTTCCCCGGGTAACGGTGTTAAACAGCTCGCCGTCGGTCATTTCCACGATGCGTTTATCGTGCAAATTCGCCACGGCCGGCATGACGCCGAGTTTTTTCATGATGCCGTTGCCGTCCCCGAGCGCGCCATGACATGGCGTGCAATAAATTTCGAACCGTTCGCGCCCCCGCTGCAGCAGGGCCGGCGTCACCGACAACGGATTGGTCGCGATAAAGTTGGTGGTGCCGGTGATGAATCCCGTGTTGGCGGGTGAATCTTCGTAGGGATAAACCGGACCGATCAGGGTCGGCATCGGCTGACTGCGCGGGACGGTGCCCGGCGGCGGCAATTGGGAACTCAGTCCGTTGGCAAAAAAACCGTTCGGCTGTTCGGGACGCAGCTTGAACTGCCGGTTGAGGTCGGGAATGATCAGGATGGGCGGTTTGCGCGACAGATGTCCGCGCAGCCCGGCGACACCGAACACCACGGCCACGACCGTCAGGAAGAGGAGCAGGAAATAGCGCATTATTCCACGGCCAGTTCGATGTGCGTGCTGCCGGCGGACTCCAGCAGCGCGCGGGTTTCAGTTTCGGAAAATTTCGCGTCGGACGTTTCGATCACGAGAAAGAACCGGTCCCGCGACACGAGGGCAAAACGGTTGTTTTTGAACAGCGGATGATAAAGCCGCGGAAAGCGGTTCAGCGCCACCATGCCGACAAACGCCCCGACCGCCGACGCCAGCACGAGCAAAATGTACGAAGGGACGAGCGCCTGCGGCGGACTGAACATCGGCTTGCCGCCGGTCAGAATCGGGTAGTCGTAGCCGTTCATGTACCAGATCATCAGCATGGATCCGATGAACGCGCTGGCGCCGAACACGAGCGCGAACCAGCCAACGAGCGAATTTTTGAAGCCCATCACCTTGTCAAGCCCGTGCACGGGGAACGGCGAGAAAACGTCCCAGCGCCGGAAACCGGCGTCGCGCACCTTTTCCGCCGCGCGGAGCACCGCCGCCGGCGAATCAAACTCGGCAATCAGGCCGTAAGGTGTGCCGTTCATTGGCCGCCCCCTTTCGCGCCGCCGAGCGGATGATGCGGGTCAGCCTGCGGCGTGATGGCCTTGACCTCCGAGACGGCGATCATCGGCAGGAACCGGACGAACAAAAGGTACATGGTAAAAAACACGCCCAGCGTGCCGAGATATGTGCAGGCATCCACCCACGTAGGATAGAAGGGATGCCAGGCGGAAGGCAGGAAATCCTGGTACAACGAGCCGACGATGATGACAAACCGTTCGAACCACATGCCGATATTGATCAATACCGCGATGACAAAAATGAGCACCAGGTTCTGCCGCACTTTTTTGAACCAGAACAACTGCGGCAACAGCGCGTTGACCAGAATCATGATCCAGCCGCCAAACCAGTAGTAATGTCCGAACAGCCGATGGCCGAACACCCAGGCGTCATAAGGACTGCCGGAATACCACGCGATAAAGTATTCCATCACGTAGATATAGCCCATGATACAGCCCATCATCAGCGTCATTTTGCAGACCCGGTCAATGTGCCGCAGCGTGATGATGTCCTCGAGCCGGCACCATTTGCGGAGTGGAATCAGGAGCACCAGCACCATGCCGAACCCGCAGAAGACCGCGCCCGCCACAAAGTAGAAGGGAAAGATGGTTTCATGCCAGCCGGCGAGTTGCGACGTGGCAAAGTCCATGCCGACGATGGAACTCACGGTGAACACCAGCAGCGTCGCCAGGCCGGACAGAACCAGATAGGCCTTTTCGTAATTGTGCCATTGCCGCGCCGAACCGGTCCAGCCCAGCGCAAACAGGCCGTACAGGAATTTCCGCACGCGCGTTTTGGCACGGTCGCGCAACAAGGCGAGGTCGGGAATCAAACCCATGTACCAGAACAGGGAGGAAACGATGAGATAGGTATTGACGGCAAACACGTCCCACATGAGCGGCGAACGGAATTGCGGCCACATGCCGGTGGTGAGCGGAATGGGGAACAGCCACCAGGCCCACCAGACGCGCCCGACGTGGACGGCCGGATAAAGCCCGGCGCACATAACGGAAAAAACCGTCATGGCCTCTGCGGCGCGGCCGATCGCCGTGCGCCAGTGTTGCCGGGTCAGGAACAGCATCGCCGAAATCAGCGTGCCGGCATGGGCGACGCCGACCCACCACACGAAATTGATGATGTCCCAGCCCCACGCCACCGGCACATTGTTGCCCCAGACACCGACCCCGGTGGAAATCAGGTAAGTGAGCATGGACGGCAACACCACCGCCGCGCAAAACGCCGCGGGCAGGAACAAGATCCACCACCAACGCGGCGTCTTGCCTTCGGGCATGGCAGTGAGATGATCTGTCAGCCCGCCCAGGCCGCGCTGGTAAGGCGCCTGGGGTCCGCGGCGCAATTCCTGCGGCGGCGCAAGCAGTTGCAGTTGGGTCGTGGGTTCAGCCATTAACTGTTTCCTTTCTCAACGGCATGGAACTCGCCACCGCGCTTTTCATATTCCTCGGTGCTGTAGGGCGCGTGATAATCGGGCATCGCCGGGTTGGGATTCCGAATGCGCGCCAGGTAGGTCGTGCGCGGCTTGGTCAGCAAGTCGCCGAGCATGGCATAATTGCGACTGGAACCTTTCCATCGGCTGACTGTGCTGTCCGGGTCGCTGATGTCGCCGAAGGCAATCGCCTGCGCGGGGCAGGCCTGCTGGCAGGCCGTTTTGGGAATCGTGCCTTCTGCTTCACTCAAGCGCACGTTGCCCGACGGGCCGGCCTTGACCTTTTGCGCGATTTCCGCGCGCTGGATGCGCTGGATGCAATAGGTGCATTTCTCCATCACACCGCGCTCCCGCACCGTCACGTCCGGGTTCTTGGCGATTTTGAGCAAATCCCACTCATCTTCCGGCCGCATGTTGCTCGTGTTCGGATTTTTCCACCAGCTCGCCAAATCCCATTTGCCATTTGACTTGTGCAAAAGCGGCGTGGGATAAAACGGTCCCTTCAAATCAGCCAGCGGGCGCTTGTTGTAATCGAGAAAATTGAAGCGGCGGACTTTGTAGGGGCAGTTGTTCGAGCAATAGCGGGTGCCGATGCAACGGTTGTACACCATCACATTCAGGCCTTCCTGGTCGTGCATCGTGGCGTTAACCGGGCAGACGTTTTCGCACGGCGCGGCCTCGCACATCTGGCAAAGCATCGGCTGGTTCACCGCCTGCACGTCGTCAATCCACTGCTCGAATTGTTGCTCGCCGTCCTTGAGGAACGAATCAGCCTCCGTCACCTTCGCCGGGTCAGCGGTGTAATAACGGTCAATCCGCATCCAGTGCATCTCACGGCTGCGCAACACCTGGTCCTTGCCGACAATCGGAATGTTGTTCTCGCTCTGGCAGGCGACCACGCAGGTGGCGCACCCGACGCACGCCGTCAAATCCACCACCAAACCCCATTGCTGTAACGCCTTCTTCTCCGCCTGATCCAGCGGATTGGGATACAATGGCGCGACCACGGGCGGCTCCTTTTCGTGCATCTCCTGGGCCAGCTTCGGATTCTTCTTGAATTCGGCAAGGTTTGCTTCGCGCACGGCCGGCCGGCCTTCCATGGACCAATGGTTCTGCGTGCAGGCAAGCACATGGGTTTCGCCCGTCTTGCGAATGGTCGCGCCGGTCTCAATATAATTTCCGTTGAAAATTTTGTAGGCGTTAAACCCGACGCCGGTGCCGATGCGCCCCGCCCTTTCGCGTCCGTAACCCAGCGCCAGGCCCAGTGAATAATCGGCCATGCCCGGTTGCACCCAGATGGGACCGGTGACGCTGTGACCGTTCAAGGTGATTTCCACCATATCGCCGTTTTGCATGCCAAGTTCGCGCGCGGTTTTGCGACTGACGAGGACAGCATTGTCCCAAACCATCTTGGTGATCGGGTCGGGCAGCTCCTGCATCCACCCGTTGTTCGCGTAACGGCCATCGTCCATTTTCGAGTCACGGTAGAAAACAACTTCGAGGTTGGTCGCGGAGAGCGCGGCGGCGGGTATAATTCCCGAAAAGCCAACAGGTGGAGTGATCACCGACTTTGCCGCAGAACCCTCCAGAAAGCCGTTGAACAAAAATTGATTCCACTTCTCCGTTGAACCAAAATCGGCGCGCGTCGTGCGGACAGCCATGTAGGATTTGAAAAACGATGCCTCACCAACAATTCGCCAGAGAAATTCCAATTCTGTGATTCCACCAAACAACGGCTGAATCAGCGGTTGAATCGGCACAAGCGTGCCGTCGGTCGTCGTCGCGTCGCTCCAGGATTCGAGGTAATGCGCCGCCGGAAAATGCCAGTCGCTGAGGGCAAAGGTTTCATCTTCGTAATAACCGAGCCGGACGACAGTTCTGGCCCGGCGCTGGGTTGCAGCCCAGTTCAGGGAAGCTGGCGCATTGTAAACCGGGTTCGCGCCAAGGACCACCAGGGCATCTACCGCCCCGGCATCAAGGTGTTTGGCCAATCGCGCCAGAGTCCCGCCTTTTGCATCGGCAACCGTGTTGTCGGTGACCCGGTAAGTATTGCCGTCGGTATTGTAGGCCGGGATTTCGCCAGCGGCGACCAATTCAACCGTTTTGCCAATGGCACCGAGTGCCGAGTTTATTGCCCACGCCAGCAAGTGAACCTCCAGCGGCTGCCGTTGTCCAGCCACCACCAACGAATGGCGGCCATTCGCCTTTAAATCCTTTGCGCACTCGGAAATCCACTCCGGATCGACCCCGCCCGAAATCGGCGCAGACGCACCGGAAATGTGCGCCAGAATCGCCGCGGCAACGTGTCCTATCGAACTCGCAGGAATCCGCAGCCGATGATCCGCGTTTAATCCCGTCAAGGTGAAAAGACTTTCAATCTGATACAAACGGCCCATCGAGTCGGTTGGACTTTTCAGCCGCCGAACTTGAGCAAAGCGGCGGATGTTGTCATATGCATCCTCCTCCGATCCGACAAAATCGCAGTCCAACGACAGAATTACCCGGGCAAAATCATACCGGAAAATCGGGCGCACCCGCTGGCCGAACGCCTGCGTGGCCGCGCGCTGATGGATGCCCGGATCAATCGCGTCATAGGTGAACCACTGCGATTTCGGAAATTTCTGCGCGATGATTTTTTGCAGACGCGCCCGGGACGGCGAGGTGCTGCTCTCGGCCAGAAAAGCCAAACCTTCGCCCCGGTTCGCTGCGAACTGCTTCGACAGGTCATCGAGGGCCTGCAACGCCTCGTCGCGCGGAACTGTCTTGCCGTCTTTGGCGAACCGTTGGGCGCGGTCGGGATCGTACAGATTCAGAATCGAAGCCTGCGCGTAGCGGTCGGTGCCGCCGTTGCCGCCGGGATAAAGCGCATTGCCCTCGATTTTGATGGGCCGACCGTCATAGGATTTGACGACGAGCGGAACCGCACCGGTGCGCGTCGGCATGGCCGTGGCATAATATTCCGGCGTCCCATAGTTGTAACCTTCCTCCGGCGCCTTCGAGAAAGGCACCAATTCCCCCTCCGGCCGCCGGCAGCCGGACGCCATCAACCCCAAGCCCGCCAGCGCGAAGGACGCGGACATGATTTTGACGAAATGCCGACGCGAAACCGGGTCGCTGAACTCGCTGGCGCCCTGCGGAAACTCGCGCTGCAGCCATGCCTTGAACTCCGGCGTATCGGACAATTCATCCAGGCTGCGCCAGTAGCGGCGACCGGTCGCAGGCCCTCGGGCTGGAGTTTGAAGGTTTTGACTCATTCGAAAACAACAAATGAAATTTTTCCCGCGGCCAATTTATGATTGATGATTGATGATTGCTGATGGGGAGAAATCCGGGAAGGGCGTCCGCAAGCGAACACCAATCGTAAATCGTAAATCATAAAACGTAAATGTTTCATCGGTGGCAGGCGGAACAGTTGTCGAGTGATTGCACGCGCCAGTCATGGACGAACCGGACGCCATTGGTCGCCTGCATTTCGGCGGCGACATCCGCATTGGTGTTCCACTGCCAGCCCAGGTCAGTGACCTTGCTTTCGGGCCGGAGGAACGCCCCTGGATTGCGGTGACAGTTCAAGCAGAACGCCATGGTGAGCGACTTGGCATGGCGGACTTCGTCCATCTGGTCCACGCGCCCGTGACATTCCACGCAACTGATGCCGCGGCGCACGTGAACGGAATGATTGAAATACGCGTAATCGGGGAGCCGGTGGATTTGCACCCAGTGAATCGGCACGCCATTGGTGGCGCTGTCGCGCACCAGGGCCAGCCGCGGGTCGTCCTTGAGCACCTGACTGTGGCAATTCATGCAGGTGGAAGCCGAGGGAATGTTGGAAAACCAGGATTTATCCACGGTAGTGTGGCAATAACGACAATCCATGCCCAATTGCCCCGCGTGAACGGCGTGCGAAAATGGCACCGGCTGGATTGGCTCGTAGCCGACGCGCGAATATTTGGGGGTGAAATAATAGGTCACCCCGGCCGTAACGGCGCCCCCCGCCAGCACCAAGCCGGCGGCAATCAAAAAAGGCAGTTGGTTTGTCCACTTGGGGAAAATTGCTGACATCTCAAAAACGCCCCTAATCAATCAGATTTTGTCCATCGCTCCGCAAACATTGGGCATGATGTTTAGCGATTGATTATGCAGTTCGCAAGAAAGTTTGTGAAAAATTTCACGTTTTCGCCTAAGCGGGTGGTTGCAACAGGTTACATCGGCGTGTTCCTGCCCTGAAAAACAATCTTTTTTCAGGTCGAAATCAGCAAATGTTCCATGGACGTTTTGCCCACTCGTCAGGCATTCTCTTTGAATGGAAAATGACACGTCGCGCCCGGCGCGAGTTTTGGTCCTGTACTACAGTAAAGACGGTCACACCAAAATGATGGCGGATCTCGTGGCCGAAGGCGCCACCGGCGTACCCAACACGGTAGTTCGCCTCAAAAGTGTCACTGAGGCAACCGCCGACGATTTAACATGGTGTGACGGCATCGCGGCGGGTTCCCCGACACACATGGGAACCATCGCTTGGGAAATGAAACAGTGGTGGGACGTAACCGCCCAGCCGCTCTGGCCGAAGACAGAGGGTAAAATCGGCTGCGCCTTCACCTCCTCCGGCGGCCAGGCGGGCGGTGGCGAATTAACGTGTCTGGCACTGCAAATTGTGCTCATGAACTACGGTCTCCTGGTGTTTGGGGTGCCGGATTATGTTGCCCCGGGCCAGACCCTGCATTACGGTGCCATCTGCGCCGGTCGTCCGCGCCAGGAAAGCGAATGCGAGGCCTGCCGCCGCCTGGGACGCCGTCTCGTCGAATGGGTACAAACGCTCATTTGCCACCGGCCGGAACATGATCCCCGAAAGGCCAGCTACCCCAGATTCCCGCCTGAATAGGATGGGGTGATGCTCCATGAGCGCCGTCGTTATTCCTCTCGAAACAAACGACGGTCACAGGCCGGCACTACAGGGTTTTATCCTTTTTCTTAAGGGAAGTTTTTTGCGTCGGCGTGCGCAGTGGATAAAGTCCAGGACAACAGCCGAAGGTCTCGTGAAACGCCTGGCTGAAATGGCTCAGGCTGGAGTAGCCCACCTCCAGCGCGGCCTCCGTCACGTTAAATTTGCCTGAGCGCAACAGTTCCGCCGCCCGTTCCATGCGCAACTGCCGGATATATTGCGGGATGGTCATACCCGTCGCTGCGGAAAACGTCCGGCTTAAATGGAATGGACTGCAACCCACCGCGCGTCCGATTTCTTCAAGGTTGGGCGGGCTTTCCAGTTTTTCACGCAGCAAAGCCACAACCTTGTCCACGCGTTCGGCCGACAGTCTTTGCTGCCGTTGGCAGAAAAGTTCCCCCTCCCCCGGCGCGAGAAAGAACAACTCGGCCGCCAGTTCGAGTGCCTTCGTCTGGTACCAAAGTTTTTGCGCCGCCGCGAGCACCGGCGCGTCGCGCAGGCTCGCCAGCAGTTGCTGCTGCCGGCTCGTCAGCCGCATCGGCGCCACCACGGCGGATTTTTCGGATTGGCCGGCGACGACTTCCCGCACCAGCGGATGCAAAGACGGCGCGAAATCGCCCAGGTGCCGGCGCAAAAAATCGAACGACATTTCCACGGTCAAAAACTGATGTCGCTGCTCCGACTGCCGCGACGCGCGCAACGGCTGGTCACCGCGTCGGTAGAAGCCGACGGTCAACGGCGCAAAGGCGACTTCCTGCCCGTTGAAGGCGACGCGGCCGTTGCCGGCGAGATTCAGGCAGACCTCGACGCTGCCGGGGTGGAAACTTCTGCCCCAGTCAAATTCCTTGTAGGTCTTGAAGTCGTGCCACTCGAAACTCACGCCGGCCCCGTGCACACTGCCGTGCAAATGCCGCCAGCCTTCGCCAATCGCAGTCCACGCCGGACGTTCGGTGAACATCAGCGCGGCGGGAAATCCCACGGTTTCGCCGGTTTCGGCAGGTGGTTTGACCGGTTTAGACACGTTCATAATGTGCCATTTTTCAAGCCAGGAGCAAATATCTTGTCAGAGCCAGGGCAAAAGGAAGCCATCCCTTATGGTCCCGCTCCGGCTCCTGGAGGACGCGGCAGGATACATGCGATCGGATGACAGCGCTGCGCTACCGCAACGCACCGCCAAAAAATCGCAAATGAACGGAAGCGGCCCGCAAAGGGAGTCGGTATGGTCGCTGGCATGAAACGGACCAAGCAGATGAGCTTTCTGGTTCTGGCAACGCTGCTGCACCCGCCGGTACTCATGGCGGATGAACTCGCCACGACCATGCAATCGCCGGACACACGATACGGCCTTTTCAATCTGTTTGACCACCGCAGTTCGTACGGACAGGACGTTTTCCCGGAACCATTTCTCGTGGATGATTCAGATCTCGAAGATAATGAAGCCCGTCTGGACTGGTTTCACACCGAAGCGGATGATTCAAAAAGCGATGTCATCACCGCGGAAGTGGAAAAGGGATTCGGCCTGCTGACCCTGGAAATCGAGGTTCCGTATGAGCGCGACGTGGAGGACGGAGTTGTTTCAAAAGGCGTCGGCAACATTGACCTGGGGGCGCGCTATCCGTTTTATCAATATGTCTCGACAGCCGGATTCTGGGATACCACCTTCGGTGCGGGCATGGAACTGGGCATCCCGACCGAATCCGTCGTCAGCAAAAATGCGGAGCTGGTCCCGAAAATCTTCAACGACACCCGAATCGGCCGGCATTTCACCGCGCAATCCATCTTCGGCTATTCAACGCTGTTCGGCCCCGGTGACGATGGCGGCCAACAAACGTTCGAATACGGGTTCGATTTCGGCTGGACGTTTCAGCACCGGGAACTGCCGCTGCCCGGCGTGTTACAGTTCATTCCTGTGTTCGAGTTGGCCGGTGAAACCGCATTGAACAAAGGCGAAGCGGGTCAAAACCATCTGCTCGGCAACGCGGCCTTTCGTCTGAACCTTAAAGCCATCGGTGATGTGCAACCGCGGCTGGGGGTCGGTTATGTGTTCCCGCTGGACAATAACGCCCGCGCCGACGTGCATCACGGCGTGTTTGTCAGCCTCGTATTTGAGTACTAAACTACGGGCAGACCCTGCTATGCTTCTAGACCGGCGACAATTCCTGTTCCTGAGCGCAGGTCTGGTCGCTGGCTGCAGTTCGACATCGTCCGACACGTTTCCGTCCGGGCGCAAAGTCCGGGTGATCAACGCCGGACCAGCGTCCGACTATGCCGCGGAAGGCGTTTATGACCGGTTCCGGCCTTTGGGCTTTTTTATCATCCGCCGGGGAACCAGACTCTTTGCCCTGTCTTCCATCTGTACGCACCGGCGTTGCCTGGTGGGCGTGGAATCGGGTCGCTCCTTTCTCTGTCCCTGTCATGGTTCAACCTTTGACCCCGACGGCCGGGTCACACACGGCCCGGCCAAACGTGATCTGCCGGCGTTGACAACGTTCACGAATGAAAGCGGAGACTTGCTCGTAACCGTACCAGCCATCTGAAACTTTACTTGCGGTCGCCCTCCTCATCGCTCAATAAAGCCGACATCCGGAACTTGACCAAAGCGATGCGAGAGACAAACCCGGACCTGATGCGAGATGGCAGACAATTGCGTTGGTTTGGAGAAAATAACAGGGAAAAGCCGCTCCGCCATCCGAAACCTGGAAGCGATTGTCAGGCAAAGGAAGTGATTTGGGCATTGGTGATACGATGCCCTCCCCACAGCAGCCGCGGAACTATTTCTTCTTCGCCTTCCCGGCTTCTTCTTCCAAGGCAGCCTGGGCAGCCGCCAGGCGGGCCACGGGCACGCGGAACGGCGAACAACTGACATAACTCAGCCCCAAACGATGGCAGAACTTCACCGAATCGGGATCGCCGCCGTGTTCGCCGCAGATGCCCAACTTGATGTCCGGCCGGCTTTGGCGGCCTTTTTCGACCGCGATCTTCATCAACTGCCCCACGCCGGCCTGGTCAATCGTGGCGAACGGGTTTTTTTTGATAATCTCCAGCTCCGTGTACGGCGGCAGGAAACTGCCGGAATCGTCGCGGCTCATGCCCAGGCAGGTCTGGGTCAGGTCGTTCGTGCCGAAGCTGAAGAATTGCGCCGTTTGCGCGATTTCATCGGCGGTCAGCGCGCCGCGCGGCACCTCAATCATCGTGCCCACCAGATACTCCAGTTTCACGCCCTTTTCTTTCATGACTTCTTTCGCGACGCGATGCACGACCTCGACCTGGAGGTCGAGCTCCTTCTTGAAACCGACGAGCGGAATCATGACTTCCGGCTTCACCTTGATGCCGGCCTTCTGGACCTCGGCGGCGGCTTCAAAAATGGCGCGCGCCTGCATCTCGGAAATTTCCGAATAGACGATGCCCAGCCGGCAGCCCCGGAACCCGAGCATCGGGTTGAACTCGTGCAGTTCCTTGACGCGTTGTTGAATTTTCTCGACCGGCACGCCCATTTTTTCCGCCAAATCATTCTGCGCCTTGTCTTCGTGCGGCAGGAATTCGTGCAGCGGCGGGTCGAGAAAACGAATCGTTGCCGGCAGACCTTTTAATTCCTTGAAAATGCCGACGAAATCTTCCCGCTGGTAAGGCAGGATTTTCGCCAGGGCCGCTTTGCGATCCTTGAGATTGTCCGCGAGAATCATCTCGCGCATGGCGTCAATGCGGTTGCCGCCGAAGAACATGTGCTCGGTGCGGCACAGACCGATGCCGGTGGCGCCGAAGGCGATGGCATTGGCCGCCTGATCCGGTTGGTCGGCATTGGCGCGAACTTGAAGTTTGGTGACCTTGGAGCACCAGTCCATCAACTGCTTGAACATCTGGTAGGTCGCGCTTTCCTTGCCATCGAGCGATTTCTCAACCAATACCTGGACGATTTCAGAGGCGGCGGTTCTCAGCTCGCCCGGATACACTTCGCCGGCGGTGCCGCTGATGGACAGGTAATCGCCTTCCTTGAAGGTCATCCCGTCAACGCTCATGGTTTTGGCCTGGTAATCAATCTGCAACGCGCCGGCGCCGCAAACGCACACCTTGCCCATCTGCCGGGCCACCAACGCCGCATGCGAACTCACCCCGCCTTTCGCCGTCAGTATGCCCTCCGCTGCTATCATCCCGCGCAAATCTTCGGGCGTGGTTTCGTTGCGAACGAGCAGAACCATCTCGCCTTTGGCGGCCGCGGCCGCGGCGCGATCGGCGTTCAGATAAATTTTGCCGGAAGCCGCGCCGGGACCGGCGGGCAAACCTTTGGCAATGCACTTGGCCGCCTTCACCGCCTTGCGGTCAAACACCGGCGCCAATACCTGGTCCAACTGGTCGGCGGGAACACGGCGAATGGCCGTCTTCCAATCAATCAGCTTTTCCTTCTCCATCTCGATGGCGAAACGCACCGCCGCCAGCCCCGTCCGCTTGCCGTTGCGCGTCTGGAGCATGAACAGCTTGCCGTCCTGGATCGTGAACTCGAAGTCCTGCACGTCCTTGAAATGCGACTCCAATGTCTTGCGAACCTTTTCCAGTTCGGCGAACGCCTCGGGCAGATGGCTTTTGAGCTGCGCCACCGGTTCCGGTGTCCGGATGCCGGCCACGACGTCTTCGCCCTGCGCGTTGATCAGAAATTCGCCGTAAAAAACCTTTTCCCCGGTCGCCGGGTCGCGGGTGAAGGCCACGCCGGAGCCGGACTTGTCACCGGTATTGCCATAGACCATCGCCTGGACGTTGACGGCGGTGCCCCATTCGGAGGGAATGCCGTATTTGCGGCGGTAAACGATGGCGCGGTCGTTCATCCAGGAACCGAATACAGCGCCAATGGCGCCCCACAGTTGCAGCCACGGATCCTGCGGAAATTCGCTGCCCGCGCGCTTTTTGATCAAATCCTTGAACCGTTTAACCAGTTCCTTGAGGTCGGCTACGGTGAGCTTGGTGTCCTCGATGTCGTCGTGATAACGCTCGTGTTTCAGGCTGTGGATGACCACTTCAAACGGCTCGTGGTCTTCGTTGGCGCTCTTTTGGACGCCCATCACCACGTCGCCGTACATCTGGATGAAACGGCGGTAACAATCCCACGCAAACCGCTCGTTCCGGGTCGCCTTGACCAACGCCAGGACGGTTTCATCATTCAAGCCGAGGTTCAAAATGGTGTCCATCATGCCCGGCATGGAATCCCGCGCGCCGGAGCGGACGGAGACCAGCAGGGGCATCGCGGTCTTGTCGCCGAATTTCGTGCCCATGATTTTTTCAATCGCGGCAACACCGGCCTCGACCATTGGCGTGAGGACCTTGGGGTAGGTTTTCTTGTTCTGGTAATAATAAGTGCAGACCTCGGTGGTGATGGTGAAGCCCGGAGGCACCGGCAGACCAATGCGGGCCATCTCGGCCAGGTTCGCCCCTTTGCCCCCCAGCAACGGCTTCATCGAACCGTC
>DATJNM010000046.1:0-37105 GCA_035508155.1 Candidatus Sulfopaludibacter sp. | reverse complement strand
TAGGCGAGGCTGAGGAAATCATGCCACAGGTCGTGGAAGACATGAGGAGCGGACGGTTGCAGCCGCTCTACCGCGCGGCGGGCCAGCCAGACGTCAGGCTTACGCCCGTGCCGCGCTGGGACCTGATCAAGCTCCGGAATTACGTGACGATGTCCGTGCAATTTTCCCGCGGCTGCCCGTTCGATTGCGAATTTTGCGACATCATCGTGATGAACGGGCGCGTGCCCCGCACCAAATCGCCGGCCCAATTGATCGCGGAACTGGAGGCGTTGTGCCGGCGGGGCTGGAACGGCATGGTCTTTATCGTGGACGACAATTTCATCGGGAACAAACCGCGGACCAGGGCGTTATTGCGGGAGATAATCGAATGGCGGCGGCGTGCGCAGCCCCACATCGGGTTTATTACCGAGGCGTCCATGAACCTGGCCGATGACCCGGAATTATGCGCCTTGATGGTGGAGGCCGGTTTCAAGAAGGTTTTCGTCGGCATCGAAACACCTTCCACCGAGGCGCTGGAGGAGTGTCACAAACTCCAGAACCGGAACCGCGATCTCGTGGCTTCGGTACAAATGCTGCAACGCGCCGGACTGGAAGTCATGGCCGGATTCATTGTCGGATTCGACAGCGATAAAAGCGACATCTTCAAGCGGCAGTTTGAATTCATCCAGCGTTCCGGCGTGGCGACGGCGATGGTGGGGCTGTTGAACGCGTTGCCGCAAACGCGGTTATGGCAGCGATTGAAGCGCGAAGGCCGGCTGGAAAGCGAGAGCACCGGCAACAACACCGATGCCGCTCTGAACTTCAAACCCAAATTGAACCGCGATTTTTTGCAGGCTGGTTACCGCGAGCTGGTGAGGAAACTTTACGAACCGCGAAACTATTACCAGCGCATCCGGACATTTCTCAAAAGCCATCGTCCAACCGGTCCGCGGCAACGTTTGTCCGGGGCGGACTTTGTGGCGTTTCTGAAATCCTTCTGGGTGCTGGGCGTCTGGCATCGCGGGCGCGCGGGTTATTGGCGGTTGTTCTGGGGCACACTCCTCCGGCATCCGCGCCAGTTCCCGCACGCAATGGAACTCGCCATCCTCGGCTACCACTTCCGCTGCGTGGCCAATTCACTGCAAACGTCTTCCTCGCGGCGGCGATGACGGGTGATGGAACCAGCATTTGTGGTTTTTTAGAGCAAATTCAAAAGCATCGTGGCCGCAAAAAGCGCAAGAGGCGCAAAAACCCGGATTCTTCTGCGATTTCTGTGACTTTTGTGGCTACAGTTTTATTTGGTCTGCTCTAAAAAATGTGTCGCCGCCGACGTTGGTCGGCACAAATCAAATGAAGGAGAACAATATGGCGCGAACTGACGTTCGCGGCTACGAGTTTAACCAAACCGCCCCAATGGGAATCTCCATTTTACTTCACATTCAACTCACGTTGAATGCCGAACTTCTCGATGCGTTTGCGCAGTGTCGCGCGGGTGATGCCGAGTAGTTTGGCAGCGTGGACCTGATTGTTGTTTGTTTCTTTGAGCGCCTGAATGACCAGTTCGCGTTCCACGACCGGAATGACCTTTAATTTTGGGTCGCGCTTGGCCCACTGAAACAGTTGCCGGGCCAGAGCCGAGGCATCGGTCGTGGCGGCGTCGCCTGCGACGCCGGGGATGGGCGGCGGGGCGCCACTGCCACCCTGGCCGGAAATTTCCGGCGGCAGATCACTTTGCAGGATGGCGTCGCTCTTGGCCATGACATGCGCGCGGCGGATGGCATTTTCCAGCTCACGCACGTTCCCCGGCCAATGGTACTTTTCGAGCATCCGGATGACACTGGTGGCGATGGACTTCGGCGGACGCTGCTGTTCCCGCGCAATTTTTTCCAGAAAATAATTCACCAGCAACGGAATGTCCTCGCGCCGGTCGCGCAGCGGCGGAATGTGAATGCGCACCACATTGAGCCGGTAAAACAAATCTTCGCGGAATTGTTTGGCGGCCACGGCCTGTTCCAGCGCCTTGTTGGTGGCGGCGATCACCCGGACGTCCACCTGAATCGGCTGGTTGCCGCCGACGCGCTCAAAAGTGCCGGATTGCAACACGCGCAGAATCTTCGTCTGCGTGGCCGGGGTCATGTCGCCGATTTCGTCCAGGAAAATCGTGCCTTTGTTGCATTGCTCAAATTTGCCGATGCGTTGCAACGTGGCGCCCGTAAAGGCGCCGCGTTCATGGCCGAAGAGCTCGCTTTCAAGCAGTTGCTCCGGAATGGCGGCGCAGTTGACGGCGAGGAACGGCTGCTGGCTGCGGTGGCTGTGATGATAGATCGCGCGGGCGACGAGTTCCTTGCCGGTGCCACTTTCGCCGGTGATGAGCGCGGTGGCGTCGGTCGCGGCGACCTGCCCGATGAGCTTGAACACCTGCTGCATGGTTTCGCTCCGGCCGACAATGCCGAGTTCGTAATCCTCGGATTCCAGCAACGGCTCGTAGGAAACGACCTGTTTCATGTCGCGCGCGGCTTTGAGGGCGTTGGCGACGATTTCCTTGAGCTTCGGCACGTCAAACGGTTTGAGCAGATAATCATAGGCGCCCAGCTTCATCGCTTCGATGGCGGTTTGCGTGGTGCCGTAGGCGGTCATCAAAATGACCAGTTGCTTCGGATTGGCAGCGCGGATGCGGCGAAGCGTTTCCAAACCGTTCATGCCGCCCATGCGCACGTCCATCAGCACGAGGTCGGGCTTGAATTTGGGAATGACCTTCAATCCCTCCTCGCCGCTGGAGGCCACGGTCAGTTCGATTTCCGGCGAATCAAAAATCCGCTGGAACGAATAGCGCACGTCCTCTTCGTCATCAATCAGCAGCAATTTGCTCATTTTTCCCGCGCAACATAGCTGATTTTCCCCGGACGAACAGTGAATTTTGCAGGTGGAATCTGTCAGGGTTGCAGCCGCCGGGGCAACGAGGCTCTGCGTCATTTACGATATGGGATTTGCGATTTACGCAGCCGGCGGAAACGACGGAACGGCGCGTAAACCGTACCTCGCAAATGGAAAATTGTGAGCTTTACGCCGGCTCCGCGATTTTCAAACGGGCTTTCAGGGATTGAGCACGGCGCGATAGAACTGTTGGTTGGCCGGGAGGCTGTTCGTGTAGGTCCACCGATTAGAAGTGAGGGTGTTGGTGATTACGGACTGCCAGTTGAGCAGGTCAGGGGAGGATTGAAGTATAAAGGTTTGTCCGGGAACGCCATTCACCCCGATGCGAAATTGTATGGCGCCTGATTGCGCGATGTCCAAAACCGGCGGTTGCCGGCTGGAAACGATTTCGACCAATTCCGGCGCATAAAGATAGCGGGTGTGCGGGCCGTCTGAGATTTTCCCGTAGATGGCATAAATACCGGGCGGCACATTGGTGGTGGCCAGGCCCAGATTCGAATAATAATACACCGAACCGGCGCCGGTGCCTGCCACCTCGCCCTGGAGGACGAGCGTGCTGTTGGTGTTGTACGGATTAAGATCCTGGTCGCAATAAATCGAAAGGGTCACATTGGAACTCCCGGCATACTGATAATACAGGGCGGTGGCGATCAAATTACCCGACATAACCACGTTGGTGCCCGTGACGTCGAATTTGATAATGTTCGGCCACGTTCCATTGTTGGAGGGGAGTGCAGTGCGATTCGCATTGGTGCCGGCGCCTAAATCCCAGGATTGATTGTAACCATCCCGGATTTCCGGATCGCTGGGAAGTCCCAGCGGATGGTCCGTGCTGGTCCGGTCGCCGCCGCCGATGAGGCTGTACAGAAACCCGGCGCGGGCGCCGAAATTTTCATAAGCCACCCACCAATTGGTCCGCATGGTCGCGTCCAAGGTGATGGTTGTGCCATCATCGTCATACGACGTCGGGGTATTTGGATCAATGGACCCGTAATACCAAAGATGCACGTTGGAGTGATACTCGTATGAATCAAAAAAATCCAAAGGCGCAGGAGGGTAACCACCCGTTAATTGCGTTAGTTGTCGCTGATAGGCTCCCGCTACCGGTTCGCCATGAGGATCAAGGTCAGCCGGAAAACTTTGTCCCAGATTTTCCCAATCATTATCCGCAAACAAAACATTCGCACAGGTATTGCTGGCGGAGGCATCCACCACGCTGCCGGCAATGGCATCCTTGAAACCATCGTTGTTGAGCGGATGCGGGTCCAGCGTGGTGAGTTGATCAACCCAGATACCGTTGGTCCCGAGGATATAACTAATCTGCGACATCAAAGAACCCCCGCGACTATGGCCAATCAAATGAATGGGAAATTCCACCAACGCATGACCGTTCAGGTCCGAAATCGTGTTCGTTTGCGACAGCACATAGCTGGCGACCCAGGCGACGTTGGAGGTGCTGATGTTGTAAGGTGCGGTACCTCCGGCCATTTGACTCCAATCGAGTTTGACCACTATCTCGCCGGTGTCAGTGGTCAAAGGCGGGCTGTTGGTGTCGCGTTCCCATTGATAATAATAATTGCTGCCGTCCGTGGTGAGGGTGATCGTGTAAATGGTTACATTGGTGCTCAACCCCGGATAACGAGAATGGAAGTAGCTCGGTATCTCGTCCGCCATGGCGGCTATCCAACCGGTGACGTCGCCATTGTACCCATGCGTAATAATCGTCACATCGGCCGCTTTCGTGGCGCCGGGAATAAGGGCGCCCGGCAGAAAAAGAAGCGCGCCGAACCAGCAGGTTTTCCTGGCGAAACCGATGGGCGACTTCCTCATAAGATCATTTGAACCATAACAGCAGTTTGATTTCAAGACGAAGGAATTTTGCCGGATTCCTGGTTTGACTTGCCGCGGGCATGACCTAGACTGGGACTCCTTTTTAAAATGAAAATTGTCGTTTGCGACCCGATTTCTCTCAAAGGCATCGCGCTGCTCCAGCAGCGACCTGAATTTGAAGTGGTGGTTTTGCCCAAACGGCTGCCGGAGCCGGAATTGCTGCCGGTCGTGGCGGATGCCGTCGCGCTGCTGGTCCGGTCCGAAACCAAGGTCACCCGCAAGGTGATCGAAGCCGCCCCGAAATTGCGCGTCGTGGGCCGCGCGGGCGTCGGCGTGGATAATGTGGACATTGAAGCCGCCACGCAACATGGCACGGTGGTGATGAACACGCCCGGCGGCAACACGGTGACCACGGCCGAACTCAGTTTTGCTATGTTGCTGGCGCTGGCGCGCAAGGTGCCGCAGGCGCACACCTCCATGGCCGAGGGCAAATGGGACCGCAAACTGTTTCAAGGCACGGAATTGCTGGGCAAGGCGCTGGGCATCCTGGGCATGGGCCGGATTGGTTCAGAAGTTGCCAAACGTGGCAAGGCGTTCGGAATGCGGGTTATTGCTTACGACCCCTATCTCACCGAGGATCGCGCCAGGGCCGTCGGAGCGGAATTTGCCGCCAGCGTGGACGACGTTTATCTCACCGCCGATTTCATCACCGTGCACATGCCGGTGACGCCGGAAACCAAACACATGTTGAATGCCGCCGCCTTCGCCAAAATGAAACCCGGCGTGCGAATTGTGAATTGTGCCCGCGGCGAGATCATTGCCGAGAACGACCTGATTGCCGCGCTTGAATCCGGCAAGGTTGGCGGGGCGGCGCTGGACGTTTTTGCCGTGGAGCCGCTGCCGGCGGAGCATCCCTATCGCAGGCAACCGAATGTGATTTTGACGCCGCACCTCGGCGCGAGCACCAAAGAAGCGCAGGAAAAATGCGGCATTGAAGTCGCCGAAGTGGTCACCGCCTATCTGCTGACCGGCGAGGTTCGTAACGCGGTGAATCTGCCGTATCTCGACGCCAAAACCTATGAACAGGTGAAACCGTATCTGCCGCTTGGCACGGCCCTCGGCAAATTGTTGGCGCAACTGTCGCCCGCCAGCGCGGATCGCATCTATGTCACCTACGGCGGCCACGCACGGGAATTGCCGAACACAGACCCCGTCACCCGCGCGGTGTTGCAGGGATTTCTGGCCAGCAGCGCAATCAAGGACGTGAACAACGTCAATGTCCGCGCCGCCGCCGCCAGCATCGGGATTACCGTCGAGGAAAAGAAATCCGACGAACCGGTCACGTTCAATGAATGGCTGCACGTGCAGATTTTCAATAACGGACAGAAGCTGATTTCGGCGGGCGGCACGTTTTTCGGTTCTCCCAACAACCCGCGCATTGTCCGACTGTACAGCACGCCGGTGGAAATTCCGATCAGCGGCACCTTGTTGTTGCTTAACAACAAGGACCGGCCGGGCATCGTGGGTTATCTCGGCACGTTGTTGGGGAAACATAAGGTGAACATTGCCAACATGAGCCTGACCCGCGACACCGCGGGCGGGCTGGCGCTGACGGTGTTGAACCTCGACAGCGCGCCGCCGCCGGCGGTGCTGGAGGAGCTTCAGAAAGACGCTGACATCAGCAACGTGAAAGTGATAAAATTGTAACCGTTGACAAGAGCGACAAACAAAATATGAAAATAAGAGTCAAAGTCATTTTCCCCGTTGCCCTGGGCGCGTCGTTGCTGGCGTTCCCGGCGCGCGCCGCCACGGCCAACGCATCAGCCAACGCCGCCCCGGCTGGCACGGGCACGAATGTCAACCTGGATGCCACGATGACGGCGTTGTTTGGCAATCCGGTGATTGCCCGGGGCAAAGGTTTTGAAATCAAACAGAGCGATCTGGACGAGGTGATGACCGGCATCAAGGCCGGTGCGGCCATGCGCAACCAGGCCATTCCCCCGTCCCAGATGAAAATAATTGAGAGCCAAATGCTGGACCAACTCATTCGCGTTCAGCTGTTGTTGCAACAGGCCACGGATGCCGACCGGGCCGCCGGCAAGAAAACCGCTGATGCCCAAATGAAGACACTTCTGGAGCAGGCGGGTTCCCCGGAGGCATTGAACCGCCAATTTATGGCGTTGGGCATGTCCATGCGCCAGCTTCGCCAACGCCTGGAACAGGACGGCACGGCGCAGGCGGTGGTGGTGCGCGAGCTGAAAATCAGCGTGACCGATGCCGAGGCCAGAAAGTCTTACGATGATCACCCGGCGGATTTTGAGCTGCCGGAAAGGGTTCGTATCGCGCAGATTTTTTTGAGCACGCAGGATCCCCTCACGGGCGCGGAATTATCGGACGCGGACAAGGCCGCCAAGAAGAAAGAAATCGAAGACATTTTGAAACGCGCCCGCGCCGGTGCGGATTTCAGCAACCTGGTGGAACAGTATTCCGAAGATGCCGCTTCCAAGGATAAAGGCGGTGTTTACACCATTGCCCGCGGCCGGACGTTTCCGGAATTTGAAGCAGCCGCATTTTCGTTGGAAACCAATCAAATCAGCGATGTGGTGACGACGGCCAGCGGCTATCATCTCATCAAGTTGCTGGGGAAATTGCCGGCCCAAAAGTTGGCTTACGATTCCGTTTTGCCCAATCAGACTCCCCCCGATGCGCTCACGGTGTCCGATTACATCAAGACCGTGCTGACGAACCAGAAAGTTGCGCAACTCGCCCCGCCCTACCTGAACACTTTGAGGAAGGAGGCTGGCGTGGAGATTCTCGACCCGGATTTGAATGCGGCGGAACAGCAAATCCAGGCCGAAACGGCCACCAACGCGCCGGCGGCGCCAGAGGGAAAGTAACGGAATGTTTAGGCAACGTCCTAATTTGAAGTTTGGAGTTCCGCGTTCAGGCGGTTCCGGGCCGCCCAAAGGCAGAATTCCAGGCGACTCCGGGACACGACCAATGTTTAAGTGTGCTTGCCAAACCGGCCGGGCCGCCTCATTTTGGGGGGCATTATGAAGACACAGCTAGGAGTCATCATCCTTGTCGTGGTTTGTGTGGGAATGGTGGTTGTTTTGGTGGCGGAAAAGAAACGCGCGGATACCCAGCAGAAAAAGGACTCTGACACCATCCTCGATTTTTCCAACCAACTGGCCACCGCCAACCTCAATCTCGACGGTTTGCGTCAGGTCAATCTGATCCTGACCAATGATCTCGTGGCCGCTCAGCAGACACTGACGGTGCTCAGCAACCAGTACGTCGCGACTTCCGCCTCGCTCTCAAACACCACCACCGCGCTCAAAACCGCGCAGGACCAGATCGCCGATCTGGAGGCGCAGAATCAGGCGCTGGATCAGCAAGTCGTGAACATGACCAATACCATTGCCAATTTGTCCACGCAGATCGCCGACACCCAGATGAAACTGGTCGAATCCGAAACGAACAATACGTTCCTCGAAAACGAATTGAAACGGCAGGTCGCTCAAAAGGTCGAGTTGGAGCGCAAATTTAACAATTTGTCCCAGGTCCGCGCCCAGGTGAGGAAATTACGGGACGACTTGCTCATTGCGCGCCGGTTGCAATGGCTGCGCGAAGGGACCGATCCCAGCCAGCAACCCAAGGGCGCCCAGGTGCTCTTAACGCGCGGAACCCCGACCAACCGGATGGTCGGGCCGGCGCACTACGACTTGAACGTCGAAGTCAGTTCTGACGGCTCGGTGCAGGTGGTTCCGACGACGACCAACGCGCCGGCAACGACCAATCTGTCGTCACCGTAAGGCGCCCCGGACGGGCCGCTTGAGGATTGTTCATGCCGACGTACGAATACCTCTGCCGGAAATGCGGGTGCGAGTTTGAGACGGTTCAGTCCATTTCCGCCCTGCCGTTGAAAGTGTGTCCGGAGAAGCTCTGCCCGCAAAAAAAATGGGGTCGTGGCCGGGTTAAACGCAAAATCAGCGCCGGCGCGGGGCTCTTGTTCAAAGGCAGTGGCTTTTATATTACCGATTACCGCAGCGAGGGCTATAAACAGGCGGCCAAAAAAGATTCCACGCCGGCCAAACCGGCCGGCAGTGACGCCAAACCCGCCGCCACGCCGGAAAGCAAACCTGCAAAGCCGGCTCCGGCCAAAGCTTGATCATGTTCCGTAAGCGTTGCCTGCGCGACCTGGGTTGCGCCGTTGCTTTATTCGGCGTCTTCTGCGGAAACGCGCCCGGCCAACTCCCGTTGCCGGCGGCAAATTTAACGCGCAGTGTTTCCGGCCAATTTGTTGTCACTGACACGGGGCCTGGCCTTCCGGGATCGCCGCTGGCCGCAAGTGCGACCAACTCGGATCTCGTCCGGCTTGAACCGGCGCTGCTGGCGGTGTCCGCCGAACGCATCAAGCAAACCTTGTGGCGCGAGCTCGGCGTTGATCCGGCAACGCCGTGGCGCGGGAGAATTTTCCTTGGCCTGCACCCGGCCCGCTCGCTGGATGAAAATGTCACCGTTTTTTCGGAGCATTTCGTTAATGGCTGGGATTATCAGGTTGCCCTGCCGGATGTCCTGCCCCGCGTCCGTTTCGTGCGCGCCTTGACCAGCGTGGTGTTGCTGGAATTCGCCAACCGCGGCGCCGGAACGCAATCGGCGGAAATTCCCGCTTGGTTGACCGATGGCTTGTCCCAGCAGTTGCTGGCGACCGGCGCGGTCGAAGTTGTCCTGTCGTCGCCCGGCCGGACCGCGAACGGCCTGGCGGAAAGCCGGCTGATCGCGACCGAACGCGGCCTTGACCCGCTGGCCGATGCCCGGGGCGTGTTGCGTAATCATCCCGTGCTGACGTTTGAGCAGTTAAACTGGCCGACAGAGGCGCAGGTTTCCGGTGCCGATGGCGGGGTGTATCGCGCCAGCGCGCAGTTGTTTGTAGGTGAACTGCTGAAATTGAGCAATGGCCGGGCGCATTTGCGCGCGATGCTGCAGGCATCGCCCCGTTATTTCAACTGGCAGACCGCTTTCCAAAACGCCTTTCGCGCTGATTTTGCCCGGCCGCTGGACGTGGAAAAATGGTGGGCGTTGCAGGTGATTGATTTTGTCGCGCGCGATCCCGGTCCCACGTGGACACCGGCTGTCAGTCGCGAAAATCTCGACCAGATTCTCGACGTGCCGGTGGACTTTCGCACGGCATCGAACGCCCTGCCCGTGTATGCGGAAGTTTCGCTCCAGGCCGTGATCCGCAATTTGGATTCCGAGCGGCAGATGGTGATTCTCCAGACCAAATTGCGCGACCTCGAACTGGCCCAACTCCGGATGGCCCGACCCCTGGCAATCTTGACCGCCGGCTATCGCGCCGCTCTGGCGGATTACCTGGGCCAAAGCCAGGAAACAGCGCCCGCCCCCCCTTTCGGCAAGCACCCGTTGGCCGCGCTGCAAAAAGCCGACGCCGCAGAGACATTGAAAAAATTGGATGCGCTCGACGCGCAACGACGGGCCGTCGAATCGTCCATTAAACCGGACATTTGGCGGCCATAGGCCTCATCGGCTTGAACGGGATGGGGGGTAAACGGTGGCATTCTCATTTGTTGTGGCGAGGGGCTGGCGGCTCGAAATCGAGCGCGTAGCGCCGATGCGAGGACATCTCGGTTCCGATAATGCCGGGGAAATGGCCAGCTTGACAGGGCGCAATTCAAACCTATAGTTCGCTACCAGGAACATGAAGGACGACAATTCACAGGCGAACGGCGAGGAAACGCCGTCGGACCACCGACTCCAAAGATTGAAGGAATTTCGCTCGGCCGGGCGCGGCTTCTGGCGCGATGTTTCGGATGCCGAGTGGAACGACTGGCACTGGCAGCTCAAGCATCGCATCACGACGCCGGAGCAATTACAGCGCCTGATGCCCACGCTCACCCCGGAGGAGTTCGCCGGCGCGAAACTCGCAAACCACAAGCTCGCGCTGGCCATCACGCCCTATTTTTTTAACCTGATTGACCCGGTGGATGAGCGCTGTCCCATCCGGCGGCAGGTCATCCCGCGCGTCGAGGAAACTCATACGGCACCCTGGGAAATGAGCGACCCGTGCGGCGAGGATTCACACTCGCCGGTGTCCGGGCTGGTGCACCGTTATCCCGATCGCGTGCTGTTCCTGGTCACTGACCGCTGCGCGGCGTATTGCCGCTACTGCACGCGTTCACGACTGGTCAGCAACGCCAGCGGTTACGATTTTCATCCCGAATTCGACCGGCAGATCGAATACATTACGCAACACCGGGAAGTCCGTGACGTGCTGCTGAGCGGCGGCGACCCATTATTGTTGAGTGACGAGAGACTTGAAAGCCTGTTGAGCCGGCTGCGGGCGATTCCGCACGTGGAATTTTTGCGAATCGGCTCGCGCATTCCGACCTTTCTGCCGCAACGCATCACGCCGGATCTTTGTGCGATGCTGAAGAAATTCCATCCGCTCTTCCTGAGCATTCATTCAAACCATCCACGCGAGTTGACCACGGAAGTGCGCGACGCAGTCGGGCGCCTGGCCGACGCCGGCATTCCGCTGGGCAACCAGTCGGTCCTGCTGAAGCACGTTAACGACGATGCAACGGTGATGAAGGCCCTTGTCCAGAAACTGCTTATGTGCCGCGTGAAGCCGTATTATCTTTACCAGTGCGATTTAATTTCCGGCTCGGCGCACCTGCGGGCGAGTGTCAGCCAGGGCCTGGAAATCATGGAACAGTTGCGCGGGCACACGACCGGTTATGCCGTGCCCCAATATGTGATTGACGCGCCCGGCGGCGGCGGCAAGGTGCCCGTCAGTCCGGAATATGTTCTCTGCCGGAATGCCGGTCGCGTGCTGATCCGCAATTACGAAGGCAAAATCTTCGAGTATCCCGAGGCACCCGACGGCACGCCGCTCTCACCGCCGCCGAACGAAATTGCAGAGCCGCAATTGGCCTGATTCCTCCCTAACGAGATGGGTGATGGTTGGCCCGCAACTCTTCAGCCCCGGGTGGGTAAATTGGACATTTATATTGTTAACGCCAAGGTCGGTATCGAGGCGGACCTTGCCCGGGACAGGAAGTTTGCCCTGCGGCTGCATCACTGACAGGGTCAACAACCCGTTGGCGCCGGGTCCCCAGAAAAATGGAGCGATAGGGGTGACGGCTCTGGCGTGCAAATTTTAAGCTGTGTTCCGGGCTTGCGGTGGCGAACGCCGGCTGCAATCCTTCCTCCTCGAAGGGCGGCAACTCGATGGTGGTGCGTTGCCGGTCGTGGTGCCGGGGTAAGACCCGCGGATCGCGTGGCGCCTGCTTTAAATCAACAACAGAATTGAGGTGATTTATGCGAAGTGCGGCAACATCCTCTCATGGCTGGCGATTCTTCAGGGCCGGCGGCTTCAACCAGGTCATCCTCAACTCGGGGGCGGACCTCCTCAACCTGGACCAGTTGGACCAGAAACTCTGGGTCGCCCTGGCCTGTCCCACCACGGGCGTCGAGTTTGATAAGACGACGCTCGCGCTGATTGACACGGACAAGGACGGTCGCATCCGCGCCCCGGAACTGATTGCCGCCGTCAAATGGGCCGGTGGCTTGCTTAAAAACCCGGATGACCTGCTTCAGGGCAGGCCGACCCTGCCACCGGCGGCGATCAACGACGTCAATCCGGAGGGCAAACTAATTGCCAGTTTCGCCCGGCAGGTGCTGGGCAAGACGGACAATACGGAAATCACCATTGATGAGGCCGCCGCTGCTGCGCAGACCTTCGCCGCCAAACCGTTCAATGGTGACGGCATCATCCCCGCCGATTCCGCCGGTGATGATGCCACGCGAGCAGTCATTGCCGACATCATCACCTGCCTCGGCGCGGACACCGATGCCAGCGGCAAGCCCGGCATCAGCCAGGCCAAGGTGGACCAATTTTTTGCCGATGCCGTCGCCTACTCGGACTGGTGGAAAAAGGCCGAAGGCGACGCCGCCGTGCTGCCGCTGGGCGTCAACACTGAGGCGGCCTCCGGCGCCGTCAGAGCAGTCAAGGCCAAGGTGGACGACTATTTTGCGCGCGGACGGCTGGCCGCTTTCGATCCGCGCTCCGTCAACGCGCTGAACCGCGACGAGAAGGAATACGCTGCGTTGGGCGCCAGGGAGCTGACCAACAATGATGCCAATATTGCCAGCCTGCCGCTGGCGCAGGTCGGGGCCACCGCTCCACTGCCGCTGACGCAGGGCATTAATCCGGCGTGGGCCAACGCCATGGTCGCGTTGCAGACCAATGCCATCGTGCCGCTGCTCGGCGACCGGACCGTGCTGACCGAGGCAGATTGGAATGCGCTGATGGGCAAACTCGCCGCGTTCGATACCTGGAATGCCGGCAAGGCCGGCGGTTCAGTCGAAAAAATCGGATTGAAACGCACGCGGGAAATTCTCGCCACCAAAGCCAAGGACACATTAACTGCGCTCATTGGCCGGGACAAAGCCGAGGAAGGCCATGCCCAGGCCATCATCGGCCTGCACCGCCTGATTCATTATTACCGCGATCTGGCCAAACTCTGCCGTAACTTTGTCAATTTTGCCGATTTTTATGGCCGAAAGGAAAAAGCCGTCTTCCAGGCCGGCACACTCTATCTCGACCAGCGCAGTTGCGAACTCTGTCTCTTGGTGGACGATGCCGGCAAACACGCCGCCATGGCCGGCATGGCCGGCACCTATCTCGCCTATTGCGATTGCGGGCGCAAGGGCACGGGCGAAAAATTGTCCATCGTTGCCGCGTTTACCGGCGGCGACGCCGACAATCTCATCGTTGGCCGCAATGGAATTTTCTACGACCGCCAGGGTCGCGACTGGGACGCCACCATTACCAGGATTGTGGACAACCCGATCAGTGTCCGGCAGGCATTCTGGTCGCCGTACAAAAAACTGGTGCGAATGATCGAAGAGCGCGCCGCCAAACAGGCCGCCGCCGCGGATGCGGATGCCAATACGCAATTGACCGCCATGGCGAATGCACCTCTGGTCCCGGCGGCCGCGGCCACTCCGGCGGCTCCAGCCGCGCCGGCAAAACCGGCGTTTGACCCGAGTGTCATTGCGTTGTTGAGCCTGGCCATCGGCGCCCTGGCTACGGCGTTTGCGGGCATCCTCGCGTTCCTCGGCAAGTTTGAAGCCTGGCAGGTGCCGCTGGTCATCGCCGGAATCATGCTGGTCATCTCCGCTCCCTCCATGGCCATCGCCTGGCTGAAATTACGCAAGCGCAACCTCGGCCCGATCCTTGATGCCAATGGCTGGGCGGTGAACGCCAAGGCGAAAATGAATGTTCCGTTCGGCGGCGCGCTGACGGGGGTGGCCTCGCTTCCACCGGGCGCCACCTTTAGTGCCGCGGACGCCTATGCCGAGAAACGATCCTTCTGGCCCAAACTGCTCGTCTTCGTCTTTGTCATTTGGTTCGTCTGGGCCTTCTTGAACGACAGCCAGGGCCGGCTCTACAATTGGACCGATGGCAAATATGGCACGCCGCCGCTGTCCATCCGCGAACAAATCGCCAAAGACAAGCTCGACAAGTCCAAGGCGGACAAAACCAAAACTGAAAGCACGGCGCCGGCCGCGCCGCCCGCCACCGGAACCAGCGCGCCGCCAGCGGCAACGCCCAAATCCTGATTCATCACCATGAAAGTCACGATCCCGGAAGATTTGAAGAGGGACCTGCCCCAGACCGGCTGGGGCAAAATCCTCTCGGCCACGCCGGTCGTCATGACCGTCATCGCCACGTTGCTGGCCGGCCTTGCCACCAGCGAAATGACCCGCGCCCAATACGACCGCGCCCTGGGCGCACAACTTCAATCCAAGGCCGGAGACCAGTGGGGTTATTTCCAAGCCAAGAAGTTGCGCGGCGCCATGCAGCGCGACCTGCTGGCGCTCCTCCAAGCCACCACGGACGCCCATCCGCTCGAAAATCCGGCGTTGGACAAGGTTCCTGCCCCGGCTCCGCCCGCGCTCGATCCCCATCTGCAAACCGCCCTCGCGGCCTTGCAAGCGGACAAGCCGGAAACCGAAATTGTTGGGGACTTGAAGCTGGTGACCGACCAGGAACTCGCCGCGGCGTTGCAAGCTGCCCGCGATCAGGCGCGGGACTTCGATGTCACGCTGGCCCCGGCCAATCAGGCCATCGCGCAGCTTCAGAAGTCGCTGCCCGCCGGCGATAAATCCGCCGCCCGGGATTTGACCGCCGCCCAAATGCGCTTCTCCGCCATGCGTTATGACGCCGAGGCCGCCTTGAACCAGAACATCGGTTATTTGCTGGAACTACAGGTCCGCAAGGCGAATTTCTCAGCCGAGCGACACCACAGCCGCAGCCAGAAATTTTTCTTTGGCATGTTGGCCGCGCAGGCCGGCGTCATCGTTTCCACCTTTGCCATGGCCGCGCGGAAACGAAATCTGCTTTGGACGCTGGCCGCTGCCGCCGGCCTCGCCGCCGTCGCCTTTGCCATCTACGTTTACCTGCGCGTTTAAGGGCAATGGCCGGCAAACTGCCGTTTTGCATTTGCTTCCCCATGATTTTCTGCCAGATTGTTTCCATGAGCGGAATCACTTTCATGGTGGATGAGCGCGGCCAGAAGATGGCAGCCGTCATTGACCTGCGAAAGCATGAACAGCTGTGGGAGGATTTTTATGACACGCTGCTCATTCAATCGCGCGCTCGTGAACCGCGCGAGAGTCTCGAATCGGTCCGGCATCGGTTGAAATTGAAATCCCGGCGGAATGGCTGATTATTCCATCAGCTTCGCTCGTCCCGCGCGCAAGGAATTGGAGCGGCTGCCTGGCGACATCGCTGGCCGAATTCTGGCGAAGGTTGAAGCCTTGGCAAAAAATCCGCGGACCGTCGGTGACGTCAAACTTCATGGACAGAAAAATCTCTGGCGGATTTGTGTCGGCGATTACCGTGTGGTCGATTCGATAAACGACTTTTCCAGGATGATTGACGTTGCCGTAATCCGTCATCGTCGAGACGTGTATCGTGATTTGTAGGGAACGTTGTGCTGCGTGAAACCGTCAGATCCAAAACAGCGCGACTAAAGAAAATTATCGTCGCTCTGGATGGTGCTTATCCCGAAGCACACTGCGAGTTGGATCACCAAAGTCCGCTGGAATTGCTCATTGCCACCATCCTTTCCGCACAATGCACCGACAAACGCGTCAATATTGTCACAGCGGAGTTGTTCAGAAAATACCGTTCGGCGGCGGATTACGCGAACGCGCCGGTGGCCGAACTGGAGCAGGCCATCAAGACCACGGGTTTCTTTCGCAACAAGGCGCGCAATATCAAGGCCGCCTGTGCGGCCATCGTCGAAAAGCACGGCGGGCAGGTTCCGCAAACGATGGAGGAATTAATTCAACTCGGCGGCGTCGGGCGCAAAACGGCGAATGTGGTTCTGGGCAACGCCTTCGGCCTCAACGTCGGCGTCGTCGTGGACACGCACGTTGCGCGATTGTCACAGCGGCTCGGATTGACGAAACAAAAGACGCCGGAGAAGATCGAGAAAGACCTGATGGGGCTGGTGCCGCAACCGCAATGGGCGCTGTTCAGTCACTGGCTCATCTGGCATGGCCGCCGCCGCTGTTTCGCGCGTAAACCGGATTGTGTGAATTGCGAAACCCTAAAACTTTGCCCGCGCATCGGTGTGAGGAAATAATTTGCCACAAAGACACGGAGCGCGCAGAGTTTTGAAATGAAATCCTGATTTTCTCAGTGTTCTCCGTGACTCTGTGGCTGAAATGAATTCCTGGCTGCTCCTCAATTCAGGCAAATGCGCTCCGGCGTTCAACATGGCGCTGGATGAAGCGCTCCTGGAGGCCATGCCCCGTTTGCAAAAGCCGGTCCTGCGATTTTACGGCTGGACGGAACCGGCAGCCACGTTCGGTTATTTTCAGAAATACGCGGAAGTCGAACGCATTACACCGCTGCGCCCGCTCATCCGCCGGCCTACCGGCGGCGGCATCGTGCCACACGATGCCGACTGGACCTATAGCCTCGCCTTTCCGCCGGCTCACGAATGGCATTCGCTCAAGGCCGAAGAAAGTTACCGGCGGGTTCACGAATGGATTCAGTCTGCCTTTGCAGGATTGGACATCATTACCAGCCTGGCACCGTCTGGTCACCACGTTTCACCGCCCGCAGTGTGTTTTGTCGGTCATGTGAAATTCGATTTGCTTTGGCAGGGAAAAAAAATCGCCGGTGCGGCCCAGCGGCGCAACCGGCTGGGATTACTGATCCAGGGCTCGGTCCAGCCGCCGGTGCCGCTGGCCCGAACGGCCTGGCAACAGGCGATATGCGACGCTGCGCAGGCCGCCTTTGGAGCCAAATGGTACGATTTCGTACCGGATGGGTTGTTGCATGAGCGGGCGGAAACATTAGTCCGCCAAAAATATTCTCAACCGGAATTTATAACCGGGCGCTGACGGTTTACATTTGTTCCCGATGTGGGATGATGGTCCCAATCATCGTGAAGAAGGCTGGTTTGGGACTGGGCGTATTCATGGTTTTCGCCGTCATGGCGGAAGCGGCCCTGCTGTTCAGTGATTCCTTTGACTATCCCGACGGCGCATTGGTAGCCGTAAGCTCCAATGTGTGGATGCACCATAGCGGCTCAGTCACCGGCGAAGTGGCGGTGGTTTCCGGCCGTATTCTGTTAAACGAAGCCAACACCGAAGACGTCCACGCGCTTGTAGCCGGCCAGCCTTATCCTGCTTCGGGCGCGACCAATGTCTTCTATGCCAGCTTCAACATTCGATTCAGTACACGGCCTGCGGCAGGCGGTGCCTATTTCGCTCATTTCAAAGATGACGGCAACGGATTTCGGGCGCGCCTCTGGGCGTTAGCGGGGGGCGCGGCGCCCGGGAAACTCCGACTCGGAATTTCCTCCACCAGCGGTTCAGCCATCAACGCCACCAACCCCATGGATTTGAATCTCAACACGGATTACTCCGTGGTCGTCCGTTTGCTAAACAGCAATTCGGTCAGCACGCTTTGGATCAATCCGGCCTCGGAATCCGATGCCGGCGTTTCAACGAGCGAAGGAGTTTCAACCTTTACCGTGGTCAGTTTTGCCTTTCGGGAAAATACCGGGGAAGGCGCGTGCGGCGTGGACAATTTGAAAATCGGCACCAGTTTCGCTGACGTTACAAGGGGCGGGTCCGGCCGTCAGTCGCCGGTCATCATCTCCGGGCCGCAGCATCAAACGGTTACTAATGGTGCCGATGCTTTCTTCAGCGTAATCGCCACCGGCACGCCGCCTTTGGCTTATCAATGGCAATTCACCCCGGCATCGGATGTCGGGTTTCATGGCACCAATCTGCCTGGAGCCGTTAATTCCAATCTCACCCTGGCCGGGGTGACTTTTGCCCGGTCCGGTTTCTATACGGTTACTGTCACCAACGACGCCGGTTCGGCCAGCAGCGGCGCGGCGGCCTTGAATGTCTGGTGTGCCGCACCACGGGCTTTTTCGTATCTGACGTACAACGTGCATGGCAACGGCCTGACGAACTGGAGCACGAACATGTGGCACGTGCAGGCGATCGGCCGGCAGGTGCAATACCTCGACCCGGACATCATCACCTTCAACGAAATTCCGGTGACCAACAGCTGCACGGCGCAGATGGCGGATTTTGTCGCGGCTTTCCGCCCGGGTTATTATCTGGCCACCAATTCCATGGACGATGGATTCATCCGCAGTGCCATCCTGAGCCGCTTCGCGATCGTCGCCTCCCGGAGCTGGCTGCACGGCTGCGATCTCTCGTCCTTCGGCTACACCAATTCGGGCTTCACTCGTGATTTGTTCGAAGCCGAAATTTCCGTTCCCGGTTTCCCGCAGCCACTGCATGTGTTTACCGCTCACTTGAAATCGGGTCAGGACGCTGATGCGTCGGCCAGGCGGGCGGCGGAAGCAGGCGCTGTTTCCAACTTTTTCGCCACCGTTTATCTGCCGGCCAACGGTGATGAACCCTATATATTGAGTGGCGACATGAACGAAGACATTCTCTGGCCGCCAGCGAGCCAACCGCGATCACTCCAGCATCTGGTCGCTGCGCCAACCGGTTTGCATCTAATTACGCCGGTTAATCCGCTCACCGACAGTGAAATGACCTGGTCCATTCAAGACACCAATACGGGTCCAACCATGCGTTACGATTACATCCTGCCCTGCGCGGAATTGTCGTCGACAATCGTCAGCAGCCAGGTGTTCCGCACGGATTTGCTGAATCCGCTTCCCCCCAATCTGTACAGCGACGACGGCCGGATTGCCTCCGATCATCTCCCGGTCTTCATGGTCTTTGCCAACCCCTTCAACGTGTCCTTCCGGCTGCTTTCTATCGGGATAACGAATGAAACGGTCTCATTGACGTGGGAGTCGCAGAGCAACCGCTCGTATAACATTGAAGTTTCGTCGAATCTGGCGGCGTGGACCCCGCTGGTCACCAATCTGGTGGCAGCCGGGACCGCTTGCACCTTCCAAACCAATCTGTCCGGTGTCTCCCGGTTCTTCCGCGTTTGTTACGTTCCGTGAATCCCATTTCAGGGAAACCATGCCAATTGGGGATTGTTGGTAAGGCCTTTGTTGGTTCTGAAGTTCCAATATTCCGTGTTTTTGAACCACGCGGCGTGACCATCCAGAAAGGTGAACTGCGCGCCGTGACTATGCAAATTGGAGTGGACGTTGTTCCATTGTGCCACCGCGGCAACGCCTCCGTTGTCAAACAGCCAGACGGTAACCGAAGCATGCGGAACGGAAACGAGCCGGATTGGCCGGTTGTTGGCGCCGGTGCCATTGACATGTTCATTCAGGCAGTAATGAAACAGGTTTCTGCCGTTACTGCGCCGGGGATTACTGGGACAAATCCAAACGGAGCGTTCCGGCTCCAAATGTGCATTCGTGCGCCACGGCATGTCATGGTATCGGGGCAGGTTAAGCAGTTCCGGCAACTGAATATACCAGCCTTTGTTGGTGTCGCTATTTCCGGGACTGGACGTGCCGTCCGGCGGCAGGAGATCACCATTGGCCGCGGCGTAAAGTTGTGTGGCCGTTCCCCATTGCCTGAGATTGTTCCGGCAGGTGATCGCGTGCGCCGAGCCTTTGGCGTGGCTGATGGCCGACAATAACAACGCCGCCAGGATGGCAATAATCCCCATTACCATCAGCAGTTCGATAAGCGTAAACGCCCGGGTTCGCGGCATACTTTATCGTCCCATACCCCTGAGAGAATCAGTTTAATAGAATGAATATCAAATGATTGTCCAGATAAACTTATTAACCGTGAACACCGCTGCGTTGCCTGTCAGCCCGGCAGCGGGTAACCTCCTCCCATGGTGCGGCTTGTATTATTCGATATTGACGGCACGCTCGTCCACACCGGCGGTGCCGGCATCAAAGCGTTTGCCAAGACGTTCGCCGCGGAGTTCAACGCCCACGACGGTGTCGAAAAAATCAGTTTTGCCGGGCGCACGGACGTGAATCTTGTGCGCGAATTTTTCGGGCTGCACCGGATTGAAGCGACGCCGGAGAATTTTCGGCGATTTTTCGAGAATTATGTTTTCTGGCTCGACCAGATGGTAGCCCAAAGCAACGGCGGCACGTGCCGGGGCGTTTGGGAGTTCGTTGATAACCTTCGCACTCTGTCGAATCCGCCGATGCTGGGTTTGCTCACCGGCAACATTCGCCTGGGCGCGGAAATTAAATTGCGCCGTTACGACCTTTGGGAGGTTTTTGAAACCGGCGGCTTTGCCGATGACAGCGAAGACCGCAATCAAATTGCTGCGGCTGCGCGAGAACGCGGCAGCCGCGTGCTGGGCCGGCCATTGTGCGGCCAGGAAATCGTCGTGGTCGGCGACACGCCGCACGACATTCGTTGTGGACGCTTCATTGGCGCGAAAACTCTGGCGGTGGCCACCGGCGGCGCGAAATTGGACGAGCTAAAGAAGCATCAACCCGATTGGGTGGTGGAGGATTTGACGCAAATCAGCGCCAAAGAAATTTGTGGGAGGGACGGCGTGTCGCCGTCCCAAATTGGATAGTGGGTTGGCAACATGCCGACCCTCCCGAATTGAATCAATGGCAGGAGCATCCGCCGCCGCAACAATGGCCGCCGCCATGCCCATGGCCTGATGAAGGTGTGGAAGCGCCATCCCCGCCGGCAGAAGCAAAGACCGAAAGCTTCTTCGACAATCTGGTGGAGCCGCAATGCGGACACTCGGTCCCCTTCCAACTGCTGGAACGGACAAGGATTTCGCTGTCGCGTTTGCATTTCTCGCAATGAAATTCGTAAATCGGCATGAAACGAAGTTATTCCGGCGCGTGAAAATTTCAAGCCCGGAATAGTAGGAGTCGAGGTGACGAGACTCTTTCTGGCGTAAACAGAGACTCCTTACGTCGTCTCCTACAGGAATGACGGCGATAATTTTTCGCGATGTGGCAGATGTCTTGTTGACGCGTGATGGGGTAAAGCGTTGCAGCGGGTTCGGTTGTTCAGCGGGTTCGCTCTTCAACGCTTCAACCCCCTATTTCGTGATTCCCTCGCCGGGGCTATTATGGTTAATTCCGAGCATGACTCTCTTGCAACGGGCGATTGAAGATTCGGTCAAAACTTTCCGTGCCCTGGCAGATTTGGAAGAGCCGTTGAGCCGGGCGGCGCAGATGGTTTTGCATTGTCTGACCTCCGGCCACAAGGTCTTCACCTGCGGCAACGGCGGCAGCGCCTCAGACGCCACGCATCTGGCCTCGGAATTCCTCTGCCGCTTCGTGGAGGATCGCCGACCCTATCCGGCCCTTTCGCTCACTGCTGACGGCGGATTCCTGACCGCCGTCTGCAACGATTACAGCATTGACGAAATGTTCGCCCGGCAGGTCAGGGGTTTGGCGGAGCAAGGCGACGTGCTCATCGCACTGACGACGAGCGGCAAATCCAAAAACGTCTTGCGGGCGCTGGAAGAGGCAAAACGCAAAGGCGTCGAAAGCATTTGTTTTCTGGGCCGCGACGGCGGGTTCACCAAAGGCGTGGCGACATTGGATTTGCTGGTGCCGGGCGACAAAACCGCTCGCATTCAGGAAGGTCACAAACTGCTCATGCACGTGCTCTGCGAAATGGTCGAAGAAAAGCTGCCTAGGAAATGAGGAAGGAAGAATGCATAATGCAGAAAAAGACTTTGCGGCACGCACAAAGGATTTTGCACGACGCATAATCAGGCTCTACGTCG
Source organism: Candidatus Sulfopaludibacter sp. (assembly GCA_035508155.1). Lineage (GTDB taxonomy): Bacteria > Verrucomicrobiota > Verrucomicrobiia > Limisphaerales > UBA11358 > UBA11358. The sequence continues at coordinate 15,126 of DATJNM010000046.1, read as the reverse complement.
TTTTGCCGAAAGAAACTTTGGTTCAAGTTCTCGGCAAATAAGTTCTTCTGCGGGCACCTCGGTTGGATCTGCGGGCACCTCGGTTGGAGCAAATTATCGCGAGGCGAATCGCGCCCGTTCAAGGGTGGAATTCAGCTCGAAGACAGGTGATTGCCTGAAAGAAGCCGACGAAACTGTTTATCGGCTTGTACTTCTGGCAGATGCAAGCGTCGTTGCTCAAACGCGCTTGTGGCCGCTTCTCCAGGAGGCAAATGAACGCCTTGCTGTTCTTGTCACCATTCGTCGGCGTCGGCCGTGGAAGTCGCTTTCGAATACTTTGAACCCGTCGCCGGCCGAATACTTTGAAGAATTTTTCTGCTGCGAACCGGGTGGGGAACTGCAACACCGCCACCATCGGCAAGAGGCAACGCAGAAGTGTTCATCTGAGTTACGATTTGCGGTTGGGGACTGACCCGCGGCTCTCCATCACGGAGTTACTGGCCAATCGCCAATCGTAAATCGTCAATTCGTCAGAAATAATCCGGTTCGTTGCCGGCCTTCCATTTAATATTGCAGCCCATGCTGGCTTTTTGGTTCGGCAATACCGGCTTGCCGGCCAGGACGGCGTCGAGCGCCGCACGCAAATCCTTGCCCGTCACCGGAACGCCATTGCCCGGACGACTGTCGTCAAACTGACCGCGATAAACCAGTCCCCGGTTTTTGTCGAAAAGGTAGATGTCCGGCGTGCAGGCGGCGCGGTAGGCTTTGGCGACGGCCTGCGATTCGTCGTAAAGATACGGAAATGTATAACCTGCCGATTTCACTTCCTCCTTCATGTTGGCGGGGCTGTCTTCGGGATAATTCGCCACGTCATTGGAGTTGATGCCGACCAGGGCAACGCCGCGAGGCAAATAATCGCGTGCCAGTTGCGCCAGGCCGGTGCGGATGTGTTTTACATAGGGACAGTGGTTACAGATGAACAATACCAGCAACGCTGTCTTGCCTTTGAAATCCGCCAGGGCAATGGTTTTTCCATTGGTATCCGGCAACTTGAAATCGGGCGCGGTCGTGCCGAGCGGCAGCATGGTGGAAGGTGTCAGGGCCATATGGGGAATTTGGCGCGGCGGGAGAATTTTCGCAAGCGCGATTGATTTTTTATTTTTGATTTATGCTTTACGATTTATGATTGGCAGCCTGAAGTTTTGGTATTGGTATAAAATCATAAACCATCAATTTTGTGGCCCGGAACGTCGTTTATTTTGATTTGGAAACCCAAAAGTCCGCCGAGGAAGTGGGCGGTTGGAACCACATCGCCAAAATGGGCATGAGTATTGGCGTGACCTTCGGTACCGGTCGTGGCGACTACCGGATTTACGGCGAGAACCAGGTGAACGACCTCATCGCGGATTTGCAGCGTGCCGATCTGGTGGTGGGTTTCAACATTTTGCGTTTTGATTACGAGGTACTGCACGGTTATACGGCATTTGATCTGCGCCAGTTGCCCACGCTGGACCTGATGGTGGAATTGCAGAACAAGCTGCAGCACCGGCTTTCGCTGGATTCGATTGCCACGGCGACCTTCGGCGTGGAAAAAACGGCGGAAGGGATGCAGGCCATCCGCTGGTTCAAGGACGGCAAGCTCGCGGAAATCGCCGAGTACTGTTGCTATGACGTGAAGTTGACAAAGCTCGTCCACGAATACGGCCAGAAACACCGGCAGTTGCATTACCACAATCGTTTCGGCAAAAAAATGACCGTGCCGGTGAGCTGGTAGGACGAAGTGTCGTTGGCGGAAGGGCTTTTCAAGGTGACAAGTTCCCGTTGCTTTCACAGAGGCACGATTTAATCTAACAGTGTGCTTAAGCAACGGTTTCAAATCTGTGTTGTCGTGGAGAAGATGGATGGATTGCGCCTGTTTCGCCAAGGCCGCAGGCGATGAATTTCTTCTCCCAGGCGGGAATCGGAGTGGGCCGCTGGCAACTGTCCCTGCCCAGGGTTCGCTTCCCGTTTGTCCCGGAACTGCGACATTATTCCTGGGACAAGTTCCGTCATGACGCGATTGCCGGCGCGACCTTGACGTTGGTTTCCATTCCCCAGGCGATCGGTTTTGCGCTGATTCTTGGCCTGCCGCCGATGCCGGTGGTTCTGTCGGTGGTGGTCGGGGGGTTTTTCAGCGCGCTGTTTTTCTCCTCGTATCATCATGTTTTCGGGCCGACCACTTCCGTTTGTCTCATCACGGCGGCCACGCTGGCGGCCAACACCAATCTGGGCCTGCATCCGCTGCAATTGGCCGCCTACCTGGCGTTTATGATCGGTGTCGTCCAGTTCGTCGCCGGCTTGTTCAATTTTGGCGAGGTCACGAAATTCATCTCGCGTTCGGTGGTGGTGAGTTACACGACGGCCATCGGTGTGCTGTTGATCTTCAGCCAACTGCACAATGGGATGGGCTTCTCCAGCCCGGCGGGCGAGGATTTCCTGACCACGCTCGGGGAAGTGGGGGTGGCCATCGGCGCGGGCAATTTTTCATGGTGGTCCGTCGGCATTGCCGTGCTGACGCTGGTGATTTTTGAAGGCATCAAACGCGTGCGGCCAACCTGGCCTGAGCCGTTGTTGGGCTTGGCCTTTCTGGCGATTGCCGCGCGCGTATTTGCCCATTTCCATCCCGAAGTACCATTCCATCTGGTCAAAGACGAGGGAGCCCTGACAGCGGCGTTGCCGACACTCAAACATTTGCCCACCCTGCAGGATCAATTGCCCATTGTCCGCCAGTTGGCCGGCAGCGCGATCGCCATCGCCATCATCGGTATGCTCGAGGCGACGGCCATCACTAAGACGCTTGCCGCCCGGAGCGGCCAGCATCTGGATCCCAACCAGGAACTCATGGGCATGGGCGTGGGCAATCTCGCCGCGGGACTGTTCGGGTTGACCCCAGGTTCTTCCTCCTTCACCCGCTCGGCCGTCAATTACCAGAGCGGCGCCGTTTCGCAGCTTTCGTCCATGCTGAGCAGCGCAACCGTGCTGCTCATCCTGTTGTTCCTGACGCCGCTCTTCAACTATATCCCGGTGCCCGCGTTGGCTGCCCATCTCATGCGGGTCGGCTATAAGCTGATTAATCGCTCGCAAATCCGTGTCTCGACCCGATCCACCCGTTCGGATGCCGTCGTCTTTTTCGCAACCTTGGGAGCCGCTCTTTTTCTCAAGCTCGACACCGCCATTTACGTGGGGATCGGCGTGGCGCTGGCGTTGTTCCTGCAAAAAACCAGCACGCCGTCCCTGGCTGAATATACCTTCAACGAAAGCGGGCAACTGACCGAATTACGCGACCGAAAGCAACGCCCCAATCCGCAGATTTCAATTATTCACGTCGAAGGCGAGCTGTTTTTCGGCGCCGCGGATCTGTTCCAGGACCAAATCCGTCGCCAGGCCGAGGACGAAAACATCCGCGTTTTTATACTGCGCATGAAAAATGCACGGCACCTGGACGCGACCACGGTGATGGCGCTGGAATCGCTGCACGATTACCTGCGCAAGACGGGCCGTTTCCTGCTGATCAGCGGGAGCAGTCCCGATGTCACCCGCGTTCTGCGCAACAGCGGTCTGCTGAAACAAATCGGCGAAGAAAACATTTTTCCAGCTGAAATCAATCCAACGATTGCCACCAAACGGGCGCTGGTGCGCGCCCGGGAACTGCTCCCGCAGAAAGCCGATGTCCGGCTGTTTTACGGCCGTCCATTGGACAACGATTCCGGAGTGCTCCAAGACACGGGTGATTACGACATTTGACGCGCTGTGTTGCTGCAGCGAAGCGGCCGGTTCGGGTCGCCGTCTTCAAAAATGAATTGTTCCCCGATTCATTTCGCGGCAATCTGTTTCTCCTATGCAGCAGGTGAACCTGGGAATGATCGGCGGCGGCACCGTGGGCAGCGGCGTGTTTCACGCCCTCCAGCTCAACGGCGGGCTTATGGCTTCGCGCATCGGGGTCAAGGTCGCCGTCCGCAAAATCGCCGTCAAGGCGTTTGACGAACCGCGTCCTTACGAAATTCCCCGCGCGCTGATGACCACCGACTGGCAAAGCGTGGTCAACGATCCGAACGTCAACCTCGTGGCTGAACTCGTCGGCGGGACAAACATCGCCCGGACGATGATTCTGACCGCCCTCAAGCTCGGCAAGCCGGTCATCACCGCAAACAAGGCGTTGCTTTCGGCGCATGGCGAGGAGCTTTTTGCGACAGCCAGGAAATACGGCACCAATCTTTATTATGAAGCCAGTGTCTGTGGTGGCATTCCCATCATCAAATCGTTGCGCGAAGGTTTTGTCGGCAACCGCATCAATGCGCTTTATGGCATCGTCAATGGCACCTGCAATTACATTCTGACCCGGATGAAGCTCGAAGGCGCGGACTTTGCAGCGGTGCTGGCGGACGCGCAAAAACAAGGTTACGCCGAGACGCCGCCGGACCTCGACATTGACGGGTGGGATGCCCAGCACAAGATCGGCATCCTCGCCTCCCTCGCGCACGGCTTCTGGGTGAGTCCGAAGACAATTTGCGTGGAAGGGATCCGCCACATTTCGGCGATGGACATCAAATTTGCGGGTGAATTGGGTTATACCATCAAATTGCTGGGTATCGTCAAAAAACTGGAAGGGGGCTGCCGCGTACAAGTCTCGGTTTATCCAACCCTGATTCCGAATTCGCACGTTTTGGCGGGCGTAAATCATGTTTTCAACGCCGTCTTTGTCCGCGGCGACATTGTCGGCGACACGCTGTTTTACGGGCGCGGCGCGGGCAAGGACGCCACCGCCAGCGCGGTGTTGAGTGATCTGGCCGATGCAGCGCTCGACCTGAAATTCGGCACCAAACACCGCGTGCCGCCGTTTGTGCCGCACGAGTGCGCCGGCGCCGTCGTGCCGATTGAAGACGTCATTTCTCAATATTTCGTGCGCCTGAACGTCGCCGACCGCCCGGGCGTGCTGGCCAAAATCGCGGCCATTTTCGGCCGGTCGAAAATCGGCATTTCATCCGTGATTCAACCCGGAGGCCACGAAGGCGAAAGTGTGCCGTTGATTTTCATGCTGCACTACGCAACCAACGGCGCGGTGATGAAGGCCCTGGCCGGCATCGGCAAGTTATCGGTGGTCAAGGGCAGGCCGGTGATGATTCGCGTGGAGAGCTTTGAGCGATAACGGTAGGAGACGAGGTAACGAGTCTCAAGCAAAGAACGGGAAAATGAGACTCCTCACGTCGTCTCCTACATTCTGAAATGCCGCCTCTTTTCCACAGTACCAATGGTCAATCACCGGCCGTCAATCTGCGGGAGGCGTTTTATGCCGGACTTTATTTGCCGCAGACATTTCCACCGTTGGCGCCGGACGAAATCGCCGCGTTTACAAAGTCGCCCGGCTCAATTATGGTCGCCACTTTTTTCTTCGGAACCATCTCCAGATCGGGACCGCCACCGAGGCAAGCTGCCCCAGCCGGCTGATTCCAGCCATGAGCGTGCGAGGTTCGCGCAAGATTTTGACCGCCAGTGCCCCCGCCACAGTGGCCAGCCCCGCAAGCCACAGGGGATGACGGCGTGTCAGACCCAGGGTTTCATCCAGCCAGAGCTCCGGCGACTGAAACCGTTGCCAGTCGGACATCAACTGCAACCGGTGAGCGTCGCCTTGGGACACAAGTTGTTCCTTTTCCCGCCGCAGTTGTTCTAACTTTTTTCTTTGAAACATGCCTGATCCTTTTTGATTTGTTCCAAAGTGGCCGCGAATGCGCGCCACCGTCGCAGGTGGAAATGCAGGGTTACAAGCGCTGTCGCTGCGGCGCCGGCATAGGCAATGATGATCAGCGCCAATACCAGCACGCGATGTGTGTTCCAGAAGACCGCTACAATGGCGAACGTAACCACGAGCAGGGCCATCAACGCGCAGACCGTTCCGACCATCAACAACAACAGCGCGTCCACCAGGCGCAGCCGTTCTTCCTGCCACTCGACCAGAAACAGTTCGATGCGGTTTTCCGCCATGTCACGCAGTGTCTTGAACATGCGCCTGACGGTGGGCCGCAGGCCGTCTCCGGCTGGCGACGTCGGGTCCATGGTTTATCGGCGACCGGCGAGCACGCCGATCAGCAATCCCAAGCCAAACGCCGCGCCGGCCGCGAGGCCGATGGATTCGTACGGATGTTCGCGAATGGTTCGGTCCGCAGTCTTCGCACCGGCCATGGTTTTTTCCCGGATTTGCTGGTACCTGACCTTGGCCGAGTCGAGCGTTGAGGACAAACGATGGCGCAGTTCATTCATTTTTTCACCCGCCTGGCCCGCGGTCGCCTGCAACATCGCTTCCGCGTCGTGCGTCAACTCCTTTAAATCCGAATCAAGTTTTTCCATGTTGTTTTCGCTAGTCATAACCTGTCCTTTCTCCTTATTTCTCTCGCGGGCAAGTCGCTGGGAGCAGACTCACCGCGGAGCAATATAATTCATGTTCGGCGCCCGCGCTTAAAATATTTTGAACTGGAACATTTTCAGCGGTCATGAATTTTCTCGTCAGAACGGGGTCGGATTTCCGCACCTTGCAAATCGCGGAAAAATTGCTATCCTTCGCGACCGCTCAAAAACGCAACAACCAGCGGGAAAATCAAATTTGGCGTGAAAGCATAAACCATGGCCCTGATTGTCCAAAAGTACGGCGGCACGTCGGTTGGCAACCCCAACCGCATCAAAAATGTCGCCCGGCGGGTGGCGGAATATCGTTCGCGTGGCGACCAGGTCGTCGTCGTGGTTTCCGCCATGAGCGGCGTGACCGATGGCCTGATCAAACTGGCCAAGGACATCGCGCCGTTACCGAGCGAACGCGAAATGGACGTATTGCTGGCAACGGGCGAACAGCAGACCATTGCACTAACCGCGATTGCGCTGCATTCGTTGAATGTGCCGGCGGTTTCGCTGACCGGCGCGCAGGCGGGCATTGTGACCGACGGTGTGCATACCAAGGCGAAAATCCACAACATCACCCCCAAAAAGGTCCACGAGCTTTTGAAGCAGGGCAACGTCGTTATTGTCGCCGGCTTTCAGGGTGAGACGCCGGAAGGCCAGATTACGACGCTGGGCCGCGGAGGTTCGGATTTGACGGCGATTGCGCTGGCGGCGGCGCTCAAGGCCGATTTGTGCCAGATTTACACCGATGTAGACGGCGTCTATACCGCCGACCCACGCATCGTAAAAGACGCAAAAAAACTCGAGGAAATCTCCTACGACGAGATGCTCGAACTCGCGAGCCTCGGCGCCAAGGTGATGCAGAGCCGGTCGGTGGAATTTGCCAAAAAATTTGATGTCGTCTTTGAAGTCCGCTCCAGCCTCAACGACAACCCCGGAACCATTGTGAAAGAAGAAACCAAAAGCATGGAAGACGTCGTGGTGCGCGGCGTTTCACTCGACAAGAACCAGGCGAAGGTGACGCTCGTCGGCGTGCCGGACAAACCCGGCGTGGCGGCCCGCATTTTCAAGGCGCTCGGCGACGCGACCGTCAACGTGGACATGATTGTGCAGAACATCAGTCACGGCAGCGGTGTGCCGGCCACCGACCTTTCGTTTACGGTGGACAAGCCGGATTTGCTCAAGGCCCAAAAAGTCATTGACAGCCTGAAAAAGGAACTCGGCTTCCGCGACGTGATTGCCACCGAGAAAATCGGCAAACTCTCCATTGTGGGCGTCGGCATGAAAAGTCATACCGGTGTGGCGGGCAAACTGTTTGAGACGCTCGCCAATGAGGGAGTCAATATTGACATGATCTCCACCAGCGAAATCAAGATCTCCGTGGTGATTGATCTGGCCCGGGGCGAACCGGCGATGAAAGCCGTGCACGCGGCATTTGTCGCCTGCTGAAATTCACTTGTTTTTGAAATAGCCGGCAAATGGCTTGAGAATCCCAAACTTGACCAAGGCAATGATGACCCCGGTGTAAGCCAGCGAGACCATCACGTCCGTCAACAATTCCCGGCGCGGGTCGGGAGGCGGTTTTTCCGAAAATACCTGCCGTGTCCCCTTGTGCAGGAGCACAAACCCAAACACATTCGTCAGCCAATACCCGATAATCAGACTCAGAGCAAACGCCGGCCGGTAAAAGAAGCTGACCACCCAGGCAAAGACCAGCGCCAAAGGGATATTGATGAACGCGTCGTTCCACCACGACAACGGCGAGAGCAGATAACCAATCGTTGCCAGAATGCCTCCGGAGAGTTTGCGTTTCCAAGCCATAACCGGGCGCAGTTTCCGGGCGAGCGCTGGGAAGAAGCAAGTGTTAAAATCAATTTGACCCGCCGCCGCTGAATTGATAAATTACTAGGGTGAATCGCAATTTGAGTCTGGACCTGCTGCTGAGCGCGCTGCGGTTGTGCCGCGCGGCGGTTGGGTTCTGATTCGTTCACAAACTTTACCGAACCCCATCGCCAACCGGCGGTGGGGTTTTTGTTTTGCCAAACGAAGGCGCCGCCACCACAACTGGATAAGAACATGCAAAAAAATCCGTCAAAGAAATACCGTCCGTTCCCGCCGATCAGCTTGCCCGACCGGCAGTGGCCGAACCGTGTCCTCAGCCGTGCGCCCATCTGGTGCAGCGTGGATTTGCGTGACGGCAACCAGGCGCTCGCTGTGCCGATGAACGTTTCGCAAAAACTGGAGTTGTTCCAGACACTCGTGAAAATCGGATTCAAGGAAATCGAGGTCGGCTTTCCCTCCGCGTCGAACACAGAGTTTGCGTTCAACCGCCGGCTGATCGAGGAAAACCGCGCGCCGGACGACGTGTGGCTTCAGGTGCTCGTGCAGGCGCGCGAGGATTTGATTGAACGCACCGTGGAGTCGCTGGTCGGCGCGAAGAAGGCGATCATCCACCTTTACAATTCGACGTCGCCCGCGCAACGCCGCGTTGTCTTCGGCAAATCGGAAAAGGAAATCATCGAAGTCGCCGTGCGCGGCGCGCAATGGATCAAAGAACGTCTGCCCCGGCTCAAGGGAACGACGGTGATGCTCCAGTATTCGCCGGAAAGTTTTTCGGCCACGGAAGTGCAGTTCGCCAGGGAGGTTTCCGAGGCGGTCATGGAGGTCTGGCAACCGACGCCGAAACGAAGGATGATACTGAATTTGCCCGACACCGTGGAGGTTGCCATGCCCAATGTCTATGCCGACCAGATTGAATGGATGTGCCGGAACATAAAGAATCGCGATTCGCTGATCATCAGCGTTCACACGCACAACGATCGCAGTACGGGCGTGGCCGCCACCGAGCTCGGCCTGCTCGCCGGCGCGGAACGGGTGGAAGGCACCTTGTTCGGCAACGGCGAACGAACGGGTAATTTGGACATCGTGACGGTGGCATTGAACCTATACCAGCACGGGATTGATCCCAGGTTGGATTTTGCCGACCTCAATTCCATCATCGAAGTCTATGAACGTTGCACGGGGATGACGGTTCCGCCGCGCCAGCCTTATGCCGGCGAACTGGTTTTCACCGCGTTCAGCGGCTCGCATCAGGACGCCATCCGCAAGGGGCTCAATGAATGGAAGGGGAACGGTCGGACGCACTGGGATGTGCCGTATCTCACGATTGACCCGCAGGACATAGGACGGGAATACCGGGAAGTCATCCGGATCAACAGCCAGTCGGGCAAGGGCGGGGTGGCCTATTTGCTGGAAAGCCAATTCGGCATCGAATTGCCCAAGGACCTGCAGCGGGAATTCGGTCCGATTGCCAATGATGAAGTGGACAAGCTGGGCCGCGAAGTGACCGCCGCCGAATTGAAACAGATGTTTTGGAAGGAATACATCGAGCGCACGACGCCGTGGCAACTTAAGAAATTTGAAACGGAGAGCAAAAATGGCATCGTCAAATGCCGCGCGAAATTGTTGCGCGATGGGAAGCCGATCGAACTGGCCGGCCAGGGCAATGGTCCGTTGGCCGCATTGGTGCATGGATTCAACAAGGCGGGCGGGCCGCGATTTGAAATTACGGCTTACAGCGAGCACGCCTTGGGCTCCGGCGAGGAAGCCGCCGCGATTGCCTACATACAGATCAAGCACACTGACGGCAAGGTCCGCTGGGGCACCGGCGTGGACACAAACATTGAGCTGGCCTCCGTGCGCGCCGTATTGAGCGCGTTAAACCGGTCGTGATGGCAGGGCGGTTCAATCATTTCCTGCTCGTCAAAAGCGGGCGGACTTTCTAGCATTCGGCGCCATTATGAAATCAAGTCGTCATCTTTTGATGGGAGTCGCTGCTGTTATTCTCGCTGGGACCGCCCTCCTGGCGGCCGATATGAAGTCATCCAACGCCACCGTGGCCACTCCGCCGGTTTATGTTCCGAACATGTCGGCGGCGTCGGGACAACTGCCCGACGGGGTGCTGGCGTGGGATGCAACGACGAAAGAAACCAACATTACCGTGAATTCCGGCCCGGCGCATTTTGTGTTTAATTTTACCAATATCGCCACCCAGATTCACCTTGGCCTGGTGACCAACGTTACCAGCATCACCAATTTTACCACGGTCACCAATTCAGGTTTTTGGGCCGGCCTCTTGGGGAGACGAATAGTCCCGGTTGCTCGCGTGACCGGCATCACCAACATTGTTACCGTTACCAATTCCATTACGCCGGTTCCGGTCACCATTGTGAGTGTGCGTCCGTCTTGCGGTTGCACTACGACCAAATTGCCGCCGCTACCCTGGACCCTCGCACCGGGCACCAATGGTCAGATTGAGGCGTCGGTCAACCTGCCCGGCCAGCCCAGCACCTTGTATAAAAGCCTGAATGTTTATACCGACAAGGGTTCGAAGAACCTGTTGCTCAAAATCAACCTGCAGCCGTTTGTGATGCCGACGATGTCGCAAGCCGATCGCGCGCAGAATATGAGAATTGCGGTGACAGACCGGCAGGCAGTCTTTAAAGGAGCGTGTGTCAGTTGCCATGTCCAGCGCGGGGAAGGGCAATACGGCCAGCCGCTGTACGAGGCTGATTGCGCGATTTGCCATGAAGGCGAAAATCGCGCATCGATGGTGCCGGATTTGCACGCGCTCAAAACACCGACCAGTTTCGAATTCTGGCGCATCTGGATCGCCCATGGCAAACCCGGTTCCCTGATGCCGGCGTTTTCAAGCGCGGATGGCGGGCCGTTGTCAGACACGCAAATCGCCTCTCTGGCGACTTATCTCAGTGAATCTATCAAGAGCCATTAATTGTATTCATTAATTGTAAAAAACGTCGGCCGGTGGGTCGGTTGGGGCATCGGGTTGACGTTAATATTTTATCGTTAAGGAGGTTAATTATGCAGTTTTCGGGCAATTCTGTCGTTTTTTGCTTGCAGAAATGTATCAATTTGGTACAGTCTAAATGTGGACATGACGTATCTTGCCGTTAAGAAGTTCTCCGGAGTTTTGGCTTTTTATTTCAAAGTTTGGCGTCTGCGAATGTCGTGGCCATGGTTTCTCCGTCATTGTGGCGGCGCGGTAATGATTCTGGCATTGTCGGGGCTTAGTTATTTGATGATCAGCCGGTTTGTTATCCAACCGGTACAGGTTATCGGCGATAGCATGTACCCGACGCTGATCAATTCGGGACACTATTGGCTGGCCCGGTACAGCTATTTGGTAAGCGAGCCGCAACGGGATGACATTGTTGCCGTGAGGGATCCCCAGGATAACGTACTGCTGGTCAAACGCATCATCGCCACGCCGGGCGAGTCCGTGTGCCTTAAAAACGGCAGGGTTTATGTGGATGGCCAATTGTTACGCGAACCCTATCTTTTGCCCGGCACACCCACTTACGCTTACGATGGAAGCGGGAACGAATTTATCAGTTTCGGCGACAAATATTTTGTCCTGGGCGACAACCGCAACAACAGCATGGACAGCCGCGTTTTTGGAGCGGTTCCGCGCCAGGATATTCTCGGAAAATTGATCGAATAGACGATCGACCCCGGCTGGTGCCGGTAATTCCCGCTTGCGTCCGTTACCCCGACAGCTAAGCTGTCAACCATGACAGTGGAATTGGTTGACGCCACCGCGCACACTCGAATTGCTGAACTGGGTCTGCGTGTGCTTGATGGCGGCAACCTCGGCCGCGAGGAGGCGTTGGGGCTATTTCAGCTCGAAAACAGCGCCGACATTTTTGATTTGTTGTCCTGGGCAAACCGGATTCGCGAACATTTCAAGGGCAACAAGATTCACCTTTGCTCCATTGTCAACGCCAAGGCCGGCGCGTGCTCGGAGAATTGCAGTTTTTGCGCGCAATCGTCCTTTTACCAGACTGGCTCACCCCGATACGGTTTTGTGGATCCCGAACCGGTTCAGGCGGCCGCGGAAGAAGCGAACAAAAACGGCGTCACCGCCGTCGGTCTGGTCGCCGCGTGGAAAGGTCTGAACGAAGGACCGATGCTGGATGAAGTTTGCGCCCGCGTTCGCGAAATGAAAGCCGCCGGCAACACCCGGCCCGACGTTTCATTGGGCATCATCAAAAGCCAGCGGGTCGCCGAGCGCCTGAAGGCTGCGGGAGTGGAATGCTACGGCCACAACCTGGAGAGTTCGCGCCGCTTTTTTCCCAGAACCTGTACCACGCATACCTACGATGACCGGCTTGAAACCATCGGCTATTTGAAAAACGCCGGCATCAAGATTTGTTCCGGCGGCATCATCGGCATGGGCGAGACGCGCGAAGACCGCTGCGACCTCGCTTTTGCCCTCAAGGAAATCGGCGCGAACGTCGTACCCATCAACATCCTCAATCCCATCAAGGGCACGCCGTTTGAACACAACCCTCCGCTGCCGGTCATCGAAATTTTGAAGACCATCGCCTGTTTCCGGTTCATTCTGCCGCGGCAGGAAATTATGATTGCCGGTGGCCGCACGGTGAATCTGCGTGACGCCCAAAGTATGATTTTCATGGCCGGCGCCAGCGCGTTGATGGTGGGCAACTATCTCACCACCCTGAACCAGCCGGTCGAAAAAGACCTGCAAATGCTCAAAGATCTCGGTCTCGACCCGAGTTGGGACAAACACGGTTTTAGCGATCAGGACGAAGCCGGCTGCAGCTGTAAAGAGGAAAGTCACAAACCGGAGGTCGAACTAACGACCACGAAGTAATTGTCCCTCGTGCCGGCCAAGGGAGAACAGGAACGAATCACCGCAAGAACCGGGTGGGAACGATTGTTGTTTCGTGTCAAGGTGGGAGCATGAATGATTACGAACGCGTTGCGCAAATCATCCGGTTTCTCGACGGGTGTCACGTCGAGCAGCCGGAACTGGCCGCTTTGGCCGGGCGCGCGGGCTTGAGCCGGTTCCACTTTCACCGTCTGTTCACAAAGTGGGCGGGGGTGACACCCAAGGATTTTGTTCAATGCCTGACCCTCGCGCACGCCAGGGAATTATTGCGCGAAGGCGAAAGCATTTTGGACGCAGCGCTGGAATCCGGCCTGTCCGGACCGGGTCGGCTCCACGATCTGTTTGTGAATCTGGAGGCCGCTTCGCCCGGCGAATGGAAATCCGGCGGCGCAGGCTGGACGATTTTTTTTGGTTTCGCGGAAAGCCCGTTCGGAAAATGTCTCATTGCCGAAAGTCCGCGCGGGGTCTGCCACCTTTCCTTTGTCGAAACCGGGGAATCCACTCTGGCCGAACTTCAAAAGGGTTGGCCGCAGGCAGAATTCAAACACGACGATTCCGTCGCCGGCCATCTCGCCGGAAAAATTTTCGCGCCGCCTTCCGAAACGCATTCACGTCCCGTGTTGCGCGCGTTTGTGCGCGGCACGCTGTTCCAGGTGCGCGTCTGGCGGGCGTTGCTGCAAGTCCCGCCGGGCGGGCTGACCAGTTATGGCCATTTGGCAGCAGCGGTTGGCCAGCCCGCCGCCGCGCGGGCCGTGGGCGCCGCCGTGGCTCAAAACCCGCTGGGGTATCTCATCCCCTGCCATCGTGTCATTCGCGAAACCGGGGTGATGGGGAGCTACCGTTGGGGGCCGGTCCGCAAGCGTGCCATGGTTGCCTGGGAGAGTTCATGGCGTGTTCGGCGGGACAATCTGATTTCACAACCGGTGTCAGGGAATAAAATTCGTTTGCATCGGGGCGTCTTTGCGTGAAATTCTCCGCGTGGAACGACTGGGCAAAAATCACGGCGGCTACCACGGCGAGACCATTGATGTCGCTGCCGTGTTGCGTGACGTTGAAACCATCGCGCACCAACACGGTTGGGCCGTTGAAACCTTTGGCCGGCAAGAGGGCTTCAGTTTGATCGCCCTTCATCGCGCGCCGGTTTCAATCCCCCGCCCGCAGTCCCCAACCCGCGTTTACCTTTCCGCTGGCATACATGGCGACGAACCCGCGGGACCGCTGGCCGCGTTGCGGTTGCTGCAGGAGAACCATTGGCCGCGAAACGCGGAAATTTGGCTCTGCCCGTGTTTGAATCCGCGGAGCTTCGTTTTGAACCGGCGTGAGAATCCCGGCGGCAAGGATTTAAACCGTGATTACCGGCATTTGGAGACGGCCGAAGTCCGCGCCCACATTGCGTGGCTGGAGCGTCAGCCGCGATTTGACGTGTATCTCTGCCTCCACGAGGACTGGGAATCACACGGCTTTTACCTCTACGAACAAAACCCGGACGACCGACCTGCGCTCGCGGAAACGATTCTTGAAGCCGTGCGCAAGGTTTGTCCGATCGACCCTTCGGAAACCATCGAGGACCGTCCCGCCAAGGGCGGCATCATCCGGCCGAATCTCGATCCGAACACGCGGCCGCAGTGGGCTGAGGCGTTTTATTTGATTATGCACAAATCGCGGCTGGGCTGTACGCTGGAAGCGCCATCGGATTTTCCGTTGCCGGTTCGCGTGAACACGCTGGTCGCGGGTGTGAATGCGGCGTTGAAATCGTTCACTCCGCTTTGACGGTGAATTGATTCAAGGGAATTGCCGGGGTGGAAACGAGGTTGATTTCGCGGCAAAAAAAATTATGATTACGGGTCAATCGGACGCGGTGGCCAAGACTCTGAAAGCGACGGCGCCGGTTGATTTGGTTGGGCAAGCCAATGTAGCTCAGCGGTAGAGCAACGGTTTCGTAAACCGTCGGTCGCCGGTTCAATCCCGGCCATTGGCTCCACTCCTAACTGTGAGTGCGGCATGGAGTT
>DATJNM010000045.1:0-41838 GCA_035508155.1 Candidatus Sulfopaludibacter sp. | reverse complement strand
TGCGCCACGTACCGTTTTATTTCCGTGGCATAATCAATGCCATTGCCGAACGCGGCATCTACTGCGCCCCCCTTCTGGCTGTAGCCGCGCCAGCCATCGGTGGTAAGCTGGAAGTGCCCGCCCATTCTGCTTTTCAAATCTCGCATGAACTCATGCGCAACTTCCCGGTTGCGACGGTCTGTGCGCTGATTGATGATTAATTTACTGTCCCGATCCACGCTCAGGAATGTGTAAAATGCACCACGTTCGGGGTGGTCTTTAGCTTTGTATTGATGGCACCCAACATAAGCTGCGATTTCATCCGTCTGGACATGGCTGCATTTCAGGTTGCGGATTTTTTCGTCCAGAAATTGCGCGGCTTTCTGTCCGGCAGTTTCAAGGATGTTCAGAATGGTTTCCTGGTGCAATCCGGTGAACCGTTGAATGGCGCGGATGCCCATTGATTCACAGAGCAGGTGAACCACCTGACATGCCTTGTCAAAATCCACGCGCAAGCCGTCCAGCGGTTGCGATTCGGAAAAGGTCTTGTTGCACCGGACACAGCGATAACGCTGGACAAGGCGGTTACGATTTTGAAAACGTCCGAATTTCTTGGTTTCACCATTACAGCAATGACATGTCACTTGACCTTTCTCGGCCAAGACTTAAATTGCTTTTGTATCGTCACGATACGCAACTTTAGGTCTATGGCCTTTGGTTGCGACCCGTCGGCGTTTGCGCGCTGGCGGGTCTTTGTTTATCTACTTGACTAAATGTTAACAGAAATGTATAGTGATGTCAAACATTTTGTTAACAAAAAGTATGAAAACGAAAATGGGAAGGCCAAAATTGCCAAAAGGCACCGCAAAAGGGGTGTTATTCGCTGTCCGCGTGGCTGCGAATGAAGCGGATAAAATCCAACGGGCAATTGATAAATCCGGCTTGAATAGACCGGAGTGGGCGCGCCACGCGCTCCTTAACGCGGCAAATGCACACTAAAGTAATCTCAGAATTTCCCTAAATATTTGCTCCCTTTCCTGCCTCCTCGGAGGGTCGGTCGTTTGCTTTGCAGAAAGTGAGACGTATTTTTTTAGATTCTCAAATATCTTCTGCATATTTGCAATGTTTACATCCATAACCGCCTCCAGCTTGGCGGCGTCCGGCGTGGAAAGTAACATTTCAAACCTGATTAATTTATCCACGATTGCCGGTGATAACACCGGATTTGACCTGGCTTCATTTATAAGCGATGTCACCAAGATATAAAAATGGGTCTGGTCGGTTGCTAATCGGCTGACAGAAAGTTTAGGATTGTTTTTGTAAGCTTTCGCAATAAACCCAAATACATTAGTTAACAGTCCAACTTGTTGGTGTGTGAGAGGTTGGGGACTTGGCTCGTTTTCGTTTCGGCTGATAAACTCTTTAAGAATCTGAACGGGTTTTCGGTGTCTGCCTGAAACCGCGAATAAGGCTAGTTCAAAAAGCTTTTCCCACATTATGTCAACACGATTCATTGAATCGTCCACGCGACTAACAACATCCAACTGTTTCAGAACTCTGCAAAATGAAGTTTTCTTCATCTTGTAGTAAGTATCTTGTCTCCTCCCCTGTTTTATGGCTATCAGGTTAAAAATTTGTAAAAGCAATTTATCCTTTAGATATAAAGCTTTTACTATATCAAACCGTTTTACTTTTACGCCCGATTGGTTGATGTCCACAAAGAGCTGGATTATTTCATCAAGTGTTGCCGTATCGTCGAAGTCAATTTCTATGATCGAAAGTAAATAATCCCTGAATCTTAATATTTCCTCATCGGACAAATCTTTCAGCTTTTTCCATTGGCCATTAATATTGGCCTTGAAATGCGCTTGGTCTTTGTCTTTTTTTCTAAAAAAATACCCCTTCCAAACAGGAACGCGCAGGTCATTTCTTTGGTCTCCAATATAAAGTAAAATACTTTCAAGGCGTTGTTTTCCGTCGAGGATAATATAAGAATTTTTAGACCCAGTTGGTTTTTTATACAAAAATATTGCCGGAACTGGCTTCCCTTGAAGAATGTTTTTAAGGAGGCTTTGCCGCATTTTAGGAATCCAAACCCGACCACGCTGGAACGCTGGCGTTAAATCAATCACGTTGTCTTTGAAATACGACACCAACTGTTCAAGTTTTAGTTGTGAAATTTGGTATTTCATTGATCTGGGTGTAATGCAATCAGGTTGAAATTGCAAGGATTGGCTCATTTTAAACCAACCCCCTTGCAGCAACAATCCGGCGGAGCACTACCCTTTTGGCTGCTTAAACGCAGTTAAAAAACAACATAAACTTATTAACCTATGAAAAATTATATCTCGAAAATCATGGTCTTAAGTCTGTCTGCCGCTGCGCTGTCTCTCATGCCGGTGTTGGCTCATGGCCAGGACATGAATACCAATGCGCCATCAGCCGGACAGACCGCCCCCAAGCCCAAAACACACGGCGCGATTCCGTTTCATGGAAAGATTGATGCCGTGGACACCAGCGCCATGACCTTGAAAGTCGGCGCGCGAATCTTCGAGATCACGGCCGACACGAAAATCTTCAATAACGGTGAGCCGGCGACTTTGGCGGACGCCAAGGCGGGAGAGCCGGTGCGCGGGACTTACAAAAAAACCGAGGCCGGCAAGCTTGAAGCCGTCACCGTGCATCTCGGCGCCAAGGCCGCGCAAACACCAAAACCGGACAGTTCAGGCAAGAACTGATTCTTCCGGCGCGATGCGATTCAGGCGGGCGGCAACGCCCGCCTTTTTTATCGTTTCCACCAACTGGTCAGGCTCTTGGTTTTCTGCGGCACCCCTTGATATTGTTTCACCAGCAGCTGGCTGCGCGCCGCTTCGAGTGCCATGCGAAATTCGTCGTAGCTTAAAAAGCGGGCCGCCGGGTCCTTGGCCAGCGCCCGCGTCAGCGCATCGCTGGTGGGTTGCGTGATTTCGGGCACGGCCAGGTTGGGCGGCGTCAACGGCGTTTGCACCTGGGCGATAATCACTTCCTCGGCCGTCGGCGCGTCAAACGGGACCCGGCCGATCAAGGCGTGGTAGAGCGTTGCGCCCAGGCTGTACATGTCGGACAAAAACGTTTCCGGCTCGCGTTTGATTTTTTCCGGCGCGACATAATACGGCGTGCCCCAGGTGACATCGTCCGATTCCTGTTCGGCATCGGCCTTTTGCGCGAGGCCAAAGTCCACCAGTTTCGGTTCGTGGTCCGCGTTGAACAAAATGTTGCCCGGCTTGATGTCACGGTGGAGCAAATCGTGTTTGAGCGCCATGTCGAGGGCGGAGGCGATTTTAATGCCGATGTCCAGCACGTCGAGTTCCGGCAGCGCGTGCAATTTCTCGATGCGCTGATCCAGGCTGCCGCGGTCGGCCAGTTCCATTACCAGATAAAATTGGCCTTCCGCTTCGTCAAAGGTGTAAATGTGAACGATGTTCGTATGATTGAGGCGGGCGCAGGCGCGCGCTTCCCGGTAGAAACTTTCCCGCGCCTTCTCATCTTCGAGCAATTCCTTCTTCATCAACTTCACCGCCACCATGCGTTCCAGCGTCGTGTCCCAGGCGCGGTAAACGTTCCCCATGCCGCCGGAGCCGATGACCGCGCGCAATTCGAACTGCCGCAACTGCATCGGCATCATGATCGGGTGCCCGCATTTGGTGCAAGGTACGGTGCCGAGCGGCGCCAGGTCGCCGGGGATGAAGACCTTGGTCTCGCACCAGCTGCATGTGACCATGCGCAGGGGTTTCTCGCTCATGCTGGAACAAATCTACCACCGTCCAGCCCGCCGACAAGCCTTGAGAAGCAGGATTTGCCGTGCACAAATTTTTTGACAAACGCCGCAAAAGGGTGTTTCTTTTGGCGGTTGCAAATGAAAACCACGATTGTTTCAACGTTGAAGCATACGCCAGCCGATGGTCGCATGTCCACTTGGCAGCGTAATTGCTTCGGTCTTGGCATCGTGGGAAGAGAGAGATAAACAACCCAACAGATTTTAAGAAAACCCGCGATTGCCAAGCCAATCGCGGGTTTTCTGCTTGTAAAACCAAAACTGTAACGAAAGGAAAAACATGAACAGAAACCAAATACGGGCCTTCGCCGCGCCGGAGCCGCTGTGGGCACGCAGGCGGGTGACGGCAAAATTCGTCCCCGAAACACGATTCGAACTGCGACCGGGACCGCCGGCGCCGTTCCGGGCCACGCAGGAAAATGAGTTCGAACGACTGAAAAACCGGTTGCTTACGCTGCAACTGGACGGGCTGACCCGGCCGGAGTTGAACACCCCGCTGCGGCGGGCGGCCAACGAAGCGGCGGCACTGGCCTGGGTGACCCTTTACCCCTTGCTGGTGTTTCCGGCGTTGTTCGAGGAAAAGGCCGCGGCGGCGGTGCGTCAGACTGAGCGGCAGGCGCGCATCTATGAAACCAGCCGCGAACTGCTCGGCGTATGAACTCGTCGCACCAGCTTAAAGTGGGGCACGGGCGCATGGGCAGTCGTTGGCACGGACGGAAGATTCGCTGACGTCCGCGCCAACGGCTGTTCATCGCGCCCTTTTCTTTTGCGGGGGATGAAAAATTCACCGGGCCTCGCCGCTGCGTGACTTCGGACAACCGGCAGGTCGTCCCTACCAGTTACTTTTCCTCCACGCGTTTAATCCGCGCGCCGAGTTTCCGGAGTTTGGCATCCATCCGTTCGTAACCGCGGTCCAGATGGTAGATGCGGTTTACCTGCGTCGTGCCTTTGGCCGCCAATCCCGCAATCACCAGCGCCGCTGACGCGCGCAAATCGCTGGCCATCACCGGCGCGCCACTCAGCGGCCGACCGCCCTTGACGATGGCACTCGGCCCTTCAATTTCAATGTCCGCTCCCAACCGCGCCAGCTCACTCACGTGCATGAAGCGCGACTCAAAAATCCGCTCGGTGATGATGCTGATGCCCGACGCCAGCGTCAGCAACGACATCATTTGCGCCTGAACGTCCGTCGGAAAACCGGCGTAGGGCAAGGTCGTCACATCCACGGCATTTAATTTTCTCCCGCGCCGGACAACCAGATTTTCGCCGCGTTGCCGAATCAAAACCCCGGCTTCATTGAGCTTGTCCAGTACCGCGCGCAAATACCCGGCCCGCGCGCCTTTCAAAGTCACTTCGCCGTTTGTCGCGGCGGCGGCGATGGCAAAAGTTGCCGCTTCGATCCGGTCGGGAATGACTTCATGCTCCGCGCCGTGCAGGTTTTTGACGCCGGTGATGGTGATGGTCGGGCTGCCGGCGCCGGAAATCTTCGCCCCCATCGCTGTCAGAAATTTCGCCAAATCCACCACCTCCGGTTCGCACGCCGCGCTTTCGATGACCGTCGCTCCTTCGGCCAGCGTCGCCGCCATCATCACGTTGGCTGTCCCGAGCACCGTTGAACCGGAACGCCCGCCCAGAAACATGGCGGTGCCGGCCAGTTGTTTCGCCGTGGCGTCAATATAGCCGCCTTCAATTTTGATTTTCGCGCCCAGCGATTCAAAACCTTTCAGGTGCAGGTTGATGGGCCGCGCACCGATGACGCAGCCGCCGGGCAGTGAGACACGGGCTTGATTCAACCGGCCCAGCAACGGCCCCATGATGCAGATGGAACCGCGCATTTTGCGGACCAGCTCGTAATCGGCGTAACCGCGGATTTTCCGCGCGTGAACGATCAAAGTGCCGCGCTCGAACTTCGTCTCTGCGCCCAGTGATTCGAGTATCCGCGCCATGAACCGCGTGTCGCTCAAATCCGGCACGCGCCGGATGACGCACGGTTCCCCGGTCAAGAGGGTTGCCGCCATGATGGGCAGCGCGGCATTTTTGCTGCCGCTGATGTCCGCCTGGCCGTGCAGCGGCACGCCGCCTTTGATTAAAAAGCTTTCCATGCGGAAATTTTGTAGCGGCGGTCTGCGACCGTCGCCGTTTTGCGGCGCTCACAGAGCGCCGCTACAATTTCGCAATTAAAATTCTGGCGCGGTGAGAATAATCCTCCTTCACCGCCGCGACAATCCACTTTTCGGCTTCAAAAATCTTCTGGATGGCTGCGGCCTGCCCATCGCCGAATTCCAGCATCAGTTGGCCGGCCGCTTTCAATAAGGGTTTCGCTTGCGCCGAAAGCATCCGATAAAAATCGAGTCCATCCGCGCCGCCGTCCAACGCCGCCCGCGGATCGAAATCGCGCACTTCGGGTTGGAGCGTGGCAATTTCCGCCGATGGGAGGTACGGCGGGTTGCTGATGACTAAATCAAATTTTCGGAGGGACGAGTTATACAAGTCCCCCTTTTCGTCTTTTAAGTTTGTGACTCGTCTAATTCGTCCCTCCGGTTGAAGCGCTGCCAGACCTTCACCCTGAAAGAATTCAATCCGTTCCGCGACGCCGTTCCGCGCCGCGTTTTCTTTGGCCAGCGTGAGTGCGTCTGCCGAAATGTCTGTCGCCACAATTTTCGTTCCCGGGCATTTCACCGCCAGGGCGATGGCGAGGCAACCGGTCCCGGTGCCAAGGTCTAAAGCAGCCGGAAGGTCATTTTGGGAGGGACGGCGTGCCGCCGTCCCTGAATTTGGGTCGCCGACACGGCGACCCTCCCCCTTCAGGAATTTCCATCCTTCTTCGGCCAGCAATTCCGTTTCCGGCCGGGGAATGAGCGCGTGGCGGTTCACGGCCATTTCCAATCCGCAAAACGAGGTGGACCCGGTGATATGTTGAAGCGGTTCACGTTGGCCGCGGCGCCGGATAAATTCGCGCAACGCGTCGGTTTCCGCCGGAGTGAGCACGCGCTCGAAGTTCAGATACAATTTCATGCGCGGCAGCTTAAGGAGATGCGCCAGCAGCAGCTCGGTTTGCAGACGCGGCGATTCGACGCCTTTTTTGGCCAGAAACTCCGCGCTTTTCTGAATCGCCTCGAGGACGGTCACACGGCCCATTTAAACCGAAACGGCACGCTTGAACAAGTGACGCGCGCGCGTCAGAATCAAACCATGAACGGGCGCATGAGTTTCTGGTTTGCCGCGGCCTGGTTCTGTCTGGCCGCGGCCAGTTGCGCGAATGACACCAAAATCGCAAAGGAACCAGCCATGAACATTCCCATCACCAGTACCGCCTTTGCCGAAGGCCAGCCGATTCCCGACCCATATACCTGCGCCGGACTGAATGTGTCGCCGCCGCTCCAATGGGCCAACGCGCCGGCCGGGGTCAAAAGTTTCGCACTCATCGCCGACGATCCCGACGCCCCGATGGGGACGTGGGTGCATTGGGTGATCTACAACCTGCCTCCGGCTGCGACTGCCCTCGCCGAAAATACACCACCCGCGCCGGAACTTCCCGACGGTTCAAAACAGGGGATCAACGATTTTGGCAATATTGGCTATGGCGGTCCTTGTCCGCCGCCGGGCAGGCCCCATCGTTACTTCTTCAAAATTTATGCGCTGGACGTGATGCTCAATATAAAATCCGGCGCGACGAAGAAGGAATTGCTCAAAGCCATGGAAGGACATGTTCTGGCGCGAGGGCAACGCGTGGGAACTTATCAGCGCCGATAGCGAGACCTTTACTTTCATCGCCATACAAATTGATGTTTGGTTTGACAACTCTATGAGCAAAACCGCATTGCTGTTTGCCGGGCAGGGCGCGCAGGCCGTCGGCATGGGCCAGGACCTCATCGAAAAATTTCCCTCGGCCAAGATTTGGTTTGACCGCGCCAACGCTGCGCTCGGCTATGACCTCGCCGCCATTTGTTTCAAGGGGCCGGAACCGGAATTGACCCGGACCGAAAACGCGCAGCCGGGCATCTTTCTGGTGGGTTGGGTCGCGTTCCAGTTGCTCAGGGAACGTGTGCCATCGCTGGCATTTGAAGCAACCGCCGGTTTGTCGCTCGGCGAATTCACGGCGCTGGTGGCGGCGGGCGCCATGAGTTTTGAAGACGGACTCCGCGTCGTGCGTCAACGCGGCCGGTTCATGCAGGAGGCCTGTGACGCCACCCGCGGCGGCATGGCGGCGGTGATCGGCCTGGACGAAACGTCCACCCGCGAAGTTTGCGCCGAAGCCGGTGTCGTACTGGCCAACCTCAATTGTCCGGGCCAGCTCGTGATTTCCGGCGAAACGGACAAAATCACCAAAGCCGTCGAACTGGCCAAAGCCAGAGGCGCAAAGCGTGCGATTCCACTGCCGGTCGCCGGGGCTTATCACTCGCCGCTCATGGCGGGCGCACAACCCAGGTTGCAGGCCGAACTGGAGAAAATCAACATTGCCCCGCCGGCGGTGCCGGTGATTTCGAACGTGACGGCCCTGCCGCACGGCCGGCCGAGCGGCATCCGGGAACGGCTGGTCGAACAGGTCACGGCGTCGGTGCTCTGGGAACAATCCATGCGCACGTTGCTGGCCCAGGATTTCGCGCGCTTTATCGAGCTCGGGCCCGGCACGGCCTTGAGTGGTTTTATGAAGCGGATTGACAAGAATGTGCAAATGCTCAATGTGGCGGACGTGGTGAGTTTGGAGGCAACCGCAAAAGCAATTTCTCTTTAGCCACAGATTTTCACCGATGAAACACGGATGATTGTTTCTTTGAATCTGTGTTTAATCTGTGTTCATCTGTGGCCTTGAATTATGAGCCTACTTGAAAATCAAATCGCCGTCGTCACTGGGGCAGGCCGGGGCATTGGCCGGGCCATCGCGTTGAAATTCGCCGCGGAGGGCGCGGACGTAGCCTGTATTTCGCGCACACAGGACAATTCCGAAAAGGTGGCTGCGGAAGTCCGCGCGGTGGGCCGCCGAGCCTGGGCGCATGCTGTGGATGTGGCGGATGCGGCGTCCGTCAACGCTGCCGCAGAAAAAATTCTGAACGACTGCGGCAAGGTGGACATTCTGGTCAATAACGCGGGTGTTACTCGTGATAATCTGCTCATGCGCATGAGCGATGCCGAATGGGACGCCGTGCTGAATACAAATTTGAAGGGCGCGTTTCTGATCACCAAGGCTTTCAGCCGCGCGATGGTCAAGGCGCGCGCCGGGCGGGTCATTAACCTTGCCTCGGTCATCGGCCTCATTGGCAACGCGGGCCAGAGCAATTATGCGGCGAGCAAGGCGGGCTTGATCGGCTTCACCAAATCGGTGGCGCGGGAATTGGCCTCCCGCGGCATCACCGTCAACGTGATTGCGCCGGGGTTCATCGAAACCGACATGACGGCGGACCTGAAAGAGGATTTGCGCGCCGGCGTGCTCAGGCAAATTCCACTGGGCAGTTTCGGTCAGCCCGACGATATTGCCGGCGCGGCGGTGTTTCTGGCCGGCCCGGCGGCGCGGTACATCACCGGCCAGGTCCTGGCAGTAGATGGCGGCATGGTGATGTGAAGGCGTCCTGACCGCGCCCATTCGGCAATTTGAGCGAAGAAAAATTTTGTGATTGGGACTTGACGATTGGGCCATTCATGGCATAGAGACAGGGCAAAATTTAATTTATGGCTGACAAACCTATAGACCAACGCGTAAGGGACATCATTGTTGAACAACTCGGCGTCAAGCCGGACCAGGTCACCCCGGAGGCCAAATTCATCGAAGACCTCGGCGCGGATTCGCTCGATACGGTCGAGTTGATCATGGCGCTGGAGGAGGAGTTCGGCATCGAAGTGCCGGATGAACAGGCGGAAAAGCTCCTGACGGTCGGTGACGTGGTCAAATACATCGAGGAACATCAGCAAAAATAGTTGCGACTTTGAATGCTTCGGGGCAGTTTCGGCTGAATCCAGCTTGAACTGCCCCCTTTAAATTTTATGGCAACCAATGGCACAGACCGCCGGGTCGTTGTCACCGGTCTTGGCGTGGTGACGCCGCTGGGACATCACCTCGACGTTTTTTGGAAACAGCTGGTCGCCGGTCAGTGCGGCATTGATCGGATTCATTCCTTTGATCCGTCGCCCTTTGACACGCAAATCGCCGGCGAGGTGAAACAGTTTGATCCCACGCCCGCGTTCCCGTCGCCGAAGGAAATCCGGCGCACGGACCGGTATTCGCAGTTCGGCGTCTTCGCAGGGCATCAGGCTCTGCTCAATTCCGGCCTTGACCTCGAAAAGGAAAACCGCGACGAAATCGGCGTCATCATCGGTTCCGGCATCGGCGGCCTGTCCACCACCACCGGGCAGCTTGAGATTTTGCGCGACCGCGGGCCGGGCCGGCTTTCGCCCTTCATGATCCCGATGCTCATCAGCAACATGGCTTCGGGTCTGTTCTCGATGTTCTACGGTTTGCGCGGCCCCAACTTTGCCACCTGCTCGGCCTGTGCCACCGCCAATCACGCCATTGGCGAAGCCTGGCGGGCTGTCAAAATGGGCGACGCGCGGGTCATGTTCGCGGGCGGCGCGGAAGCGGCCATCGTGCCCATCGGCATCGGCGGCTTCTGCGCCATGAAAGCCATGAGCCGGCGCAATCACGATCCCCAACATGCTTCCCGTCCCTTTGACAAGGAACGCGACGGCTTCATCATGGGCGAAGGCGCCGGCGTGATTGTGCTCGAAGAATTGGAGCATGCCCGGAAACGCGGCGCGAACATTTATTGCGAAGTCGTCGGATATGGGAACACCGCCGACGCCTATCATTTGACGGCGCCGGCGCCCGACGGTGAAGGCGCCGCGCGATGCATGAAGATGGCCATGAACAACGGCGGATTGAAGCTCGAGGACGTTACTTACATCAACGCCCACGGCACCTCCACACCGCAGGGCGACGTTTGTGAAACCCAGGCCATCAAGACCGTTTTCGGCGAACACGCAAAAAAAATCGCCGTCAGTTCCACCAAGGGCGCCACCGGCCACATGCTCGGCGCGGCGGGCGCGGTGGAAATGACCGTCTGTGCGCTGGCCATCAAACACGGCATCGCCCCGCCCACGATCAATTATCAAGCGCCCGATCCCGAATGTGATTTGGATTACGTGCCCAACACCGCGCGCGAAATGGAAATCAATGGCGTCATCAACAACTCCTTTGGTTTCGGCGGCCACAACGCCAGCATCGCAGCCAGGAAATTCGTCGGCTGACGCATTGGAGCGGCGCGCGCAATGGGCCGGTCCATCGCCGACCATTCAGGCCAGGTGCCTGACTTGTGCCAGCGATTCCAAAATTCTCTCCGCGGCGGCGCGCGGGTCGGGCGCGGCATAAATCGGCCGGCCAATAACAAGCCAGTTGGCCCCGGCGGCAATCGCTTCGCGCGGAGTAAGCGTGCGTTTTTGATCGTCGGCAGAATTTGTTTCGGGGCGGATGCCCGGCGTGACCAGTTGGACGCCGGCGATCAGCATTTGCCGGAGTTCGGCGACTTCCAGCGGCGAACAGACGAGGCCGCGCAATCCGGCCTGGGTGGCCATGTTGGCCAGCCGTCGCACCTGACGGCTGACGTTGGGATCAAGACCAATCTGGCTCAGCGCATGGCTGTCAAGGCTGGTCAGTACCGTCACGCCGAGTACCAGCGGCGGCGCGTGGCCAAGCTCCCAGGCAGTTTCCTGCGCGGATCGTTCAGCGGCCTTGAGCATGTCCACCCCCCCCGCCGCGTGAACGGTGAGCATCTGCACGTCGAGCCGCACGGCCGAAGCCACAGCTCCGGCCACCGTGTTGGGGATGTCGTGAAATTTCAAATCCAGAAACGCCGCCGCCCCCGTCGCGCGAATCCGGCGCACAACGTCCGGCCCGGCGGCAGTGAACAGTTCACTCCCGATTTTAAAGCCGCCAACGGCCGGGGCGATTTTTTTGGCCAACTCCATGGCCGCCTCGGCTGTCGGCACATCCAGCGCAGCAATGATGGGATTGCGCATGAGACAAATTTACTCCAAATTTGGGAACCGCCACAAGTTTGGACACAGAAAAAACATTCATGAACAAAATAAAAATGATTCTCAGCCTGGGTTGTATCGGTTCGCTGTTGGAGGGAGCGGCGCCGGCGCAATCCCCCGTCACCATAACTCTGACCGGCGCGACCACTCCCGGCTTCGAAGTTCCGGCCGATTTCACCGGCTTGAGTTTTGAAACGCAAAGCCTTTTGCCCGATGTGGATGGGAAATATTTGTTCGGCCCGGCGAACCGGCCGCTGATTACGCTGTTCCAGACACTCGGCATTAAAATCCTGCGCGTCGGCGGAAACACCGCGGACCGCCCGGGGGTTCCGGTTCCCGGCCCGGCGGACATTGACAGCCTGTTCGCCTTCGCCCGGGCCGCGGATGTGAAGGTGATTTATACCCTGCGTCTGCGCAACGGCAGCGCCACCAACGCCGCCACAACCGCCCAATACATCGCGCAACGCTATCAGCCGCAACTCGCCTGCTTTGCCATCGGCAATGAGCCGAACTTTTATTTCAAGACCTATGTCGCCTACCACGACGAGTGGATAAAATATGCCGCCGCCATCAAAACGGAGGTGCCGGATGCAGAGTTTTGCGGGCCAAGCGCCGGCGGTTATCCGGTTTGGTCACACGATTTCGCCAATGACTTTGGCAAATCGGAACCCATCGCGTTCATCGCCCAGCACGATTACCCCTGCGGCAACGGCATGCTGGCGACCGACATTGCGGCGGCGCAGGACAAAATGCTGGCTCCCCAATTGCAGGATGAATACCGCAGCATGTGGCGTTCGTTTGTGCCGGCGGCGTTGTCAAACGGTGTGCCGTTCCGGTTCGAAGAAGCCAACAGCTTTTACAATGCCGGAGCCAGGGATGTGAGTGATACCTTTGCCTCGGCATTGTGGGGGTTGGACTTTCTACACTGGTGGGCCGCGCACGACGCCAGCGGCGTCAATTTTCATACCGGCGATAAGGTCGCCGCCGGAAGCGCAAACCGATCCTGCTGGTACGCCACGTTCTGGTCCTCGGACCGCGGCTATGACGTCCATCCCATCGGTTACGCCATCAAGGCGTTCAACCTGGGCGGTCACGGGCGCGTCGAACCGCTCACCCTTTCCAATCCGGATGGGGTCAATCTGACCGCCTATGCCATTCGCGATGGCCGAAGCCTCTTTATCACCCTCATCAACAAGGGCCACGGCGCCGGCGCAAAGGCGGCGCAGGTGACCCTGGCGGCGCCGGACATTTCAAAAAACGCGGCGGTCATTTTTCTGAGCGCTCCGGATAATAACCCGGCAGCAAAAACCGGCGTGACCCTCGGCGGCGCGTCCATTACTGACAATGGCTGGGAGGGCAAATGGACACCGCTGGCGCCGGACCAGACCGGCCAATGCACCATCAATATGCCTGCCACGTCGGCGGCCATACTTAAATTGCCGTTGAAATAAAATCCGCCCCGTGGTGGCGGGTAATCCCCAACGGCGGAGGGTGACCCCGTCCGCCTTTTGACTTTCGCTGTTTTATTCCCTAGCCTGTTCCTCCTATGAAAGTGCTTCGCCATACCGACGCAAATTTTGCCGGCCGGCTCCGCGAACTCACCGCCGGCTCCAGCCTGTTCGATTCCGAAATCGAACAGCGCACGCGCGCCATGCTGCTTGACGTTTACGAGCGCGGCGACGACGCGTTGCTGGAGTTCACCGAAAAATTCGACGGCGCAAAGCTGACGGCCGAACAACTGGCCGTGACGCAGGCTGAACTCATGGCCGCATCACTCAAAGCGGATGCATCGCTGCGCGCCGCCGTGGCCGAGGCAGAAAAAAACATCGCCAATTTTGCCAAAAAGTCATTGCGGAAGAACTGGGCGACCAGGAATTCGCACGGCGCGAGTGTCGGTGAGAAGTTTGATCCATTCCAGCGCGTGGGCGTTTACATTCCCGGGGGCACCGCGCCGCTGGTTTCGACGGCCCTGATGACCATCACCCTGGCGAAGGTCGCCGGCTGTCCGGAAATTGCCGTCGGCACGCCGTGTGGCAAAAACGGCTCGCTCAATCCCGCCTTGCTGTTCGCTGCGCGCACCGCCGGTGCGACGGAGATTTATCGTGTTGGCGGGGCGCAGGCGATTGCTGCACTGGCCTACGGCACGAATACCATCCGCCGGGTCCAGAAAATTTTCGGTCCGGGCAACGCCTACGTCGTCGCTGCCAAACGAATGCTCGTCGGCCACGTCGCCATTGATCTGCTGCCCGGGCCGAGTGAGCTGCTCGTGCTGGCCGACGAAACGGCCAATCCGAAGTTCATCGCCGCCGACATGCTGGCGCAAGCCGAGCACGGTTCCGGCCACGAACGCGTCTGGCTCGTGACTGCCTCTCAAAGAATTCTGAAGGCGGTCGAAAGCGAAATTGCGAAGCAAATGCCAAAGCTCGCGCGGCGCGAGTTCATCCAGCGCGCGCTCGAAACCAATGGCTGGTTGATTCAGGTGAAATCACTGGATGACGGCGTGGCGTTGGCCAACCGGCTGGCGCCGGAGCATTGCGAGGTGATGACGCGCAATCCGCGAAAAGTTTCCGAAGGTATTTTGACGGCCGGCGCAATTTTTCTTGGCCCCTGGTCGCCGACGGTGCTGGGCGATTACGTGGCCGGGCCGAGCCACACGCTGCCGACCGGGGGCGCGGGCCTGTCCTTCGCCGGGCTGACGGTGGATCAATTCCAGCGCCGCACCAGCGTGGTGGAATACAACCGCGCCTCGCTCAGGAAGGCGCTCCCCACGGTGGAAAAATTCGCCGAACTCGAAGGTTTGGATGCACACGGACGTTCCGCTGGAATCCGTT
Organism: Candidatus Sulfopaludibacter sp.; assembly: GCA_035508155.1. Lineage (GTDB taxonomy): Bacteria > Verrucomicrobiota > Verrucomicrobiia > Limisphaerales > UBA11358 > UBA11358. The sequence continues at coordinate 27,189 of DATJNM010000045.1, read as the reverse complement.
CCGCAAAATGAAAAGCCCGAAACTCATGGTTCGACCGTTGGTGCACAAGCTGCACCCTTATGTTTACGGCGAACAACCGAAGATCAAAGGGCTGATCAAACTCAACACGAATGAAAATCCCTATCCGCCGTCGCCGAAGGTGCTGGCGGCAATCAAGGCGGCGGTGGATGGGCGATTACGGCTGTATCCAAATCCAACGGCACAGGCGTTGCGCGAGAAACTGGCGAAGCGGCACCGCTGCCACGCGGAGAATATCATCGTCGGGAACGGTTCCGATGAACTACTGGCGCTGGCAACGCGGGCATTTGTGGAGCCGGTAGGGACGGCGCGCCGCGCCGTCCGGTCATCGCGGCGCGATGACCCTACCACAGTTGTGCAATACTTCACGCCGAGTTATTCCCTGTATCCGGTGCTGGCGGACATTCATGGCGCGGTGAAAAATCCGGTGCCCCTTAAGCCGGATTTCGGCCTGCCGGGCGTCGCCGAGTTAAAACGCAACGGGATCTGGAAATTCGACGCGGCGCTGAATTATGTGACAACGCCGAACGCGCCGAGCGGACGCGGTTATGGGACGTCAGAACTGGAGAAATTTTGTCGCGCGCAGAAGGGCGTCGTTGTTTTGGACGAGGCTTATGTGGATTTTGCGGAGGAGAACGCCCTGAAACTGGCGTTGAAATGTCCGCAGGTCATCGTGGCGCGGACTTTCTCGAAAGCCTATTCACTTTGTTTCCAGCGCGTCGGTTATTTTGTCGGACACCGCGACCTGATTGCTGCGTTGCACAAGATTCGCGACAGTTACAACGTGAATGGCCTTGGCCAGGTCGGCGCCGAAGCCACGTTGAACGATTTGGAGTATTACCGGGCCAACCTTAAAAAAATCATCGCCACGCGCGGGTGGTTGAGCCGCGAGTTGACGAAGCTGGGCTTCCGGGTGTTTCCGAGCCAGGCCAATTTCATCCTCGTCCAGCCGTGGCGATTCACCGCGCACGAATGGCTGCACAGATTGCGAGGGCAGAAGATCCTGGTCCGGTGGTTCAGTTTTCCGGGAGTGAAAAACTGCCTGCGCGTCACGATTGGTACACCCGCGGAAGCGGCGGCCCTGGTTCGGGCAACCCGGGAGATTCTGGCTGATTAGCTTTATTTTACGGCTAAATTCCCTCTCCGGGTGAGCACGGTTTTTGCTGACAAGCGGGCATGTACATGGATTACTACGGCTTGACGCAGGCGCCGTTTGACATCACACCGAACCCGCGTTTCCTGTTTCACAGCACGAAACATCGCGAGGCAATCAATCATTTGCTCTATGGCATCCGCGAGCGCAAAGGCTTTGTCCAACTTACCGGCGAAGTCGGCGCGGGCAAGACAACCTTGTGCCGCGCCCTGCTCGAGAAACTCGACGAGCGCTATTCCACCGCGCTGATTCTCAATCCCGTCATGAGCGCCGAGGAGTTGGTGCGGGCCATCGCAGCCGAGTTCGGTCTGCATGTGACGGGCCGCGACCGGCTGGAAACCATCGCCACCATCAACGAGCATCTGCTCAACCAGGCACAGAGCGGCCGGGATTGCGTGCTGATTATTGACGAGGCTCAGGATTTGACGGATGACCTGCTCGAACAGGTGCGGCTGCTTTCCAACATTGAGCTGGACGACCGCAAGCTGTTGCAGATCGTCCTGCTCGGCCAGCCGGAATTGCGCGACCGTCTGAACAACCCGCGCCTGCGCCAGTTGCGTCAACGTATCACGGTGCGTTATCATCTCGCGCCGTTGACGCGCACCGAGGTCGGCCTGTATGTCCAGCACCGGCTGGAACTGGCCGGTGCGGATGGCGCGCCGCAATTCACGCAACCGGCGTTCTGGCGCATCTTCTATTACAGCGGCGGCATCCCGCGGCTGGTCAACGCCGTTTGTGACAAGGCGTTGCTCGCCGGTTATGTCGAACAATCCGAACGCATCAACTACCGGATGGTCAGCCGCGCCATCCGCGAACTCGAAGGAGACATCCACGTATGAGCCTGATCAATGACGCGCTCAAGCAGATCAAACAGTCGCGGCAGCAAAGCCCCCCAGCCAATCCAGCGCCGCTGCCGCCGGTTGAGTCTGCCGCCCGGGGAAACGGAAACTGGCTGGCGCCGGTGATCATCATCCTCCTGTTCGCCGCCGCCGGGATTTTCATCGGATTGTCGTTGTCCAGACACGCGCGGCCGACGGACGGCACACCGCTGATGGCCGCGACCATGACCCAACGGGTTGAAACCGCCGCCATCGTTCCGGCACCGGTCACCAATCCCCCGCCCAATACGAATACCGCGTCAGTGGCTCCCCCCCAGCCGCCGGAGCCCAAGTTGCAGGGCATCCTGTTTGCCGCCACGCGCCCTTGCGCGATTATAAGCGGCAGGACGGTTTTTGTCGGTGACCAAATCAATGAATTCCGCGTGGCAGCGATTTCAAAGGACGCCGTCATCTTGCAGGATGAAACAGTGACGAACGTTCTAAGCTTGAGTCGGCCATAGCGTTCACGCCATTTTACCGCGTGCAATTCCTGAAGAGGTTCCTGGGAACATCGCCATTGATGGCCCGCGTGGCGCCATTCGTTGCTTTCCTCGTACTGACATTTTGCCAGGGTCAGTTCGGCGCAGCCTCGGCCTACTGGTTTTACTTGGCCAAAACTCTGGTGGCGGTGTGGCTGATTTGGGAAATGTGGCCGCTGGTTGCCGAAATGCGCTGGGCGATCAGCTGGGAAGCGGTGGTCATGGGCATCGGTGTGTTTGTCATGTGGGTTGGAATTGATCCTTTTTATCCAAAACTCGGCGAAATCTCGTCAAAATTGGGGCTGGCAAAATTCTTTGGCATGGCCGGTCAGCCGGTCTGGAATCCGCACGAGCAATTCAGCGAAAATGCGGCGCTGGCGTGGCTGATGATTGTGACGCGGATTTTGGGCTCGACGCTGGTCGTACCGCCGCTGGAGGAGGTTTTTTACCGCTCGTTCCTGTATCGCTATATCGTCAGGCCGGATTTCCTGTCCGTGCCGTTGAACCGGTTTTTCCCGCTGCCGTTTTTGGCGACGTCGGCCGTGTTCGGTTTTTCCCATTTTCAATGGCTGGCGGGCATTTTGTGCGGCATGGCGTATCAATGGCTGGTGCTGCGCAAGAACCGGCTGGGCGACGCGATGACGGCGCACGCAATCACGAATTTCCTGCTGGGCATCTGGGTCGTCTGGCGAGGCGCCTGGCAGTTCTGGTAAAACCTCGTATCTTGACGCTTGCTCTTAATCGTAGTCCGTTGCCGCGCGATGACGGGCAGGATTAAGATTAAGAACCGGGGAAATTACTTTGCCTCGAGGTTGACGTGGTATTGGTCCAAGGTGGTGCCTTCCTGCTGCGCCAGAGCGGCGAGCGCTTCCACGTAATTGGCGAGCGCGCGGATTTCCGCCGAGCGGGCGGCGGTCAGGTTGTTTTGATATTGCAGCACCTCGAAGGTGGTGGCCTTGCCGACGGCGTAGGTTTTCTGTTCGGCATCCAGCGCGGCCTCGGCGTAAATACGCGCCTGCCGCGTGGCCTGCACACTTTCGTAATTGGATTGCGCCGTCTTCACCGCGTTGTCAATTTCCACCATGACGTTCTGTTCGAGCTGCTTGAGTTGCAACAGCACCTGTTGCAGCGTTGCCTTGGTGGATTTGTATTGATTGCGCGGTCCGACATTGCCCAAAGGCATGATCAGTTGAGCACCGTAAGAATAGTACGGCGCGTTGCCGCTTCCAATTTGATCAATGGTAGGGTCGTATTGCGCGTTGGCGCTGTTGAACCCGGAGGAGGCGCCATTGAATCCGTAAGAACCAATCAAATCCAGTTCGGGGAAAAGCTGGTTGCGGTAATATTTCAACTGAATGCCCTGTTGTTCCACGTTCAGCTTGGCTTGCAACAAATCAGGACGTTCGTTCAGGCCTTTGTTCCAACTCTCCTGCAAATCAAACGTTCGTAACGGGGCTTCCAGCGTGGCGGTGGGCTGGATGTCCACGTCGTGCGCTTTTGAATAATTGTCGGTGAGCAGGTTTTTCAGGGTGTTCTGGTCCGTATCGAGCGTGCTTTGGGCGGCAATCAGATTGGCTTTGGCTTGGGCTACCTGCGATTCATCCTGCTGCACGCTCAGAATAGCGAGCGTGCCGATTTGGACGCGTTGTTTGTCCTGGTCGAGCTGCGTCTGGGCCAGATCAAGCGCTTCCTGCTGCACGGCCACGTTTTGCTGCGCAAAAATGAGTTCATAATACGCATTGGCGACCGCAGTGACGGAAGTGATAAGTTGCAAACGCAATCCCTGTTCGGAATATTTCAGGCGGTTCTTGGCCACACGGATGTTCAAGCGGGTGGAGTCAATCCAGAAATTTTTCAACAATGGTTGCGTAAGAGTCACGCCGACGTTGCCGAACGCGCTGTCAAACGGAAGTCCGTCTTGGTTTCCGTATTGCTCGGCAAGGTTGCCGCTGAAAGTGTATTGTAGTCCCGACAACGGCAGCGTTCCGGTGAGTCCGGAGTTGAAAGTGTTCGCGTCGGATACCGTGGCGGGAGTTTGGTTGGTAAAACTCGAATTGAAACGGCTCGGCGACACATCATAGTTGTGTTGGCCCGAAATGTTGAAGGTGGGATCCCAGCCGCTGTAGGCTGCGTGTAAGTTATAAAGCGAGATTTGCGGATTGTACCGCTGGATTTGCACGTCGAAATTCTGCCGCAAGGCCTGCTGGAGGCAGTCCTGCAACGACATCGGACGCGTCGCGACATTGTTGGTGTTGGTTTGGGCGGCGGCTGCAAAGGCCGCCAGGAATAAAAACAAGAAAACTCTGGAACTTTTCATCTTGCCAAAAAAGCGCGGTGGTCCGCGCCGGTTCAATAAACTCCGCGTTGCCGTCAAAGTTGCGTCCACTGCCGGACCGGTCAAGTCAGAGACGCTCCGATGCACCCGAAGGTAACCATTCAGTTAATTCGGAGTTGCGCCCGGCCCGACCGCGGCCGGCGACACATCCTCAATTCTGGCGTTTTGTTCAAGGAACGCCAGCACCTTTTCTTGCGCCACCTGGTCGTACAATTCCATCACCCCGTTGCGCTTCTGCAAATCCTTGAGGAATTTGTCCGGCGGGATTTGGTACATGGCCGCCAGGGTCTGTGCCCGACGCAGGACTTCCTCCTGCGTCACCTTGATGTTTTCCTGTTCGGCGATGCGCTGCACCAGAAATGCCAGCTTGACGCGCTCCTTCGCGCTGCGCGCGGCGGCGGAATAAATTTCGTCCTTTTGCTTTTCAATCGCGTCGCGCGCCACGCCCCGCTGTGAATTTTCGCGCACGATGTCATAAACCACATTGCGGGTTTCGTGCGCCACAGCCGTCTCCGGCAGGTCAAAATTCACCCGGTCCAGCAGGCCGCGGACCACCTGGTTGCGAACCGCCTTGGTCTGCGAATATTTCAATTCATTCTCCAGGTCGTGGCGCACGCCGGCGCGGAGTTTGTCCAGGTTCTCCGCGCCATATTTTTTGGCAAACGCGTCGTCCATCGCCGGCAATACCTTTTCCTTCACCTCCACGAGTTCCGTTTCAAAGATGCCTTTCTTGCCCGCGAGTTCCCGGGTGGCGAAGTCGCCGGGAAAATCCGTGGTGACGGCGCGCTTGTCGCCGGCCCTGGCGCCGACGAGTTGGTCGGCAAAGCCGGGCAGGAAGGTTTCCGGCCCGATATCCACCCAGAAATTTTTTTGTTCCGCCAGCCCCTTCGCCGTCGGCGCCACTTCGGCGATCGGTTTCCCGTCGCACGTGCCGGTGTAATTCACCACCGCGACGTCGCCCGGGCGCAGTTCGCGCGCGACCGTTTCAAATGTCACGTGCTGCTGCGCCAGCAATTTCAGGGCGCGTTCCACGTCCGCGTCCGTGACGGATTTCACCTCGCGCCTGGCCGGCAGGCCCTTGTACTCGGGCAGTTGGAATTCCGGCGCGGTGTCAATCGTCGCGGCGAATTGGAGCGCCTGGCCCGGGCCAAACTGAATTTCCTCGATGTCCGGGTAGCCGACGACTTCGATTTTCTTTTCGTCCACCGCCTTGCGGTAGGCGTCGCCGATCAGCTTGCGTTTGACTTCGTCTTTGATGTCCGCCTCGTATTTCTTGAGCACCATGGCGCGGGGCGCCTTGCCGGGTCGGAAACCGGGCAGCGCCGCCTGTTTTTGAAACTCCTTCGTCGTGGCCTCAAAAGCCTCGTCCACGGCCTTCGCCGCCACTTCCACCCGGAGCAGTTTTTTGCACGCAGCCAGATTTTCAACGGTGACGTTCACAATAATTTTCGATTTATAGCTTCTCAGCGGGTTGTGCAGCTTAATGGAACCACGCCGGCAACGTCAACGGTTTTCATGGCTTGTCGGCGATGTTTCGGGTTTGATGTTCGCGAAATGAAGCGAAACACATTTTTTATCACCGGCACAGACACGGGTGTCGGCAAAACGGTGGTGACGGCGCTGCTGGCGCGATTTTTGCGCAAACGCGGCGTCAAAGTGGCGGCGCTCAAACCGGTTTGTTCCGGCGGTCGCGCCGATGCCCGGAAGCTCCGGATCGCCGCTGAAGGTGTGCTCCGGCTGGACGAAATCAATCCCTGGCATTTTCGCGCGCCGGTGGCGCCATGGCTGGCCGCGCACCGGGAACACCAACGCGTCCGGCTCGCCGGGGTGCTGGCGCATATCCGTGTGATGCAGGAACGCTTTGACGTTTTGCTCGTCGAAGGAGCGGGCGGTTTGCTGAGTCCGCTCGGCGAAAATTTTGATTCGCGAGATTTAATTACCGCCTTGCGTGCCACGCCCGTCGTCGTTTGCCCGAACCGGCTCGGCGCGGTGAATCAGGTCTTGCTCACGCTGGAAGCGTTGCCGCGCGGCGCGGTGACCAAGGCGCTCGTCGTGTTGATGTCAGAGGCAAAATCCGATCCGTCCTCCCAATCCAATCCGGGTTTGGTGGCCAGGCACTTTGATCGGAAGCGAATTTTCCTGCTGCCCTGGCTGGGCCGGCGGTTTGATTTCGGCCGGGCCATGGGCGACCAGCGGGTCAAGAAGACGTTACCGAGGCTGATGGTGGGATTTTGAATTTTTCTGTAAAAAAGTCGTTGCATTTCCCGGGAGGGCGGGTAGTAATTTGTGAGGGCAGGAAATTTGCTCGACCGCCTGCCGCTTGGCCGCTACATCGGTTCCTCACGACCAGGTTAATTTGTCGGCATCATGAACGTATTGTCGTTTGCTGTCGTGGGGGCCGCTTCCAATCAAGCGGAACTCGTTTACGTATGGAAACAGGCGACGCCTGAAGCCAAGGCGATCATCGTCTTCCTGGTCTTTTTTTCCATCGTCGCCTGGTCGGTCATGACTTCCAAGGTTCTGCAAATGCGCCGCGCCCGCCGGCTGAATTACTATTTCAACGAGGAATTCCGGTCGCAAAAAGCCGTGCTTGATTTGTTCGACCGCAAGTTGCAGGTGGAAGGTTGTCCGCTCTACGAGGTTTACCGGATGGGTTGCACGCAACTGGACGCCCGGTTGCGCGGTCCGGGCGGGGAACGACGTCGTCAACGCGTGACGCTCAAAAACATGGAACACGTCAAGCGCGCCATCGAAAACATCGTTGCGCAGGAATCGCTGAAGCTGGAGTCCGGTTTGATTTTTCTGGCGATCGCTGTGAGCGGGGCGCCGTTTCTGGGGTTGCTCGGCACCGTCTGGGGTGTGATGAGCGCGTTTGGCGGCATCGCGCAACAGGGCACTGCCACGCTGGCGGCGATGGCGCCCGGTGTGGCGGCGGCCCTCATCACCACGGTGGCGGGCCTGCTCGTGGCCATCCCCTCGATGTTTGGCTACAACTGGTTGGTACACAATCTGCGGGTGTTTACCGTCGGACTGGACAATTTCGCGCAGGAACTGGTATCCAAAATGGAATCCGAGTTCCTGGAGGAAGAAGAATGAAATTTGGTCGAGAGTCGAGAGTCGAGAGTCGAGCGCAGCATTGGAGCTGCGCGCCGGGCACTCGACCCTCGTCCCGCGACCCTCGACGGCCATGAGACGCTTTTCACAACGTGGATATCTGATAACGTTGAGTGAAATCAACATCACGCCGCTGCTCGACCTGGCGTTCGTGCTGCTCATCATCTTCGTCATCACCACGCCGTTGCTGGAACAAAGCATCAACCTCAAGCTCCCGCGCGGCGGACAGCCGGACAAATTTGTGAACAAACGCGACATCCGCACCGTCGAAGTCAGCGCAACGGGGGTGTACGCGCTCGACCGGCGACGAATGCCCTTCGACCAGATGATAGCGCAGTTGGCGACGGATTTTCGCGCCAACCCGAACATCGTGGTCTATATCCGGGCGGACCAGGAGGATCCGTACAAGTACGTGGCCGCCGTGATTGACGGCTGCCAGCGCAACGGCATCACGCGTTACTCGCTGCGCACCGAACCGACCAAATGAACCGGCTGCAAAAGAAATGCGTCATTGCCACAGCAGGTGTTCACCTGCTGTTGCTGGTGATTCTGATTGTCGGTCCGGCATTCTTTGAACCCCGGCCCAAAGCGGACGACTTGAACGTACTTGATGTCATTCCCGCCAATTTGATTGACGCGCCGTACACCAGCGGCGTGAAGAATGCGCAGGCGCTTCCGCCGGTGCAACCCGCGCCCCCGCCGCCAGCGCCTCAACCCGTCGTCACGCCACCGCCCAAACCGGTCGAGCCGACACCCACGCTCACAGAGCGATTGGAGAAGATATTCAAGTCTGAACCGCCCAAACCGGCGCTGGAAAAGGTCCAGCCCCACAAGATTGAACCCAATCTGAAACCGGTGATGCGCAACGTGCCACGAGATGCTTCACGCCCCGATAACTCCGCCCAACGGGCGCAGGCGCTGCGCAGCGCCATCCGGAATTTGAGGCAGAACCTCTCGCCGAGTACGACGGTGGACATGCCCGGCAACAGCAGCGTGGCCTATGCGAACTATGCCGCCGTCGTTAAAAGCATTTATGAACAGGCATGGACGCCACCGGACGACACCTCCAGTGACGACGCCAACACGAAGGTGACCGTGACCGTCGCCAGTGATGGCACGGTGGTTTCCGCGCGGATCATCACACCCTCGGACGATGCCCAGGTGGACGCTTCCGTGCAGCGAACGCTCGAGCGGGTCACGTTCATTGCCCCGTTTCCAGAAGGCGCCCAGGAAAAGGAACGCACTTACATCATCAACTTCAACCTCAAAGCCAAACGGATGCTCGGATGAAAAAAAACTGCCTTTCTCTGATTCAACTTTGCCTGCCGGTTTTTCTCGGGCTGATGGCGGCCAGTTTCGCGCGCGGCCAGAACGAGATCAACATTCAACAGGAAATCAACATTCTGGGACAGACCAAGCCCATTCCCATTTCCATTGAAGGGTTTGGCAGCGAGGTCGCGGAAGTTTTAAAATTCGATCTTTATGTTCAGGGCTTCACGTTCGTGGATCCCGATGCCGCGCAATATCAAATCAGCGGCAGCAGCGCCGGCAATGTGGCGGGCCGGGTCGTGGACCGTTTTGGCCGGAAGACGATCCTGTCGCGCTCCTACAACGGCGCAACGTTGCGGCGGCAGGCGCACGCGTTTGCCGATGACGTGGTGCTGGTCATCACCGGCAAAAAAGGCATCGCCCAGACCCGGATTGCGTTCAAGGTCGAGGCGCCCAGCGGTAATGGTGAGATTTGGGTTGCCGATTTCGACGGGCACAACGCCCAGGCCGTGACGCACGACGGCGTTATCGTTTCTGCACCGTCGTGGGTGCCCGGCCGGGCGGCGCTTTATTACAATTCCTACAAACTCGGCAATCCGGATATTTTTTACCATAACCTCAACACCGGCGAACGGCGTGTGATCGCGCATTACAGCGGGTCAAATATCAGCCCGGCGGCCTCGCCGGACGGCTCGCAGGTGGCCATGATCATGAGCCGGAGCGGGAGCCCGAATGTCTGGGTTGCCAACGCCGACGGCTCCAATCCGCGAAAATTGACCTCCACCAGCGAGGATTCGTCGCCCTGCTGGTCGCCCGATGGACAATGGATTTGTTTCGCCACCAAGATTCGCGAACGCCGGGTGCTGGCCAGGGTCTCCTCGTCCGGCGGCGAGGTTCACGTCATCCGGACGCCCGGCACGCCGAACCCGACGGAGCCGGACTGGTCGCCGGACGGCAAGTGGATCGCGTTCACGACGCAGGCGGGTGAGTTTGACATTTGTGTCATGCCGGCGGACGGCAGCGCGGCGCCCACGATTTTGGTGCGGGGCGAGGATCCCTCCTGGTCGCCGAATTCGCGGACGCTCATTTACGCGCGGCGCAGCGGCGGCCGTTACGTGTTGTCTTTGCTTGACGTGTACACAAAACAAGTCAAGGATATTCGCCAGATTTCGGGCAGTGATTCCGAACCGGCCTGGGCGAGATGAATTTTAACTGTTTTAACCAACCTTTAACCGAAGGAAAAATTATGAAAATGACGAAGCTGGTTTACCCCATGGCTTTTGTGCTGGCCATCACCCTTGTTGCCACCGGTTGCCGCAATCACCGGCCTTACGGCGTCACGCCCATCCCGAACGGCCCGGGAGGTTTAGTCAACAACCCGGGAGAAGGCGGCACGTTGCCCGGCGGCAATCAGCCCGGTGGCGGCGCGCAGGCGAATATAAACAGTTTCGACAACATGGCCCAGGACCGCCAGGCCTTGGCGAATTATACGATTCACTTTGCCTTTGACAGCTCGGTCATCCGGCACAGCGAGGACGCGAATCTTCAATCCGTCGCGTCCGCGTTGAGTTCCGACCCCAGCACCAAGTTAATCATCGAGGGCAATTGCGACGAGCGCGGCACCGAGGAATACAATCGTGCCCTGGGTGATCGCCGCGCTTTGGCGGCACGCGAGGCATTGGCCAAACTGGGTATTGATCCGGCCCGCATCCGCACCATGAGCTACGGCAAGGACAAGCCGGTGGATCCGGGTCACGACGAATCCGCCTGGGCCCAAAACCGCCGGGACGACTTTGTACTGTTGCATCCCAGGACCGGCGCGTAATTTGATTTCTGTTGTAGGAGCCAACGTCAGGAGGCTCTGAAATAAAAGCAAAAGTTTGAGCCTCGTTACCTCGGCTCCTACGGTGTTTTGACGCTTTACTAACCGGTGAACCGGGCGTAACGTGTCAAAGGCTCGACAAATATATGAACGTCATGCTTGCAAGCATAATGGGTGGTTGGGAATGGGTCATTGTGATCCTGGCCGTCCTGCTGTTGTTCGGCGCCAAAAAAATTCCCGAGCTGGCCCGCGGTCTGGGCACCGGCATCAAGGAATTCAAAAAGGCGACCCGCGAAGTGACCGATGAGATTCACAACGCTGCGGAAGAAAAGCCCGCGGCTCCCGCCAAATCCGTCACGGACAGCCAATCCCAGTCCGGCCAAACCGTTCCACCATCCAACAATCCGCCGAAGGTTTGACAGCGGCGGTTTTTCGGCATGGCCGGCGACAATGAACCGGAGCGTTCCGAGGAGGCCGAAGGTGGCCCGGTAAAGACTTTTCTCGAACACCTGGAGGACTTCCGTTGGGTGCTCATCAAAAGCATTGTCGCGCTGTTTTTGGGAATGTTGATCTGCCTGTTCGCCGCGAATCACGTCGTCGGCATCATCAAATGGCCGCTGGAGCATGCCTATAACTATCATACCATCACCAACCAGACCGTCGTCGTCAGTTTCGGCACCAATCACCTCGGCAATTTTCAGCTCACGTCGGGACAGGAAAAATCCCTGAATCTCGGCACCAACCGTTTCGTGGCCGTCACCGTGGAACCGCTCACGCTGGGCACCAATCACGTGCTTGGCTGGCGCGTCAGTGACAGTCCGGCCGCCGTCGCCGCCGCACGCCGGATGAACATCGAACTGGTCAACCTGAGTCCGGCGGGCGGATTTGTGGTGGCGTTCCAGGTCGGGCTTTATGGCGGCGCGCTGCTGGCGTCGCCGTTCATTTTTTACTTTATCGCCGGATTCATCTTCCCGGCGCTGAAAATTCGCGAGCGCAAGTACGTTTATCACGGACTGGTCATTGGCGTCGGCCTGTTCCTCACCGGCGTGGCCTTCTGTTATTTTATTCTAATGCCGGTCGCGCTGGCGGCGGCCCAGATGTACTCCCAATGGCTCGGGTTCGGCGCCCTGCAATGGCGGGCGGAGGATTACATCAGTTTCGTCTGCAAATTCATGCTCGGCATGGGGCTGGGGTTTGAACTGCCGGTGGTGATTTTGACCCTGGTGAAAATTGGTGTGATTGACTACCGCACGCTGGCCAGGGCGCGGCGTTACATGATCGTGATTAATCTAATCCTCGGCGCGGTGCTCACCACGCCCGAACCGATTACGCAACTGGTGATGTTCTTGCCCCTGCAGGGGCTTTACGAAATCACCGTCTGGATTGCGTGGTATTGGGATCGCCGGGAAAAGAAACGCGCCCGTGCGATCGAAACCGGTGCCCGGCCGTGAAATCGGCCGGCTCGAATTGGGGAATAAAACACGCTTTACATCCGGTGGATTTGCCGTAAGCTGCCTTGGTCAATTCGAGAATTTATGCGTAACGCACTTACCTTTCTCAGCGTGGTTGCCGTGGCGGCCCTGTTCACGTCCGGTTGCGCGGGCCCGGAACAAAAACTCGGCCGGGGCATGAGTAATGTTGCCGAGGCGGCCCGCGGCGGCGAATGGCGCCGGTCGGTGGAGCAAACCGCCGTGTTTGACTCGCCGGAAGCCGGTTACACGGTCGGATTCGTTCGCGGCTTTGATCGCTCGGTGGCGCGCACCGGAGTGGGACTTTATGAAGTCATTACTTTTCCCTTCCCGCCCTATCATCCCATCTTCACCAAATACCTCGCGCCGGAACCGGTTTATCCCGACAATTATACCCCGGGCTTGTGGTCCGACTCAATGTTTGACACCGATACTTACGTTGGCATGAGCGGCGGTGACGTTGCTCCGTTCGTTCCCGGCAGCCGGTTCAAGGTGTTCGACAATAACTGAACGTGGCCGAAATCGTTTTGACCGACGCGCCAACCGCTTGTGGTTGGCGCGTCTTGCTTTTTTGAAGTCTGATGCGCCTGAAAAAAAAATCGTTCTGCAAGGTCAACCTGCTCCTGAACATCCTTGGCCGGCGCGCCGATGGCTTTCACGAGCTGGAAACCATCCTGCACCCCGTCAAGGTGCATGATCAATTGACGTTTGCCCGCGACGGCAACGGCGTGGAACTCTCCTGTTCCGACGGGAATCTGCCGACGGATTCGCAGAATCTGGTGTGCCGCGCCGCGGCCGCGTTTTTGTCGGCGGCAAAAATCAACGCCGGTGTAAAAATTCATTTGGAAAAGAAAATCCCGCTGGCGGCCGGTCTCGGGGGCGGCAGCGGCAACGCCGCCACCACCCTGACCGCCTTGAACGAACTTTTTGATCGGCCGCTGGCGCCGACGAAATTGGGCGAACTGGCCGCGTCACTCGGTTCGGATGTGCCGTTTTTTTTGCAGAATCAGCCGGCTTGGGCGACCGGTCGCGGTGAGAAAATCCAGCCGCTCGACTTTTTCCCCGCGTTCCGCGACAAGGCATTGCTGTTGATTCATCCCGGATTTGGTGTTTCCACGGGGTGGGCGTATCAGGCGCTGGCGCGGTTCCCCGCCGCCGGGAACGGCCGGCCGGGCCGCGCCCGCGAATTGATTGCGCTGCTGCAAACCAATCAGTGGCCCGCGGTCGCTGACGGCTTTTACAACTCGCTCGAGGCGCCGGTGCTCGAAAAATATCCGGTGCTCGCGCTGTTCCAAGAATTTCTCCGCGCCCATGGCGCGCTGGCGGCGCTCATGTCCGGCAGCGGCTCGACGACCTTCGCGGTCGTCGAAAATGTTGCCGCCGGGGAAACACTCGCGGAAAGATTCAAGGCAAAGTTCGGGCAAAACTGTTGGGCGGCGGTTGTGCCGGTTTGATGGCAGGGCGCGTCACTCCGTGCGCGCCGCGGTTGAGTTGCGCCGTATGTCCGGCGCGCAGAGGACTCCGATAATTCGCGAGCCGGCTGCGCGGCCTACCGCCTGAATTTCACCAAGGCGAATTCGACCATCTCTTTTGCCGCCGGGATTTTGAGCGCGAGCGCGCCCAGCCAGTAGCATATTCCGGCCATTCCGGCGGGCACAAACACCGCGCCAATTTTCAATGGGATGGTCGGATGGCCGACGAAACGTTCCCAGCCACGCCAGCTTCCGAAGGCAATCAGACCGGCGACCAGCATCAACGGCAGCAGGCGCACCAGATTCTCGCGCAACGGTTCCATTTCGAGGGTGCCGAGTTTCTTCCGCAACGCGAACAGCAGCAGGCCGACGTTAAGGCACGAGGTCAGCGTGTTGGCAATGCCCGGAGCGCCTTCCTGCACAAAATGGAGCAGCGCGCAGGCGGCGATGAGATTCAACGCCAGGCAGGCCAGGCTGATTTTCATCGGCGTTTGCGTGTCGCCCAGCGCGTAAAAGGCGCGCGCCAGAATATTCACCGTCGAGAACATCACCAGGCCGGGGGCCAGGCAGGTCAGGGCAAAGGAAACCCGGACCGTGGAGTCGGCGTGAAATTTGCCATGTTCGAACAGCAACCGGACGATCGGCTCAGCCAGGGTGACGAGCAGGACGGAGGCGATCAGATTCAAAAAAATCACCGTGGCTAGACCGTGTCGCAACGTGGCGCGAAATTCATGATAATTTTTGTCCGTCGCGAGGCCGGACAACGTCGGCAGCAAATACGTCGCCAGCGAAATTCCGAACATGCCCTGTGGCAATTCCATCAGCCGCACCGCGCCGTTGAACGACGACACGATGCCGGTGCCGGCGAAAACCGCGATCAACTGGACCAGGGCGACGTTGATCTGAAACGCTGCCACGCCGATGGTGCCGGGAGTCATTTTGTAAATCACACGCCGCACGGTTTCATCGCGCCAGGGCGAAACCCAGCGATAGCGGAAACCATCGCGCCAGAGCGTGGGCATTTGAAAGGCCGCCTGCGCGACGCCTGCCGCCAGCACGCCGTAAGCCAGCGCAAAAATCTGCACCGGCAGTTTTTGCTCCTTCGGCAGCCCCACCCCGAATTTCGGCGCGAGCCAGAAAACCGACGCAATCATGACCAGGTTGAGCATCGTCGCGCCCATCGCCGGGATAAAAAAATGGCCGCGCGCGTTGAGCATCCCCATCATGGCCGCGGCGAGACAGACCAGCAGCATGTAGGGAAACATCACCCGCAGCAACCGGAGGATCAGGTCCGGGCGGGCGTCAAATTGATGCAAGGCCAGCGTCAGGGAAATGCCGGCGATGACGACGGCGATGACCAGGCTCGCCGCGACAATCAATCCCGAAATGACGGCGTTGGCCGCCCGCCACATTTCCGCTTCGCCATGTATTTTTTCCTTCTCCTTGAAAACCGGGATAAAGGCCGCCGTCAAGGCGCCTTCGCCGAGCAATCGCCGGAAGAGATTCGGAATGGTGAAAGCGTATTGGAAGGCATCGTTGACCCAGCCCGTGCCCATGAAGCCGTAATAGACCATCTCGCGCACCATGCCGAGCAAACGGCTCGAGAGCGTGGCGGCGGCCATCGCGCCGGACGATTTCAGCATTTGTGACACGCACGGATTTTCACGCAAAGACGCCAAGGCGCAAAGTTAAATTGCTGCGCGTCTTGGCGTCTTTGCGCGAAACCATTTAAGTCGAATTGGAAATTGGCAATCGGCCACTGGCAAATTAAGCTGCCTGTGTGAACATCATAGAAGAATTGGATTGGCGTCGCTTGGTCCACCAGAAGACTTTTAAGTTCTATGAGCAAGGAATAGTGGAACGGTTTCCAGAGGTGGGAAAAACCATTGCTGAAACCGAGGAGGTTTTAGAAAGTATTCACGGAGAGCAACCATCTGAGGTGTCCAGAATGGTTGCCTCGAACAAAGTATTTACGCTTTACTGCGGTTTCGATCCGACGGCGGACAGTTTGCATGTCGGCAATCTGGTGCCGCTGCTGGCGCTGCGGCGCTTCCAAATGCTCGGTCATCATCCCATCGCCGTGGCCGGTGGCGCGACCGGTTCCATCGGCGATCCCAGCGGCAAGACGCAGGAGCGGCAGTTGCTCACCAGGGAAGTCCTGGAACGCAACATCGCCAGCGTGAAGGATCAGCTCAAACGGCTGCTTGATTTTGAAGCCAAAACCAATCCGGCGCGACTGGTGGACAATGCTTCATGGACGGCGAACGTTTCGTATCTCGATTTCCTGCGCGACATCGGCAAACATTTTTCGGTCAACCAGATGGTGGCCAAGGAAAGCATCCGCGCGCGGATGGAAGACCGCGAAGTCGGCATCAGCTACACCGAATTCAGCTACATGCTCCTCCAGGCGTTCGATTTCCTGAAGCTTTACGAACAATACGGATGCGAATTGCAAATCGGCGGCAGCGATCAATGGGGCAACATCACCGCCGGCATTGACCTCATCCGGAAAAAAACGGGCAGGGCGGCTTATGGTTTGACGTTGCCGCTCATCACCAACGCCGATGGCACGAAATTCGGCAAGACCGAGGCCGGCGCCGTCTGGCTCGATCCAAAACGAACCAGCGTGTACAAATTCTATCAATTCTGGGTTAACACGGACGACTGCGACGTCGTCCGCTACCTGAACTATTTCACGTTTTTGCCGAAAGCGGAAATCGAAGCGCTGGAGAAGAGGCACGCGGAAAATCCGGGAACGCGCGAAGCGCAGAGAGAATTAGCACGGAATATCACGGCTTTAATTCACGGCGAAGCCGCTGCCAAAGAGGCTTTGGTAGCAAGCACGATTCTATTCGACAGTGCCTTACCTCTAGACAAAATACGCGAAAGCACCTTCGATGAAATTGTTGGCGAAGTGCCGACGAAGGAAATCGAGAAATCAAAACTGGCGGGCGCGGGTTTACCGCTGGTGGAGCTTTTGGTTCACGCCGGCCTTTCCTCGTCCAAGGGCCAGGCGCGCAAAGACATCGAAGGCGGCGGCGTGAACGTGAACAACGTTCGTGAGGCCAGCGCCACACGCGCCGTGACAACGAACGATTTGCTCTTTGGCCGGCACCTCCTGTTGCGCAAAGGCAAAAAGAACTACGTGGTCGTGACGGCCAGGTAAGGCTTATTCTAACTCGCCGCGCTGTTTGGCCTCTTCGCGTTCGCGGCGGAGCGTTTCCTCGTACAAGCGGTCGTATTGGGCTTCCTGTGAGAGGTCCTCGGTTGGTCGTTTCAAGGACTGGATATGCGGAAACTGGCCGTCGAACGCCGGGTCAATCGCCAGTATGCGTTTTGCCAGAGGCGGGTGCGTGGACAGGCAACTGAGCCACGGGTCGCAGGCGGAATTGACGAAGTACAGGTGACTGGCGGTTTCGGCAAAAGGCGTGTCGAGCCGGCCCTGCTTGTACAAGCCGCCGATTTTCCTGAGTGCGCCCGCGATGCCGGCCGGATTCCGGGTGAATTGCACCGCCGCCGCGTCGGCCAGCCATTCGCGTTCGCGGCAGATCAGACTTTTGAGCAACCGCACGAGGGGTGAACTGATGCCGCCAATGATTAAAAACAGCACCCCCGGCAGAGCAGTCGGCAGAAAGACCGGCGGGGTCCCTTCGTCGAAGATGGATTCGCCGATTTCCGGCGCGCGCGTCGTTCCGCGCACCAGGACCCGGCCGACGATGGTCGGCCAGAAAAGGCCGTGCGCCAGCACCATCAAACGCATGTTGAGCCGCATGTCCCCGTTGAGAACGTGGCTGAACTCGTGCGCCACGATGCCTTGCAATTCGTCACGATCCAGTAATTTCAGCGCGCCGAAGGTGACGGCGATGGCCACCTCATCGCGCGTGCGGCCGGCTGCGAATGCGTTGATGCCGCGTTCGTGGTCGAGCACATAAATGGCGGGAACAGACAGGCCTGAGGCCACGGCCATTTCCTCCACCACATCCCGTAATTTTTTTTCGCCGGCATCGGCGGGGTTGCTTTCGACGAGCCGTCCGCCGAGCAATTCCGCCACGGCCGCGCCGCCGCCGGAGAGCAGGCGCAGCTTGTAGAGGCAACCGAGGGTGATGGAAAACAGGGTAACGATGGCGACCCAGCAGGCCAGGCGGGGATCCCAAATCCATGCCGAAAAATCTACGGCCGATGGGTTGCAGAAGAACAGAATGGGCACGGCCAGAATCAGGTAGGTCAAAACCAGAAAGGCAAACACCGCCAGGCCAAACAGGCACAACAACCGACGGGTACGGCTTTTGGCGTGGGCTTCCTGGTCAAAAAAATCCATCGGCTACAGCTTGCTTGTAGCACACTGCTTTCTTTTGAAAAGGGTTTTTTACGCGCTCGGATTCGCGAAGATCCGGTTGGCTTCCTCCAGCGTTTCCTTGGAGCCGATGTCGAACCACAACCCGGGCACGCGCCAGGTATAGACCGGCGTACGCGGATAAAGCCACTGCACGAGCCGACCGGGTTGATCGTGGTTGTTGTCCTCGGAGACGTATTGTTTGATAAGCGAGATCGTTGCTTCGGGATAATAATACAGGGCGATGCCAGCCATCGTGCTCGTCGGATGCTGGGGCTTTTCCTCAAAGGAGGTGATCCGGCCGTCGGCCGCCACGGAAATGGAACTGTATTTTTTGATTTCCTCGAGGTCGCCCACGTCGTAAAGCGCCAGCACCGGCGCGTTTTTGGCGCGGCAATATTTCCCAAAGTCACCGAGTTTTTCGCTGAACAGGTTGTCACCAGCCACCACGATCAAGTCGTCCTGCACATTTTGGGTCTGGAGCACGTAATGGATATCGCCGATGGCGCCGAGTTTATTGGCCTCGCTGGTTGTGCCGTCGTTGACGATGGTGAATGCCAGGTGTGATCGGGCGGCCGGAGGTTGTTCCGACCATTTCTGGAAATGACCGGCAAATTTGGCGTTGGTCACGACGTAAATCCGGTCAATGCCGCCGATGGGCGAAAGATTGTCGAGGACGTGTTCGATCATCGGCTTGCCGGCGACGGACAGCAGCGGCTTCGGCTGGTTCAAGGTGAGCGGGTACAGCCGCGTGGCGTAACCGGCGGCCAGAATGATGACTTTCATGCTTTGGAATCAGTTCCCATGGCCGGAATATTATTTGCGCGAATGCCTGGGGCGTCAAACAGATATGTCGTTTCCGCGGAAAAATATTGCGCCGGCTAAGGAGGTTCAGCCACGGAGCGCTGCTTGAAATGAACCAGGGCGGTTTCACGCAGGCGTTGGGCAGCCTGTTCGGGCGTGAGGTCGCGCTGGGGTTCGGCCAGCATTTCGTAACCCACCATGAATTTTTTGACCGTGGCGGAGCGCAGCAACGGCGGATAGAAATGCGCATGTAACTGCCAGTGTTCGTAATGGCCGTCGTCCGTCGGCGCGCCGTGCCAGCCCATCGAATACGGAAAGCTCGTCTCAAACAGATTGTCATAGCGCGTGAGACTCCGTTTCAAAATATCCGCCAGACTCCGGCGCTCATCGGCGGTCAGCTCGGGCAGACGCTGCACGTGGCGCCGCGGCAGCAGGAGCAGTTCAAACGGCCAGACGGCCCAATACGGCACCACCGCCAACCAGTGCGGATTGGATGCAATGACCCGTTCCTTCGATTGCAATTCGATTTCCAGATAATCCAGCAACAACGGGCGCCGGTGTTTTTCGAGGTAAGACTTTTGCGTGCGATCTTCCGGCGCCACGAACCGGGGCAAAAAATTGCCCGCCCAAATCTGGCCGTGCGGGTGCGGGTTCGAGCAGCCCATGATTTCACCTTTGTTCTCGAAAATCTGCACCCAGCGATATCGGGCGCCCAGTTGGTCGATTTGCTCCGCCCAGACGTTCACCACGCGCAAAATATCCGTTTCCGCCATTTCTGGCAGCGTAAGGTCGTGTCGCGGTGAGAAACAAATCACCCGGCATTCGCCGCGAACCGGTTCACACCGTATCAGATTGCCGGTGACGCCGCCGAGCGGCACTTCCGGGAGCAGCGCGGCGAAGTCATTGGTGAACACAAATGGCTCCGTGTAACCGGGATTTACCGCGCCTCCCGCACGGGGATTGCCCGGACAGAGGTAACACTTCGGGTCGTGAGCCGGGCGATCGGTTGAGGCGCTGCCTTCGCGCCGGCCCTGCCAGGGGCGTAGTGTGCGGTGCGGTGATACCAACACCCATTCACCGCTCAAAGGGTCGTAGCGGCGATGCGGATGAAGGTTGGGGTCAAAATTCACGATTTTATCGCTGGTGAAACAGTGGCGTTATCATTTGGCCGGCCGTTGATACGGGCGGACGTAAATTCAAAATATCGCCCAGGCTGCAATCCAAACGCCGGATGGTGAGAGGCACGGGTCAGGTTTTGCTTTCAAAAAGACTCGGCGCCGTCTGGCGGGCGAGTTCCTGGCAACGGGCATGAATTTCCACGGGCGATTCACATTGCAGCGCAAATTCGGCCAGGGCCTGGGCTTCGTTCAATTTGAGACGGCGAACAATGTATTTGACCTGAGCAACGACGGTCGGCGCGGCGCTCAATTCATCCACCCCCAGACCGATCAACAACGGGGCGAGCACCGGATCGCCGGCGACTTCGCCGCAGACACCCGCCCAGATGCCGTGCCGGTGCGCTGCGTCCACCGTGGTTTTGATGAGACGAATGATCGCCGGGTGCGTCGGTTCATAAAGATGTGACACCTTCTCGTTGGTGCGATCGGCGGCCAGCGTGTATTGGATGAGGTCGTTGCTGCCGATGCTGAAAAATCTCACGCGCGGGGCCAGGACATCGGCGATGAGCGCGGCGGACGGGATTTCAATCATCGCGCCGACCTCCATTTTTTCGTCAAACGGCTGTCCTTCGGCGCGCAATTCGGCGCGGCACTTTTCGAGCAACGCATTGGCCTGGTTCAATTCCTCGAGGCCGGAAATCATCGGGTACATCATTTTAACGTTGCCATCGGCGCTGGCGCGCAAGATGGCGCGAAGCTGGGCGCGAAACAGTTCCGGTTGCGCGAGACAAAACCGGATGGCGCGCCAGCCCAGGAAGGGATTGACTTCCTTGGCCAGTTGCAGGTGCGAGGCGAATTTGTCGCCACCCAGATCGAGCGTGCGAATGATTACCGGGTTCGGTTTCAAGGCCGAGGCGACCTTGCGGTAGGACTGGTATTGTTCCTCCTCGGTCGGCAGGCTTTCATGGTTGATGAACAGATATTCCGTGCGAAACAATCCGACGCCCTCGGCGCCATGGGCCAACACCGACTCGATGTCATTCTGATCTTCGATGTTTGCCGAGAGATGAATGAATTTGCCGTCCAGGGTGACGGCGGGTTGTTGCTGGATTTCGTGCAGTTTTTCTTCCAATGAGGCCTTGATTTTGGCCAGTTGGCCGTATTCAAACAGTGTCTGGTCGGTGGGGTTGACGACGACCGTGCCGTTATAGCCGTCCAGCAAGGCATAATCCCCGCTTTCCAATTCCTGGCTGACGGTTTGGAGGCCGACGACCGCGGGAATACCCAGCGAACGGGCCATGATGGCGGTATGCGAGGTTTGTCCGCCGATGTCGGTGGCGAACCCCAGCACGAATTTCTTGTCCAGTTGCGCGGTGGTGGACGGACTCAGGTCGTGGCTGACCAGGATGCACGGTTCCGCGAGGTGGCGAAGATCGAATTCATCTTCAACTTCCAGTAAATTATCCAGCACCCGCGCCGTCAAATCACGCATGTCGTTGGCGCGTTCGCGAAGATATTCATCATTCGCCGCCACCAACGCCGTCACGTAGCGTTCCGCCACGGTGTGGAAGGCAAAGTCGGCGTTCACCTTTTGGTCCCGGATCATCCGGATGACTTCGTCCACCAGCACCCGGTCTTCCAGCATCAGCAGGTGCGCTTCAAAAATGTCCGCCTCCTTCGAACTGAGCGTTTCCAGAACCTTGCCCTGGATTTCCAGAATTTGCTGGCGGGTTTGGACGAGGGCCTTCTCAAACCGGCCCACCTCTTCATTGAGCTCGTTGTCGGCCAGTCCGCGCCGGGCAATGATGTGGCGGGCGCGGTGGAGGACGAGAATTTTTCCACGGCAAATGCCGGCGGAAACGGCAATGCCGCGAAATTCCTTCTCTCCTTTCGCTTGCTCCGGCATACGTGTCGGCACAGAAATTACCAAAGCCAGCCGCCTTGAAAAGCAATTCCCACGGCAAAATGACCGCCCGCCGGGATACGGGGAAATGGAGGGATGGATAATTGGACGGGTAAGTTGCTGAATCGAAACGGGAATCACCCCGTTTATCCCATCACCCGGCAACCCATCAATGCGTTTCGGTTACGCGCGCTCCATGTATTTGCCGGTGCGGGTGTCCACCTTGATTTTTTCGCCGGTCTTGATGAACAACGGCGCCTGGACCGTGATGCCCGTTTCCAGTGTGATGGGTTTTTGGACGTTATTGGAAGAGTCGCCCCGGATGCCTTCCGGCGCATCGGCCACGGTCAATACCACGCTCGACGGCAGTTCAATGGACACCGCCTTATCCTCGACAAACGTCACCGTCACCGCGCCATTCTCCACAAGATAATTTTTCGAGTCACCGACCAGTTCCGCTGCCAGCGTGACCGTTTCGTAGGTTTCCGGGTCGGTAAAAACATAATCCTCGCCGTCCTTGTAACTGTATTCCATCCGCTTGGTGATCATCGGCACGGGCTCGATGCGTTCGGTGGAACTGAATCGGACGTCGGACGATTTGCCGGTGCGGATGCTGCGAAGCGTTGCCTGGACGAACGCGCGCAGGTTGCCCGGCGTGCGGTGCTGCATATCCAACACCACGCAAATATCGCCGTTGTAATTGATCGCCATGCCGCGGCGCAGGTCGTTCGCTGTTGCCATAAATCAAATGTTAAAAAACTACTGTGTTACTGCCGTTTCGCCAAAATGAGCCGCTAAGCATAATCAAAAAAGAACCGAACGCAAGGCGGTTTCGTGTGAATAACTTTTTGGCGGAACCTCCCGGGTCACCGCTTGACACCACAAAACTTTGTGTGCTACAAGGAGGCGGCCACAATTAGCAGTGGCTTTATGCGTTGTCCCAAGTGCGGCTGTCAGGAAGACAAAGTTATTGACTCGCGCGCCTCGCGTGAAGGAGCCACGATTCGCCGCCGCCGCGAATGCACCAAGTGCGGTCACCGCTTTACGACGTACGAGGAAGTTGAACGCGAAGGATTGATGGTGCAAAAGCGCGACGGGCGGCATGAGGAATTTTCCCGTGAGAAACTTCTGTCCGGCATCAAAAAGGCCTGCCAGAAACGTCCCATCAGCCCGCAAGCCATGGAAGATTTGACCGACCATATCGTGACGGCTGTGACCGACAAATTTGAAAGTGAAGTACCCGCCGAATTCATCGGCAAGTCGGTGATGGACGGTCTGCGCAGCATTGACGAAGTCGCCTACGTGCGGTTCGCCAGCGTCTATCGCCGGTTCCAGGAGGCCACCGATTTCGTCCATGAAGTCAAAAAACTGGAGGCTGCCAAATGATTGCCTTGCTGTCCGACTGCCTGCTGTTTCAGCTCACCAACGGCGAGAGCGTGCCGTGCTCGGCCGAAATGATTTCGGTCGAACTCGTCGGTGGCAACGACGGCTGGTTCGACCCCGAAGTGTTGCGCCACGCGGCGGCGTCTGTCTTTCACTATTTCAAAAATGATCTGTGTCGTGAGAGCGTTACGGTGGGTGAATTTGCCGGCGCCTTGGAGAAGGTGCTGCGCAATCTCGGTTTCACCATCCGCGCCGGTACGATGGAACCGCGCAAACCGGAAACCACCGAAACTGATCTGGGTCTGATGGCGCGCGAATCTGGCGACGGCTGCGAGCTTTTCTTCTTCCCGCGTCTGCGCGACGAACTCCGCGCCCGGCTTCGTCAAGCGCCGCGGGTGCTGCATTTTCACGGGCTGCGCGGTTGCGTCAAGCGGCTGGCCGGGGCGCGCCGCTGGAGCGTCCGTTGTGAAAAATTGCAGGACCACATCGTCGAATATCTGCGCCAATGCCTCACCGCCGAACCGGAATCCGCCGATTGTGCGCTGGTGGTGAAATGAAACGTGGCAAGTGACGAGTGACCAATGACGCGGAATGAACGCGCGCTTCTTGTCACGTGTCGCCTGTTACGTTGCTTGTCACGAGAAAAACTATGAGCCAAACGCTTTTTGAAAAAATCATCGCCCGCGAAATTCCGGCCAAAATCGTTTATGAAGACGATCGGGTGCTCGTGTTCCGCGACATCAATCCGCAAGCGCCGACACACGCCTTGATCGTTCCGAAGAAACCGATTCCGCGCGTGGCCGAGGCGAAGGCCGAAGACCGGGAACTGCTCGGTTACCTGTTGCTCAAGGCTGCCGAAGTAGCCGGCCAACTGGGTTTGGACCGGGGCGGCTACCGGCTGGTCATCAACAATGGCGAGAATGGCGGCGAAACCGTGCCGCACCTGCACATTCACATCCTCGGTGGACGCTACATGGCCTGGCCGCCGGGTTAATTCAGTGGGAAGCCTTTTTGATCCTTCGGATCGGCAAAAACCAATTCCTCCGAGTGCGGGCCGGTGCGAATCAACATCGCCGGATGGGATGCGACCAACGCCAGCAGTTCGTCATCATTGATCACGCGATAGTTGCCGCCGCGCGTTTGAACAATTTCGGCGTCTGCAGTTGAGACAATAAATTGGCCTGATGTCATCGGCCGCGTGGCCACGATGTCGGTGGTCGGCAAAGGCTGCGTTTCGACCAATGTGTAACTCTTTCCAACCGGTCCTGCCGCCGGCGCCGGTGCGGGCGCAACCGGCTTTTGCAGCGGATTTTCCCGCCAGACAAAAATTCCGCACAACGCCAGCACGGCCAGCAAAGCCGCCGCGCGCCGCATACGCTGCCAACGACGACCCCGGTGGACCAGACGCAGGGTTTCGCGGAGCATCGTGTCGCGGAAGTCGGCAGGCGCAGCTTCCTTCAGCACGTCATCGAGTAGATTGTCAGGACGCTCGTTCATTTTTCAATTCCGTCAGCACCGCGTCCTTCAATTTTTTGCGGATGCGGGACAATTTCGATTCCACGGCCTTCTCCGTGATTTGCAACTCATCCGCGATTTCGCGGACGGTGCGGTGCGCGAAATACTTCTGCCGGACCAATTCCCGCTCATCAGGTGGCAGTGCCGTGACTTGATTTTCCAGCAGCGTTTTCAACCGGTGCTCAATCCCGGCATCGCTGACACCGTCGTTCTCAACGTTCGCGTGACTCGTGAAACGGTCCAGAAACGTGAAGTAACGGCGCCGTTTCCAGGTTTCGTCGGCCAGCGCACTGCGGGCCAGCACCGTGAGCCAGCTCCAAAAGACGGTTTCGTCGCGGAACACCTTGATGTGCCGGGCGGCCCGGACGAGCGCGCCTTGCAACGCTTCGCGCGCGGCGTCCTCGTTGCCGATGGCAACAACCAGCAGATAACGCCACAGGCGGTCGAAGTAAGCATCATGAAAAGTGCGCCAGGCCATTTCATCTCCTTCAGTCATCCGGTGCGTCAGCGCCTCAATTTGGCGGGACGAGACTACGGGCGAGGCACCTTGCACATTCGCGGCTTGCGGGGACGCTCGCCCCACCGACGTTTGAATGTCTTTTTCCAAGCTGGTTCATTAACCATCTGTTGAATTTTAATTTCCAGACTTTTCTTTGGGCAGGGCGGTCTGCGCCTGAGTCAAAACTGAAACTTTCTTCGTCAGGGTATCAACTTGCGACTCCAAACCGTTGATCTGCGATTTCATGTCGTTAATTTCCGTGTGGCTCGTGCTCGTCGCCGGAAGCCAATTGAGTACATCTTGAATTGTTTGTAATTCACCTGGTTCGCCAAAAGCAATCAGCAGCCTGGTTTCCTTGTGATAATTCAATTCTGGTGCCGGAGATATCCCGGCCATTTTCCAGCCGGTTTGAATAGCCGTAGTGATGTCATCCACGGTAAAACCGCGGTTTAGAAAGGGATCGAGGTTATAAAACCGGCAGATTTTTTCATTGGAAACGACCGGAGGCAAAGTCGGTTTATCGGCATGGAAATACCAGATCGAAGAGTCCGTGACCGGACTGTCGGACGTTTGGAATCCGTAGTCTGTGGTTATTTGTGAATAAGTATTGCCAAACGCCGCATTTTGAACCGCCACCGTTTTCCGACTGGCCGCCTCCAACGCGGCGAATAATTGCGGCGTCACCACGTCATTCATTTTCAGCGGCGGCAATTGAATGTCCGCGTCTTCGGTGGGAATAATTGTATTCAACGGTTTACCGGTGGCTTTCTCGATCGCGTTGACCAGATCCACAGGCGAGCCGCCACGAAAATCGAGGTTGAATTTGGTGAGCGCCGGCGCATTGTCCTCTGTTGGATTGGCGCGGTTCACAATGGTTTGCAGACGTTGTTGAAAGGTCGGCGAACCCGGCGGTGGGAATTGCGACGCAGGCTGGCCGAAAACCGGCGTGAGCGTCAGGGCGAGCAGGCAGGCGGCGAGGTGGATAATTTTTTTCATGATTTGACCGGTTTGATTTGTGTTCTCTATCCAGAAACACGCCAGCCAGGGCAAAATCCTTCGCCTATTTGACAAATTTCCGCAGTACCACACCAAGACGTCGGATGCCTTCGCGGATATCTTCCTCACTGGCATTGCCAAAACTGATGCGCATTTCATGGTCCGGTTTTTTGCGAGCCGGGTCGTCAGCGTAGCAAAGTTCGCCGGGCACATAGAGCACTCCGTTTTTCAACGCGGCACGGAAAACTTTTGATTTCACGCCGGTGGAAACATGTTTGGGCAGGCGCGCCCAGAGATAAAGTCCGCCGCCGGCTTCCCAGATTTCCACGTCGGGCGGGAAATGACTGGCTAGGGCCTGTTTCATTACCTGCGCTTTCTGGGCATAGCGTTTTTGGATTTTCGCCACGTGTTGGTCGTAAAGGCCGGTTTCGAGCGCGCGGGCCAGAAGTTGTTGCAACAGGTTCGCTGTGCCGAAATCGTGGTTGCCCTTGATGCGCTGGACGGCCGTGAAGAGCGGTTCGGGCAGAATCCCGAAACCAACGCGCGTGCCGGGCGCGTAGGGTTTGCTGTAAGTGCCGGTGTAAATGACGCGTTCAGTTGCGCCGGGCGCCATGAGCGCGGAGAGAGCT